>JBEKGH010000071.1:0-21535 GCA_050012895.1 Occallatibacter sp.
GACTCAGGCAGCGTGGCCAGCGGCTCATCCACCATATTCAGCTGATCGATGAAGGTCGGCTTCTGCGTATTGATGTAGAAGACACCGGTGAGGACTTCGTCCTTTTCCTGCGCCTCCATCAGCGTACGCACCGCGTTGGCTTTGTCGGTGGGGTCGTAGTCCTCAAGCAGCTTGCGCAGGTGGAGCTGCGAGCCGTCGTGCATTTCCACGTCGTAGACCTCGCCGGAACCGTAATCCACCTCGATGTCGTCGAAGCTAGCTACAAATCCCACCTCGTTGATGGGTTCGTCGTGGTCCTGCAGGAACTTGTAACTCTTGGTCGAGCCCTCGTGATCGTTAAACGTGACACAGGGGCTGATCACATCGAGCATCACAGTTCCCTGGTGCGCAATGGCCGCCTTGAGCATCGAAAGCAGTTGCTTTTTGTCGCCGGAGAACGAGCGGCCCACGAAGGTCGCGCCCAGTTGAATGGCGAGCGCGCAGGTATCGATGCCCTGAAGATCGTTGATCACGCCGGTCTTCAGTTTGGATCCGATGTCGGCCGTGGCCGAGAACTGGCCCTTGGTTAATCCGTAGACGCCGTTATCCTCGATGATGTAGATCATCGGCAGGTTGCGCCGCATCAAGTGCACAAACTGGCCCATGCCGATCGACGCCGAGTCGCCGTCACCGGAGACGCCCAGCGCCGTCATGGTCCGGTTGGCCAGCACGGCGCCGGTGGTCACGCTCGGCATGCGCCCGTGCACGCTGTTGAAGCTGAACGAACGGCTCATGAAATAGGCGGGGCTCTTGGAGGAGCAGCCGATGCCGCTCATTTTCATCACCCGCTCGGGCTCGATGCCCATCTCGAACATGGCGTCGATGATGCGCTCCGAGATGGCGTTGTGCCCGCATCCGGCGCACAGCGTGGACTTGCCGCCGCGATACTCCACGATCGGCAACCCAATATGATTCAGCTTCGGGCCCTTGGCCCCATTCGCAGTTGCGGTGGCCATTACAAGCCCTCCTTGGTGGCAAACTCTTCGCTGATGCTGCGCGCGTCGATGGGCAACCCGCCATAGTGCAGAATGCTGCGCAGCTTCACCACCTGCTCGGCGGGAAGATCCAGTTTCAGCAGGCTCGCCATCTGCGCATCGCGGTTCTGTTCCACCACGTACACGCGATCATGGCTGGCCACAAAGTCGTGAATTTCGTGCGCGAACGGAAAGGCGCGAATGCGCATGTAGTCGACGCTGAGGCCGTGCTCCTTCTCGATCTGATCGAGACTCTCGCGCAGCGCGAAATCGGTGGAACCAAAAGCCAGGAAGCCAATCTTCGACTTGCCGTTGCGGTAGACGACGGGCGCGGGAACCAGGGTGCGCGCGTTCTCGAACTTACGCGCCAGCCGCTCCATCACGGCCTGGTATTCCTCGGGCCGCTCGGTGTAGGCTGCCCCGTCATTGTGTCCAGAGCCGCGTGTAAAGTACGCCGCCTTGGGATGCATGGTGCCGGGAATCGTGCGCCAGCCGATGGCGTCGCCGTCTACGTCGCGGTAGCGCGCGAAGCTGCCCAGCTTTCCGAGTTCTTCGGCGGACAGCACCTTGCCGCGATCGAGCGGCTTCTCAGGATACGCAAACTGCTCT
The DNA here is from genome assembly GCA_050012895.1 of Occallatibacter sp. GTDB lineage: Bacteria > Acidobacteriota > Terriglobia > Terriglobales > Acidobacteriaceae > Telmatobacter. The sequence goes on from JBEKGH010000071.1 coordinate 1,623, forward strand.
GACATCCAGTTGTTCATGCCCAGGTCGAGATCGGTGAGCACGAACACCGGCGTCTGCATCCGTTCCGCCAGGTCAAAAGCCGCATAGCCAAACTCGAAGCACTCTTTCACGCTGCCCGGCAGCAGAACGGGATGCCGAGTGTCGCCGTGGGAAAGAAACGCGGTCGAAAGCAGATCGGATTGTTGGGTGCGTGTCGGCATGCCCGTCGAAGGCCCGGTGCGCTGCACATCGAAGATCACGCCGGGAATCTCGGCATAGTAACCGAGTCCGGAAAACTCCGCCATCAGCGAAATGCCCGGTCCCGAGGTCGAGGTCATGGAGCGCGCGCCGGCCCAGCCCGCGCCCAGCACCATGCCGATGGCCGCCAGTTCGTCCTCGGCCTGCACTACGGCAAACGTAGCCTTGCCTTCCGGGGTCACGCGGAACTTCTTGAGCAGATCCGTCGTGGCCTCAATCAGCGAGGTCGACGGCGTGATCGGGTACCACGCGACCACCGTCACACCCGCGAACACCGCGCCCATGCCGCAAGCGGCATTGCCGTCGATGATGATCTTGTCCTGGGTCTGGTTCATGGGCTCAATGCAGTACGGGTCCTGCTTGGTGAAGTTGGTCCGGGCGTACTCATAACCGGTTTCAACCGCGCCGAAGTTCAGCTCGAAGACTTTCTGCTTCCTGGCGAACTGCTTTTGCACGCATTTTTCCACCACGCCCAGGTCGAAGCGCAGAAGTTGCGCCACGACGCCCACGTACACCATGTTCTTGACCAGCTTGCGTAGTTTGGCCTCGGGACACAGAGCCGCGGTGAGCTTGTCGAACGGGACCGGGTAGAAGACGAGGTCATCGCGGTATTGCTTGAGGTCCAGATATTCTTCGTAGATGGCCACGCCGCCGGAGGGCAGCGCCAGAACGTCCTCGCGCGCCGTTCCGGGGTTCAATGCCACCAGCACCTCGGACTCGCGCTTGCGCGCGACATAGCCGTCTTTGCTGGCGCGGATGGTGAACCACGTGGGCAACCCGGCAATGTTCGATGGGAACAAGTTCTTCCCGCTCACGGGAACGCCCATTCCGAAAATGCTCTTCAGCAGCACGCTGTTGGCGGACTGTGAGCCCGATCCGTTCACCGTGGCTACATTGATGGTGAAGTCGTTGACGATGCGCGTACGCGCGATGCTTTCGCCCTGCTCTTGACCGAGGGCCAGGTTTCCAGTCGCCATGTGGCGGGATTCCCTTCCGAAAATTCTTGGGCGATTTGAAGCGCCCCGAGAGCGCCGGACCACCCTCTTGAGGATGCCGGACCAATCCGCTCCAATATGTGATTATAGTCACCTACCAATGCCGGTGTCTCAAACTGCGCCCCAATGGTAACCCCGCTGTAGCGGACTCGGCATTCAACCGCCCATTTTGGCACTCATGGCCAGCAACCTACCTGTTTTCAGGATCTTACTTCCGAAATTCAGGCCTGGGGGACAGGCGCAGCTCTGACCGCGAAACTACCGGCAGCGAAACTACTTAGGCGGCGTAATTTCGCAGGTTGGCCGGAAGCCAGATCGCTTCACCCACCGTCAGCGTCGGCGGCGTGTCCAGATCGACAAAGAATGGCAGGAAGGTATGCTGGAGCCCGAGAGCTTTCCTCGCCACGGCAAAGCCGGGAGCTAAGAGCTCGCGGTGAAAAGCTGCCTCTGCGCGTCGCGCCGCCAGCGCATGATCAGGGCCAGGGCAATCACGATCAGCGCGAGGGTGAGCCCGATCCAAAGCCCGTAGATTCCCCACTTCAATCCAAAGCAAAGAAAAAACCCGAGCGGCAAGCCGAGCACCCAGTAGCCCACCAGATTGGCCCACATTGGCGCCTGGGTCTCGCCCAGTCCACGCAGTGCGCCTGTCGATACGGTCTGGATGCCGTCGAAGACTTCAAAGGCCGCCACGATGCCCAACAGCCCCGGCCCCACGGCGAGCACGCGCGGGTCGCGAGAAAATAACTCGATGAGAGGCCGCGGCCACAGAAGAAAGGCCAGCGCCGCGAGCAGCATGAAGCTCGTTCCCAGGCCCAGCGCCATCCATCCCGCGCGCCGCGCTCGCGCCGCATCACCCGCGCCCACCGCGTGACCCACACTGACTGCGGCCGCGGCGGAAATCCCCAGCGGCACCATGTAGGTGACGCTGGCGTAGTTGAGAACAATCTGGTGCGTGGCGAGGGACACCGGTGTTAAGTAGCCGGCGGAAAGCGTGGCCAGGTTCCACGCGCCCACCTCGAGGAGGATCTGTCCTGCGGCCGGCGCGCCCAGCTTGAGCAGCCGCTTCAAGCGCGCGGCTTGCGGCGCGGCCCAGTGGTGAAACAGCGGATGCCCACGCCCGCGCTCGTAGCGCCAGGCAAAGCCCAAGAGCGCAACGGCCATTGTGACTCGCGAAAATGCGGTCGAGATCGCCGATCCGTTTACACCCAGCGCGGGAAAACCCAGCTTGCCGTAAATCAACACCCAGTTCAGGAACCAGTTGATCAGATTCGCCAGCACATAAGTCACGGTAATGACGCGCACCTGGCCAACACCCTGGAGGTAGCGCCGCGTGGCCCCGTAGAGCAACAGCGGTAAAGTGCCCCAGTTGAGCAGCCGCAGATATCCGCTCGCCGGCCCGGCTACTTCCGCAGCGATTCCGAAGTGCGTAAATCCAAGGCTGGCCAGCCAAACCCCGATCATGATAGGCACGGCGGCAATGCACGCCAGATACACGCCCTGCGCCAGCCAGCGATGGCACTCGTCGTGATCCTCGCGCCCGTAGGCCTGCGCCACCAGCGTGTCTAGCCCCAGCATGAGCCCAATGCCAAAGATGGAAGGCGTATAACAGATGGCGTTGCCCAGAGCTACGGCGCCGATCGCCGCTGGCCCTAGACGCCCCACCATAATGGTGTCCACGACGCCCATGGCCATCCAGCCAAGCTCGCTGAGCACCACCGGAACGGCGAGCGTCAACATGGCGCGCAGTTCCTGGCTCAAATGTGCCCGTTCCTGTTCCACTTCTTCACTCTAACTGCGCGGCCCAGGCGGCTTCCCTGGCCCCATCTCTCACTTCCCCATTGACACCGTTGCCCCGCACCCGATAGCATCCCGTTTGCGAGACCGGTCTCTCAGCTTGGCACACCGAACGGTCCTGGCCGGGAACGGGAAACACTGCACCGCGGAAGCATTGCACGAGAATCGCCCTGGTTTTGCCGCGGCCCTTCGCCCGGCAGTCCTTTCACGCACTAGATTGAGCCGACGAATCGAGGAGACTAATGGACAGGAGAACGTTCAATAAGCTGGCAGGACTGACCGCGCTGGCCGCACTTGCTGAAAACATGGAATTGAGCGCCGCACAGGCCGCCGCCATTACCGGCGATGTGGTCCTGCAGGACAAAGACCTCCTCGTCGCTTTCGATCCCGCCTCCGGCGCGCTGACCCGCATGGAGCACAAGCCCACCAAGTGGGTGATTGAACGCCGCCCCGCACTGGGCGTTTCTTTCCGCATGCATGCGCCGTTGCCCGCGCAGCGCACCAACTTCATCTTCGGCCAGAAGCAGCAGGCCAAGAGCGTGAAAAAGATTACCGACAACCAGGTTCAAATTCAGTGGTCAAATTTGGAGAGCCAGCACGGCGGTGTTCTGCCCATCACGTTCACGGCCACCGTCACGCTCAAAGACGGCGCGCTCACATTCGACGGTATCCTCGACAACCAGTCTTCCCTTCCCGTCGAGTCCATTGACTATCCCTACTTCGGTGACCTGAATCCGCCCACGCCCGACACGCGCATGGTGGCCGAGCACATGTTTGTAGGCGCGCTCTCCGACGAGGAAATCTACCCTCACTTCGGCAACAATCTCGGCTACTGGGGAGTCCGGTATCCCACCAAGACCTTCAACTCCAACCAGAGCCAGTTCTGCTTCATCCAGTCTCCCGAGCAGGGCATTTACGTGGCGCAGCAAGATCCCGCCATCCGCTACCTGCTCCAGTTCACCTTCGAGCAGCATCCCGGCACCATCGACTGGAACGGCAACGCGGTTCCGCGCACGGACGAGATCTCCGGCCTACCCGTGCATCTCGATTTTCGTACCTGTCACTTCGTCTTTGCGCATGCGCATTCCTCAGTGAATCTCTCGCCCGTTGTCATGCAACCCTACGCGGGCGATTGGCACGTGGGCCTGGACATTTATCGCGAGTGGCGCGCCACGTGGTTCGGCACCCCGCACATTCCCGAATGGGTGAAGGACGTGAACTCCTGGCAGCAACTGCAGATTGACGGCGCCGAGCAGGATTGGTCGATCCCCTATCGCGAACTCATCAAATACGGCACCGAGTGCGCCGAGAACGGCGTTGGCGCCATTCAGCTTGTGGGCTGGCACCATGGCGGGCAGGACGGTGGCGATCCGTGCATGTCCACCGATCCCGGCCTGGGCACATGGCAGGAGCTGCACGACGCCATCGCGCAAATCCAGGCCAAGGGCGTGAAGATGATTCTCTTCGGCAAGCCGATTTTTGCCGACATGTCCACCGACTGGTACAAGGAGGTTCTCTACAAGTACGAGTGCACCGATCCCTGGGGCAACAAGTACGAGTCGGGCGGCTACAGTTACGAAACGCCGACGCAACTGGCTGGCATTAATAATCGCCGCCGCGCGATCATGGACGTCTGCGACCAGGAGTATCGCGACATTGCTACGCACGAGTTTGAGAAGACGCTCGCTCTGGGCGCGCAGGGCTGGCTCTTCGATGAGGTGATGCAGCACAACGGGGTCATCTACAACTTCAGCAACGATCACGGCTACGAGGCGCCAGGTTATCTCTTCAACGGAGATATTCCGCTGGTGAAGCAGTTCCGCGCCGCGGCCGACAAGGTGAACCCGGACTTCCTCTTTTCCGGCGAGGGTCCGGGCGACTGGCTCATGCCTTACTACGTGGCCGGCTACTACCGCATCGGATGGGGCACGCGCCACGCCTTGCGCTATATCGATTCTCAGGCGCCGCTCATCGCCGCCGTGCGCGGCTGGAATGCGCGCGATGAGGTCAACGTGGCGCTGCTCTACCGCTACATCCTCGAGTACGAACCGTATAACTTCAAAGGCAGCATTATGGCCTTCCCGCTCACGCTCGAATACGGCAAGAAGGTGGATGCGCTGCGCCGCAAATACAAGGCGTGGATCTGGGACGCCGAATTCCGCGACAACCTGGGCGCCGACGTGACCGCCGACGGCTCGGTGCGCCACACCGTCTATCGCAAGCCCGACGGCAAGCGCGCGGTGATGATTGCCAACCTCGAGCAGGATCGACCCATCGTGGCCAAGCTCGAACTGCCCAACGCCGGCGCGCTGGTCGCGGCAACTCCTGAGGAACCCGACGCGAAACCGGCATCGGCAGGCGATCTCCGCATTCCTGCTCGCTCCGTGGTCGTGGTGATGGAAGCATAGCCGGCAAACGACGAATCATTGGTGCCCCCGGTCCCTCGCATTTGGGGACCGGGGATGCACGAATTCTCGTTGCTCCATGCTTTCGCTGTCGTCCGGTGTAGCGGCGAGATATCGTTCCCTGCCTCTCACGCCGTCGGTCGCAGCGGAACCTGTTTGGTTGTGACCACGATCTTCGCCGGCTCGAAGTGCTCGTGGCGCACATTCACTTCCGCGACAATCTCAATCGTCCCAGCGGTCTTCGTGGCTTGCACGATGGCCTGCGCCAGACCGCTGAAGAGCGAACGCCGCGGTTCCTTGTCGCTTTCCTGGCAGTTGGGATCGCCGTTGCCCACGCCGATGAGCGCGCCTTCGCCGGTGACCTTGAAATCGACCAGCACATCGGCTGTGGGCACGGCGCGGCCCTGGCTGTCCACTGCCGAAACCGTCAGAACGCCCACGTCCTCACCATCGGCATCGATCTCCGCGCGATCTGCCGCAAGCCGCAACGCCACTGCGGGGCCCGTTGTCGTGCGCTCTTCCGTCAGCGCCAGCTTTCCGTCCTTCCAGCCGTGCGCCGTGATCGTGCCCGGCTCGTAGCGCACTTTCCACTCCACGTGGCCTAGCCGCGGAACGCTCTGCCGTCCCAGGCTCTTGCCGTTCACAAGCAGCTCGACTTCGTCGAGGTTCGAGTGCACCCATACGGGGATTTCGTCGCCTTCCCTGCCCTCCCAGTTCCAGTGCGGGAACAGGTGCAGCATGGGCTGTTTCGTCCACCACGCCTTGTAGTAGAAAAAGTTGTCCTTGGGAAATCCGCACATGTCCACGATGCCGAAGTTCGAGTTGATGGACGGCCATCCGTAGGGTGTCGGCTCGCCACGATAATCGAAACCGGTCCACGCAAACCCGCCGGCCAGCCACTCGCGCGTACCGTAAAACTTCCACCACTCCTCGGCCAGCTCGCTCCAGTCGGTGTGGTTCACGTCGTAGGCGCTCAGCGTATTACGCAGGGGATCGGTCTGGTACACGCCGCGCGTTGAAATTGTGCTCGCCGTCTCCGATCCGTACACCGCTTTCGTGGGGTGCTGCTTGTGATAGTCGTCGGGGAATTTCAAATTGTAATTGAAGCCGATGATGTCCAATGCTTCCGACACGCCCTTGGAGTTGTCGCCATTCACGGCCGCGGAAACCACGCGCGTGGGATCGAGCTCGTGGCAGCGCCGCACCATGGTGGCGGCAATCTTCGCGCCCTGCTCGGCCATGTCATTTTGCAGGTGCCCCTCCTCGTTGCCAATCGACCACAAAATGATCGACGGCGAATTCCGGTAGCGCTTGATCATGGTTTCGAGCTGCGCCAGTCCCTCGGGGCTCGAGCTCATCTGGCGCGTCTCGCACATCATCATCATGCCCATGCGGTCGCAGGCCGCAACCAGTTCAGGGGTGGGCATGTTGTGCGAAGTGCGCACGGCATTGCAACCCATCTGCTGCAGCACGCCGATGCGGAAGGCTTGCAGTCGATCTGGCACGGCCGCTCCCACGCCCGCATGATCCTGGTGATTGCAGGTTCCTTGAATTTTCAACGGCTTCTCGTTCAGAAAAAAACCATGGTCGGCCTCGAAACGAAGGAACCGCACGCCAAAGCTCACCCGCTCTGCATCGCGCGGCTTGCCATTGGTTTCCACAGTCACGATGGCCGAATAGAGATTGGGTTCTTCCACCGACCAGAGCGCCGGATCGCTCAGTTGCGCCGAAGCTGCAAAACTTGCTTGTCCATCCACATTAACTGTCTGCGCTGGGGCCATGGCCGTGGCCACTGTTTTGCCGGCCGCATCCAGAATCTGCCAGCTCACCGCAGCGGTTTCAAAGTTCCTGCCCTCATTCACTACCACCGTGGCCAGTTGCAGTTTCACCGCCTTGCCGTCCGTGGCCTCTGGGCGCACGGTGCTCTCCCATCGGCCCAGGTGCAACGCATCGGTCTTGGTCAGCCACACATGGCGGTAGATTCCCGCGCCTTCATAGAACCATCCATCGCCAAAGCTCGCGTCGACGCGCGCAACGATGCAGTTTTTTTGGCCGACGGCGAGAAAATCCGTGATGTCGAAGCGGAAAGGCGCGTAGCCGTTGTCGTTGCGGCCGACGAAGCAGCCGCTCACGAAGAGCAACACATCGCGAAAGGCGCCGTCGAACTCAATCGCGATGCGGCGGCCCGCGTCGCTGGCTGGACTCTCGAACTCCTTGCGGTACCAGCCCACGCTAGTCTCGGGGTAGCGCCTTCCCAGGGGCTTGTACCCGTGCGATTGCAGCGCCTCATCGCGGACGAAGGGCAGCTCCACCGCCCAGTCGTGCGGCAGGTTGAGCGCGCGCCACTTTGAATCGTCGTAACCGACCTTGGCAAACTTGAAATCGCCGGTTTTGGCAAAGTCATCCTGGCTTTTGCCGAATCCGAGATCGCGGGCCGGGTCACTGCCGTGCCCAAACATAAACCTCCATCCAAAATCGAGAAGGAATTGCTCGCGCGGAGCGATAGCGGCCGGCGCGGCGCCCAGAGCGGAGACCTGCCCGGCGGCTTGCGGGCCAGAAAACAACGCGGCGGCGCGCGCCCACGCGGTGCGCGCCATCAGGCTGGAAGTGGAGAGCGCCAATCCGGAACCAAGCAGATCGCGACGGGAGATGCGGGACATGAAAAACCTCTTTCGAAGAAAGCTTGCCTGCCGTGCGCCCAACCTGAGCTGAACGCTGGTTTGGTGCGCGCCCAAATGCCTGAGCGCCGGACAACCTTGCACTATAAAACAAGCTCGCACTATAAATCAGTCCGCGGCGCCGAGTAAACGCTTTCAATCGCGTGCTTAATCCTCCGGCCCGCAGGTATACTGATGAGGAACCGCAGCGTTCTCGCAGTTTCTATCGCGGAGAGATGGCCGAGTGGCTGAAGGCGCACGCTTGGAAAGCGTGTTTAGGGGAAACTCTAACCTGGGTTCGAATCCCAGTCTCTCCGCCAGCATTGCATGCAGCAGACGCTCACTTGTCGCGCGTGTGAGAGCCCGTGCCGGTCCCTCAAAATCCAGAAAAGCATGTACAAGAAAAGTCTTTTCAGCGACGGAGAGATTTGAGTTGATCTTGCACGCCCACAGCCTACCACGCGAGAGGTCGAATCGGGTTGTGGATTGACGACCGTTTTACGCCCGGCATGAACATTCACAGTGCTGGAGGGCTAAGCACAGATGTTGCACGGGCGTTTGTTCTGCCCCACTCTTGTTCGCCAAGAGACCGGCGGTCCCCACTTATCGCTTTTGGTGTAACTTTCTTGAGGTTTCTTCGTATCTATTCTGATGGGACCGTCAGATGACTGACTTCCACGCTCTCTACGTGCGCTACGCGCCACAGGTGCACCGGTTTGCCCTGTTTCTTTGTGACGATCCGACACTGGCCGACGACATCACGTCTGACACCTTTGTTCGCGCCTGGACTGCTCCCGGAGTGATACGGCACGAAACCGTCAAGGCCTATCTCTTTACGATTGCGCGCAATCTATACTTCGACTCTATTCGCCATCGTCGCCGCCACGCGGTTCTTGGGGAAGCCATTCCAGATGGGCGAGTTAGTCCACAGAAACAGGCCGAGGTCCGGTCTGATCTGGATCTCGTGCTGGCCGCGATGCGAGAACTCCCGGAAATAGACCGCGCGGCGCTGCTGCTGCGAGTGCAGGAAGAGATGTCATACGAAGAAATTTCTCAGGCATTGGGATTGTCCTTGGCGGCAGTCAAGGTCAAGATCCATCGCGCACGGCTCAACCTGATGCGGGCAGTCAAGGCGCCCGAGAGCAGAAGCCGCGCATCGGAGGAAGGATCATGAATATCACCGCAGATGTTATCAACGACTTGTTGCCTGCCTATTTGTCCGGTGAAGCCAGCCCGGATACCCGTGCCTTGGTCGAGGATTATTTCCGGCAGAATCCTGACTTCGAACGCCAGGCTCGCCACGCTATGCAGGCCTTGCAAGGTCTCGGCCAGGCGGGTGTTGCGGCACCTGATCAACACATCGAAAAGACAACCTTGCAGCGCGCCAAGAGCCTATTGCGCAGGCAAAAAATCCTGCTCGCCCTTGCTTCGACCTTCACGCTCAATGTCCTTACACTGGGTTTCAGTTTTGAGATCGGTGGTGGCCACGTCCGAATGCACTGGCTCACCCTTCCCGGACAGCGCGAGGTGGTCGTAGTCATTCTTCTGCTCGCAATCGTGTCTTGGATCTTCTACTTTCGTGTCAGCCGACGGGTTCGCACGCAGGTCTTGGGCTAAGCAGTTGGTGCCTCAATTTCTGACCAGCGCATGTAACTTTCCTCCTTCAACTCCGTATCAAGTGAAAGAACGTGCGCGGGTAGTCGATGACGATTCCTCCGCGGGCGAGAAGGGCTTGGTCACATGAGCCAGAGAGATGGTACCTTTTCTTCGATTCCGCCACCGCCGACAGCGGTTCCGCGGAATAAAGCCGGATTGACAACATTGTTTTTCCAGCCCAACGGCCTGCGTGCCGGATGGCGTCTGCTTCTGTTTTTTGCCATCCTTGCAGGGATTGGCGTCAGCCTTCGGTTGATCCTCGCATTGTTCATCCGCATACCCAGCCCAGCTACGGTCCAGTTCAGCGCCACCGCCGAAATTATTGGGGCTGGAAGCACCTTCCTCCTGTTTCTCTTGGTGAGCTGGATCATGGCCAGGATTGAGGGAAGGAAGGTCGCCAATTACGGGTTGCCCGCGCGGAAAGCGTTTGGCTTGCAGTATTGGCAGGGTCTAGGCATTGGATTTGGCGCTGTCACCCTCCTGCTGACTGTGTTGTGGGCTCTCGGCGTATGCCATTTCGACGGCGCGGGGCTACATTACCGTGACACGCTGAAATATGCAACCCTCTGGGGAATCACGTTCCTCGCCGTCGGCTTCAATGAAGAATTTGTCTTCCGCGGCTACCCGCTGTTCACGCTCTCGACCGGGATCGGATTCTGGCCGAGCGCAGTCTTGATGTCAGCCATCTTCGCCTTTGTCCATTACTTCAATCCTAACGAGACCTTACCGGGCCTGCTCGAGGTTGCTCTGTGGGGAGTTATGGCTTGCATAATCCTCCGTCGAACTGGGAACCTCTGGCTGCCGATCGGGCTACATACGGGTTGGGACTGGGCCGAAACGTATTTCTACGGAGTAGCGGATAGCGGCCAGGTCGCGCCCGGTCACCTGCTCAACACGAGCTTATCCGGACCGCAGTGGCTTACCGGAGGAGTAGCTGGCCCGGAGGGAAGCTGGCTCTGTATCGTCATGTTCGTGGGACTGTGCTTTCTGTTCGCAGCCTGGTTCCCAGAAGCGAAGTATCCGAATGCGAGTCGGATCGCAGACCTTAGGAGACAAGGTGTTACTAGGTGACGCGATCTTTCGGAAAGTCTGTGTAAAGCGCTTTGCTCACATTGAACGCGCAATCGCGTGAGAGCAAACCTGACAGACTTTCCAGAGTGGAGGGAAATGATGCTTGTTTAGGTGGATCAGGACGCGGATCAAACGCTTTCGACTATCTGACCGAACCACGAGAATGACTTTGATGGCCTCGCGCTTATGTTGTGGCAGCAGGATTCCAAAAAGACAAAGGCGTTATATCGCCGCAATAGCCCGACCACCAGCGTGCGGTAACCTATGAGCAATTCGCCTCCGCTGCTGCGCCATCGGGCGGAGCGGAACGTAGCTCGCTTCAGGATCGACCAATCGCGCAGGCGAGCATTGCAGCGTGGATGGGGCTCAAAGCGGAAGGGCAAACAGCTCACGGAAGATGGCTTGATAAGCATTATGCCGTTGCTCTAACTTGCGTCCGCGCGGGGCGAGGACGAATTGCAGTAAACTCATAGAGTAGTTAGCGTTACGACAAAGTGGCCCCGTAGCTCAGGTGGATAGAGCAGCAGTTTCCTAAACTGCGTGTCGGAAGTTCGAGTCTTCCCGGGGTCACCATTCTGTACTGTGATCCATCGCCGACTGCAGCCTGCTTTCCCCTCCCATCGTGAAATTCTGCTTTTGACTTCACGTCCCTTTCCGGCTATAAATGTTGATGCTATGGAAATCGATTCCATGGCATCACTGCTGCAGCCCGATGCTGCTGCGCCACTCACCACAGCAATCGCCAGGATGTTCGGGAAGACGGTGAAATTCCGTCACTGCCCCGCAACTGTGAGCGCACCTGTTTCGTTTCTTGTTGTTTTTTGACACGTGGGCGAGACAGGATTTCAGCCAGGGCCTTCCGCACCTTGCGGATTTGCCCTTTCAGCCACTGGAGCTGGACCGATGGGTTCGGCTTTGGGAAGGCGGCTCAAACGCGCAAGTCAGGAGACCGGTCCTAGGGCGTACGCAATCGCTTTCGCGTTCCGAGGGGAACGAAGGAGCCATCATGCAGAGCCTCGATTTCCTGCCCGCAGTTTCCCGCCGTGTGATGCGACATGCAGTCGCAGCAGTTCTGTTCGTTATTCTTGCCACCATAAGTCATGCCGCTTCCATTCGCGGCGTGGTCACCGATGCAACAGGCGCCAAAGTGACAGGCGCCAGCGTCTCTCTGGTCAGCAATGGGACTGTCGTGGCTTCGTCGATCTCTTCGTCCGACGGCAGCTTCCAGCTCACGACCGGAACCGCGGGCCGTTTCTTCGTCGTGGTTACGGCCAAGAGCTTTCGCCAGTTGCAGACACCGGATTTCTACGCAGGCTCCCTGGATTCAATCGAGCGCAATCTGGTTTTGGAGCCCGCCTGGGTGCGCGAATCCATTGTGGTGACGGCAACCGGCGTGCCTACGCCGCAGCCGCAAACCAGCGAGGCGACGACAGTGTTGTCCACGGTCGATCTGGCGCTGCGCACGGACTTCGCGAGCGTTCTGCGACTGATGCCGGGAAGCGAAGTTGTGCAGTCAGGGCAAATGGGCGCGCAGACTTCGCTGTTTGTCCGCGGCGGCGATTCCGACGACAACAAGATCCTTCTTGACGGAGTGGACGCCGGCGACCTGGGCAGCCAGTTTGATTTCGGCCCGCTATCCACCACGGCGGTCGAAAGCGCGGAAGTTTATCGCGGACCCGACGCGAACTTGTTTGGCGCCGGTGCTGAAACCAGCGTCGTGAGTCTGACCACGCCACACGGCACCACCAGCTTTCCTTCCCTGCTCTTTGAGGGCGACGCTGGAAATCTCTCTACCTCGCGCGAGCAACTGCAGGTGGCGGGCGCTGACAAGAAGCTCGACTATTTAGGCGCCTTCAGTTGGCTGCAAACCGCCAACGATCTACCCAACGACGAGTACCATGTGGCCACGTCGGCAGCCAATCTGGGTTGGGCTCTCAACAGTAACACGCAGATTCGCGCCACGCTGCACTATGGAGTCGCCGGGGTCGGCGATCCCAATGCCTGGGACTTCTACCACGTTGCCGACGACGCCACCCAGAAGGATCAGGACATTTTTCTGAGCGCGTCGATCGCTAATCAAACCACCGCCAGTCTCCACAACGTGATCCGCTACGGGCTCACGCGCAAGCGCGAGCAGATTTCTCTCTGGTCCCAATCGGGGAATCCCGTCCCGGTCTCCGATTACGGCACCGATTATTGCTTTGGGCCAGAGACTCTTGGTAACACTGTCACCATCACCGGCGCCAACGGCTACTCCGCCACGGGACAGGCCGTCCTCGATTGCAGCACGTTCCGCGCGCAATACGTCAACAATCGCGATCAGGCGGGCTACCAGGGCGACATCACGATCACGCCGCACTTGTCCGGTCTCGCCGGCTTTCAATATGAGGACGAGCGTGGCGCGGAACCGGGCAGCAGCTACTACACGCCGGTCTCGCGCACCAATTACTTCGTTCCTCTCGCGGTGCACGGCGACTTCAAGCAGCGCTTTTTCTACACGCTTGGGGGTAGCCTGGAGAAGTACTCCCTCTTCGGTTTCCAGGCCTCGCCGCGCGCCGGTGTCAGCTATTATTTGCTACGTCCGCGCAGCGGCGTTTTCAGCGGCACGCGCGTTCTTTTCAACTTCGGCAAGGCGATCCGCGAACCCAAGCTCACCGATCAGGACGATTCGCTCTACAACTTCCTGGAGAACAATGGTGCGCAATCCACAATTCAGGCGTTGCACATTGGCCCGCTTGCCGCGCCCACCATGCGCACCTACGAGGGCGGTGTCGAACAGGCCTTCCTCAGTCAACACATCATCTTCAAGACCAGCTACTTTCACAACGAATTTGGCAAGGAGATCGAATACGTCGGCCTGGATTTGATTCCCGAACTCTTGCCCAACCTGACGCCCACTCAGCAGGCGACACTTGAAGGGATCCTGCAGGCGAACTTTGCGTATGAGCTGACGATCAACTCCGAGGCGTTTCGTGCACAGGGAGTGGAGACTTCGGTCGAAAGCGGAATCGGGCGCAATCTCTTTCTGCGCGGAGGCTACACGTACCTCGATGCGGTGGTGCAGCGCTCTTTCACCAACGACGATCAGGCGTTGCTCGGCCCTATTCCAACCTTCAATGGCATTCCGGTCGGCCCCTATTCGCCGCTCGAGGGAGCTCGCCCGTTTCGCCGCGCGCCGCATACCGGCTACTTCACAGCCACGTATGCCGCCAAGCGTCTCACCGGCGTCTTCAGCTCGGCCTTTGCCAGCCGCTCCGATGACTCTACTTATCTCGAGGGAGAGGACGCTTTCGGCGGCAACAGTCTGCTCTTGCCCAACCGCAATCTGGATTACGGCTACGCCAAGTTGGATCTGGGCGGCAGTTTCCAGGTCCTGACCTGGATGGACGTCTTCGCTCAAGCCGAGAACATTCTTGATAATCAGCACATCGCGCCCATCGGCTACCCCAGCTTGCCTTTCACTATCCGCCTCGGCCTCCGCCTACGCTGGGGCCCGGGAAGCGGCCGTTAAACGCCCCATCCCAGGAGCATTCGCACCGCCCGAGTTCCTCCTCTCCCGCCCCATCGTTCTCCGTGGAGTGGCGGGGCGAGTCGGGTCGCCGAGAACCCCCGATGTTCCTGGTTTCCTCCCTGTCTTGTTGGTTGTTACGGGGTTTCGGACCCCCTTTTCCACAAAAACTTGTGTACTACTGGGCTATTTCACGCGGAAGTTGCAGGACATCTTGCATTTCCCCCTTGGAAAACCGGGTGCCCTTGTCCTACAATAACTTCTCCTGAGATAGCTTTACCCCCGGGACTTTACATCGAGGGGTTCTTCAGTTTGCGCCGTGTGCGCGGCTGAAGCAAAAGAAATGGATGCAATCAGGCGCAGCAATCACGCGATGAGCGATTGCGATAGGCCTTTAGAAAGCCAATGCGCTGATTTGCATCCCGGGCATTTGTGTTTCCGAAAGAAATTTTGGATTCGCGTGAGGGCATGACAGCAGAGCTTCAATATAGGCCACCAGTAAATCGATATCTTCCACCGAATCGTCAGGCGAAACCGCGCGCCCATCGCGGCGCGATTCGGCGATCTCGCGTTTACGCACAGTTTGCTCATCCTTCACATCGTCTTCATCAAAAACTTGTATGTTTGCAAGCTGGGAACATCGCAGCACTTTTGTTCGTTGAGACGCCTCGGGTGTCTCTCTTGAGTGTGAATTCAAACGATCGTTTCCTCGCGCCTGGCGCGCTAGCCACCGTGCAGCAGCATCGCACCGGCAGCGCAGCTTTTCGTTTAAGTAGTTTTCTGTTGAACGCAAACCACTATTTTGGAGGGCAGTTATGAGATCCAATCGAATTCGCCTTGGCTTTGTTTGCCTGGCGCTATTCATCTTCGCTTTGTGCGTGAGCTCGGTCGTTTTGAATGCTCAGACCAGTACCCAAGGCTCCATCGCCGGCACGGTTTTCGATCCGTCCGGGGCCGTAGTCAGCGGCGCCAGCATCGCGATCATGAACACGGGCACAAATGCGCAGTTCAAGGCCACCTCGGACAACAGCGGCTATTTCGTATTCCCGCTGCTTGAGCCCGGCACTTATAAGGTCGTGATCTCCACGCAGGGCTTTGCCGGCTACACCGCCAACATCGTCGTCGTGGTCGTAGGTCAGGTTACCAGCCTGTCGCCGCATCTTGCGCTTGCTTCCGCGCAATCCGAGGTCATCGTCACAGAACAGGATCCCGTCATCAACACGGCATCACCCGATTTCAGCACGAGCATCGATCAAAAGGCTCTGGCCAATATCCCCATCAACAATCGCCGCTGGTCAGCTCTCGCCCTGATGACTCCGGGCGTTGTTGGGGATGCAAGCGGATTCGGCCTGGTGAGCGTGAGAGGCATCAGCACCTTGCTCAATAACGTTGAGATCGACGGCGCCGACGACAACCAGGCTTACTTCTCGGAGGAACGCGGGCGCACGCGCGAGGCCTATTCCACTTCCGGCATGGCGGTCCGCGAGTTCGCCGTCAACAGCGGCGTCTACTCGGCTGAATACGGCCGCGCCGCCGGCGGCGTCATCACCTCTGTCACCAAGAGCGGCGGCAACCAGTTCCATGGCGTGGGCTATTTCTTCGATCGCGAAAGCAACTGGAACACCTTTAACGACTACACCACTGTCACCAAGGCCAACTACACCACTGGCAATCCGATTCCGACAAGTTTCACCACATCGCCTTTCAAACCTGAAGATATGCGCAAGATTTACGGCTTTACGGTAGGCGGCCCGATAAAGAAGGACAAGCTGTTCTGGATCTACACCTACGACCAGCACAGTCACATTAATCCGGGTGTGGCCATCCCCTCCCTCTCCAATTCCACAACCGGCTTTTATGCCACTCCGAACGCCACCACAACCGGAACGTGCAATCTGGCCACGGGCTATCTGAGCGGCGATACCAATACCTTTGACGAAACGGCCTGCACCCTCGCCGCTCGCGAAGGCCTTTCCAGCTATGCCGCTGGCGCTTCAGCGTATACCGCCGGTATCGCCAGTTTCCTTCCGGACCTGGGCCTTGTGCCGCGCACCGGCTACCAGGAGATCAACACGCCGAAGATCGATTGGCAGGTCAACCAAAAGAATCGGGCCAGCTTTCTCTATCACCGGCTGCGTTGGGATGCGCCGGGCGACGTGCAAACCAGTACGACATCCGATTACGCCATCGACACCTGGGGCACCGACTTCGTCAAGCTGGATTACGGCGTGGCAAAGCTCACCAGCTTCATCTCCCAGACCATCAGCAACGAACTTCTGTACCAATACGGCCGGGAGCTGAACGACGAAGGACTGCAGCCGGTGAGCGCATACGACAAAGCGAACCTGGTGGGCACCAACGGCAATATCCCGGAAGTCGCTCTGGACACTTCCGTCGCCTTCAATCTCGGGATCCCGTATTACTCCTACCGCACCGCTTATCCGCTGGAGCGGAAGTGGCAGATTGGCGACGCGGTTTATTACGTCAAGGGCAACCACACTTTCAAGTTCGGCGTGGACCTGGTGCACAATTATGACTTTAGCAACGTGCTGAACAACGACCCCAACGGATACTTCAGTTACACCTACATCGGAAACTATCTTGCCGATATTTACAGCCATCTCAACGGCAAGTCAACGGACTCGTGCAATAGCGCGGGCTCGCAGTTCGCGACGGCGACCTTGAGCGCAGTGGGAACAGACCCCTGTTACACCTCCTTCGGACAGAGCTACGGTGCGCCGACCTTTGCCATCTCGACCTTGGATTACGGCTTCTACGGACAGGACAATTGGAAGATAAAGCCGCGCCTGACCTTGGAATTGGGACTGCGCTATGACTACGAGTCGCTGCCCACCAGCCCCAACGCCAATACCGCGATTCCGCAAACCGCCAACCATCCCACCGACAAGAATAATTTTGGACCGCGGGTTGGCTTCGCTTACGACGTCTTCGGCAAGGGAATGACCATCGTGCGCGGCGGAATCGGCATGTACTACGGCCGCATACCAAACAGCGTTGTCCTGCTTGCCTACCAGAACTCGGGGAACCTGGCGCAAGGTCAGTACACCACAACCTTCAAACCGACAGTTTCAGGCAGTACCCCGCAGGGTCCGATGCTGCCTTATCTGTATGCAGGCACAACCTCCGGCGCCGTGTCGTCCGCGATCTTCCTTTCCAATCACCTGCAGAACCCGATGGTATTCGAATACGATATGGCAGTTCAGCAGGATCTTGGCCACGGAACGATCTTCTCGTTGAACTATCTGGCTGCGCAGGGGCGCGAGCTGCCGAATTTCCTTGACGTCAACCTTGACCCGACCACGGAGATTAACGCGACCATATCCGTGATCGACACTACCGGAAAGGGCCCGCTCCCCGCCGGCACCAACTACACGGTCCCGACCTACACAAAGTACGGCAACGCGGCCTTATTTGGAACGTCTGGAGCCAGCTTCCAAGGCATCGTCGATGTTCTCAGCGACATCAACTCGGACTACAACGCCATGGTGGTTGAGATTCAGAACCGGACGATTCACAACCTGGAGTTCGACGCCAACTACACCTGGTCGCATGCCCTGGATTTCAACCAAAGCGCGACAACCACCGAGAGCGGTACGACCGAGGACTGGCTGGACCCGTACGCCAATGCTCGCACCAACTACGGCAATTCCACCTGGAACATACCTAACCGCTTCGGCGCCTTTGCGATGTACACTTTACCGGGCATCGAAAAGTCAAACCGGCTGAGCTATGTGGTTAACGATTGGAGCCTGGACACCAGCTTCCAGATGCAAAACGGTTTGCCCTACTCCGCGGCCGTATCAAGCTATGACTCCAGTGATGCTGAGGGCACGGGTTGGTTCGGCGCCGGAAGCACATCCTATATCCCGCCGATCGGACGCAACACCTACAGGTATCCACGGCACATCGTGGACGACATGCGCGTGGCCAAGCAAATACCTATCAAAGAACGGTGCAAACTGGAGTTGATGCTGAACGTCTTCAACATCGCTAACCATCAGAACATCGATGGCATAACAACCACGGCTTACAAGTTCTCAAGCACAGGAGCCACTACGAGTTCGTTGACCTACCAGCCTACCTTTGGCGCAGTAACCAGTTCCAACAACAGCGGATTCGCCTACACACCGCGGAACGTGGAAATCGCTGGGAAGATCACCTTCTAACCAGAGACTTGAACTCATGAAGGACGCGGCGGCTTCGGCCGCCGCGCTTTTTTGTCTCTGGTTGCCGGAAGCGCGCTCTGCCCGCCGGATGTTGGCCGTATGCGTCTGAAAACAAGAATTTTACTGAGTTAAATTTGTTTTGATGACATGAAAGTTATATTACTTTCGATTGAAAATAAATTCGATGCCTGTTGAAAACGTGACTTAAATCACGTTAGATTGGATCACTCCCTTGAGTGATTGTTTTGGGGGTTCCGTGCTTATCGGAGCTCCCGAGGTGCATCTATGGTGTGTCCAAAGTGCCAATCTGCCGCTCTTTCCCTGATTCCGGCAGAAGTCCGGCTCTTCCGTAACAGTCCCCGCACGCTAAGTCATCCCCCCATGACACCTTCGCCTGATATCCGTGTCTGCCTGGATTGCGGCTGGTCGGAGTTCGTCATTCCGCGTGCCTGGCTTTCTGCGGGTTGGTTGCGCTCATTGCGTCCGCAGCTTCCTGAAACGGAAATTGCGGCGCAGAGTGTGCCCAGCGTGGTGATGTAGTACGACAACAACTTGCTCGCGCGGCGCTGCCCAGGCCGGGTGTTCGGCACGCGGGTGCATCGCCGAAGTGCTGAAGTTTTTCGCGCGCAAAAAGGCCCCCAGCCGAAGCTGGAGGCCTTTTTAGGTTTCAGGTTTCAGGTCATTCCTACTCCCTATTCCCTATTCCCTGTTTTTTAGTACATGCCGTCCATGCCGCCGCCGTGACCGCCGCCAGCTGGAGCAGCCTTGGGCTCGGGCAGCTCGACCACCAGAGCTTCGGTGGTCAGCAGCAGGGCCGCGATCGAGGCTGCGTTCTGCAGCGCCGTGCGCGTCACCTTGGTGGGATCGATGACGCCGGCCTTCACCAGGTCCTCGAACTTGCTGGTCAGCGCGTTGTAGCCGTAGTGCGCTTCCTTGGACTCCAGCACCTTGGCCACAACCACCGCGCCCTCTTCGCCGGCATTGGCGACGATCTGGCGAAGTGGCTCTTCCAGCGCGCGAAGCACAATCTGTGCGCCGGTCTTCTCGTCGCCTTCGAGCGTTGCGATCAGCTTCTCCACCGCCGGTACGCAGCGCACAAGCGCCACGCCGCCGCCGGGGACGATGCCCTCTTCGACAGCCGCACGAGTTGCGTGCAACGCGTCTTCCACGCGAGCCTTCTTCTCTTTCAGCTCGGTCTCAGTGGCCGCGCCCACCTTGATGATGGCTACGCCGCCGACCAGCTTGGCCAGCCGCTCCTGCAGCTTTTCCTTGTCGTAGTCGGAGGTGGTCTTTTCGACCTGCGTGCGGATCTCCTTGACACGGCCCTCGATGTCGCTGGCCTTGCCTGCGCCGTCAACGATCGTGGTGTTGTCCTTGTCGATGGTGATGCGCTTGGCCTTGCC
>JBEKGH010000072.1:0-20694 GCA_050012895.1 Occallatibacter sp.
GATCCACCGTAACTCATTAAAGGTAAAGGGATTCCGGTGACGGGCATAAACCCGATGACCATGCCTACGTTGACCGCGATCTGGAAGGTCAACACAGCCACGATTCCCATGATAATAAGCGAACCGGGCAGGTCGGCGGCTGTCTGAGCGTTTTGAATCAAACGCATCAATATTAGAAAGTATAGCAGCAGCACAAACACCGCGCCCACAAAGCCGTGCTCCTCGCTGAAGGCGGCAAAAATGAAGTCCGTGTACGGAATCGGCAGGAAATAGCCCTGCGTCTGGGTGCCTTTTTGCGCGCCCTTGCCCCAGATTCCTCCTGACCCCACGGCAATCTCCGACTGCAGCACCTGGTACCCCGCTCCCTTGGGGTCGTTTTGGGGGTTAATGAAACTGGTCAGGCGGGCCTTCTGATATGGTTTGAGAATTTTGCCGCTCGACCAGACACCGACGGCCAGAACTGATCCGCAAACCATTAAGATTGTGGCCTGACGCAGGTTGATCCCTCCCAGAAACAGGCCCGCGATGAGGACCGGCGCATAGGTAAGCGTCGTGCCAAGGTCCGGCTGGATCAGCACAAGAATCATGGGAATGCCGACCATGCCGAAGGCCCTGAAAATCTCCTTCCAGGTCAGGTTGCGGCCCCCGATGTTGGCGATGTAGCGCGCCATGGCAAGGATCAGCACCAACTTGACCCACTCCGAAGGCTGGAACTGGACGGGTCCAAGTGCAATCCAGCGGCGTGCGCCGAGGGCTTTGTGGCCAACGAGCCGGACGGCGACCAGCGAAACAAGAAAAATGCCGTACATCCAGGGCGACCAGTCGATTAAACGGTGGTAGTCAATCTTGGCCAGGATGAACATGCAAATGATGCCCGCCGCGATAAAAAAGATTTGTTTCGATTCGAAGCTCGCGAAGCGGGTGTGCACCGTGGTTGAGTAAATCTCGAGCACAGAGATGACGCCCAGCACCAGAACCAGGCAGAGCAGCCACCAGTCGAAGT
Organism: Occallatibacter sp.; assembly: GCA_050012895.1. GTDB lineage: Bacteria > Acidobacteriota > Terriglobia > Terriglobales > Acidobacteriaceae > Telmatobacter. Next base: position 1,004 of record JBEKGH010000072.1, read on the forward strand.
CGCGAAAGCTCAGGAAGCGGCGCAGAGGCATAGCGCTACGGATCCCTCCTCGGCTCGGGCCTCGCCTGGGGCCCCGGTGCGAGTCCCGATGCGGACTTCAGCCCAGGCTTGCGCTCGGGCAGCGCCGCGGCTACTTCCGTTGGCCTTGCCTGGACATTCACTGCCGCCGGAGGCGCTGCACTTTTCGCTGGCTTGCGGGTGGTTTGCGCGCCGGCTGGGTTCGCAGCCACAATCTGCCCGTTTTCGATAAAGAAATGTCCGCTGTGAATTCGGCCCCTGGTTCCCGCAGCCGCCGTGTTCTTCGCGTCCGGCCCCGTTTCGACGCCGGGAGTGGTCCACACCGCGCCAACTTCGACAGGCGCTGCGGCCTTCGGCGGCGCCAAGTTGCCCGCCAGGCGGCGCTTCTTGTCCACAAAGGCCGTCACTATCTTCGCAGCGATGCGCGCCGGGTAATAGCTGAATTCGCCGTTCTGCCACAAGACCGCCACCACAAGCTCGGGATTGCGGCGCGGCGTGACGCCCACGAACCACACGTTGGGATATGTGCTCTTGCCCTTACCGGTTTTCTCCAGCGCTTCGTGGCTCATCTGCTGCGCCGTGCCGGTTTTGCCAGCAAAGTCGATGCCTTCCAGGTGCGCCGAACCTGCCGTGTGGTAGAGGCCCGGCTCGGTCACGCCGGCCATGCCGTCGGTGATGATCTGCCAATTGTCGGGGTCGATGGGAACATACTCAGTGCCCGATCCGGGAAAGCTGTCGGCAAGCGACTTGCGGAATTCCTCGGGAAGCTGGTCGGGAAACACCACGTGCGGCCGCACCAAGTGCCCACTCGACGCTATGCCGCCAATAATGCGCGCCAATTGGAGCGGCGTGGCCTCGACCGCACCCTGGCCGATCGCCACATCAAGCGTCTCGTCGGGATACCAGCGGTTGTGGTAGTTTTTCATCTTCCACTGCGCGCTCGGCATCAGTCCTGCCTGCTCGCCTGGCAAGTCGATTCCTGTCTTCTGTCCATAGCCAAAGGCGGTGGCATACTTCGCAATGCGGTCGATGCCCAGCTTATCGCCCAGCATGTAGAAGAACGTGTCGCAGGAATAGGGAATGGCGTTGTGCATGTCCACCGCGCCGTGATGCTCGTCGCAATGGTGGAAGAAGCCGTACGGGCCCCATCCACCGTTGCAGACGATGTGCATGTCTTGCATGATGCCTTCCTGCAAACCCGCTACCGACATCAGGATCTTGAAGGTCGATCCCGGCGCAAGCTGCGCCTGGATGGCCTTGTTCAAGAGCGGATGGTCGGGGTCGGTCACCAGCTTGTTCCACTCCGCGCGGTCGATCTTGATGGCGAAGGCGTTGGGATCGAAGCTGGGCCGCGAGACCAGGGCCAGAATCTCGCCGTTGCGCGGGTCCATGGCAACGATGGCGCCGTTGCGGTCGCCCATCGCCAGCTCGGCGGCGCGTTGCAGGTCGTTGTCGATGGTGAGCTTCAGGGCCTGGCCCGGCACGGCATGCTCAATGCCGAAATAGCCCACTTCGCGGCCGTGGCTGTCCACCACGACTTCGCGGCTGCCGTCTTTTCCGCGCAGTAGCTCGTCATAGGTCTCTTCCACGCCCGCTTTACCCACCACGTCGCCTGGCTCATAGTAGGCAAACCGCGAGTTGTTCAGGTCGTCTTCGCTTACTTCGCCCACGTAGCCGATGAGGTGCGCGGCAAAGCCGTCGCGCGGATAGAGCCTGCGCTCCTCGTCAATCGTTTCGAGTTCAGGCAGTTCATTGCGATGCGCCGCGATAAAGGCCTGCTCGTCGGCGGTCACGTCCTGCTTGACGGGGATGGGCTGGTAGCCAGGCTGGCCGCGGTACCGGTGCAGGGTCGCCCGCAGTTGTTCCAGATCAAGATCCAGGCCCTTGGCGATCACGGGCAGATCGGCATCCACATTCTGGCTCTGTTCACGCACCAGGAAGCAAGTGACCGACGGATAGTCGTCCACCACCAGCCGGTTCTCGCGGTCGAAGAGCTTGCCGCGCGGCGCCAGAATTGGCTCTTTGCGGATGCGGTTCTGCTCGGCCAGCACGCGGTAGTTCTCCACGTCCAGCACCTGCAGCCGCCACAAGCCGGCTCCCAGCCCCAGCATCAGAAAAAGAATGCCGTACTGCACCACGGCCGCCTTGACCGGGGAGAGCTTTTCGCCGCGATTGATACCTAGGACCATGAACGCTGCTTTCAGGATACAGCGGAATTCGATAGCCGCCGCCCGTCCGTCGAGATGTCGAGAACAATCATCGCGTCGGGCGTTCTTCGCGTACCAAACGGGCGGTGTCCAGAGCGGCAGAAAGCGGTTTGCGCGTATGCAAGCGCTCGCGGAACTCTGCGAGCGTGGGACGGCCCGCGATTTCCTGTAACTCCCTGAGCAAATAGTCGGAGAGAGACATCCCCGCCGTCGCAGCCCTGGCTTTCAGGCTGCGGTGAAGAGCCTCCGGGACGTTCCGGATCTGGATCGTGTGTGCCATCGTATGAGCATGTTTGCATCTGCTGCACATGTCAAGCGCCTGAATAATTGGGTCGTGATGCAGTTTGAAATCCACAGGCCCGGCGGTCAGGATTAGACTGTCCCCATGACCGGATGGAGAGGGCCGAAAGAACCACTCACTATTCCCAAAGCTATTCGTTTACGTGAACGGGCGCGCGCTCTGAAGGCCCAAGCCGAGGGTTTGCTGAAGAAAGCCGACGCTTTATTGGCGGAGGCCGAGCGTGTCGAAGCCGGGGAGCCTCAAAAGAAGAAATGAAACTGCACCACTACCAATAATTGTGCTTCGGCGATCTTCACTCCTTCACTCTTTCACTTCTTCTCTGCCTTCTACTGCCAACTCCCTAGTGGCTATTCCCTCATCTGCAGACGGTCCAAAAAGGGAAACAGCACGATGGCAATCAGCGAATTCCCCACCGCCCGCATCAGCTCCGTCAGCCAGCTCCACTCGAGCGCGAGGCCGAGCAGAAAACGGTAGGTGAAAAAGTAAATGACACTCGACAGCAGAGAAAGCGAGAAATTGAGCAGCAGGCGAACGATCCGGTTCTCGACTTCGATGCGAATGCCGACAGAAGCCGCCAGAAAACCCACAAAGGTCTTGGCGATGCCGTTCACGCCGATGGCATGATGCGAAAGCGCATCTTCAAACAGTCCCATTCCTGCGCCCATGATGGTGCCCTGGATGGGGCTGCGGCGTCCCAAAGCGAAATACACAGTAATGACGAGCGGCAGGTCGAACCAGTCATAGCGACCCACCACGCGCGGCAGCCATGCCTGCAACACCAGTGAAGCCAACGGAACCAGCGCGTATACCAGCAGCGGATAGCGGTGGATCTCGAAATCGCGCCGATTGTCGGCGCTGAGCAGGGACATGGCTACGGATTCCTCCGCGGCGCCGTTTGCGGTTTGGAAACCGCTGCGGGCTGCGGTTTGCCGCCATTGCCTTCAGCATCATGCGGAACCGCCGGTTTTTGGGTCTGCGGCTTGGATGCGGGCTCCGTATCTGTCTGCGATCCGGGAGTGGTTGCTGCGCCCGGGGAGAACTCATCGGCGTGCAGCGGTTTTGGCGGCGGCGGAGCAGGATTCGGATTGCTCGTGTCGTTGAGCGGCTGCTGGTCGGGCGGCAGGTTGGGATCGATCAGGCCGGGCAACTTCTCGGCCATGATCTCCGACGCCTTCACCTGGTCCTTGATGGCGGTCGGCACAACGTCTTTTTGCGATTCACTGGCAGCGATATCCTGCTCCTGCTCGGGCGAGAAGCGCGGCTCCGTCGAGGTAATCACCAGCACCTCGTCCAGACGCTCAAGATGCGCGGCCGGCTTCACAAGAATGTCGATGAACGAGTCCCGGTCGGGATCGGGGACCACTTTCTCCACCACGCCCACTGGCAATCCCCGCGGAAAAATCAGGTCGCCCCCGGCTGTGAGCACCTTCTCGCCGGGCTGAATGCGCTGATCGGCCAGAATGCCCACCACCTCCAGCCGGCCTACCGCGTCGCCCCGCAAAATGCCGCGGATGCGCGTGGTTTCCAGAATCACGCCCGCGCCGCTGGTAGCATCGTTCACCGCCAGCACCTGTGCCGTGTGAGAGAACACGTCGCGCACTTTGCCCACTATGCCGTCGGCCGTAATCACCGCCATGTCCGGTTTCAGGCCCTCGCGCGCGCCCTTGTCGATATAGAAGACATGCGAGCGGTCGCTGCCGCTGGAACCGTAAGCCTGTGCGGCCACCGTGGTGTAAATGTATTTCTCCTGGAAGCCCAGCAGCGCCTGCAGCCGCTGGCCCTGGCGCGCGTCTTCCAGCAGCGCCGCCTGCTCCAGCCGCAACCTGTCCACGGTCTTTTTGAGGTCCTGGTTCTCGTCGCGCACGTGGCGAAGATCGATGTAGTTCGTCCACAGCGAGGCGACGCCGATTTTTGTTCCGTGGATCAGGCGCTCCGGAGGCGAAATGATGGCGTTGCCCCACAGCCGGATCAGGCGCACGCCTCTTGGGTCGCTGGGGTCGAGCGTGTTCATGCCTGTGCTGTTGCGGCGCACCTGCACCGCCAAACCGGCGATCTGCGCCATCAGAATGGCCAGCAGCACTACAAGGTTTCGATAGCGGGCGAAGAAAGATTCCATAACAGTGGTCAGTGGTCAGTGTTCAGTGCTCAGTGAAGTGCAATCGACCGCCGTTATCACTGCCTTACGGCCTTTTCTGATCACTGACCACTGATCACTGACCACTGCCTTAGTCGATCTTGATCTTGCGCAGCAGTTTGAAGTCCGAGAGCATTTTGCCTGTGCCCAGAACCACCGAGGACAGGGGATCGTCAGCCACTGAAACCGGCAGCCCGGTTTCCTCGCGGATGCGCTTGTCAAGATTCTTGATCAGTGCGCCGCCTCCGGTCAGCACAATGCCACGATCGCTGATGTCGGCCGAAAGCTCGGGCGGCGTGCGCTCCAGTGCGACGCGAATGGCGTTCATGATCACCGCAATGCATTCGCCCAGCGCTTCGCGAATCTCGCTGTCGTCGATGGAGATGGTTTTGGGCACGCCCTCGATCAGGTTGCGTCCCTTGATCTCCATGCTCAAGGGCTTATCCAGCGGGAACGCCGAGCCAAGTTCAATTTTGATCGCCTCGGCTGTGCGCTCGCCGATTAACAGGTTGTACTTGCGCTTCAGATAATTGGTAATGGCCTCGTCCATTTGATTGCCGGCCATGCGCACCGAGCGCGAGTAGACAATGCCCGCGAGCGAAATCACGGCAATGTCCGTCGTGCCGCCGCCGATATCCACCACCATGTTGCCCGAGGGCTCGGTAATCGGCAGCCCCGCGCCGATCGCCGCCACCATGGCTTGTTCCACCAGGTACACTTCGCTGGCCTTGGCGCGATACGCCGAGTCCTCTACCGCGCGCTTCTCCACTTGCGTAATCTCTGAAGGCACGCCGATCACGATGCGCGGATGCACCAGCATCTTGCGGTTGTGCGCCTTCTGGATGAAGTAGTTCAGCATTTTCTCCGTGACTTTGAAGTCGGCAATCACGCCATCCTTCATCGGCTTGATGGCCACGATGTTGCCGGGTGTGCGTCCCAGCATCTCCTTGGCCTCTTTGCCCACGGCTTCCACTTCACCGGTAATTTTGTTGATCGCGACAATCGACGGCTCATTGACGACGATGCCTTTGCCCGCCGCGTAGACAAGAGTATTTGCGGTGCCCAAATCGATGGCCAGGTCGCTCGAGAACATGCTGAAGAGCGAGCGAAACCCGTGGGATCGCGAAGAGCGCGAAGGATATCCGTTTGAAGACATGAAAAAGCTCGATCGACCTCGACAAACCTGTAAATGGAACTTGCCCTGATGCCTATTGTACGGCCAGTGGAACGAAGCTGCGAAAACCACCCGAAAACAAGAAGAAAAGGTAACTGCGGCCTTACCGTGTCACCATTTCTGGCACGCTGTATGCGGCTAGCCAGGGGCATCTAGGCGTGGGCAATCAGGCAGCGAAAGACCGCCTGAATGCAGTAGCTGCCATCGGCGAGCCGAAACGCGCCAAGCGCCTCGGCGTGGGCTCGATCGACAGCTTCCGCGCCCGAGGTATTTCGCGCGCGAGCCGCTACGCCCGACGACCCAAGACCGCGGATACCCTCCTCAAGAGAGGCGTAACTCCAGGGGCTCTCCACATCGAAAATCTCTCCGGGTTCCAGGCCCGCTCCATGCGCAAAGGCTCGCAGCGCAGTTTCATTCGACAGGGCAAATGGTCCCGGTGCGCCCGGCGGCGGAGGCGGCAGCAGCGGCCGAAGCGCCGCAATCAGCGCGGCCGCAGGCATTCCCTCAGGCGGTCCCCACGTCACAATGGCCACAACCCCGCCGGGTTTCGTCACGCGTCGCGCCTCTGCCAGTGCGGCGGTTGAATCTCCTGCATATTGAAACGAGTTAAATCCCATCACCGCGTCGAACGCCGCATCGGCATACGGCAACTCCTCCAGGTCGCCGGTGACGAACTGTCCCGCCGGCACGCGCTCCCGTGCTATGGCCAGCAGCGGCTCTGAAGCGTCAAGCCCCGATACCTCTGCGCCTCGCTCTCGAGCCATCTGGGCAGCCATTCCCGCGCCGCAACCCGCATCCAGGTACGCCATCCCCGGACCAACCTTCAGTCGATTCAGAACGGCTTCATACACAGGCCGGCATTGACCTTCCTGAATGACACTCCAATCTGTGGCCCGTGCACCCCATAGCGCACCGTTAGCCGCACCGGTAGTTTTTCCGTTGTCAGACATGTTGACCCTCCTCGGAGCCACAGGAATGGCGAGTGGACGCGCGGGGAAAAGTGCTATCAAACTGATACCACGCGACAGCCGGCCGGGTCACCTGCCAAAATGTTTGCGGCATACCGCCAGGACAAAAGGCTCTGACGGCGGTTTCTTGAGGCTCTCATGACCTATCCCACCTACCACAACCTCATCGGCGGCCAGTGGCTCCCGGCTGCAAGCGGCAAAACCATGCTGAACCTCAACCCCGCAGACCACTCCGACGTCGTCGGCGCCTTCCCCTCATCGCACGCTGAAGATGTAGCGGCGGCCGTAGCTGCCGCCAAACAGGCCTTCACGACCTGGCGTCTGGTTCCCGCGCCCAAGCGGGCTGAGATTCTCCTTCGCGCGCAGGCCATCCTCGTCCAGAACAAGGAAAAATTCGCACGCGAAATGACGCGCGAGATGGGCAAGGTGCTGGCCGAGACGCGCGGCGACGTGCAGGAGGCCATCGACGAAGCCTTTTACGTGGCGGGCGAGGGAAGGCGTCTCTTCGGCGTCACCACCCCCAGCGAACTGCCCGACAAATTCGCCATGAGCGTGCGCATGCCCGTCGGCGTCGTCGGCCTCATTACGCCGTGGAACTTTCCCATGGCCATCCCCAGTTGGAAGCTCTTTCCCGCGCTCGTCGCCGGTAACACCTGCGTCATCAAGCCGGCCACGGACACGCCGCTCTCGACCTACAACCTCGTCCAGGCGCTGGTCGACGCCGGCCTTCCGTCCGGCGTGGTCAATATCGTCTGCGGCACGGGTTCGGCTGCGGGCGCGGCGCTGGTCGAACATCCCGACGTGCGCGCTATCAGCTTTACCGGGTCAAGCGCAGTCGGGTCCATGGTCGCGCAACGTGCCGCCGTCACCTTCAAGCAGGTCTCGCTCGAGATGGGCGGCAAAAACGCGCAAATCGTTCTCGACGACGCCAATCTCGATCTTGCTCTCGACGGCGCGCTGTGGGGCGCATTCGGAACCACCGGCCAGCGCTGCACCGCTACCAGCCGCATCCTGTTGCAAAAGGGAATTGCCGCTGAGTTCACCGGAAAATTTGTTGCGCGCGCGAAGAAGCTAAAAGTCGGCAACGGCCTCGATGAAACCGTCGAAGTCGGCCCGCAGGTCAACGCGAATCAAATCGAAACCTCGGTGCGCTACGTCGAGATCGCGTTGGCCGAAGGCGCGAAGTTGCTGTGCGGCGGCCACGCGCTCGCCAGCGGCCCACACACGCACGGCAACTTCTTCGAACCGACGGTCTTCGCCGGCGTCACGCCCGAGATGCGCATCGCGCGCGAGGAGGTCTTCGGTCCTGTGGTCGCGCTTATGGAGTTTTCGACATTTGAAGAGGCGGTCTCGATCGCCAACTCCATCGACTACGGGCTTTCGACCGCGCTCTACACGCGCAACGTCAATCGCGCCTTCACAGCCATGCGCGACCTCGAAGCCGGCATCACCTACATCAACGCGCCCACCATCGGCGCCGAAGTGCATCTGCCCTTCGGCGGCGTCAAGCACACCGGCAACGGCCACCGCGAAGGCCTCGGCGCACTCGACTTCTTCACCACCTGGAAAGCCGTCTACGTCGACTACTCCGACAAGCTGCAACGCGCCCAGATCGACAACGCGGAATAAGGGGTGGCATTTGCGCGGCTCTTGCCTGTGTGTGCCCTTGCGTGTATATTGGAGGCATATACATGCGGCGGAGCCACAGAATTAGTTTCGTAAAGCCAGCGAAGGAAACATTTTATGGAATACGTCGCGTTCGACTGGGATGAAGGAAACTCACGGAAGAACGAAAAGCACGGTGTAACGAAGGCTGAAATTGAAGAAGCATTTCTCAACGAGCCATTGATTGTTGCGTCGGATGTAAAACATAGCCAGCAGGAGGCGAGGTTTCACGCGCAGGGTCGGACTGATGCGAATCGCTGCCTGCTCATCACCTTTACCGAGCGTGGAGACGGGACGCTGGTTCGACCGATTTCGGCTCGTGCGGCGAGCCGAAAGGAGAGGGAAATCTATGAAGAGGCGCTTAAAGCCAATCCCTAAATTCGCAAATGAGGCAGCGGAGCGGACCTTTTGGGAGTCTCCTCGGAATGACAGCACGGAATACGTGGATTGGAGCAAGGCGAAACTGGCTGTGTTCCCTAAGCTCAAGCCTTCCACGGAGTCAATTTCACTGCGCATGCCGGAGAATCTGCTGGATACCGTTCGCAGTCACGCGCAGAGACTCGACGTGCCGTATCAGTCCTTGATCAAGCTCTGGATTGCCGAGAAGGTGGCAACACTCGGCCGCCGGCAAAACACCGCGCGGAGCCGCGGCAAGTGATGCCGATCAAACTTTTTCCGTCGCTCGCGCCGGGCGCGCTTGACTTCTTCGCCAAGTGGAGGGTGGCGTGCGGGGACTACTCCGACAAGCTCCAACGCGCCCAGATCGATAACGCGGAGTGAGTGAAAGAAGATCGAACCTCCCAGCGCTGTCATCCTGAGCGACCGACGCGAAGCGGACGGAGTCGAAGGATCTGCGGTTGCTTTTGAAAAGGCGCCCACGTCGAGAACCCCGGTAAACTGAAACGCACCCTGATTGATCAAGCGGAGCGAGCGATGAAAGACCTTTGGTACGGCGATAAACGGGACTTGGTGAAATGGGGAACGCTGATCGAGCTGGCTCGCCGCTCCGACTCGAAGCACATTCTTCAAGTTGTGTACTACGACGCAACAAAATGGGAAAAGATCAGCATAGACACCGAGAGCGCGCAAATCTCAGATGAAGTAATCCGCCACTTCCGGGATGTTGATTCGATTCGCGGCTTGAAATGCGGCGTCGCCATTGAACTGCTGAAGGACCGATTCGCTCATAAGGAACGCGGCGATTATCTGCGGTACATCACGTCAGCGATTCATAAGAGAAAGGAACATCCAGGCGTCGTCTTTCTCGACCCCGACACAGGACTTGAGCCGCAAGGGCAGGGACCCGGCCCGAAGCATGTTTGCAAAGCCGGACCAAAGCACGTCTGCGAGTTGGAAGTTGCAATAATTTGGGCGGCGTTGAGCGCAGGTGACCTGCTCGTGCTCTACCAGCACCAGGACAATCGCGCCGGAAATGAATGGAAAGACCGGAAACGCCGTCAATTCGCGGAGGCCCTTGGGGCCCGCGAAAGCGAAGTGAAGATGGCGTTTGCTGAGGATGTTGCCAGCGATGTAGCGTTCTATTTCGTGAAGAAGAACTGAGAGTCTCGTATCGTTTCGCGCTACAATTCTTCCATGCAGCACTCCTTGGAGCAAATCCGGCAACTCGCGCACGACCTTCCGGAAGATCAGCGTCTCCTGCTCGCCAACTCTCTCCTGGAGAGCGTTAACGATCAGGATGAGGCCGCCGAAGCCCAGCTTGCTGCGGCATGGGACGAGGAGATCGCCCGCCGCGTCGCGGAGATCAAGGCGGGCGCCGCGGCGACCTGCTCACTCGATGATTTGACCTCGGACCTGCGCTCGATTGTGGATCGGTGAAGACGGTACGGGTTGATGAACGCGCCCGGCGCGAGGCCAGGGAAGCGACGGAATGGTACGCCGAGCGCGGCAGGATGCTTGGCCGCAGGTTTAGAGACGAACTACTCGCAGCGCTGTCCTACGCAGCTTCTTATCCGCTCTCCTGCCCTCCCTACTTGCACGGAACCCGAAGAGTGCTCCTTAAGAAGTTCCCTTATTTCGTGATCTTTCTTGATTGGGAAGGCCGGATTTTCATTGTGGCAGTAGCCCACGCAAAGCGGCGTGAGGGGTATTGGAAAGCGCGCATCTAAAGTCCAGAAAAAGGCAGGCCGTCTATGAGCAAGCGCCTAAAGTCAATCCCGAAGCTCGCCGAAGCATCTGCGGTTGCTTCTCCGCCTGCCTTGCACACAAACCAACGCATTCTGTCCGAGTTGACGGTGATGCAGGCGTAATGTCCAAGACGGGGCGCCTGAGCATTGCACTCCCCGTTTCGTCTGAATCCGATCACTCCTCCGTGCCATTGAGAGTTGCACAAAGAGGGACCAGTATTCCCGTATGCGAGTCAACCTCATCACTCGACCGTCTGATCGCTCCGAATCAAGCTTAGGGACAATGCCGCTCTCTTTGACTATTCGGCCAGCGTGCGGTTTGCCCGGCGACTACGACTGCCAAACGGACAGCAAGGCGCTCCTGCGTCTGCTCAGGCTCCAAACGGACCTGCCTGCTTACGCCCTTGAGCGATTTGAAGAAGGCCTGCGCAATCGGCTTGGGGCGAGGCTCATGGGCGTGGAACTGAATGACAACGTCCTCACGAAAATAGGCTACTTTATCGACTAGTTGTCAGCCTTCTGGCGGGGCACCCCACATTTCAAATTGCCGGGTGCCCCACATCTCGACTTGTTCTGAGATGTGGGAAAGCACAAACCTCAACCGGCCTTTTATTTGGGCGTGACGGGCGCCCCCTGGGCCTCGTGCCGAAATGGTCCACGAATCCAGCTCTGCACTCAATTTCGCGCTACGATTCTGTCATGAGTCCGAATGCGCAAAGACTCCTCGATGAAGCCCGGCAGCTCCCTTCCGCTGAGCGCGACTGGCTCATTGAGAACCTCATCGGCGAAGAGGGCGCCATGTCGGACGAAGCTTTTGCCGCCTGGCAAAAGGAGGCCGGCGAGCCCGAGCCCGGCTTTGAGGAGTGGTTCCGGAAAGGCGTGGAAGTGGCGCTCGCCGATACATCGCCTGATATTCCGCACGAACAGGTCGAACGGGAAATTGGAAACATCTTGCGGGGTGCGCGAGAGGCAAAGAGACTGAAAGAAAGCGCATGAAAGTGGTCTGGAGCGGACGCGCAAGGCGACCTGCCCATTGGATCGCCCATATCGCCTAAAGACTGCGTTCACGGAGCAGCACTGGGCCTCGTTCCGCCGGTCATCACGCGCGTCTTGTCAATCCCCTCCCCGCCTACAATCCCTTTTTCTCCCTTCCTTTCAACCACTTCCCGCTCCACGTACATTGCAGGTTATTTCTCGCGAATTCGCTATTCTTGAGTTGAGAGCAATCACACTCTGCGTGCACGTGCCGTCGCCACTGGCATCAAAGTTCGCGCCACGGTTTGCAAAATCTTTGTTTTGAAGATTTCAGCATTGAAATTCCTCAAAACAGCAGGCTTACTTGAGAACCCTGTCCCCTAACCCGCAGAAAACAGGAGAATTGTCCGACCACCCCCGGGAGGGGATGGGGGAGGGGGGTACCCCCGTTACCGAAATGCAAACAGGAGAAAGCCTCATGGCCGAGTACAAAGAATGCCGCCACATTATGCCCAGTGGACTTCACTGCAAATCGCCCGCCATGCGCGGCAGCACCTTCTGTTACTTCCACGGGCGCGCCCCACGGCCCACGCGGCCGGCCCGCACTCTCGAATCCAACATCGAGATTCCGCTCGTCAACTCGCCCCGCGAGATCGTCGGCGCTCTCAACCGGATCATGCAGGCTCTCGCCGCGAACCGCATCAGCCCTCGCCGCGCCGCGGTTCTCCTGCAAGCCGTGCAAATGGCCTCCGGCCGGGTCCTTCCCGGCCTCACCGAACTCGATGCCCCGCTCGGCAGTATGCTCCCTCGAAATTCACAGCCGCTCCCACACCGCCCGAAGGAATGACGCGCGGCCCGGGTGGCATACTCGTAGGTGCATCTCTTCCGTGAGGAGCACAATGGAAACCGCCTACATTCCCGATCCCGCCCGTTACGACCACGCCACCTTCCGCCGCTGCGGCAACTCCGGCCTTGTCCTGCCGGCTATCACGCTCGGACTGTGGCAAAACTTCGGCGGCGCCGATGTCTTTGAGACCGGCCGCGCCATGATCCGCCGTGCCTTCGATCGCGGCGTCACCCACTTCGATCTCGCAAACAACTACGGCCCCCCGTATGGCTCAGCCGAAGAAAACTTCGGGGCGATTCTGAGGAAGGACTTTGGTCTCCGCAAGGATTCCCGCGGCCTGCGCAACGAGCTCGTCATTTCGACAAAAGCTGGCTGGGACATGTGGCCCGGACCCTACGGCATTGGCGGCTCGCGCAAATATCTTCTCGCCTCGCTTGACGACAGCCTCAAACGCATGGGTCTCGACTACGTCGACATCTTTTACGCGCACCGCCCCTGGAAGGACTGCCCGCTTGAAGAAACCATGGGCGCCCTCGTCTCCGCGGTGCATCAGGGCAAAGCTCTATACGTCGGCATCTCGTCGTACAGCCCGGAGCGCACGCGCCAGGCCGCGAAGATCCTCAAGCAGATGGGCGTGCCGCTGCTGATTCATCAGCCGTCGTATTCCATGCTCAATCGCTGGATCGAGAAAGGTCTGCTCGCCACGCTCGCGGAACTCGGCGTCGGCTGCATCGCCTTTTCTGCGCTTGCCCAGGGCTTGCTCACCGGCAAATATCTCAAGGGTGTGCCCAAAGATTCGCGCGCCAAGCTCGATAACAGCTCGCTGCTCAAAGACTTTCTAAGCGAAGAAAACCTCAAGCGCGTCCGCGCGCTCAACGAAATTGCGCAAGCCCGCGGCCAGACGCTCGCGCAGATGGCCATCGCCTGGGTGCTGCGCGACAAACGCGTCACCTCGGCGCTCATCGGCGCGCGCAACGTGGAGCAACTCGACGACTCGCTCGATGCGCTCAAGAAGCTCGAATTCACGACCGCCGAGCTCAAAGAAATCGACCGCCACGCGCGCGATGGCGAACTCGACCTTTGGCGCGAAGCGCGCGAAACGATGGAGTAAAAGCCTGGACCAGGCGCCAAAGAGAACAACCCAAGAGCGGCCCCGATCGATACGCCTTAAGCCTCCAGCACATCCCTCAGCGCGAAGCTGGTCTCAAGCCGGATCACGCCCGGCAGGCGCGAGAGCTCGTTCTGGTGCAGGCGGTTGTAGTCATCAATGCCCGCTACGCGCGCCACCAGGATGTAGTCATACTGACCGGCCAGCAGGTGGCAGCTCACAATGTCGTGGCAGTGCCGCACGGCAGTCTCAAACGCGTTCAGCACCGCCGCCGATTGCCGCTCCAGCGTGACGCGGATGTAGACCGTCATATGCTTGCCCAGCAGCCGGTCGTCGATCAGCGCGCGGTAGCCGCGGATGGCGCCCGTTGCCTCCAGCGCCAGGATGCGCCGCGACGCCGCCGAAGCCGACAGCCCCACGGCCTCGCCCACCTCAAAATTCGTCGCCCGGCCGTGGCGCGCCAGGTAGCGCAGGATGGCACTGTCCAGCTCGTCAAGTTCAGCCGATCTAATTTCGGCCGCTCCAGGTCTGGCCGCTTCGGGTCCGGCCGCTTTGAGTCCCGCCACGGAGTGAAAGCTTTCTACGGATTGCAACGCCTCAGGCGATTGTTGCGCCAAAGGCGCATCTTGCTCACGTTTCGTTCCCATTTGGCTGTTCTACCACAAAGTTTGCACACATTGGAAGCCGCCTGCGCCGTAAAATTCCATTCAGTTGGAAAACGGCCCCCGGCGCACTGGAATGAAGCCGGTTCCAGGACAGGTTTTTGCCTTCCCACCCTTTTCGCAAAAGGCGCGAAAAGGATGGGGCACGGAGGCGGTTTTTCAAGTGCAGCCCTGCCCGCGCGCAAGCAAATTGGGGCCATCGTGAAAAAGGAGAAACCATGATCGTCGGCGTTCCCAAGGAAATCAAGGACAACGAGTCCCGCGTCGGAGTTACCCCCGCGGGCGTGATAGCGCTCACCGAGGCCGGTCACAAAGTTCTGGTCGAAACCCAGGCTGGCGCGCAGTCCGGCTTCCCCGATGCCGAGTACCAGAACGCCGGCGCCGAAGTTGTGGGCGATGCCGGTTATGCCTGGGGCAACGCCGATATGGTCGTCAAGGTCAAGGAGCCCATCGAAAGCGAGTACGTTTACTTCCGCGAAGGTCTCGTTCTCTTCACCTATTTGCATCTGGCTCCGTTGCCTGCACTCACTGACAAGCTGCTCGAATCCAAAGTTATCGGCATCGCCTATGAGACCGTGCGCGACCGCCAGGGAAATCTCCCTCTCCTCACACCCATGAGCGAAGTGGCGGGGCGCATGAGCGTTCAGGTCGGCGCCAGCTACCTCGAAAAAGAGCGCGGCGGGCGCGGCATTTTGCTGGGCGGCGTTCCAGGCGTGCCCCCGGCGCATGTGGCCATTCTGGGTGGAGGCGTCGTGGGCACCAACGCAGCGCGCATCGCCTTGGGCTTCGGCGCTAAAACCACGCTCATCGACGTGAACCTGAACCGTCTCCGCGAGCTCGAAGACATCTTCGGCGGCCGCCTCTCGACGCTGGCTTCAAACAGCTACAACATCGCCCAGGTAACGCGCGAGGCGGATCTGCTGATTGGCGGCGTGCTCATTCCCGGCGCGACCGCTCCCAAGCTGGTCACTCGCGCCATGGTCTCGCAAATGAAGCAAGGCGCCGTCATCGTCGATGTGGCCATCGATCAGGGCGGCTGCGTCGAGACCGCCCGGCCCACCTCCCACTCCAACCCCAGCTATGTGGTCGATGGCGTTGTGCACTACTGCGTCACCAACATGCCCGGCGCCGTCCCGCATACCTCCACACTGGCGCTCACAAACTCCACATTCCCTTATGTTTTGCGCATCTCGAACCAGGGCGCACGCGAGGCAATCCGCCAGGATGCCGGCCTCGCCGAAGGCCTGAATACCTGGCTGGGTGCGCTCACGCATCGCGGCGTGGCCGAAAGCCAGCACCGGGCCTGGACCGGGGTCGCCAGCTTGCTTGGCTAATGGGTTTCGTGTTTCGATCCCCTTAGAGCGATTCCAAAATAGGTGTAGCCAGCGTTTGTGCTGCCATCATCCCCGGTCCCCAAAAGCGAGGGACCGGGGGCACCCCAAATGGGTATAGCCGTGGTGGGACGGCTCTAAGTAGGCGGCCCACACACGTGTGCAGATTTGTCTTGACACGTATATTTCATATTTGTTACTTTCCTCCCGCGGAAAAGACTAAGAGAAATCCACCGCCAAATGCAGCTTTTTCGATACTGGTCGTGTGTGCAAGAAGGGCCGGATGAACTGAGCTTGGATTTGGGGTGGATTTTTGTCTTTAGCCGATTTTTCACAGTACGTTCTTCGAGACTTAATGGATGTGACCAAGGATGGCAGTGACACCGTTGCTCACCATCATCTCGGCATCTTCGACAACTCCGAGTTTTTTATCGACTACTCCCGCCGACGCGGAGGCCTGCAGGCTGAAAGCTGCAGTACCATTCTTGTCTTTACGGCGGGGTTCGGTGCTTCGCTCTCAAGTGAGGGCGATGGATTCTATTCATGGCATCTTCTGAATCCTGTAGCCCTGATCAACAGGGAAGACACTTAACCGTTGTTGAAAAATGAACATTGGGAGGCAATATGCAATCGCGAATTCGATCTGTAGGGCACCAGGCCGGTAAGCATGGGTTCACTTGGATCTTTCTGGCCATGGCGCTTTTGTTGATGCTTTCTTCACGCGCGGCTTTTGCTCAATACGACCTTGGCGGCCTGGTCGGAACCATTCATGACCCCAGCGGCGCAGCGGTTCCGGACGTGCCCGTTACCGTCACCAATGATGCCACCGGCATCGCTACGGTGGTCAAGACGGATCAATCCGGCGACTATGAAGTTCCGGAGCTGCGCGTTGGTGTTTACACCGTCACTGCCAGCGCCTCCGGCTTCTCGATCGCGGAAGCCAAGTCGATTACCGTTTCTGTCGGCGCCCGCGTGCGCATCGATCTGGTCTTGAAGGTGGGCACGGCCCAAGCCACTACTGTCGAGGTCAGCGACGTTGCTTTGCAGCTGCAAACCGAGTCGAGCCAGCGCGATCAGACCATCACCAACTATCAGACGCAGTCGCTTCCGCTGGTGAGCCGCACCTATTCCGATCTCGTGAATTACGTCGTGGGCGCCCACCAGGCTCCGGCCGACGCCACCACCACGGCGGTCACCTCGTTTACACGCGCCGGCTCCTTCAACGTGAATGGCCAGCGCAGCATGTTCAACGACTACATGATCGACGGCATGGACAACAATTCCTACGGCGAGAGCAATCAGGGCTTCGATAACCAGATCATTCAGCCCCCGCCCGA
The DNA here is from genome assembly GCA_050012895.1 of Occallatibacter sp. Taxonomy (GTDB): domain Bacteria; phylum Acidobacteriota; class Terriglobia; order Terriglobales; family Acidobacteriaceae; genus Telmatobacter. The sequence goes on from JBEKGH010000072.1 coordinate 17,875, forward strand.
CTCCGTCGCCCAGTTTGAGGTGATCACGAACAACGAGAGCGCCGAGTACGGCCGCTCCTCCGGCGCAACCGTCAACGTGGCAAGCAAGAGCGGTACCAACCAGTTCCACGGCACGCTCTATGAGTTCATCCGCAACACCGATCTGAACGCGTTCGGCTACATCAAGCCGATCTCGACCAACGCCGTCACAGGCGCGGTGTATCCGTTCTTCAAGCCGGTCTTCGACCGCAACCAGTTTGGCGCCAACTTCGGCGGCCCCATCATCAAGAATCGGTTCTTCTGGTTCCTCGACTATGAAGGCTTCCGCCAGACTCTCACGCCCACGGTCGTTGATACCGTGCCCACAACCAACGAGCTCAGCGGCCAGTTAGCCGTCGCCGTACAGGATCCGTGGAGCCCCGGTACGTACATCCCGGCGGGCACGCCCTATTCCAGCTGGCCTTCACAGGCCAAGGCCGACGCCGATCCGACGGCCCTGAAAATAGCCAGCCTGTACCAGGCCGCTCTACCCGGCAAATGCACGGTGACAGCCGGCCTATCGACGACAGGCGTAGCCACCAACGACTGCCCCTTGAACGCGCCGTTTACCGATCACGCCGACAAGGGCGACCTGCGCTTTGACTTCCAGCAGAACGCCAACACGTCCTGGTTCCTCAAGGTAAGCGATCGCAAGGAGATTGGCCATAACTACAACCTTCTGGCCGAGCCGATCGACATGCAGACCAACGGCGACATCCTTATTCACGATCAACAGGTTGCGGCCGGTTACAACCACGCGTTCAGCGCCAACAAGTTCATCGATGCGCGCCTGGCCATCTCCGGCACACGGGCCGGCAAGTGGACCTACGCGATCGGCAGTACTGCGTTTCCAGCCGGCTCCATCCCTGGCTTGCCGACCATCGCCGGCGTCTCGGGCGGCCTGCCTTCCATTGCCATCACCGGTGGCTTTACGTCCTTTGGCCGTCAAAGCACCAACCCGCAATGGCAGAACCCGTCCCTGGCCGATCCCAAGCTGAACTTCACCTGGGTCCACGGCCGTCATTCCCTCAAGTTTGGCTATGAGTATGAGAAGGTGTGGCAGGAAATCGAGGACTCGAACCCGCTGTACGGCTCTTTCTCCTACGGGGGCGGCTACAGCAAGTGCCCGGCAAACGTGCCCGCCTGCCCCAACACCTCCGCCGTTGCCGACACAGACTTTGCCGACTTCCTCTTCGGAACCAGCAGCGCTTACTCGCTGGCAACCTATTTCATCACCCACGTCTACCAGCAGATGGACAGCGCTTACGCTCAGGATGACTGGAAGGTCTCTCAGAAATTGACCCTGAACATTGGCCTGCGCTGGGAGTATGGTTCGCCGTGGTGGGAGCGCGACAGCTTCGTCTCCAACTTCAACGCCACGACCGGGACCCTGCAGACGCTCACACCCGGCTATACAACAGCCATGTCGCCCCTGTGCGGAAGCGCTCCCTGCATCGCTCCCTATAGCGGCAATGGAGTATTCGGCAAGTCGCTGGTGAATCCCAATAAGAAAGACTGGTCGCCGCGCTTCGGATTCGCTGCTGCTCTCACGCCGAGCCTCGTACTCCGCGGCGGCTACGGCACGGCATTCATCCACTACTGGCGTGCCGGCTCGGGCAACAATATTGCCATCAACGCGCCCTTCGATCTCATTACCGTGGTCAGCAACCCGTCTACGACCGGAACCACGACCGGCTTTGCAAGCGGAAGCACGAACGGCTTCGTACGGCTATCGCAAGGTTTCCCCGCGGGACTGGCCTCGGTCTTCAGCGCCGGGACGGACAATATCGACTCCATTCCGACCAACACCAAGGACGGATACGCCGAGAGCTGGTTCCTTGACGTGCAGAAGAGCGTGGGCAAGAACACCAAAGTTGACCTGGCCTATGTAGCCAATCACGGTGTCCACCTGCAGGGCTTCATCAATGCCAACCAGAAGAATCCCGCCTTGCCGCTTACGACCGCCGGCGAATTTACCGGAATTCCGGCTGGCCAATGGCAGCGTCCGTACATGAACTGGGGCGGCTATCTGCTCAACAATCCAACTCTCTATCCCACCTTCAGCAACGGCGACATTACCCAGGCTTTGAGTGAGTTCCACTCCAGCTACAACGCGCTGCAGGCCCGTTACGAGCAGCGTTACACCGGTGGCTTGACCCTGTTGAACTCCTTCACCTGGTCGCACGATTTGGACAACGCCTCATCGACCCTCGAAGCCAATACACCCTGCCCGCAGAACGGCTACAACATCGAGGGCGATTACGGCCAATCGGACTATAACCTGCCCATCACCAACGTCACCACGCTGATCTACGAACTGCCGTTCGGCCAGGGACGGCGCTGGCTCGCCGGCGCCAACCCTGTGTCCGAGGCCATCCTCGGCGGCTGGCAGATAAGCGCCGTGAACACCATGGACGCTGGAACGCCCTTCAATCTTACGTACAGTCCAGCTTCAGCCAATGCCGTTTCGCCTGCGCTTACCCAAAACTGGCGCGGCGAGAACCTCTACCGTCCCAACCTCGTCGCTGGCGTTCCTTACATCCAGAGAACGAAGCTCGCCAACGGCTCAGTGCAATATGTGAACCCGGCAGCGGTCGATCTGCCCTCTACCTACATCGGCAACGCCTCCGCGAATGGACTGTCGAGTCCATTTGGCAGCCTGCCCAAGAACTACGGCCGCACGCCAGCCTTCTACCAAACCGATCTGGACTTCAACAAGAAGTTCAATACCCCTATCGAGCGGGTCAAGATCGAGTTCCGGTCGGAGCTCTACAACATCTTCAACCACACCAACCTCTATCT
>JBEKGH010000073.1:0-20581 GCA_050012895.1 Occallatibacter sp.
AGCCTAACCCTTTTCGAGAAAACCCCCATTTTACAGGCACTTCAGCCCTCCGACTCCGAAATCGACTTATTCGACTCCAGCAATCGGTTGATTCTCTTCGACTTCTAACCGGACAGCTGTGAAGGCAGATATTGGGCCAGGGACCAGGGATCAGTTCTTTCATGCGAGCGCAAATCTTTGGGAATGAGCGGAAAGGCCGGTCCGGGCAGAAGAAAGCTGAAAGCCGGCGGCTGAGAGCCTACCGCAGGCCGAAGAGAACCCGCTTTTGGGGCACAAACGCGGCGGCAAGCGGTGTGTTGAGCGCGTTGACCACTGGCGCAGCCACCTTGAAGTAGCGGATGACCACGTCGGCAAAGTCTTTTTTGAGCGCAGCCTTCGCGGGCAGCTCCGCAGCCAGTCCCCATTGGCGGCAGCGGATAAGATCCATGCCCGGATGCTCGCATGGGAACCCTTTGGGCGGGCGCGTCAGCGCGTTGCCCTCAAATTCAGTGAAGTGCTTCCGCACCTTTGGGCTGCGCAGGAGCTTGCGGAACTCGGCGTGGTGATCGAGCAGCCAGTGGCGGATGGCGGCCAGCTGGTCCTTGTCGGGCATGTAGGAACCGGCGGCGATGATTACTTCCTTCGCGCTCACGTGGAAGTAGTAGCCCGCGCCCGAGGTTTTCTCGAATCCCTGATGCGACCACCATGCGGCCACGTGCGTTTTGTAGGGCCGCTTGTCGGAGCTGAAGCGCGTGTCGCGATAGATGCGGAAGACGGATTTCTCGGCAGGTCGCACGTGGTTGGGCGCAAAGTCCACCATGGCGTCGGTAATCTTGCGCACGACGGCGAGCATCGGTTCCTTCAGCTCGGCTTCAAACTGCGCCTTGCGCGGCTGAAACCACGCGCGGTCGTTGTGGCGCTTCAGGTTGCGGAGGAAGGTGAGGGCTTCGGGGCGGAAGTAGGGAAGGGCGGGGGCGGCACCGGACTTCGATTTGGAAACCATGACAAGTGGAGTGTAGCGCATGGTAATGTTGCTTGCATGATCTCCCGTTTGCTTCCAGCATTGGCTTTTCTCTTGCTTGGATTGCATCTGCCCTCCCAGCAATCCACCTCCGTTCAACATCAGAGTTTGTCGCAACAGCCTGTTCTGCAGGCAGGCGATGGAAAGCAGCCCGCTGAATTGAACAGCGACGTCAGTATGCAGGATTGGATCGTCAAGCAGGACACAAGGGTGGCGCGCATGGCCAACTTGGGAATTGAGAAAGCTTTCGCCGAAAACTGGAATTGGGATGCAGTCAGGGGTTTCCCGCTCTACCCCCGTTTCAAGTCATTCCGCATAGGAGCTAACCGCCGCGCGGCGATTCTTTTTTTTGCATGCACGCCATCTACGGAGAGCGCTCGCCTCTACTTGCTCATGCTCGACAAATTCTCATGGCAAGTTACGGATCACCTAGAACTGGATTGCCACTACGACGACCATGTCTCTTTTGAAATCGCGGCGATTCACGATTCGCAAAAAGATGAAATCCTGATTCACCATTCTTGCGTCGGTCGTGGAACTGGTTATTTGGTGCAGGTCTTCTCCATCTATTCGGTAATTGGGCAGAAATTCAAACAGGAAATGCAGACCGATGAGCTTCGAAACGAGTCCCCTCCTCCCGGGCTCGGGCCCGAATTGGAAAGACACAGCAGCTTCACAATCATTCCCGTTGCTGGATCGAGTTCACGAATCATCGAAGAAACACGCACCGAGTGGGTCAACGGGAGGTTCAGTGCACAGCGCCGCCAGTTCCGTTGGAATCCGGCTGACGCACGCTACGAAGCTACTCCGTTAACCGCGGTTTTGGCGGCCATCCATTAGTCAGCCTCGTTGAAAACAGAAGGCCCTCTCTTTCCGGGGCTGAAGCCCGAATTTTTGAAATACCGCAGCTTTACCGCCGGTGGTTCAGGATTACCTTCAGCGTGCTTCAGAAAAACCCCGCCTCTTTAACTGGCCAGCGCCTCTTCGACCGCCTTCGGCTTTCGTGCAATCACAGTCAGGTAAGCCCGTGCCGCGCGCTCGGGACGCCTGCGCCCCTGCTCCCAATCCTGCAAGGCACGCACGTCGAGCGCAAAGCGGCGGCAAAACTCGGCGCGGCTCAACCCGGTGGCCAGGCGAATTTGGCGAATCTCCAAACCGAGGGACGGCTTGAACGTGGTGACACGCGCCGGCTTGACCTTGCCTTCTGCAATAGCCGCGGCCTCGCGCATGGCCTCAATCAGTTCCTCTGCAACGTTTTTGCGCTTCATTTTGAGATCCTCTTCCTGATTGCGGCGCCTTTGATGATTGCCGCGAAGGCTTTTACTTCCTTCTTCTGCGCTGAATTGAGATCGGCTTGCTCGTTCTTTCCGTAAAGAAAAATTGCGTACAAGGGAGTGTTCTCGTCATAGAAATAGTAGATCGCACGCACTCCGCCGGATTTGCCCTTGCCGAACGCTCGAAAACGCAATTTGCGTACGCCACCGGTGCCAGGTATCTCGTCTCCGGCCTTGTGATAACGCGATAAGTAGGAAATCAAGTCGTCGTATTCCTCAGTGCTTAAGAGCTTCTCCGCTCTTCGCGTAAAAGCACTGGTCTCCACAACGGTCGGGAGAAGAACGGGCATAAAATCATTCTGCGGCAATGCCGCACTTCCTGTCAAGATGATCTGAACAGCTGCTCTACCGAATCACCTTCAGCGCCCCCCTGAACAGCCCATCGAAATCCGCGGCCAGCGCTTTGTCTTTGGCGATCGCCTGCTCGATGGACTTTTCCGAAGCCAAGCGCTGGTAGCCGAGATTCACAAGCGCCGAAAGCACATCGTCCACGGCCGGACCCTGCACGGCGTGCGCCACGGGAGCGACGGCAAAATCATCGAGCTTATCTTTGAGCTCGACCACCAGCCGCTCGGCCAGCTTTTTGCCCACCCCCGGAATGCGCGTGAGTTGCGCGTGGTCCTGCCCGCGGATGGCCTGGACGGTGCGCTCCGGCGACAACCCGCTCAGCATTTTGATGGCAAGCTTGGGCCCCACGCCGCCCACGGTGATGAGCCGCTCGAAGAGCCGCTTTTCGTCACTCTCCAAAAACCCGAAGAGGGCGATCTGGTCGTCGCTCACCTGGGTGTGAATGTGCAGCGAGGCCTCAGCGCCCACCGAAGGCAGCGCCGTAAACGTGGGAATGGAGATGGCGACGTCGTAGCCGACGCCGCCGGCCTCGACAATGGCCTGGCCGGGCTGTTTGAAGATGAGCTTGCCGCGCAGGTGAGCGATCATTCTGCCCTATTGTAAGATCCCCATCCGCTTCGCGGTCTGGGTCATCGATTTCAACCTCAAACGGAAAGCATAGTGCGGGGGCCGTAGCCCGCCATTGATTCGAAAAAAAACAGCGGCAGGGCAGCAGGCCGGAAGGGCGTGAACCCGCCGCTCATGCCGGCTCCGCAATCGGGCAGTGGGCGGGACCGATTTAGATGGCCAGAAGCATGGCACTGTTCGCGATTTCCCGGATCGCAACTGGAAAAGATGGCCGTTCCTCGACTCTCCAATCCTGTTGCCAGGCGTCCAATGCTTGCCAGGCACGCGTTAAGTTTTCAGGGTAAATGACGGTGTCGCGGTTCGCCCGATTGCGCCCCCGGCGGATACAATAGGGGTTTACGCGAAGGGAAAACCGGCGAAACGCCGCAGGGCGATATGCTACCTTTCTGAAGAGCCCGATTTTTAACGAGTTTGGAGCAGGTGCACGTGATAGGGATAAACTGCCGCAAATTGCGGCTTCACTGGGTTGCGGGATTCGGCATCGCACTGGCGTTGCTTCCGGCTGTGCGCGCTTTCGGCCTGACCACAACCTCCACCGCGCTGTCGGCGCAGTCCAGCACGCAAGCCTGTCCCACATCAGGGCTTAACACCACTTTAACCACCTTGACCATCACCGTCACCGGTTCCGGCGGCGTGCCCTCCGGCACAGTGAATATATTCGACAACGCAAGCGCCTCCCCGGTGCAGATTGCGAGCGCCACGCTCAATACCAGCGGCCAGGCGACGGTTTCCCTCTACCTCAACAACGGCTCGCATACGCTCCAGGCCGTCTACGCCGGCAGTTCGACCTACGCAACGTCCGGTTCCACGTACGCATCGGCATCCATCAGTACGCAGTGCACCGCGGATTTTACGGTCTCGATTTCCAATATCTCGCCGTCGGGCTCTTCGGTGATGACGCTGACCGCCGGTCAATCCGGAACGGCTACCGTCACGGTGACGCCGTCCCAGGTATACGTCGCCTCCCTCAACACAGCGGGGGCCCCGGCGTTTATCACGGTTTCCTGCTCTGGTCTGCCGACCCTTTCCTCCTGCACGTTTACGCCGGAGAGCCTGGAGCTTCTGCCGGGCCAGGATGCGGGCGTCGCCAGTACCATGCTGATTCAGACGCAAGCCCAGACCGCAGGCGCCGTGCCGCCCGCAGGGGCCGGGCACAAAAACAGTCCTGTCGCGTGGGCCATTCTGCTGCCCGGCATGCTGGGCCTGGGCGGATTGGCGTGGGGAGCGCGCCGGCGCCGCTGGTTGCAGCGGCTTTCGCTGGTGGCGCTGGTGGGCCTTGTGGCCACCCTGGGAACCACGGGCTGCAATCCGCGCTACTACTACTACAACCACGGTCCCGGCAATCCGCCTGCAACTCCCTCCGGCACGTACACCGTGATGGTCGCCGGGCAGTCGAGCAACGGAGTCACCGCCATCACCAATACCACCACGTTCCAGCTGACCGTACAGTAAGGGCCATTGCCTGAGAAGTTGAGGCGAGGTCCTACACTGTCAGCATGAAGCGCCGGCATCCCCTTCCCGCCGAAGTCTATGCGCTGGTGGAACACACGCCAGCCACGGTGCTGCTCGAAGGCGGAAAACTAAGCCACTCCGAAAGTAATGAAAAACCAGGCAGTGAAAAACCCTGGACGCGACTGTTCACGGCTCCCGCCCGTGTGTGCGCCGCGTGGAATGCGGCAGAGATTCCTGCGCTGTTCGCAGAGCTGGAGAGCGCGGTGGCCGCGGGGCTAAGCGCAGCGGGATTCTTCAGCTACGAGTGTGGCAATTGCTTTGAGCCCAAGGCCGCGATGCGCCCGAGCCGGGAAGGCCAGCCGCTGGCGTGGTTCGGGATCTACGAGCAGAGCTACGTTTTCGATCACGAGGCTGGAGCATTTTTGGACGGCGAGCCGTCGGAGCTGGCACGGTTTCGAAACAAAGCTTCATGCGCGACAGAACACGACTACGTCGGTCGCTCGGAAACTCATTCGGCAGGAAGCCTTGTATCAGGGCACGACTCCGGAAGCTGCGAAGAATGTTCCCCGGCAGGGAGTCTTGTATCAGGGCACGACTTCAGTCGTGCCGAAGGGGCCGCAAAAGAAGAGAGGGCTTTAGCCCCTGAGGAGAGCCTGACCGCCGAGTTCGCGCTCACCGAAGCCGAATACGCCCGGCGCATCGCCGCGATCCATGAATTGATTCGCGCCGGCGACGTGTATCAACTGAATTTTACGGCGCCGTTTCAAATCAAAGTGCAGGGCAGCATTGCGGCGCACTACGCGCGGCTGCGCGCGCGCCAGCCGGTGGACTACGGTGCATTTTTGCATTGGCAAACGGGCCGGCACATTCTGTCCTTCTCGCCCGAGCTGTTTTTTCGCATCGAAAACGAGGGCCCCACGCGCCGCATCGTCACGCGGCCCATGAAAGGCACCGCGCGCCGCGGACGCACCACGCGCGAGGACCGCGAGATTGCCGAGTGGCTGCGCAACGACCCCAAGAATCGCAGCGAAAATGTAATGATTGTCGACCTGCTCCGCAACGATCTGGGCCGCGTGGCGCGAACCGGCACGGTGCATGCCGACCGGCTGTTCGACGTGGAGCGCTATTCCACGCTCTGGCAGATGACTTCTACGGTGAGCGCGGAGTTGCGCCCCGAGGTGGGCTTTCAAGACATCTTCCGCGCGCTCTTTCCCTCAGGCTCCGTAACGGGCGCGCCCAAGGTGAGGGCCATGCAGTTGCTGGCCCAGCTTGAAGACGCGCCGCGCGGCGTGTACACGGGCGCTATCGGCTTCTTTTCGCCGCAGCAGACGGTCTTCAATGTGGCCATTCGCACGCTGGAGCTCGATGGCGGATGTGGAACCATGGGCACCGGAAGCGGCATCGTCATCGACTCCGATGCGGCCGGTGAGTACCGCGAATGTTTGCTCAAGGGGGAGTTCCTTACCGGTCCGGCGCATCGCACGACAAATTCTTTTATTGCGAGCCAGCCTGACAAGCTGTTTCTCATCGAAACGATGCTTTGGAACGGTGCGTACCCGTTTATCGAGCTGCATCTCGATCGGCTCACGGATTCAGCGGAGTATTTCGGCTTTGCTTGCGACCGCGACGCGATCCGAACCGCGCTCGAAAAGCACGCTCTGCAATTCGCAGGGTGCGCGCCGCGTAAAGTGCGTCTCCTTATGATCGATCCCGACGGGAACGTGAGGATCGGCAGCGAACCGCTGCAGCCGAATCCCGATCCAAATCGCATCGCTCGAGCATGCATCTCGCCGTATCGCACCGATCCCGACGACCCCACGCTCTACCACAAGACGACCCAGCGTCCGATCTACGCCTTGCACTATCTGCAGGCCACGGAGCGCGGTTTCGACGACGTGGTGTTCCTGAATCTGCGTGGCGAACTGACGGAAGGCGCCATCAGCAATGTGTTTATCGAGAAAGACGGCCGCTGGTCAACGCCGCCGGTCGAATGCGGCTTGCTCGCCGGAGTTTTCCGGCGTCATCTTCTCGAAACTCGGCCAGAAATCGAAGAGCGCGTGCTGCTTCTCAACGATCTGCGCCAGGCGGATGGCGTTTATATCGCCAACGCCGTGCGCGGCCTGCGGCGCGCGACCATCGTCTGGTAACCCCTCGTGCCAACGCGGTTTTCTTGTTCCCTTGTTCCCTCGGTCCCTTGGTCCCTTGGTCCCTGCACTTCGGAAGTGGTACAACGTTGTGGGGAGCGGAAGCGATGAGAAACCAGCGGGTTCTAAAATCGACGAAAATCGTTTTTTTCGAGGTCATTGTCTGCGCTGCCCTTTTCGCCGCCGGAGCCATCGCCGTGCCGGCGCAGACATTGGATCAGACATGGCTGCGACATGGCTATTTCCACGGGCTCCCGCCGGTTCCCATGCACGTACGGGCGCTGAGTCGTGAGCCGGCCGAGAAAACCGCAGTGAAGGAGATCGTCAACGGTGTCGAACGTCTCTTTGGCAGCGCGCCTACTTCCGGCGGAGACGGGGCGAGCGACGCTATTGTCGTCGGCACGGTCCAAGAGATTCGATCGGCTTACCCCACGCTCAACGTTCCTTCTAAGCTTTCGCCCGAGGCCTTTTGGATCGCCGAGAAAGACTCTGCCGGAAAGCGACTTCTCGTAGTTGCCGGCGGGGGCGATCACGGCGTGATTTACGGCGCCTTCGCACTGGTTCGAGAAATCGCGACGACAGGCTGGAATCCAAAGACCACAATCACTGAGGCTCCCGCCATGCCCATCCGTTGGACCGACGAGTGGGACAATGCCAACGGCACCGTCGAACGCGGCTACGGCGGCCGGTCGATCTTTTTCGAGAATGGAAAAGTTCGCGACGACCTCGGCGCCGTGGGCGAATACGCGCGGCTGCTGGCGTCCGTCGGCATCAACGGCTGCAACGTGAACAACGTGAATGGGGCCGCGCCTTTTCTGACGCCGGAGATGATGCAAGGCCTCAAGCGCATCGCCGATGCGATGCGCCCATGGGGCGTGCGGCTGGCCATCAGCGTCGATATTGCCAGCCCGCAAAAGATCGGCGGCCTCAAAACCTTCGACCCGCTCGATCCTGCGGTGCAGGCCTGGTGGGCGGCGAAGGTCGACGAGATTTATGCGCAGATTCCGGACCTCGCGGGATTCACGGTAAAGGCCGACTCGGAGGGCCAGGCCGGACCGGCGAGCTATGGCCGCAGTCCCGCCGATGCGGCGAATCTGCTGGCCCATGCGCTCGCGCCGCACGGCGGTGTGGTGCTCTATCGCGCCTTCGTCTACAACAATCACCTGGATTACAACGACCTGAAGGCCGACCGCGCGCGCGCCGCCTACGACATCTTCCATCCCCTCGACGGCAAGTTCGCCGCGAACGTAATTGTGCAGATTAAATACGGCCCCATTGACTTCCAGGCGCGCGAGCCGGTGTCCCCGCTCTTTGCCGGACTTGAGAAGACCAACTCCGCGATGGAGCTGCAGATTACGCAGGAGTACACGGGCCAGCAGCGGCATCTCGTCTATCTCGCGCCCATGTGGAAGCAGATTCTCGATTTCGATCTTCGTGCAGAAAATCGTTCCACGCCGGTGAAAGAAATCATCGAGGGTAAAAGCTTCCACCGGCCGCTGGGCGGCATGATCGGCGTTTCCTGCGTGGGACAAGACGGCTGGCTGGGCTCGCCGCTGGCGATGGCAAATCTCTATGCCTTCGGCCGCCTGGCGTGGGATCCGAATCTTTCGGCGGAGCAGATTGCCCAGGAGTGGACGCGGCAGACCTTCATTCAAGATCCGCATTTGATCGCCACCGTGTCCAAGATGTTGATGCAGTCGTGGCCCGCGTACGAGCATTACACCGGCCCGCTGGGCACACAGACGCTCACCGATCCGACCGGCAGCCACTACGGGCCAGGCATCGAGGGGAGCGAGCGCAACGGCTGGGGACAATGGCATCGTGACGACGCGCAGGGCATTGGCATGGACCGCAGCGTCGCAACCGGAACTGGCTTCGCGGGGCAGTATCCGCCGGAAGTGGCGAAGATGTATGAGTTGCCGGCCACCACGCCCGACAATCTGCTGCTCTTTTTCCATCACGTGCCGTACACGTACAAATTGCACTCGGGCGAGACGGTGATCCAGTACTTTTACGACAGCCACTACCGGGGTGCGGATGAGGCGGCGCGGCTCGTTGCCGAATGGAAGACTGTGAAGGCCATGGTCGATCCTAAGTTATTTAACGACGTGCTCGGGCGGCTCGAATACCAGGCCGGCCACGCGATCGTCTGGCGCGACGCCATCGTGCAGTACTTCCTGAAGGAGAGCGGAATCCCCGATGCCAAGGGCCGCGCGGGGCATTATCCGGGACGGCTCGAAGCGGAAGACGCGCGCCTCGCCGGCTACACAATTTTTCAAGTGACGCCGTGGGAAGATGCGTCGGGCGGAAAGGCCGTCACCTGCGATGCCAGCTCTGCGCCTAAAGGCTGTTCGGCGGAGTGGACCTACACCGGCAAGTCCGGCCGCTTCGACATCGCGGTCCAGTACTTCGATCTGCAGGGCGGCGTGGCGCACTTCGCGCTCGAGATGAATGCAACGGCGATCGCCACGTGGGCCGCGGACGCCAAGCTGCCTTCGCGGCGGCCCAATGGCGACAACTCAACGCGGTTCATCGCGCGAAGTGTGGAATTGAAGCCGGGAGACGTGTTGCGCGTAGACGGCTCGCCCGACGCGAGCGATCCCGCGGCGCTGGATTACATCGAGATTGAACCAGCGGCCCCGCGCCGATGAAGTTGCACAAATCAGCAGCCGCCGTTACGCGACGCCCCACCAACAGTTTCTTCCCCACGCATCTGAGCGGGTGCCGCGAAAAGGATTAATGCCCGTCGGCCATTTCCGCTGGCTGGTCGGTCCCCGGCTGCGCGTCTTCGCGGCCCACCAGCCGGTCGTAGCAATAGACGTCGCTGGTTGTGCCCAGCGACTCGTTGTAGAGGCTGATGGCGTCAGTCAACTGCTTCAGCTCTTCGCTGAACGCGTGAATCGCCTCCAATTGGCCGGCCGACGCAGGAAGCTCGTATTGGGAAGTCTTAATAAATTTCTGGTAGCCGCGATCAAGCAGCCGCGCCACCTCGCCCCGGACCAGCACTCCGGGGTGCACGGCGAGGGCAACCGCCGGGCCTTCTGCGTTCTTGCCTACTGGAGCAGGCACCAGCACGGCTCCCACTCCATGCTTGCTCACCAGCGTACCTCCCGCAACTGCGGCATAGGGAATCGCATCGAAGCCATGGCTGCGGAGCAGTTCCAGCGTCTGATTGAAGGAGGAATGGCCGGATTTTGGTTTCATGAGGGCGTTCCAGTCTGGAAGAATAATGGAGGCAGCGGGCGCTTGTTCTCTCTCCAATCTCGCACACCCGCGCCGCACACGCAATTTTCCTTGTGACGGCACACACCTCCCAATCCGGCGCCACGGCGAGCCAAGGCAACGCGGAAGCAGCGGCGCGCGCTTTGCGCCTGCCGCGCGCGGTGTTTGAGGATCTGCGCGCGCACGGCGAAGAGACCTGGCCGCGCGAGTGTTGCGGGGCGCTGCTGGGGAAGCCGGAGCCAGCGGGTTGGCGGATTGAAGCGCTGGTGCGCGCCGTGAACGCGCGCATCGATCTTACACGCTACGAGATCGCCCCGGCGGAGCTCGTGAAGATTGCGCACGAAGCCCGCAGCCGCGGCCTTGAAATCGCCGGCTTCTATCATTCGCATCCCGACCATCCGGCGCAATGGTCGGCCACCGACCTTGCCGAAGCGCATTGGCTGGGTGCGAGTTACGTCATCACGGAGGTAGCCGAAGGGAAAGCTGCGCACACGCGCGCCTGGCTGCTGGCCGGGACTCGCGAAGAGGACAAGCGCTTTGAGGCGCAGGAAATCTGCGTCGAAGATCGGGACTGCTGATCGGCGGCGCGCAAGGCTCGATCACGGCAGAGGCACCCGGTGGGCGGCGTTTGAAGTTTCCACACCTGGAATGGGCGCCGGCCGTGTTGCGTTGGCGTGAATCTCCACGCCCCGATCTTATGAAGTATCAAAAATTTCTTTACATCGAGAGGGTTCGGCCCACATAATCATTTTGCCTCGGAGAATTTGCGCGCCCCCCTTCACTTTCCCGGTCCCCATCGCAACCCATCTCCAGGTATTTCAAGGAGGATCTCCACGCATGAAGATCATCAGCCCTGTATTGCTGGGACTGTCCCTCGCGGTTGCTGGCAGCACATTCACCGCGGCGCAAGACGCTTCATCAACTTCGACGCTGCCCAAAATTCTGCAGTTCACGATCGAGTACACCAAGCCCTATAAAGGCGGCGCCGCGCACGACAAGACGGAGAGCGCCTTTATCGCTGCGGAACAAAAGGCCAAGTTCCCCGTCTACTACGTGGCCATGAACTCTCAGTCCGGCAAAGCGCGGGCACTTTTCATGACTCACTACGAATCGTTTGAGGAGTGGGAGAAGGACAACAAGATCGTGGACGGCAATCCCACGCTCGCGGGTGGTTTGGAGCGCGCCGGCCTGGCCGATGGCGAGTTGCTGGACGAAGTCGACTCGGTGGTTTACACCTACGACGAGGACCTGAGCTATCACCCGCATTCCGACCTCGATAAGCATCGCGTTTACCAGATTGCTGTCTTTCACGTTCGCCCGGGCAAGCAGAAGGAATGGCGCGCAGTGGTGAAGATGGTCAAGGATGCGCATGAGAAGGCCGGAACCAGCGCGCACTGGGGCATGTACGAGATCGCCTTCGGCGCTCCGGACGGCACCTTCATCGCGCTCACCGGCGATCCCTCGATGTCGGCGATTGACCTGGGCTACTCTGAGGACAAGAAGTTCGTTGCGGCCCTCGGCGGCGACGACGGCATGCGCAAGCTCGATCAGATGTTCGGGGAAGCCGTCGAGTCTTCGCACAGCGAGCTTTTCACCGTGAATCCCAAACAGAGCTACGTGAGCGACGACTGGATCAAGGCTGATCCCGGATTCTGGAGGCCGAAGCCGGCCGCGATGCCCGCGGCAAAACCGGCTGCGATGGCGCCGAAAAAGCCCACGCCGTAATTTGTTTGCTGCATCCAACCTGCGTTTCACGCGAGCGGCTCCGCACTGGTCGGGGCCGTTCTCGTTTCCTTGCGTGCCGACCTCTGATTGCGCCCGCTGCCTGTAGAGCATAATGGAGGGGTGACGGCCCACCCGATCCTGCGCGCTTCTGTCTATTTCATTTTCTTCGTTGCCGCGCTGCCCTCGCTGGCGCAATCGGTCACGCCGGTTACGGGCTCTCAAATGCTTTTCAGTGATCCGGCCTTTGGCGTCAGCTTCCGTTTTCCCAGCGGCTGGAGTTTCACTCGGGTCGAAGCAAACAGCAAAGGGCCGTCGCTCGCCATTGCAACCATGGATGGCCGCTCCGTCTCTACTGGCCTGCGCGGCCTCATCACGAACGAGACGCTCCCCGGTTTGCGCTCGTGGCCGAAAACGATCTTCAGCAGCGTGGAGTTTGGATACGATGCGCTCCCCGCGGCAACAGCCCAGGCGTGCCAAAGGCTTGCCCGCGATAACTGGGAGGTGGAAGCCGATCCGGTGACGCTCAACGGTGTGACTTATTGGCACGGAACCGCGACCGGCACGGCCCTGAGCACCGAAATCGAAGAGGACATCTACGCCACGTTCATTGCGGCATCCAGCTCGTGCCTGCGCTTCGATCTTGCCGTCGCTACTTCGCACGTAACCGGCAGAGATTTCCCCCGCGAGTTGACGACGCATGAGAAGGCGCTCATCCACGCCAGCCTGAATAACATTCTCAACTCCGTCCACGTTACACCTGCTTCTCAATAAACCGGACCCGATAAACTGAACCCGGTAAACTGAAGTCGACCAGAGAATGCGAGCGATGGCTGCCTCTACTTCCCCAACCCAGTTACCGGAGCTTACGCGCGACGAACTCTCGCGCTACGCGCGCCACCTCATCCTGCCTGAAGTGGGCGTCGAGGGCCAGCAGAAGCTGAAGGCCGCGCGCGTTCTGTGCGTGGGCGCGGGCGGATTGGGCTCGCCGCTGGCGCTCTATTTGGCTGCGACCGGTGTTGGCACGTTGGGATTGGTCGATTTCGATGTGGTCGATGCCAGCAACCTGCAGCGGCAGATCCTGCACTCCACCGGCGACGTGGGCCGCAAGAAACTCGATTCGGCCGAGGAGAAACTTGCCGCGCTCAATCCCGCGGTCCACGTGGTCAAGCACGAGACCATGCTCTCGAGCGCCAACGCGATGGACATTCTGAAGGACTACGACATCGTCGCCGACGGCACCGACAACTTTCCCACGCGCTACCTGGTGAACGATGCCTGCGTGTTGCTGGGCAAGCCCAACGTTTACGGATCGGTTTTTCGCTTTGAAGGCCAGGCCAGCGTCTTTGCCACGCGCGAGGGGCCCTGCTACCGCTGCCTTTATCCCGAGCCGCCACCGCCCGGCACGGTTCCCAATTGCGCCGAGGGTGGCGTGCTGGGCATTTTGCCGGGCCTCGTCGGCATCATCCAGGCCACTGAAGTGATCAAGCTCATTCTCGGCAAAGGCGAGCCGCTTGTTGGCCGCTTGCTGCTCGTCGACGCGCTGGCCATGCGTTTCCGCGAGCTCAAGTTGAAGAAAAATCCGGAGTGCCCGGTCTGCGGCGCGCACCCCACCGTCACGGCCCTCATCGACTATCAGGAATTCTGCGGCGTTGCCGCGTACCAGCAGTTCTGCGGCATCAAGCCCGAAGCGAAATCCGAAGCTGGCCAGGAGACAACGTTGAAGAACGGCATTCCACAGATGACAGTGCAGGAACTCAAGCAGCGCCGCGACTTGGGCGAAGACCTGTACGTCCTCGACGTGCGCGAGCCCTACGAGTATCAGATTGCCAACATCGGCGGTACGCTCATCCCGCAGAACGAGGTGCCGCAGCGGCTGGCCGAGATCGACCGCAACCGTGAGATCGTGGTGCAGTGCCGCTCCGGCGGCCGCAGCCAGCGCATCGCGGAGTTTCTGGCGCAGCAGGGCTACCCGAACGTGAAGAATCTCGCCGGCGGCATTCTGGCCTGGGCCGATGCCATCGATCCGAAGATCACGAAGTATTGACGCGCGATGCGTTGCTTCCCCGTTTGGCTGTACGGGATACTTAAAAGGTGACCCTCCAATCTCCAATCCTCGCCGGCGCACACGTTCGGCTGGAGCCGCTGGCAATGAATCATTTGGACGCCCTGGTCGCTGCAGCCGCCGCCGATCCCGCGCTCTACCAATGGAGCGCGGTCCCGCAGAGCCGCGAGGCGACGCTCGACTACATTGAGACCGCGCTCGCCTGGCGCGAAGCCGGCAAGGCCGTGCCCTTTGCGACAGTTTGCATTGCAGATGGCACGGTTCTGGGATCGACGCGCTTTTTCGACATCGAAAGCTGGGCGTGGCCTGAGGATCACGCCCGCCATGGACGCCAGTTTCCCGACGTGTGCGAGATCGGCTACACGTGGCTCACGCGCGACGCCATCCGCACCGCCGCCAACACCGAGGCCAAGCTCCTGATGTTGACGCAAGCTTTCGAGGTCTGGCAGGTGCTGCGCGTCTGCCTGCATACCGATGCGCGCAACCAGCGCTCGCAGGCGGCGATTGAGCGCATCGGCGGAAAATTTGAAGGTATGTTGCGGGCCCACCGCATGGCCGCGGACTTTACGCCGCGCAATTCGTATCGTTACTCGATCGTCGCTGCGGATTGGCCCGCGGCAAAGCAAAAACTCGAGGAACGACTCAAACGCTCGTGAGCAAGGTTTCAGGTGTCAGAAAAGCGGTCGCGTCCGGCAAACTGAAACCTGAAACCTGCCCCCTGAAACCTATCAAGATCCCCACCCGAAGATTCTCTTCAACCAGCTAGGCTTGCGCTCGCAGTAAGGCGGCCGCGGGCGCCGGTCATTCAGGTGATGGTTCCTGCACGGTTGGCAATCGCCGTGCCGGGGGCAGTCCCGCTTGGGGCACGTGCACACCCCGGGCTGGTGGCTCACGATCGCAAACACTGGCGCGCGGCTGTTCATGACGCCTCCGCCTGCTTGCCGTTCTCGTCCATCTTGCCGAAGATCATTTTGCCGCTGGCGGTTTGCAACACGCTGGTGACCGAGATCGCAACCGTACGGCCGATCAGCTTGCGTGCATGGTCCACCACCACCATGGTGCCGTCGTCCAGGTACCCGACCCCCTGGTTGTACTCCTTGCCTTCTTTCAGGATCAGCACGTTCATGTGCTCGCCGGGCAGGACTACAGGCTTGAGAGCGTTGGCCAGGTCGTTGATGTTGAGCACGTCCACGTGATGCAGGTGGGCCACCTTGTTCAGGTTGAAGTCGTTGGTCACCACCTTGGCCCCCCACTTCTTGGCCAGCTCGAGCAGCTTCAGGTCCACTTCGCGGATGGAGGGAAAATCGTCCGGCACAATCTGCACCAGAACCTTTTCGTTGGACTGCATGCGCTGCAGCATATCCAGGCCGCGGCGTCCGCGCAGGCGCTTGGAGCCGTCGGTCGAGTCAGCCACCACCTGGAGCTCGCGCAGCACAAACTCGGGCACCACCAGCATGCCGTCAATAAAACCGGCCTCGGCGATATCGGCGATGCGGCCGTCGATGATGACGCTCGTATCCAGCACTTTGGCGCTGCGACGTGAGGGCCTGTCGCCGGAGAACACCGTGCCCAGCGCCGCCGGGTTCAGCAGGTCGCCCTTGCTTGCGCCCACCAGCAGGCCCACGTAGGTCATGAGCAGAAGCACGAAGATCTGCAGCACGGCAGAGTTGGTTCCGGGAAGGGGCGCCGAGCGCAACACGAGACAAAACAGCGCCGCGCCAATGATGCCGAGAACGCTGCCGGCCACAGCGCCAATCAGCCGCCGCAGCGTGAGCGCACGCACGCGCAGTTCAAAGACGATGACCGCGCACGCCGCAGCCGCGCCAACCGCCGCGCCTTCCCATCCTGTCTGGATGCCGAACGGGCGGAGGAAATAACAAACCGTGGCAAACAGAATGACAAAAAGAAGACGTAAAACCACCAGGTCCATAAGGGACTACTTTCAACCGGCGGCAGACCCTCACCCCGGCCATAAGACATGAAGGCGAGTATGCGATTTCCCATACACCATCGTCAAGGGGATAAATACAGGGAATAGGGAGTAGGGAATAGGGAGTAGAAAGCAGGGGGTCAGGAAAAGAGGACCGTCCGGACTGCGTTCTCTATTCCCTATTCCCTACTTCCTATTCCCTGTTTCTACGACGCCGCGGCCAGCTCGTTCACCGGCGTGAAGCGTTGCGCGCCCTTGCGTGGGCCGCGTTTGCGCGCACTCATCACCTTGATGCGCTCCAGCAGCTCTTGTGGGGAGCAGTTTTTCCTGGCCAGCATGGCATCGGCCACGTGAAGCTCGCCCATCGCCGCCTGGGCATCGCCGAGCAGAATCATGGGCACGTGCCCTCTCATGCGTTTCAGCCGCTCCACAAGCTGGCCTCCGCTCATTTGGGGCATGGTGGTATCGGCCAGCACCAGGTCAATTTGAGGCGCCGTGGCAAAAACCGCGATCGCCTCCTGGCCGTTGGAGGCTGCCAGCACGCGATACCCGTTGGTCGCAAGCATGAACTTGAGTACGGAGAGCTCTTGTTCGTTGTCGTCTACACACAGAATCACTTTCTTCGGACGCATGGTATGGGAATCTGCTCCTTACAGCAATTTTCCAAGGCTATTCATGGCAGCACAAATGCTCTACCGCTCTTATTGCGGCTTGGCGCTGCCACAGATTAAACCGATGGCCGGGAATCGGGGCCGACAGTATCGCTTTGGATCGTACTTCGCAGCTTGCCCTGCGCGTGAACCGCACCCTGGAGGTGCGTTCATGTGCGCTATGGGGCAGCCTGCTCGCGTTCCTCTGCGGGTCAGCCCTGCTTCGCGGTCTTATGCTCGGCATTTGGACGCGTTCAGGGACTCTTAAAAACGCGCCATTGATTTGTCTTCAATGAATGTGAAGGTACGAGTCTTGGAGGTTCATGGGAAGAGGGAAAGGCAGGCGAAGATATGAGTGAAAATTTAAGTGAAACAAGGGGAAAATCGTTAGAGCCTACACACACTGCGACTTGCGAAGATTAATTTCTGTTGAAAGCGTGTGCATCACGGCAGGAAAAGCTGTCCTTTTGCCACAAGAACGGTGCTGCCCCCTACGCGGACATCGGTGACTCTCGATACATCTTTTTTTGCGGAAAGAAATAGATCGCTGGAACGGCCGATCTCCACGCCCTGTCGAACGTGCACGCGCGTGCCCGAAGACACTGCGCCGCGTGCCACCAGGTAGCTGATGGCGCAGCCGGCCGCCGAGCCCGTGGCCGGATCTTCACCGCCATAAAACTGCATCCTCGCCCGGTACCTCGTACCGCTCTCGTTTTGGTACTTCGTACTGTTCTGGTCTTGGACTAGGTTCGGAGCCAAAACATAGAACCACCTGGCTCCGCGCTGGCGCAGCCACGCTGTGGCCGCATCCTGATTCACTTTGAGCCTCGCCAACGCTTCGACCGTCTTGAGCACGACAATCGCAAACGACGCGCCCGTGGAAACCACCTGTGGCGGCAAAGCCGGGTCCATGTCCTCGAAGGCGAGACCGAGAAGCGGAGCCACTTCCGCCGCGTCCAATTCCGCGCCAAACTCCGGCTCTCTCTGCGTCATCTCGCCAAAGATCGCCACTGCATCCGCGGCACTCGACTCAAATCGCACCGGCACAGGCCCCACCTTAAGCGCCAGCGTCACCGCGTGGTCCTGCAACGCTTCCGGCGCGATCATCTTGAGGACGCTCGCCGTGCCCAGCGTGGGATGGCCGGCGAAGGGCAGCTCTTCCTGGGTCGTGAAAATACGCACGCGCACGCCTTCCGCGCGCTCCACCTCAGCCGGCCGGCGCTCGATGAATGTGGTCTCGGACAGGTTGAATTCGCGGGCGATAGCCTGCATCCGTTCGGTCGTCAAGCCGCAGGTGTTCAACACCACCGCCAGCGGATTGCCGGCCAGCGGAGTCTCGGTGAAGACATCCACCACGAAGTAATCCAGATTTGTCGACGGGTTCTTCATCGCGCGCTACACTCTCTCTCCAGTGTACGGAAAATGCGAGCGACGAAGTTGTGGAAACGCGCATCCGCGAAGCGGGGAGCTTCGTGCAGCCGGCATGGAAAATAGCGGTTGATTAAAGCAGGGCAGGACCAATCACTAACCACGAACCACGAATCCCTGTCTTACAGCTGGATCAGCGGCCTTGGCGACCGCATTCGGGCGCGGTCGAGGAAGATTCTCATGCGCAGGGCCTCGGAGCGTTGCGCAGCCACCAGCCGCATCTGTCTGCGGATGTGATCGATGTCGTCGAGCCGGTCCAGTTGCGCCTCGTCGTTCGCCGCATCCCGTGCCAGGCGTGCGATTCTCTCTTCGACAGTTTGACGGAAACGCGGACTGATCTCAAAGCTTTCCTGGGGGGTGCAGTTCGAATTCATTGCGAGCTCCTCGGAGCAGGATTGGCTGAAGCTGCAAATATTTTTTCGCCGCAGCCTCAAGTTTCTTCTCTTGCTGCCGATACTAACGAAAGCCATCTCTTCGCGCCAGATTACGACTTCGCGCATCTTTGGTAACTAAGTGTCTGAAAACAGGACAGTAGTGAGCCATAGGAGCAGGTGAAGATCGCGTTTTGGAAGGTTCCCTACCCTGGAGCGCTTGTCGAAGAGTTCCTTCGTTCATTGCAGCGAGGGGTTCCGCCCATCCATGGCCTATGCTCCTCAAGCCTTCTCGCTCTGTCGCTCCTTTGCTCCGTTTCTTACCGATCCGCCACAATTCCCAGCTGCATCTGGGTTCCGATTTCGAATTGAATATCCTTCATGGTCGCGGAGAACACGCCGGATGCAGAACTGTTGCCGGCGAGCATCACGCCCGGAATCGCTGTGGCATGCGGGACCGCGCGAGCCGCGGCAAGCTGGTGTGCGCCGACATTCTCGTTCACATCGCCGTGTCCTGCAAGCTGCACGGCGCCCTGCGGGTTCAGATCCGGATTGGCGCCCACCGGGTCTCCTGCCGAGGGTGTGGTCGGAGAGGTTCTCTGCACGCCGCCGCCCAGGGAGCCCGGCTGCTCACCACCGCTGTGGCCGCCTCTGCCGCCGGTCATGGCGCCTCCGCTACTGGAGTCGCCCATCCCGCTCATGGGCATGGGGCCGCCGCCATTCATGGAATTCATCGCCATCACCCCCGAGTTGGGGGTCGCGCCGCGGATCAACGTGTAAATCGCGATGC
This sequence comes from Occallatibacter sp., assembly GCA_050012895.1. Taxonomy (GTDB): domain Bacteria; phylum Acidobacteriota; class Terriglobia; order Terriglobales; family Acidobacteriaceae; genus Telmatobacter. The sequence goes on from JBEKGH010000073.1 coordinate 19,084, forward strand.
TTTGCCCGTTCTTCAGTTCCGCACGATCAAATGCAATGCCCATTTGCGAAATCGCGTGGGCTGAATCGCGCGTCTGGACCTGGGTGATGTGGCCCACCAGGCGCGTTCCCCCGGGAATCACGGTGCCGTCGGCCGTCTGCACCTTCTCGATGGTCTTCAGCACCACGCGGTCGCCCACCTTGGCTGTCTTCGAATCCAGCTTGCCCTGCAGCTCGCCGGTTATCGAGCTCATCTCCCAGGAGTGCGATGCGGACGCATCGCCGAAGCCCATCGGACCCTGCGGCGCGTAGACAGCTTTTTGAGAGCCGTCTCCTCCCGCCTCCTGCGCCCCCGCCTCCTGCGCCATGACGGGAATGCTCGCCGCGGCGAGAAAGGCCATCGCGAAGAACCTGGCGGTTTTCATCCCGTTCACCTCCGTCCGTCGCACCGGACTCGTTTTGTAACAGGGCACGAGTTTACTCGTGCCGCAAGTTACGCAAATTGATTGTGGGGCGTTAGCCCCCGCGGGAATTTCGAGCAATAAAGCCGGGTACGCCTATTCTGGAGTCGGCCTAATTTCCCGGCGACGGTGCGTAGTAGCCTTTGCGCACCTGAACCTTCAGATTCTGATCCGTGTCGCTATGGCAGTCCACTGAGACTTTCCGGAAAGTCCCGTCCGCCTTGGCATCGCTCGGCGTGTAGCTGGCCACATACTGAGTGCGCAACTCGTCCTGGATCTGCTGGAATGCGGCCTGCAGCTTGTTGCCATTATTTCCCACATCGATCAGCCGGCCGCCGGTCTCGTCGGAGATGCGCTTCGCGTACCCGTAGCCGAAGTAGCCCTCACCCTGGCTCCAGTACAGGGCGCGGTCGGCGCACAGGATGATGTAAATGATGACGTTATTCCGGTTTGCCGCGGCAATGGCGTCGGCGATCTTCTCGCGGCTGCCTTCATCCTCGCCGTCGGTCAGGATGATGATGGCCTTGCGGCCGGTCTCCTGGTTCATTTTTTCGTTCGCGGCCAGGTAGATGGCGTCGTAAAGCAGCGTGCCCTTGGGGTCGCCGACCGTCGGCACCGTGCCTCCGCCCAGGCCGGGAATGCCTCCGCCGTTGCCGCCCGCCGTGTTGATTTGTGCCTTGCTCAAGGCGTGGGTCAGCAGGCGCGGGCTGTTGGTGTAGTCCTGCAGCAGGTCTACATTCACGTCGAAGTTGACCGCGAAGGCCTCATCCTTGGAGCGCAGAACCTGCTGGATGAACTGGCTGGCCGCGTCCACTTCCATGGGCAGCAAGCGCTGCTGGCTGCCCGAGGTATCCAGCAGAATGCCCAGAGTGAGCGGTTCGTTGGTCTCGGCCACAAAGCTCTTGAGCGTCTGCGGCTCCTTGTTTTCGTCCACCTTGCAGTTCTGCTGGGTAAGGTGCGGCACCAGGTTCCCGTTCTTGTCCTTGACGGTAAAAAACAGGTCCACCAGGTTCACGCTCTGCTTGAAGGTGGCTACAGGCGTTTCGTCAGGCGCCGGGG
>JBEKGH010000074.1:0-20214 GCA_050012895.1 Occallatibacter sp.
GTCACGATGGGGTTGAACTTATTGCCGAAACCGAAAATGAGAATCTTGAGCGCGCCGGGCAGAACGAAGAAGTATCCGAACGACGCTCCGGCGAAAAACAAGCCGACGGTGGCGGCCATGAAAGGAATGACGAAGCGCTTCTCCTTTTGATAAAGACCGGGCGCGATGAACAACCACACCTGATAGAGGATGAAGGGCGCGGTGAGTATGGCGCCGCCGATGAGCGCGACCTGCATGTAAAGGTTGAGCGGGTCCATGGGGTGGGTGTAGTTGAGCTTGATGCCGAGTTTGGTAAGCGGGGCCTGGATGAGGCCGTAAAGCCTCTCGCGGAAGTAGAAGGCAACAAAGAACCCGATGGCGAGATAGATGGCGGAATGAACAATGCGCTTGCGGAGCTCGTCGAGATGCTCCATGAGGCTCATGCCGGGTAGTTCGGCGCGCTCGGTGACGGCCTTGCGGGCTTTTTCGATGGCTTGCTGCGGATCAACCATGGTGGGCAGCCGGCTCCGATCTTTCGACTTCAGGGGTGTCGCGCGCGGGGGTGGTTGCGGCGTCTCCCGGCGGGGGCGCAGCGGCCGGTTCAGGGGCCAGTTCCGCGGTTGGCTCGAAGAGCTCGCCTTGCTGCGCAGACCGGCCCGGCGGATTGGCGGCGACGATCTCGCCCGTCGAAACTGGCTGAATGCGCGGCTGAGTGCGCGGCGCGATACTCGGTTCAATATTCGGCCCAATGCGCAGACGCGCGGCCTCAACGGCGGATGCGGTGATCTCTTCAGTGCGCGCGGCTTCGTCTTCAGTACGCGCGGCCTCATCCTCGGGTCGCGTGCCCTCGACGGCAGCCGCAGTCAATTCTTCAGTGCGCGCGGCTTCGGGTTCAGGCTGCGCGGATTCGGCGGCCAGGTCGGGATAGGTCGCTTCGCCGGGATGAGGGCTTTCGGCGGGAGTTTCCGGCGTCGCGGGCGCCGAGGACTGCGCGGCGGATTCGGCGGGCTGCTCCAATTGCGGCGCAGGCGGGCTGGCGGCCAGGGCTCTCTGCCGCTCGGCTTCTTCTTTCTGACGGCGGTCAGACTCCTCAGACTGGCGTAACTCTTCTTCCATCTGGAATTTGAAGTCGTTGGAGGCCTTGCGGAACTCGTACATCAGCTTGCCGATCTGGCGGCCGATCTGCGGCAGACGACGCGGGCCGAAGACCACCAGCGCCAGCACCATGAGGATGAGCGTGTCGGCCATGCCGAGGTTGGCCATCATGATTTGCGGCGGAGTTCCCATGAAGGATCATGATAACTGGCGGCGAGTGGCGCTCACAAACGGCTATGTATCTTCTTCAAAGACGGCAGCGATGTCTCGGGCGCCGTGCAGCACCCGGATCACGTCGATTCGGTCCTCGGTGTCTCGATAAAAGAGAAGCCAATTCTCGAAGCCCTTAACAGTCAAACGGCGCATGTCGTGCAGTTCCGGATTGCGAAAAGAACACGGCACTCCAATTCCAGGCATGCCGGCAAGTGTGTGGGTCGCATTCTGAACGGCTTTTTCAAAGCGCACCGCGACAGCTTCGCTCGCTTCTATGAGCAGGTAGGCGGCAACTTCTCGGAGGTCTTTCCGAGCGAGAGGGCGAAAACTTACCTTTTGCATGGATCGTTGATTCGATCCTACTCTCAGCTTCGGCCACGCACGATTCCGCCCATTTGGCACGATCCCACAGTTTTTGAAAAATGATCGTGAACTATCGGTTCTGCCGTTTCATCTTCCGCGCCAATTCACGCACTTCCTGGTGGAGATCTCGCCACATCTCCGGCGTCGACTCGATGCTTTGGCCCGAGTTAAGGCCTTCAAGGAGCCGCTGTTCGAGCTGTTCACGCGAGCGTTCCTTCTGTTCGCGCCGCACCAGCTCGCGCATGAACTCGGAGGCGGTCGAATAATTGCCCGACTGAACCTGCGATTCGACAAACTCTTTCAGGTTCTCGGGCAGTGAAATGTTCATGGTGGGCATGGCGCGTTCTCCTCGGGTTTCACCCTTTCAGTATAGCCCGATTTGGCAAGAATTGGCAAAATATGCCATTTCCACCTGCCTCTGACGCTATTACAGCAGCGCTACAATAAAGCCAGATGGAACGCGCGCGGGCCGGGAGCGCCTCTGCAACCGGCGAGATTCCCGCGGCATCCCATAAGGAACGGGCTGCAACAACCCCGTTGGTGGTTTTTCCCGGTTTCGGAATTCGCTTTGCCGGAACCAGAGAAACGCACTGACTGCAGCCGAATGGAAAGCTTTCAACATCCCCGTCCGGTATGGACTGAAGGCGGAGTATTGTGACCCTGGTTCTAGAAGTAACCGCAGCCTCTGCGGAGGCAAATGCGACCTGTTCTCTGGAAAACTACCTGGCGCTGCCCGACAACACAATGGACGAGCGGATTGCCGCTGCGCGCGCGAAACTAGGCGCAACCACGGTGATTCTGGGCCACCACTACCAGCGCGACGAGGTGGTGCGCTTTGCCGACTTCACCGGCGACAGCTACAAACTGTCGCAGACGGCCGCGGCGACGGGCGCTCAATACATCGTGTTTTGCGGCGTGCACTTTATGGCGGAGAGCGCCGACATTCTGGCCGAAAACGGCCAGCAGGTGATTCTGCCCGACCTGAACGCGGGCTGCTCGATGGCCGATATGGCGGAGATCTCTCAGGTGGAGGATTGTTGGGATGCGCTGGAACGGGCGGCCCTCGCGGACGAGACGATTCCCGTGACATACATCAACTCGACGGCGGCGATCAAAGCGTTTTGCGGTGAGCACGGCGGCCTGGTGTGCACCTCGTCGAGCGCGCGCAAGGCGCTGGAGTGGGGATTTGCGCGCGGCAAGCGGATCTTGTTTCTGCCGGACCAGCATTTAGGGCGCAACACGGGCCATTCCATGGGGATTTCTTTGGACGAGATGGTGGTCTGGGATCCTTGGGCGGTGCAAATTGGATCGTTCTGGGGCGGCCAAGCGAAGGAGCGGCTCGCCGCGAGCCGCATGCTGCTGTGGAAGGGCCACTGCGCCGTGCATCAGCGCTTTCTGCCCTCGCATGTCGACCAGGTGCGGGCAAAGTATCCGGGGATTCAGGTGATCGTGCATCCCGAGTGCCGCTACGAAGTGTGCCAGAAGGCAGATGCGCTGGGCTCGACCGAGAAGTTGATCGCGCGCGTGGAAGAGGCGCCGGCGGGATCGATGTTTGCCATCGGGACCGAGATTCACCTCGTCAACCGGCTGGCCAGGAGCTTTGCGCCGCAAGGCAAGAAGATCGTCACGCTCGACGACACCGGCTGCCTGTGCACCACGATGTATCGCATCAGCCCGCAGCACCTGGCGTGGGTGCTGGAAAATCTGGTGGAGGGGCGCGTAGTGAACCGCGTCCAAGTGAAGCTGGACGTGAAGCACTGGGCCCGCGTGGCGCTGGACAGAATGCTGGGGTGAGGCAGGGACTACGGGACTGCGGGGCTGCGGGACTGTGTGCATAAGAGAGCAGCGGCAGCGGGGCGAAATTCGCATAGAATAGAGGCGGCAACGCTGCCTTGTCCCTTCAATTATTCCCATTGCGGCGTTGTACGTGGCTTTATGGCGATTCGTTCCCGCTGCCTACGCTCTGTCGCGTTGCTTCTCCTTCTCTTGCTGGGCGTTTGGCCCAGGCAAGCGGGGGCGTATTCGCTCCTGACGCACGAGGAGCTGATCGACCTCACCTGGGAGGATTCGATTGTGCCTCTGCTCATGAGCCGCTATCCCAACCTGACTCCGGCGGAACTGGACCAGGCACGCGCTTACGCGTATGGCGGATGCGTGATCCAGGACATTGGCTACTACCCGTTTGGCGACATGTTTTTCTCGAACCTGACCCACTATGTGCGCTCGGGCGATTTCGTGGTGGCGCTGTTTCGTAACGCGCACAACGCCAACGAGCTGGCATTCGCTGTGGGCGCGCTCTCGCATTACATCGGGGATACGTACGGCCACTCGCAGGCAACCAATCGCGCCGTTGCCCTGGAGTTTCCGAAACTTGAAAAGCGCTTCGGGCACAGCGTGAATTACGCCGAAGGCCGGCATCAGCACGTGCGCACCGAGTTCGCTTTCGACATTGATCAAATCGCGCATCACCGCCTGGCGCCGCTCGGCTATTTGCGCCACATCGGGATCCAGGTTTCCGTGCATCAACTGGCGCTGGCGTTTTATCAGACGTACGGGCTGACCGAAGATTTCAACGCAAGCAAGAGTCGGCAGTTCAACGTGAAGGCCTACCGGTTTGCCACGCGCACGTTCATTCCCCGCGTGGCCTACGCAGTGACGTTGCTGCACCGTAATCAGGAGCCGGTAGAGCCGGACACGCCCGATGCCATCGAGATTGAGAATGAGTCCGCCGCGGCGGCGAAGCTCTATAACTGGGCCGCGTACCGCAAGAAGGCCGGAGTGGAGACGCACCTTTTGGCCGGGGTGCTGTGGGTGCTTCCCAAATTTGGGCCGCTGCAGATGGTGGCCGTAAAAGGGCCGACCGCAGATGCGGAAGCCGATTACATGCACAGCGTGGTCTCATCCACAACGGTGCTGCATGAGCGCCTGGCCCTCTTTACGCCCGTTGTGGCGCGCCGGGAGCGGACATTGAGCGCGACCCACTCGATGGAGACGCTGGGCCCGCTCGATCCCCAACACCCTTTGCCGAATCGCGACCTGGACACGGGCCAGGTGGTAAAGCCGGGCGGCTATCTACTCACCGACAGGACCTATGCCACGCTGCTGGACCGGCTGACGCGCACGCCCACGCAGCCGATTCCGCCGGGCATCAAGAGCGACGTGGAAGCGTATTATGCCGATCCCAATGCGCCCATCGAGACCAAGCAGCATCCCGATGAGTGGAAGAAGGTGCAAGAGGATCTGAAGATTCTGGAAGCGATGCCGACCAGCACCGAGGCTGCGCCCTATCCCACCTACGGCGAGTTGGATGGCGCGAAGAAATAGAAATACATTTCTCCGGCGCGAATCAGGAAAGATTCAGTGTGAGAGCAGGCGAAGTTCCTACGTCGCTCCGCCTTGCCTGATGTCGGCGAGATTGGGCCGCGGGGCCGGAGCCGCTTGAGTGGGGCGCGTGGCTGCGCTTGCCGGCGGGCGCAAGGGCTGCGACTGGGCCGCGGACGGCTGATGGATAGTGACAATCAACGCTTCAGCCGGCTTCGAGCCCGCGCAGCGATAGGAGTGGGGCGTCCCCGAGTCGAAGTAGACGGCGTCGCCTGTGCCCAGCGTCGCTTCCTGGTCGCCGTGGCGCACCGCCAGCTCGCCGCCCAGCACATAGAGGAACTCAAAACCCGCGTGCTGGTGGGCCTTGGGCTCAACCTGCGGCGGCAAGGGAACGAACTCCGCGAAGTAGGGGTCCATGTGCCGGTCCGGCACCATGAAGCCCAGGCTCTCAAAGGTGTAGGTGGGTGGTTCCACGCCGGTTTGCGGCATGCGCACGCGGTCTTTCTTGCGGTGCACCCGGAAAATGGCGACGGGCTCGGACTCGAAAAAATAAGAGAGGTCTTTGGAGAAGACCATGGCGATCCTCGCCAAGTTGCGCAGCGTGGGCACTACGCGGCCGGTTTCAAGTTGCGAAAGAAAGCTGGCGGAAAGACCGGTGTGCCTGCCCAGTTCCACCAGACCCATGGATTTCTTGAGGCGCAGACGGCGGATGCGCTCGCCGAGCCGCTTCTCCGTAATGAACCGTTCGGCGGCGTCCGGATCCGCTTGAGTTTTGTGCATCTCTTCGCCGCCCACTACGAGCTGGTCGCTCATCGCCGCTCCCTCATCGCCGCGCCTTTGAACAATAGGATGCGCTTTGGGGGCATTTGTCGTCCAGATCAAAATAAATTGCCGTGACACGAAATCGCCGGAACGGGTCGTGCAGTGTCCTAAGATGACAGGCGGGCGGGTTCCAATCGCCTACAGGGTCAAGGGGGCAAGAAAATCGACCTATGGATGACTTCCAAATTGACGATGCCGTTCTTGCTGTGGCTCAAGCGTCATGGAAAAAAGTGGCAATGATCATCGCCGAGACAGCCAGCAAGCTCGGCAACAAGTTTCCACGTACAGACGAAGGGTGCGATTTGGTTGCTGGCCGTATTGAGGCTCTGATTCGCGATGGCCGTTTAGAGGCGCGAGGTAATACCAAAAAGTGGCGGACAAGCGAAGTCCGTCGGCCAAGCTGAGACCGGGCGCACACGCACTTACCGGGGACAGCGCGTTATTCTGGAACGTCCGGCGTGGCCGTTCTGCGCCGCTCAGAAAGCCCGCTCACCATGCCTGAAGAAACCGCTCCTGCTCCCGTCGAATCCGCTCCGCCCGCCGCGCCCGTTGCCACCATTGCCGAGATCGGCAAGCATGAGGGGCAATCGGTGACTCTCCAGGGATGGCTCTACAACCTGCGCGAGAGCGGGAAGCTGGTGTTTCCCATCTTTCGCGACGGGACGGGGTCGATCCAGGGAGTGGCCCATGTGAAAAGTGTGTCGCCCGAGGTGTTTGAGACGCTGAAACACCTGACCCAGGAGTCGAGCGTGATTGTGACGGGGAAGGTACGCGCCGACAAGCGCGCGCCGGGCGGGTACGAGCTGGACGTCGAAAACGTGCAGGTGGTGCAGCGCGTACCGGAGGCCGACCCGTATCCCATCACGCTCAAGGAACACGGCGTTGATTTTCTGCAGGAGCGGCGGCATCTGTGGGTGCGTAGCCCAAGGCAGTCGGCCATTCTGCGCATTCGCGCGGAGATCATGCGCGCGGCGGCCGAGTACTTCGATATGAATGGGTACATTCGCACCGATCCGCCGGTTCTGACGCCGGCCGCGTGCGAAGGCACATCCACGCTGTTTCCCGTGGACTACTTCGGCGATACCGCGTATCTCACACAAAGCGGCCAGCTTTATGTGGAAGCAACCGCCTTGGCGCTGGGCAAGGTGTACAGTTTCGGGCCCACGTTTCGCGCGGAGAAGTCGAAGACGCGGCGGCATCTGACGGAATTCTGGATGGTAGAACCGGAGGTTGCCTTCATGGATCTCGACGGGCTGATGGAACTGGCCGAAAATTACATTTCGCACATTGTCGGGAGCGTGGTGAAGAACCGCGCCCCAGAGTTGCAGGTGATCGGCCGCGACGTTTCCAAGCTCGAAGCGGTGAAGCCGCCGTTTCCGCGACTGCGCTACGACGACGCTTGCTACATGGTGAACAAGGCGTACAAGGACGGGGATCTGGTCGAGGGGATCGAGCCCGGGGATGATTTCGGCTCGCCGCAAGAGACGTGGCTGAGCTCGCAATACGACCGGCCGGTGATGGTGCACCGCTATCCGGCGGACGTGAAGGCGTTTTACATGGAGCCCGATCCCAAGGATCCGCGCTACGCGCTGTGCGTGGACGTGCTGGCGCCGGAGGGTTACGGCGAAGTCATCGGCGGATCGCAACGCGTGTCGAGCTACGAATTGCTGAGCGCGCGCATTGACGAGCATAAACTGCCGCGCCAGGCGTTTGAGTGGTATCTCGACCTGCGGCGCTACGGCAGCGTGCCGCATTCCGGCTTTGGCATGGGCATCGAGCGCGTGGTTTCCTGGGTGTGCGCCCTGGATCACGTGCGCGAGACGATTCCCTTCCCGCGCATGCTCAACCGGATGTATCCGTAGAGCAGGGACCAAGGGACCAAGGGACCGAGGGAACAAGAAAACAGGGGCCACGGGGAACCAAGGGCGGGGAAACCGCTGGTTCCGAGATACCTGTCACAACAACTATTTGACGGGCGGGAGAATCCTCAGGCTGAACTGTGAATCAAAGAGGATAAAGCAATGGAATTCCGACGGGGTTCCCGAGGAGCGAAAGGTCCATGAGTCTGACAGCCAGTGAAGTGCACAAGCTGAAAAAAGCGCCCCCGGTGGAGGGGGTGTTGCCGATTTTTCATCAGCGCTGGAGCGCGCGGTCGTTTAACGAGCGCGAGGTGAGCCCGGAAGCGCTCAGGATGGTATTTGAAGCGGCGCGGTGGGCGGCTTCGTCGAGCAACGAGCAGCCCTGGCGGTTCCTGGTGGGGCGGCGGGGAACGGAGACGTTCAAGAAGATCTACGAGTCGCTTGGCGGGTTCAACCGAGATTGGGCAGGGCGGGCGCCGGTGCTGATTCTGGGCGTGGCGCACACGCGCTTCAGCAAGAACGCAACGGAAAACCACTACGCCCTCTTCGATCTGGGAGCGGCAACTTCTTATCTGACGCTGCAGGCGGCGGAATTGGGCATGACCACGCACCAGATGGCCGGTTACGACCACGATGCGGCGCGCCAGGCGCTGGGAATTCCCGAGGAGTACGCGCTGGGAAGCGTGATTGCGCTGGGATACCAGGGCGAACCGGCGGCCTTGGGCAATGCCACGCTGATCGAACGCGAGACCAGCGCGCGGACCCGCAAGCCGCTCGACGAGATTGTGTTTTCCGAGTGGGGCAAGACGGCGGAGATCTGAAGACAGCGGGGTTAGCGGAGCTAGCGGAGTTAGCCCCTTCGTTACCGGCGGCAGCGTTAGAGTGGAGCTTGGAGGCGGGCCCGATTGAACTCCGCAAGATCACAGAAGCTGAGCTCCACAAAATCACAGAAGCAGGCACGCGCACCAAGGACGAGCCGCAGGGCCGCGCCGAAGAAACGCCACCGGATGGGCTGGCTGGGGCGCGGCGTCCTCGCCTGCGCAGCGCTGATCCTGGGGCTGATCGCATGGGCTTCCATCGACCGGGCGCTGGCGCCCAAGAGCAATACCACGCAGGAGCATTTCGATGTGCTGATCGTGCTGGGCACACCGGTGGACGCGGACGGGAATCCGAGCCCACACGAGCTGGCGCGGGTTACCGAGGCGGTGCACGAGTATGAGCGAGGCGTGGCGCCGCGCATCATTTTTACCGGCGGCGCGGTGGCCAATCGGTTTGTGGAGGCGCAGGTGATGGCGCGGACCGCGGAGGCGCAAGGCATTCCCGCCTCGGCGGTGCTGGAGGATCCTGCGGCGCGGGACACCATGGAGAACACCTGCAACGCATTGCGCATCATGCATAGGCACGGGTGGGAGTCGGCTGAGGTGATATCGAGCCCCAGCCATTTGCCGCGCGCGGGACTGATCCTGAGCCGCTTGCCGATGCAGTGGCGGGTCCATGCGGCCCCGGCGCTGGGACCAGTGGGATCGGGAACGGCAGAGAAACAGTCCGTGGTCGAAATCCTGAAGACAGTGCATTACCTGGTGTGGTCGCGGCAGGTGGAGCGTTGCCAAGCGAGTGAATGAGTGAAATGAGTGAAGAAGTGAAATGAGTGAAATAAGTGAAAAAGTGAAAAGAGTGAAAAAGCAGCCCTAGTTGGGGCTGGGCGACGGCCTCGATCAAGGACCGGGCGACGCGGAACGAATGGAGCCCTGGCCCGTCTAAAGAAAATGCTCTGCAAAGTGGCCGGCAAAATGATCGGGGGGCGCATTGTCCGGTATCGGGGGGGTCCTGTAAGCTGGTTAATGATGCCTCTTCAAGCAAGGTTTTCGCCTCTTTTTGCCGTTGTTCTCGCTTTGTGTGTGTGCGCGAGTGCCCGCCTGCAGGCACAGGATGCGGGTTCCCAGAATCCGCCTGCCCAGCCGCCGAATCCGCCCGCTCAGCCCCAAAGTTCAACAGGCCAGAGCAGCAGCCAGAGCCAGCCGACGCAGACGCCCACGCAGCAGGGAGCAGACACTCAGAACTCGAATTATGGCGTATACATTTCCGTCGATCCGCTGTCCAACGTGCGCTATGACAACCGCTACGACGTGTCGGTGGGCTTCGCGTACGACCACATGAAGGCCGGCCCCGCGCTGCTGCAGGGCTCGAACCTGGGCGGACTGGACGGGGACGCCTCTTTTTGGCTCACGCGGAACTGGGGCCTGATGGGTTCGGGCCGCGCGTATGTGGGCACAAGCGGCACCGCGCCGAACGACAAGAACGGCAACGGCGGTGACCTGCAGGGCCCCGTAGTGAAACAGTATTTCTTTGTGGGCGGCGTGGAATGGTTGGGGCCGCACAATAAGCACGGGGCGATGATGGCGCATGCCATGTTCGGCGGGGTCGATGGAAATTTCCAGAAGGATCTGCTGGGCGTGGCGCCGGCGTATTTCGATTTTTACTACAACCAGATTGCGCCGGCGGCGATTATTGGCGGCAGTATCGACCTCAACCGGTCGCAACACTGGGTCCTCCGCATCAATCCTGACGCGATCATGACGCACTACACCTTCAGCGATGCGCCGTTAGCTAACGCGTCCTACGCGCAGTACGACGTGAACTTCGCCATATCCGTCGGGCTGGAGTACAAGTTCACGAAAGCCAAGCGGTCCACGAAGAAGGCGAATTGGGTTTCCGGCTGGTAGGAGGCGAGCGGAGCTAGCGGCGTTCGCGGAGTTAGCGGAGCTAGCTCTTCATTCGGCGGGGGCGGGCGGCGATGGGGTATTTTCCGCCGTCGCGCTCGTAGGCAGCAGCCCCCGTTCCGAAGCTCTGGCCAATCCGGCGTGTACTCCGTTCAGTCCTCCATCCCGCCACGAATGAAACGAACCGCCTGGCCCGATCCATGACCGTCGAAAGGACCGGCGCACCACACTCATTTTGATCGCCTCCGCTAGCTCCGCTAACTCCGCGAGCCCCGCTCATTTAATCTCGGGACTGCCAAGCGTATTGCTTTGTGTGATATTCTCCTGCGTTCAGTGGCGGTTCTGATCGCGTGCCGCCAGAAAGAATGCTGTTCCGGATAGCGGCACTCCTCCGCCGTGCCGGACGGCATGGACCAGCGACCATCCAGCTTTGGGAGCTTTATGGATATGAAAGATACTCTCGGCGTCTTACTTGCGGGCGGTGCAGGAGAACGTCTGTTTCCCCTGACGCGCGATCGCGCCAAGCCTGCCGTTCCCTTTGGCGGACACTACCGCATCATCGATATCACGCTTTCCAACTGCATCAATTCCGGCCTGAGGCGCGTGTATATCCTCACGCAATACAAGGCGCTCAGCCTGAACCGGCACATTCGCGAAGGCTGGACGGGCATCGTGGCGCAGGAGCTCGGCGAGTTCTTCGAGCTGATGCCGCCCATGCAGCGCACCGGCGCCAACTGGTACATGGGCACGGCAGACGCGGTGTACCAGAACATCTACTCGATCGGTAGCGAGCAGCCCAGTCAGGTGATCGTTCTGGGCGGCGATCACATCTACAAAATGGACTACAGCCGCATGCTGGCCCACCACAAGGAGACCGACGCCGAAATCACGCTGGCCACTCTGCCGATTGCGCCCGAAGAGGTGTCGCGGTTCGGTGTGGTGGAGGTGGCGAAGAACGGCGAGATCATGGGCTTCCAGGAGAAGCCGGCGTCGACTAGTTTTCGATCGCCCTTCAATCCCAACGCCGTGGACGCGTCGATGGGCATTTACATCTTCAATACTGAAACGCTGTTGAAAGCGTTGATCTCGGACGCGGACGACACCGATTCGAAGCATGATTTCGGGCACAACATCCTGCCCAACCTGCTGGGCAAGAAGAAGATGATGGCCTATAGCTTTGTCGATGAGAACAAGAAGGAGGCGCTCTACTGGCGCGACGTGGGCACGCTGGATGCCTACTACGAAGCCAACATGGATCTGTGCTCAGTGTCGCCGGTTTTCAACCTGTACGACAAGAGCTGGCCGATCCGCACGCGGGTGCGGCAATATCCGCCGGCCAAGTTCGTTTTCGGCGAGCCGGGCCGTTCGGGCATGGCCGTCAACTCCATCATCACGGCAGGCGTGATCATTTCGGGCGCCTCGGTGTACAACTCGGTACTGTCGCAGGATGTGCGCGTCAACTCTTACTCCGATGTGGATGCGAGCATCGTCTTCTCGCACGTGAGCATCGGGCGGCATTGCCGCATCCGGCGGGCCATCATCGACCGTGACGTGCACATTCCCGAGGGCACGGTGATCGGCTACGACCCGGTGGAGGACAAGCGGCGGTATTTTGTCACGCCGTCGGGGCTGACAATTGTCACGCGCGACGCGTCGTTGTTCGAGAATCCAGTGGATCCGGAGTTCGGGAACCAGTACTGACGGCAGGGACTAAGGGACCAAGGGACTAAGCGATCAGCGCGCAGAAAATGACGCCGATCTCATTTGCTCAGGAAGATTTCTCCTTATTGTGGGAGGACGAAGCTGGGCTGAAGGTAGGGTTTGAGATCGGACCAGGGGATGGTCATAGGGTCGGGCGTGCAGGCGTAGCAGGCCACCTGGTACGGCTGAAAAAAGATTGAGAAGCCGGCGGGCTCGAGCTTCCAATCTGCCGGATTTGTGACCATTCCCATGAGTACAGTGGCTGCGTTGCCCTGCGGGAACCAAGTCTGGTAGTTGCCGTTTGATCCTGGGTCGAGAGCCTTGTGCAGATAGCTGTCGAGGTGCTGCTCCATCCATGTGTCCCAGCCGGAGGTGGGCAGAAAGACATCCGCAGGCTTGAGCGCGCGCTGCTCGCCGAGCATCCAGTAAAAGTCAGATGAGTTTTCTGTAGGATGGGCGCCGTGTCCGTCGTAGAAGTCGATGATGGACGTAGAAATCCATTGTGCGTTGGCGCGTTCGACGGTGACGGTAAGGTCACGATCGACGCCGGGTTGCACAAGACCGCTCCAATCGTGGGCGGAGGAGGTCTCGTCTGCATTCGCGGCCTGGATGACGGCCGGTACGACGGCGCTGTTCCATGCGGTCCATTGCGACGAGGTGGAGGATGCCTGGGCCCAGGAGGCAGTGAGCGTGCCGAAGCCGGGCGTGACTTCAGAGACGCCGGCAGGAGGAGCGGAGTCCGGTGTGTCGCGTGCGGTCAACGTGATCGACTGCGAGACGAACGTGACGCCGCCGATGTGTTGAACCATCTGCTGCAGTTCATTGATGCGCTCTTTGTAGATGTCGCCCAGGCAGGTCGCGATGGGGTCGTTGGCGTCGCCTGCAGGGCAATTCGCGTCGCGCGTGCGCAGCCAGGCGAGCTGGTTCTCGCGAATCCCGGCAGCCCAATCCGGCGGAGCCGCGGCTAGCCACGCACCGTAGGCAGTGGCCATCTGGTCGTCGGCAGCGCTCAGTTGCGGCGAGGCGCAGATGGCCGTTTCCGAGGCGGTTTTGGCCTTGGTGCAATCGAAGCTGGCGGCATGGGCGAGGGCACACAGCAAAAACGGAAGGCTGAGGACCAGCAGGGTCTTGCGCATGGGGAATGCTCCTTGGTTCTTCAGCATACCTGAACTGCTGGTAGATGGGTTTCCCGGCCCCGGATAGATCGGTGTCGCGCTGGCAGTCATGTGCGGGTCAGGAGACCCGCACTACAGCCGGTCTACCACCCCAAGAAACATAAATCGTTTCTTGGTTGCCCCCGGCCTGGAGGCCGGCGCTACAACTGGGCGCCGTCCGCAGAGGTCTCCGTAGGCAGTTCCGGGCTTTCATATTCAAACCTGCGCAGATTTCTGAGGCATTCCGTCAGAGCCCCCATCAGGGTTTCGGCCCATCCGCAGGGCTGGAATTTCATGCTCTTCTGGTTCAACTCGATATCGGCCACGGCAAAAAACTTCATGTCGACAGTTTTGGCGGTGGCGAATTCCTTGACCGTGATGCGCGCTTCCACCTCGCCATGCGCATGCTTCTTCTTGATGGAGAAGAAATGCAGTTTGGCGAGAGCCTCTGCGGGATCCTGCTGGGTGAACTTCCAATCTTCCACGATACGACCTCCCCTGCAGCACAGTTTACGGTGGATTGGGCGAAATTTTGCGGGGAATCCCGAATTTGGTCGTGCTGGGTTGAGAGAGGTGGGCTGAGGGCCATGCTTTCTCACCCTTTCGCAAAAGGCGCGAAAGGATGGGGGGCGGGATGGTTTTGCTGGACTGAATGCGCGAATGACAGATGGTCAGGGAACCGCCGGGACACAATCTGCGTACCCAATCACCATGCAGTATGTGGGTACATTAAGCTGGGGCATGACGGCGCCGACCGTGGAGCGGGCCTTTGGCCGTTCCAGGACGCCGGCCACCGCAACAGTTCCTGCGGCAGGGCAACGTGGGATCCAGTGTGCGTCGATAACGATGGGCGCGAACCCGTTGGAAGCTGAAGCGGCGAACCAGGCGCCGCGGGCGAGCCGGGCAACATTGGCAAACCTCGCGGGGCGCACGGAGGTGAAAGCTCTGGAGCAGGACTGGACGCAAATCGTCTACCGCTGCATGAACGGCGACTCCGGCGCATGGGCCGAGATGGTCCGCACGCACCAGAGGCGTGTGTATGGGCTGTGCTACCGCTTTACAGGCAACGCAACGGACGCAGAGGACCTGACGCAGGACGTTTTCCTGAAGATTTACTCGAACCTGGGCAGTTTTGACTCGACACGCGGCAGTCTGCCGGTGTGGATTACCACCATGACGCGGAATCTGCTGGTGGACAACTACAGGCGGACGCGGAATCAGCGCGCGACGGGTTCATTGGACGAGGGGTGGGACCAGACGGAAGAGTTGCGGCCGCATCTTAGCGTCGCCGACCGGCTGGCCGACACCGGCCCGTCGCCCCACGAGTCGGCGGCGCGGCAGGAACTCAAAAAAATGGTGCAGAAGGCATTGATGAAAGTAAGCGTGGAACTGCGCGAAGCAGTGATTTTGAGAGATTTGCAAGATCTTGATTATAAAGAGATTGCACAGGTACTGGGGATTCCCGAAGGGACCGTGAAGTCGCGCATCAGCCGGGGGCGGGCGGAACTGGCGCGGCTCCTGGAACGTAGCAAGAAGGAGGTGATGTAGCCATGGCAGAAGGCACACACATTACGGGCACACCAGCGTGCGGCGAGTGGGAGACACTGCTGGCGGATGCACTGGACGGGCTGCTGAAGCCCGAAGAAGAGATGCGGTTTCTCGCGCACAAGGCCGGCTGCCCGGCGTGCGCAGCGCTGTATGAAGCGGCGCGCAAGGGCCGAGAGTGGCTGGAGTTTCTATCTCCAGAGCCGGAGCCGCCCGAGTGGCTGCTCGAAAAGATTCTGGCTACCACGGGCCCAGGTACGGGTCTGGGGCGGGCGGTAAGCGGGCTGCCGGTTCCGGCAGGGGCTGGCGTGGTTCCGGGATTTGTTCCTCCGGTTTGGCAACAGCCGGGATTCCTGGCACGGGTACGTTCGAGCGTGCAGCCACGGCTGCTGATGACGGCGGCGATGGCGTTCTTTTCCATAGCGCTCACGCTGAACCTGGCGGGCGTGCGGCTGTCGAACATGCGGCTCGCCGACTTGAGGCCGCGTGTGGTGCGGTCGTACATGGAGCGGCAACTGACCATGGCTTCGGTGCCGATCGTGCGCTACTACGACCATCTGAGGTTTGTGTACGAGGTAGAAGCGCGCGTGCGCGAACTGCGCGGCCAGGATGATGACAAAGGCAACGGCGGCGATGGGCAACAGCAAACCCAGCCGGTGACGCCGGGCGAGACCCGGCGGAATCCGGGGCAACACCCCGGCAGCCATGATGGAGGGCTGCGCGCGGGCCCTCGGCAGCAGCCGGACAGGCGGCAAACGGAACCGGCAAGCAGCAATGATTATTTGGAAACTTCACTTACGTTTCCGATGAAGGCAACGCACACCAATGGGCAGTCCAGAGGCTACAGGGTGCGAACGTTGAGAAGGAGCACACCATGGATTGCGTAAACCATAGCGGCGTGAGTGCGGCGGCGTATTGCCAGAGCTGCGGCAAGGCACTGTGCGAGGCGTGCGTGCGCAAAGGATCGGGCGGACAGATTTTCTGCGAGCCGTGCTGGATGGCGTGGCAAAGTGCGCAGCAGCCCTATGTGCCGCCTCCCGCAGGCGGACCGAGCCCGGGACTGGCGGCCCTGCTGGGGGCGATTCCCGGCGTGGGCGCAATGTACAACGGCCAGTTCATCAAGGGCCTGGTGCACTTGGCGATCTTCGCGGTGCTGGTGAGCGCGGCGCACGTGTACGGCGTGTTTGGCCTATTCGTAATGGGGTGGATCTTCTACCAGGTGTTCGAGGCCTATCAGACGGCGAAGGCGCGGCGAGACGGAGATCCGCTGCCCGATCCGCTGGGACTGAACGAGGTGAGCAACTGGTTTTCGACGGGCGGACGGCCACCGCAAGGTCCGCCACAGGGCCCTCCACCGGGTGCGGGAATCGGAGCGACGGGCGTGAACCCGACGGGGGATCAGGCGGCGAGTCAATCTTCGTATGGGGCGCAGTACCAGGCTCCGTATCAGGCCCCCTATCAATCGACGTATGGGGGTCCGGGCATTCCGCCGATCCCGCCAATTCCACCGATTCCGCCTTTCCCGCCGGTGCCGCCGATGCATTGGCGGCGCAGGGAGCCGGTGGGCGCCGTGATTCTGATCGCTCTCGGCGTGCTGTTTCTGCTGGGGCAGTTCGATTGGTTTTCGTGGCGCTGGTTCCACTTTAGCTGGCCACTGCTATTGATCGGACTGGGCGTGTGGATGATCGTGCGGCGTCTGCAGTGTTCGCAAGGTGTGCCGCCGGGCAGTCCGCAGAATGGACCGCAGGGTAATTCGCAGGCGGGGCCGCAGGATCACTCGCAAGGAGGCCAACAATGAGCCGCTACATTTTGATTCGCAGATTGCGCGGGCCGGCATTTCTGTTGCTGGTAGGTGTGAATGCACTGCTGGCCCAGGCGCACATTCTTGGTTGGGGAAAGAGCTGGCCGTTTTACCTGATCCTGGCTGGTGTGCTCGCGCTGGCCGAGCGGGCGGCGCTGGCTTCAGAGGGCTATCCCATCTTTCCCGGCGCGCCGTGGCACGACCCATCGCAGGGGAACAATCAGGCTGGTCCGATTCAGGGCGCAGGGCAGGGCGCGGCAAACTCAGCCGCAATTACGGGCACGGCGATTGTGCCGTCGCATCCGCACGACTTTGAAAACGACAGGGAGGGAGGACAATCATGAGCAGCATGCCTCCGAATATGCCTCCGGGTGGCGGCGCACCGCCGCCGTACGATCCCAAGACTCAATGGCGCGCCTATCGCGAACAGCAGAAGGCCGCATGGCGCGCGCAACGCGATGCCTGGCGCGCACAGCGGCACACATGGAAAGCGAATTACGTGGGCATGTACGGCCCGCGCGTGCCTTCGATGGTCGGTCCGATCATTCTGGTGGCCGTTGGCGTGATTGCGCTGCTGGTCATCAGCGGCCATCTCGATGCGGGCACGTTCTGGGAGTGGTACGGCCGGTGGTGGCCGCTGCTGCTGATAGGCGCGGGGCTGGCGCTGCTGGGCGAGTGGGCGCTGGACATGCGCCGAAAAACTCCGGTGCGGCGCAGCGGCGGCTTCATCGGGATCCTGATCTTCCTCGCATTTCTGGGCGCCATGTCCGCGGCCCACAACCATTTCTGGGGCCCGGCACACTTCGATTTCGGCGACGACGGCTTCTTCAGCAACTTCGGAATGCCGGAGCACGACAGCGATCAACCGGTTGACGATAGGCAGATTCCGGCCAACGCGTCGATTGAAATCAGGGTTCCCCGCGGCGACGTGAGCATTACCGCGAGCGACCAGCCCAATCTTGAAGTGCGGGCGCAGGATGTGGCGTATGCCAACTCGGACTCGGGCGCGAAGAAGATCTTCGACGCCGAGGCTGCGCATGTGACGGTGAATGGCAACGCGGTGCTGATCCAATCGCAGAACAACGGCCGGGGCCGGGTGAATCTGACGATTGCCGTGCCGAAGACGGCGCACGTGACGGTAAACGCGGAGTGGGACAGCGTGACCGCGAGCGGCCTGGGCTCCGGCATCGACATCACCGCGCGGGGCGACATTCATCTCAGCTCGATCACTGGACCGGTGGTGGCGCACTTCGTCCACGGGAAGCACGACGTGTTCGCAGCGCAGGATGTGCAGGGCGACATGACCCTGGAGGGAGACGTGAACGACGTCACGGTGTCCAATATCAAAGGCGGGATCTCGCAGAACGGCGACATTCCGGGCGACGTGTCGATGGAGAACGTGGCCGGACCGGTGCACCTGCGCACCTCAGTGACTACGGTCGATGCGGCGCAGCTGCCCGGCGAGCTGACCCTGAACGACGATGACTTGCGGATCATCGGGGCCAAGGGAGAGGTGCACGTGGCGACGCACTCAAAGGACGTGGATCTGAGCCAGGTCGACGGCGACAGCCACGTGGAGGACCGCGACGGCAACATTCGCATCGAGCTCGAGGGCGCGTACGGCGTGGAAGCGAACAACAGCAAAGGCGACGTGGAGATTACACTGACTCCCAATGCCTCGGCCACGGTGAACGGGCACACGCACAACGGCGAAGTGATCACGGATTTCGCGCTGACGGTAAGCGGCGATGAGGACAAAACGGTCAGCGGACGCATCGGATCGGGCGCAGCGCGCATTGTGCTGAGCGCGGACAACGGCGATCTGCACATCAAGAAGGGGTCGGCAGTTCCGCCCGCGGCGCCGACGGTTCCAGCCGCTCCGGATGCTCCCAATGCACGCCATCTGAAAAGCCCGAAGACGCTGCCGGCACAGCCGGTTACGCAATAAACGCCTTGGGCGATTGCACTCTTAACAGGGTTTGATTGCCCACAGCTCCGCGTGATTGCGGAGCTGTGGACATTGCGTACCAAAAATGATACGCTCTTCTTTGATGCCCGAGCCCAAACGCCTGCCCGCCCGTTTCTACTGCTCGAACGCTGGAAACGAGCCGGTGCGCGAGTGGTTGAAGAGTCTTGAGACGGAAGATAGACGGGTGATCGGCGAAGACATCAAGGATGTGGAGTTTTCATGGCCTATTGGGTTGCCGTTGGTTCGTTCACTCGGCCGTGAGTTGTGGGAGGTTCGCAGCAGCCTGCCGCGACGCCGCATTGCGCGGGTCATTTTTTGCATTGCTGAGGGGCACCTTGTATTGCTTCACGGTTTTATCAAAAAGACACAGAAAACCCCACGATCCGAAATCGTTTTGGCGCTGAAGCGCAAGAAGGAGGGCATATGAAGAAGAACAACGTCGGTTCGTCGTTCGATAGCTGGCTTCGCGAGGAAGGCCTCTACGAGGAAGTGACGGCGACAGCTCTCAAGCGCGTGCTGGCGCGGCAATTGGAAGCCGCCATGAAAGAGAAGCAGCTGAGCAAAGCTGAGATGGCGCGGCGGATGCGTACCAGCCGGGCGGCCCTTGACCGGCTGCTCGATCCGGAGTACGACGCCGTGACCCTGAGTACATTGCGTAAAGCTGCGCTGGCCGTAGGGCGTCAGCTTCGCCTGGATCTCATCTAAACCGGGGAACCTCGCCGCTTGTCTTTCGGAACTTTTCCTGAAAATGCCCTGCGTCCGATGCGGCGGACACTCCCCAAGCAGCAAAATCCTGCGGGCGCGGGAGGGGCCTTCCCTTCCGCGCCTGTTTTATTTTCTGAGGGCTGCCGTTGTATGCTCCTGCGCAGGGGGTTTTTCAGGGTCATGGTGCATGCGCCGGTCAGGGTAATCACCGTGGAGCGCGAGTACGGCTCGCACGGGGCGGAGTTTGCGCACGATTTGGCGGAGCGGCTGGGCTGGCGGCTGCTGGACTCGGAGCTGGTGGCGGGCGCGGCACACGCGGCCGGCGTAGATCCGAAGACGGCGGCCAGATTCGATGAGCGGCTGGACCCCTGGTATTACCGTTACGGCAAAATGTTCTGGCAGGACAATGTGTATTCACCGGCCTCAAGCGGCGATGAAAAGATCTTCGACTCCGAGCGCATGCTGGAACTGATCCGGGCACAAATCCTCGACGCTGCGAATCAAGGCAACTGCGTGCTGGTTGGCCGCGGATCGGCCTGTGCCCTCGCCGGGCGGCCGGGATGCTTTCATGTTTTTGTGTACGCCACGGCCAGCGCCAAGAAGGATTGGTTCGCGCACGCGTTTCCTGATCGGGCGCATCAGGCGGAGCAGCATTTGGCGGCCTTCGATCGGCGGCGCGCGGCCGTCATCCGCAGGTTCTATCAGCAGGAGTGGTGCTCGCGCGGGCTCTACCATATGCTGCTGAACTCTTGCGTCGGAACAGAAGCCATGATTGCCGCGGTGCAGTGCGCGGCGGGCTTATGTGCGTCGGAATTGCCCGTGACGCCCGCGGAACCGGTGGCGCACTAGATCGTTTCTAATTTAAGTATCTACATATTTGTGCGATAATCCTCCTGTACGTTTGAGGGAGGGCTGCATGCAATCGTATTCGCAGGACTTGCGTGATCGTGTGCTCGGAGGGTTGGCC
>JBEKGH010000075.1:0-19980 GCA_050012895.1 Occallatibacter sp.
CAGTCGTACTCGTGGCCGTCGTTGGTCCACACCTGCTTCATGTTGCCGATCGATGCCGTCCGCACAAACGTCGCTTCCTCATTGCTGCGGAAGCACCAGACGGCCTCGATGCCGTCGTGCTCGGCCAGCGTCTTGGCCAACTCTGCCGGCGGTCCCGCCACCAGATTCACCACGCCGCCCGGCAGATCGCTCGTGTCCAGCAGTTGGTACACGTCGCCGATCACGAGTGGATACTTTTCCGAAGGCACAGCCACCACCGTGTTACCCATCGCAATGGCCGGCAGCACCAGTGAAAGCAATCCCAGCAGTGGCGCTTCAGAGGGCGCCAGAATCCCAATCGCGCCCACGGGCTCATTCATTGCAATGGCAATGTTGCGTCCCGGCGGATTGTGCACCTGGCCGTCGTACTTGTCGGCCCACCCCGCATAAGAGAATACGCGCTGCACCGAGAGATCCACCTCGACCGCGGCCTGCTCCTCGCCCACAGCTCGTGCCAGCCTGTGCGCAATCTCGTCGCGGCGCTGGATCATGTTTTCCGCAAGGTAGTAGAGCACCTGCGCCCGATTGTGCGCCGTAGTCTTGGCCCAGCCCGTGGCATTGCGCGCCGCCTCAACCGCGTTGCGAATGTCTTTGCGGTTGCCCAGCGGCGCTTCGCCCAGCAGCTCGCCCTCGCGCCCGTACACCGGGAACGAATACCCCGAGTCGGGCCGCGCCTGTTTGCCGCCGATGTATTGCTTCACCGTGCGATCAATCGTCCCAAATGTCGGCGCGACGAATGTACCGCCGGTCTCCTGACCGGCTGTAGCGGGGGTCTCCAGACCCCCGTATGAATCTGCAGCCGCGAACCCCTCACCTTGCGCCTCAATATTCGCTGCTTTCTCGCGCGCCGCAGGCAGCGCGTGCAGCCACTTCGGCGTCAGGTATTCAAGCATGCCCTCGCGTCCGCCTTCGCGCCCGTAGCCCGATTCGCGATAGCCGCCAAACCCACACGCCGCGTCAAACTGGTTGGTTGAATTCACCCACACCACGCCCGCCTTCACCTGCGAAGCCAGGTCCAGCGCCACGTTGATGTTCTCGCTCCAGACGCTCGCAGCCAGCCCGTACACGGTGTTGTTCGCCAGCTCCGCGGCTTCGGCCGGCGTGCGGAAGGTCATCGCCACCAGCACCGGTCCGAAAATCTCCTCCTGCACCACCGTCGCCGCCGGATGCACATCCGTCAGCAGCGTCGGCGGATAGAAGCTGCCCTTTTCCGGCAGCGCATAGCTCGGTTGGTAGCACTTCGCCCCTTCGGCCACGCCTGCGTCCACTATCTTGCGAATCGATTCCAGTTGCACCGGCGAAACAATCGCCCCAATGTCGATCGACTTGTCGAGCGGTGGTCCCACGCGCAGCGTCTCCATGCGCGCGCGAATTTTGGAGTAAAGGGTTTCGGCCACGCGCTCCTGCACCAGCAGCCGCGATCCCGCGCAACACACCTGCCCCTGGTTGAACCAGATCGCGTCGACCAGACCCTCGACCGCTGAATCCAGATCCGCATCGTCGAAGACCACGAACGGCGACTTTCCGCCCAACTCCAGCGACAATTTCTTCGTTGAATTTGCCGTCGCCTTGCGAATCGTGCGCCCCACATCGGTCGATCCGGTAAACGCAACCTTGTCGATTCCCGGATGCTCGACCAGCGCCTGGCCCGTCTTTGCATCGCACGTCAGCACGTTCAGCACGCCCGGCGGCAAGCCCACTTCCATCGCCAGTTCGGCAAACGCCAGCGCCGTCAGCGGCGTATATTTTGCCGGCTTGATCACCACCGTGTTGCCCGCGGCCAAGGCCGGTGCCACCTTCCACGCAAACATCAAAAGGGGGAAATTCCAAGGAATCACCTGGCCCACCACGCCGCACGCCGTGTACTGCGGAAACTCCTGCTCCAGCATTTGCGCCCAGCCCGCGTGGTGGTAGAAATGCCGCGCCACAAGAGGAATATCGATGTCGCGGCTCTCCCGGATAGGCTTGCCGTTGTCCATCGTCTCCAGCACCGCCAGCCGCCGCGCATGTTTCTGCACTTGGCGCGCGAGAGCGTATAAATACCGTGCCCGTTCGTACCCGGTCAGCGCCTGCCATCCCGGCTGCGCCTTGCGCGCCGCCGCCACCGCGGCCTCCACGTCGTCCGTGTTGCCCTTGGCCACCTCGGCCAGCACTTCGCCCGTCGAAGGATCGCTGGTCGTCTGGTATTCGCCGCTCCGGGGCGCAACCCACGCGCCGCCAATGAACTCCTCAAACCGGCGATGGTGCCGCTCCAGCCACGCAACCGCTTCCTTCGGATCTTCCGGCGCAACTCCGTACTCCATGGTGTAGAACTTTTCCGCAATGCTCACAGCTTCTCCTTAGCACCCTGCTTCGATCTTTTCTTCCCCGGTAACCGAGTTGTCGAGATGGTGCAGCCAGTTTTCTCGGCAAGCGCCTTGACACATTCAAACCACAGATCCCGGTCATATAACTCCACCGTCTGACGGTTCCCGTCGTATTCGAGCTCAAATCGAACGTGACGGAATCCGCCAGCAGAACTTACGGTGAGTTCCACCGCGCCGGTGGGTCTGATTGCTTGTTCAAACTCAGCTCGAGTTTGGAACCGGCCGATACAGAAAAGCTCTCTGTAATAGTGCTTTGAGAGCTGTCCGTTGTCCCATTGCACCGTGTACAGCAGGTTGTCCATTGTGAAGTACGGTCTTTGAGTGGCCGTAATTGTCCCGCCCTGATTTGGAGCGATTTCAACCTTTGGACCTTCATGTGGCCCGTGATCGTGATACCCGTTTGTTGTCCACACTCGGCCGCCCACGATAAGTGCAGGCGGAAACGTTTGACTCTCTCTTGTTTCCATAAAGGTGGTTTCCTCCACCATTCTTGCGTGCTACCTTCCCAATGCCCTTTACGCGACCGGGTGCCGATACGTCGCCGAGTAATGCCCAGTCAAATGATGCTCCAGTTGCCGCTCGATATCGCCCAGCATGCCGCTGGCGCCGATGCGAAACAGCGATGGCTCGAGCCAGGCCCTGCCCAGCTCGTCCTTCATCAACGCCAGCCAATCCAGCGCCTGCTTCGCCGTGCGAATGCCGCCCGCCGGTTTGAATCCCACCGCCATGCCCGTCCGCTCGGCATAGTCGCGGATGCACCGCACCATCACCAGCGAAACCGGCAGCGTCGCGTTCACGCTTTCCTTGCCCGTCGAAGTCTTGATAAAGTCCGCGCCCGCCATCATCGCCACCCAACTGGCCCGCGCTACGTTGCGCAGCGTCATCAGGTCGCCGGTGCCGAGAATCGTTTTCAAATGCGCCGATCCCGCAGCCTCACGAAATGCCGCAACTTCGTCGTAGAGCGCCTGCCACTCGCCGTTGAAAACATGCGCACGCGTGATCACAATATCGATCTCCTGCGCGCCCGCTTCCACCGAGCGGTGAATCTCCTCCACGCGTTCCGCCAGCGGATTCAATCCCGCCGGAAACCCGGCGGAAACCGCGGCCACTGGAATGCCCGATCCTTCCAGCGCCTTCACCGCCGTCTCCACAAACACGTGATACACGCACACCGCGCCCACCGTCAGGTGCAGGTCCGCAATGCCGAGACCCTCCACAATGTGCCGCTGCAGCGGGTTGCGCGCCTTGGCGCACAGCCGCCGCACGCGCTCAACCGAGTCGTCGCCGCTCAGCGTGGTCAGGTCCATGCACGCAATGGCGCGCAGCAGCCACGCCGCCTGGTTGTCTTTTTTCACCGTGCGCCGCGCCACCTGCGTTGCCGTGCGCCGCTCCACCGCGCTGGTGTTCACCCGCACCTGGTCTACCCAGTCCAGATTCAGCGCCATGCGCCGGTTGGCTTCGAGCGTGCGCCCGTTCAGCACCACGGGGATAGGTTGCACGGCATGTGCGCCGTTGTGTTCTGCGCTGTGTTTTGTTGAGGTAATCGGTTGGAGTGCCATAGTCCTGTCTCCACTAGGGAATTGAGAGTTAGATGCTGCCCAAAAAATACTGGCTCCTCCGCCTCGCAGAGGAGCCTTACATGGGAGCGATCAGAACAAGAAGGATAAATCCGCAGCATCCGCAAAGCAACAAATACTGATGCCCCCGCAGAGGCATTCGACGGCCGGAACCCGACGGGTTGTATCTATTCGATTCACAATAATCGTGATGCTTGAACGTTCAAGGACTGTGGAGCACACGAATACGCTTGCCCCAAGGAATCGGAGCAAGCGCAGGTCAGCTAGGCGTATTGATAGACGCCGGTGGCTGGGTCGATCTGAAGCTCTTGGTTCTCGTCAGAGCAGCAGTCCTCTATCTCTGGGATAATCTCCATCAGTTTTTGGGTTGCTGCCGCGAGTTCGGGGTCTAAATTCCTCACTATCAGACGAATCAGTTTATCTAACCTGGGCGTGATCTCATATCGGTCATTCTCCAACTTAGACAGGTGATTGTGAGTGACGGTGAGGTAGCGAGAAAAATCCCGCGCGCTCTTATTGACGTATTTGCGAAGATACTTGATCTCCGGGCCATTCAGCTTACAGGGATTGCACAGAACCGCTATCGCCACCACCTTCATCAGGCCATCGACGTTCGGAATAATTGGTTCGGCGTTCCCGCAATATGGACATTCAATGACTTCTATGTTCTGCAGCTCGACTGGCAGACCCATTTCATCGAATCGATAGCTCCTCCGGAGCACCTTCGCGTCCTTTCCGCATTTGTTGCACAATTCTGTTTTCATACGGTCCTCCTCTTCGCCTCTACCGAGAAAACAGTTATCAGGCAGGCGACGTTGATGTACTTGAAACTGAACACAACGCAAAGCCAAGTTCCGTCCGGCGCACTGCCTTCAATCGTGTATTTCCATTCCCCTGTCTTTATGTCTGGCTCGGGGGGGGCGTGGAGATGCACCCAGACCGGAGCACGTGCCAAGCGTCCGGAATTGTCATACCCTCCTTCTTAAGCTCGTCCAAAAAATGCCGAGTAGGGATTATCCTACCGCCGCCGCCCAGGCAGTCTCGCAATACTCCCATGGCGACTTCGGGCGCTATACAATCTATCGGCATAGTTGTCATAATGACAACATTTGTTAGATGCTGTCAAGCACTAAGAGTTGCGCACTATATGGGACGGTATGTGAAAAACCAATACAACCTATAGTGTTTTATCTGCCTTTCCAATGGGTTTCCCTACCACTCCAGTCGCAGCAGCGAAACCGCCTGTCGCGGAACGGCCGTTGCGATGGTCACCTTCCCGTCGGCCACATCGAGCCACTCGGGCGAGCCGAGCAGCTGCAGTTGTCCGGCCGCCTTCAGTTGCGCGGTTTGCTCCGCGGTTGGCGTCCGCGGAGAGCCCATTTTCTTCCACGCCGTGAATGCATTGCTGTGCGTCTCATCGATCCGGTAGTGCTCGAGCTGCACTTTCTTCACTCCCGCCGGAATTCCCTTGAATGTCACCTGCACCTCGGCGTCCGGCGCGGCCAGATCATCGTCGTGGTAGTTCCAGACCATCACCGCGGCTTCGTGCTCCGACTTCGTTGCCAGCGCATCCACGTCCGGCGCCTGGCGCACCCCCGTTTTCACAAGCTCCTCAAGCGGAACTTCGGCCGTACTTGTCGTCATCGCCCGTTCGCCGGCCATCATCCCCATCATGCGAAACAGATTCAGGATCGGCTTGTCGATCCCGTGCGTCGCCAGCGTGCGATAGCCCTCAAAGTAGCCCTCCTTTTCAAACTCGAACGACCACGACAGCATCGCCGTCAGGTTCACATGGTTCTTGTCTTCTAAATTGAACAGCGCCTTCACTGCCGTCGCCGTATATGCTGCGTAAAGCGCCCCGTTCCGGTAGGTGTTCGCCGGATTCTCCTTCGCCGAGCACGCCGCGCAACCCTCTGGATCGGCTTCGCTCAGAATGATCGGCAAATGCAGGAATTCCGGATGCCGGGCCACAATCTGGAAGCCCGCTTCGGCCGCCTGCAGCTCGCGGGAGAGCCCCATCCGCACATGTCCGTCGACCATCGACGGGCTGCCCTTGGGATGAAATGAAATGAAGTCGAGCGGTACAGGTTTGCCGTCGGCAGCACTCTTATCGTGCAGGCAATGTTCCAGAAAGCTCTCAAGAAACGCGCTTGCCCTGGCGCTGGCTGGCCCCGTGCTCGCCGGTCCGCCCACCTTCGCGCCGGGCAGCGCCGCCCTCACGCCCGCTACCGCGTAGTCGTAGAGCTTGAAGTATTCGGCCGGCGTTCCGTGCCAATAATCGATGTCCGGCTCATTCCACACTTCGAAATACCAGGTGCTCACCCGCGCTCGGCCGTAGCGTTCCACAAGGTGCACGGTGTATCTCCGCACCAGTTCGCCCCACATCTTGTAGTCCTTGGGCGGGTTGTTCGAAGCGCCTCCCATAGTGTGCGCGGGATAGTGCAGTTGGTACGCGCTGATCCCCGGCACCGTGGCGGCCAGGTCCTTGGGCATAAAGCCCAGCTCCACCATCGGCCGTACACCGGCATTCGCAAATTCGTCAAACGTCTGGTCGGTGATGGTGAAGTCGTAGACCGGTTTGCCGTTCGCGTCCAAACTGAACACATTCGACGAGCTCCACTTAAGTTCCGGCACGCCATTGCCCGAGGTCAGCAGGTGGTGGGTGCGGATGGTCACTGGCGCCGCGCTCAATGCATGCAGCTCGCTCAGTAGTTGCTCGCCGTACGGCATCGTTGTGTAGTTCGATTCGTCGTAGCCAAACCAATTCGTGATCGGCTTGTAGCTGCCCAAAGGCTTGGCAAGGTTGACCTGGATGGCCACCGGCTGGACGTTCACCGGATTGATCGCTGGCGCTTGCCCTGCGGCGACACCCACAGCGATTGCCGCCGAGATCAGCAACCCTGAAGCCTTCATCATGCAATCCCGCCATCTCAGGACGACACCCGCTTACGGCTTGAGCACCGTCAGTCCCGAAAACCCTGCAAAGCGGCGCGCATTGAACGTCACCACCGCCGCGCCGCATTCCAGGGCCGTTGCCGCAAGCATCAGATCGTGCGGGCTCACTCGCTGGCCACTGGCTTCCATGTCCGCCCACAGGCGCGCGTGCTGCACCGCCGCCATTTCAGAATAGGGAACAATCTCAAACGCGAGCAGCGCCTTTTGCAGAAACTTTTGCCGCCGCGTGCGGTGCACCCCCGTGGCGCGCTCTACACTGCGCCACAGTTCGGCCACCGTAATGGCCGCGAGCTTGATCTCCTCATCGGGATGCGCAAGCAACCACGCATCCAGATCCAGAGCCTTGCGCTCTGCCTGAATGATCACATCGGCATCGATCAAAAACGCCATGGCTTGCTCTGCGCCGGCATGGAGCCGCGCGACTGTTCCAGATCATGAAGCCAGGAGGTCGCTTCCTCTTCGCCAGGGTGAACATCCTCGACGGCCTTGCGCAGGGCCGCAGCTACTTCCCGTCCGCGCTCCGGCTTGCGCACCGTCGGCACAATGCGCGCCACCGGGTTGCCGTTCTTTTCCAGGATGAAGGTCGTGCCCTGATAACGCGCCCGGTTCACGCAATCGGCAAAGTTTCGTGACGCTTCTGTGACGCTAATCGAGACAGTTTCCATAAAATCAGATTATCATATTATCTTGATTTTATGCCGTAAGTCAAAGTCAATAAAAGATTTCTTCTTTTACTCCCCCGCGAGCCGCTCCATCAGCGCGTCGAAGTCCTCCAGGCGGGCGTACTCGATGATCACCTTGCCGCGGCCGTTGTGATCGTCGATCGTGACCTTCAATCCGAGTGCCCGCTGCAGCTGTTCTTGTGCGTCGCGCACGTTGGGATCGATGGGTGGCGCCGCCTTGAGCTCCTTCTTGCTCTTGCGGCTGGGGTCGATCAGCCCTTGCACGTAGCTCTCGGTCTGGCGCACCGACATGGAGAGCGCCGCAATGTGCTGCGCCGCCTTTTCTATCTCCTCGGCATGTTCCAGGGCCAACAACGCGCGCGCGTGGCCGAAAGTCAGCTCGCCGGCCTCGACACGGTGCTGCACGTCTGATGGCAACTTCAACAAACGCAAGAAGTTAGCTACCGTCGCGCGATCCTTTCCCGTGCGCTGCGCCATCTGCTCCTGGGTCATGTGGAACTCGCGCCCCAAACGCTCGAAGGCCCGCGCCTGCTCCATCGGGTTCAGGTCCGCCCGCTGCAGATTCTCGACGATCGTAATCTCCATCGCCTGTTCGTCGGAAACCTGCCGCAACATCGCGGGAACAGTGGTCTTGCCGGCCAGCTGCGAAGCGCGCCAGCGCCGCTCTCCCGCAATCAGCTGGAAGCGTCCACTCGCCAGTGCGCGAACCAGCACGGGCTGCACCACGCCATTGGCGGCAATGGATGCGGCCAGCTCCGCCAGTTGCTCCTGGTTCACCTGGGAGCGCGTTTGATAGGGATTCGGGTCGATCTGATCGACGGGAATCTCGCGCGGTTTGCCGCTTTCTGCCTCCCCTGTGGGAGCGGAATGCGCGCGGGGAATCAGTGAATCGAGCCCTTTGCCGAGCGCGCGGCGCTTGGGGTCGGGAACAGCAACATTGCTCATGTGGAATCCTCAGTTTGATCCGCGCCTGCCGCGCGGGTCGAAAAGTATGCGCCATCCAGAAAGTGGGTGCCCCATCCTCGCCGCGTCGTTGTTTTTGCGGCTAGGGTGGGGGTAGCGCCCGCCAACGTCGTCCGTATTTACGAATACGGCCAGAACGTCATTCTGCCGTGCGTGCGCGTTGGCCCCAGGGCTTTGCGTTCCGCTGCCCGTGGACTTTCCATCTGGTTGCGGGCCAGGAACTCCCCCGTCAACTCGAAATAGGCCTCGGTGCCCCGCGAGCGCGGATCGTAGAGCGCCACCGGCTTCCCGTGGCTCGGAGCCTCCGCAAGACGTATATTCCGCGGAATCGCGGTGCGATAAAGGACGTCGCGAAAATATTCGCGGAGCGTCTGCGTCACCTGCTGCGCAAGGTTGGTGCGATCGTCGTACATTGTCAGCAGCACGCCTTCGATAGTCAGGTTCGGGTTGTATGCCGCGCGCACCCGCTCCAGGGTCGAGACCAGCTCCGAGATCCCTTCCAAAGCAAAATACTCCGCCTGTAGAGGGACGATCAGCGTTTCCGCCGCCGATAGGACATTAAGTGTAAGCAGGTCCAGCGCCGGCGGACAATCCAGAAAAATCAGCTCGTAGCTGTCTTTGATCGGCTCAATCGCCCGCCGCAAGCGCAGCGCCCGGTCCTCTGCTCCGGCCAGCTCGATATTCGCGCCCGTAAGGTTCTTCGAGCCCGGCAGCAGCCACAGCCCGTCCACTTCCGTCGGAAGAATCACCTGCTCCGCAAGACTCTCTCCGGCAAGCACGTCGTACACGGAATGGCGATTGTCATCACGTTGAAAGCCCAGGCCCGACGAAGCATTGGCCTGCGGATCGCAGTCAATCAGAAGCGTCTTCAGCCCCTCCAGAGCCAGGCATGCAGCCAGATTGATCGCCGTGGTTGTTTTGCCTACGCCGCCTTTTTGATTGACGATTCCGACGATCTTTCCCATGGCCTTCCAGAGTAAAGCGAGAAGTCGCGGCGCGCACAGGGGCTTGCATTGTGGGAAACCGGGCGCGGTTGTGGAAACCGCCCGGAACGCCGACCCGACGACGACTGGCAAACGCGTGTCGGGAAAGGGCTTTGATTCAAAATCGAGCGCGGGGCTCCACGAGAGGCAAAAACCGCTTGATGGTGGAAAACTACCCGTTCGGCGGGACCAGTTTCCTGTTTTTCGCCCCAGCGTACCATTTCGGTACTGGGCCCAAATTGGGATCTAGCTTTGAAGTTTCAGTACGCTGTTTACATTCGGGCGAAGCTTTGAAAGGGCACGGATTCATCCGTGCCACAAACCCCACAGAACACGGTGGGCTTCAGCCCCTGAGGGAAGGTCCGTATTCTTTTGAGAATCACGCTCAGGCCCGCTTGTTCCACGTGGAACATTGACCCCAGCCAACCCCATCCGGCCCCACTCCCGCTCCACTGTTCCACGTGGAACATCGACCGCCTCGGCCAACCCCCAAGCCCCGTTCCCCCACCGAATTGTTCCACGTGGAACTATGTCTGGCACAGAGACCGCGACCTGCAACTTGCCCTTCTGCCTTGGGTTTGACTCGTTGGCGCCGAGACAAACCGTTCGTCACCAGCCCGCATCGGCAAAGAACAGATAAAACTCGATGGTACCGCTCCTTTTTGAGCAGAACCCGCCTCGCGGTCGGCGAATAACTAGAAACAAAGGCACTCTCCTTTTTCAGTGCTAGAAAGAGAGTAGAAAAAATGATCCGCTTCGCTCCTCCACGCAACGGGTTGCTCTCCCTCACACGTCGGCAAACCATTCAAGGGGCGCTTGCCCTCGCCGCATCGTCTCTTTTGCCAGGCTGCGGATCGTCCGCGTCCTCCGGCTCGCCGGGCGGCGGTTCTTCCAACAGCAACCCTCAACCCACGCCATCCGGGTCCATCACTGCTGCCTCGCTCTCCGTCACCACAACCTCCACCGGCTCCGTCGGCTCTGCCTTCGCCGGACTTTCGTACGAGAAAAGCACTCTCTACGAAAGCCCTTACCTCTTCACGGCCTCGAACAGCAATCTGATCGGCCTTTTCAAGCTCCTTGGCCCCAGTGTCCTGCGCATCGGCGGCAACTCTGTTGACCGCAACGTCTGGACCCCAGGCGGCGCCGGGCACACCGCAGGCCAGATCGCCCCCAGCGACGTCAACGCCCTGGCCGCCTTTGTCAAAGCCACCGGCTGGCAGTGTCTCTACGGCATCAATCTCGGCGGCGCGGGACCTGCTCCTTACACCAGTGGTTCCCTCGTAGCCGCCACCACGCCCACGCTCGCTGCCGAGGAAATCGCTTACGTCTACCAGGCCTTCGGCTCCTCCCTCCTCGCCTTCGAGATCGGCAACGAATGCGATCTCTATGGAAGCTCCTATTTCAGCGGCGCCACCTGGAACCTTTCCACCTTTGAGTCACTTTGGACCCAGTTCCGCACCGCGATCGTTGCCCAGACGCCCGCCGTCGCCCCTCTCTGCACCGGCCCAGCCGACGCCGGCAGCGAATCCTTATGGGCCGTTCCCTTCGGCCAGTACGCAACCAAAAGCGACATCTCTCTCCTCACCCAGCACTACTATCGCGGCAACGGCCAATCCGCGAGCTCGACCGCCGCCAACCTCGTCACGCCCGACACCGCGCTCGTCGGCGATCTCGAAACGCTCAACACCGGCGCAAAGGGCATCGGTGTCCCCTTCCGCATCTCCGAGTGCAACTCCTACTACAACGGCGGTGCCGACGGCGTCAGCGATGCCTACTGCTCTTCGCTCTGGATCGTCGATTTTCTCTTCGATTGCGCCCTGAACGGCTCTGCCGGCGCCAACTTCCACGGCGGCGGCAATGGCGACGGCTACACGCCCATCGCCGACTCCGGTGGCGCAGTCGTCGAAGCCCGGCCCGAGTATTACGGCATCCTCCTCTTCACGCTTGCCGGCCAGGGCACGCTTTACACCACGAGTCTCTCCGGCATCGGCAGCCTCAACATCACCGCCTACGCCGTAAAGACCGCGTCCGGAGCGCTCAACCTCGTCGTCGTCAACAAAGACAGCGCGCAGAATCTTCAGCTCACCGTCCAGCTCCCGCAAACCGCCAGCTCCGCCACTCTGCTTGAAATGACCCAGCTCACCACGGGCGCTGTCGTGCCCAGTCTCAGCGCAACTTCGGGCGTGACGATCCAGGGCGCTAGCGTCGGCGCAAACGGCTCCTGGGCGCCGGGCGGAGCCTACACTCTCAGCGCCAGCGGCACCGAGCTCACCTGCTACGTCCCCTACCTCAGCGCGGTTTTGATTCAGGTTTCGTAGATCCAGGCCTGGGGCTGCAGCGGGATCCAATCGCTACGATGCGGTGCGAGCCGCCCGTCAGCTGCTTCACGGTCGGCCAGGAAAATTCCGTTCCGGCCGCACGCTTAAGCCCTTCGAACTCGCTCGTCGTCGTCATCAGCGCCAGCCATCCCGCCGGCGCCACCAGCGGCGCCGCAGCCGCGACGGCTTTCGGCATCCTGTCAACGGCCCGCAGAACGACGCAGTCAAAGACCGTACGAAGTACCTCGGCCCGCCCCGCATGAACTTTCGCCTCGATCCCCAGCACCCGCACGGCCTCCCGCAAAAACGCCGCTTTCCTGCCCTGCGATTCGGCCAGGGTCACGGCAATCTCCGGTCGGCAAAGCGCAATGGGAATCCCCGGCAGTCCCGCGCCCGACCCAAAGTCGAGCAGAGTCCTGATCCCTCGTGGCAATACGTTAGCAACTTCACTAGATTCAATAATATGACGCGAAATAATGCCTTCTTCGTCGCGAATTGCACTCAAACTGGTGCGTTCATTCCAGCGAAGAAACAGCGAAAGATAGCTTTCGAATTTGCTCGCGGTCTCGTCGTCCAGCGGCGTCAGACCGGCCGCCGTCAGAAGCTCCTGCAGCCGCGTCCTCGTCTCGCTTGAGTCCATCGCTCAGTTCCCGCTCTTCGCCCCTTCGATTTCGGGCGGCTCCCACTCTGTGGCCGCCTGCACAAACGCAGAAAAAATGGCGCGCGAAAATCCACTTTGCGTATATGTGCGCTCCGGATGCCACTGCACGCCGACGACAAAGTGATCCGCCGCATCCAGCTCCACCGCTTCAATCACGCCATCCTCCGCCGAAACTGCACTCACCCGCAGATTGTCACCCAGCGTGCGAATCGCCTGGTGGTGGCTGGAATTCACCTCGACCCCGCGCACCTCGATCTTGCCCACCGCGACCCCGCCCTCTTTTGTGTCGTCCGCTTCGGTCGCCGGCAGAATTCCGTTCAACCGCGATCCCTCCGCAATCTCCACCGGGTGCGCCTTCACCACCTCGCGTCCTGGCTGATGATTCACCGCAGTCTTCAGATCCTGAACCAGCGCACCCCCGCGCCACACATTCAGGTTTTGCGTCCCGGCGCAGATCGCAAGGATGGGCTTGCGCAGATTGAAAGCATCCTGCAGCAGCAACTCATCGGCCGCAGTGCGCCCCGGATCGTCCTCCGCGCACTCCGGCTCCCGCGCCTCGCCATAGCGTTGCGGATCCACGTCGAACCCGCTTCCCGGCAACAGAACTCCTTGCACGCCTGCCAGCAACTTCGCCACGCGCTCCTGCGGTTCGCTCAACGGCACCACCACAGCCTCCGCTCCCGCCGCCTTCAGCGCTTCAACATACTGCGGCAATGCGCGCTGGTTGTACTCTGTGTCGCTGCTGGTAGGTTCAGGAATCGCGATGCGGACGGCCATAGTGCCAGTTTATAGCGGCTGCCGTCTGATCGCGATTCGCGTAGTGCGCAATTTCTGGTTGGCCGGGGATGCGAGAGCGGCCCGCGGACTTGAGGCATAATTGAATCAAATGTCCAGAGCATTGCTTGCGATAGCCCTATTTCTCAACTCCGCAGCGTGCGTTGTTGCACAGGATATTCCAGTGGTACTGAGGGGAACTTGGCGCGTACAGCGGATGCTTCCCGCGGATACCGTTTCTTGCTGGGGCGAAAAGCAAGCTAGGGGTCTTATCGGTACGAGGATCGAATACACTGCAGATTCATTTCGATGGAAAGACAAGCTTATCTCGCATCCCGGCGTCAAGGTTGCAGTTGTGACGGCTGATCAATTCCAAGAGGAATACTCGGGGAGTGGATCCTTTGTTGACTTTGCCCGCCTCGGTATTCGAGGTTCTCAGGCGACTCAGATCCAGATCGACCATCCTGCTGCGGACATTACCGGCGGCTCGATTGAGATTCCCGGCGACGATATACTAATCAAAGACCGAAATACGATTGTCTTTTCCGCTTGTAATGTTTACTTCGAGGCGAAACGCGAATCCGCTCAGAAGAAAACGGTAAGGCACTGATCAGAACGCGACCGCGAATTGTCTCGCCATGTCGGTTTGTGCGTGCGGTCAGTTGTCAGGAAGCTCCGCTGCAGCCTTGATCGGACAATTCTCATGAGGCAATCGCCGGCTTCTCCAGCATCTTCTCCATCGCCTCGCGCAAGCGCTCCGTCAGCTCGCCGTTCTGCCGCACACTCATGCCCTTGGTCTCGATCGGCTCGCCAATCTGCACCGTCAGCTCGCCGGGATAAAAGTGGTGCGTGTGAATCGGCAGCAGATCGTAACCTCCCTTGAGCGCGATCGGCACCAGCGGCACCT
Source organism: Occallatibacter sp. (assembly GCA_050012895.1). Classification (GTDB taxonomy): domain Bacteria; phylum Acidobacteriota; class Terriglobia; order Terriglobales; family Acidobacteriaceae; genus Telmatobacter. The sequence continues at coordinate 14,227 of JBEKGH010000075.1, forward strand.
GGGAGCGAATCGCCAGGTACGCAGCGCCCGAAAGGAAGGGTCTCAACTCGCCATCCGAGGTTCGCCCGCCCTCTGGAAACACCACCAGCGGCATGCCGCCGCGCAGCGCTCTCACTGCCCCGCCCAGGCTCGTGAGCGTCGCGTGCGGGTTCGCGATGTCGATCGGCATTTGCCCAGAGCGTTCGAGATACCAGCCGATGAACGGCCACCGCCACAGTTCCTTCTTTGCCAGGATGCGGAACTGAAACGGCAGCGCCGCAAAAATCGCCGGAATATCCATGTAGGAGGTGTGGTTCGGGGCATACACCGCGACCCGCGATTTGCGCAGGTTCTCCGCTCCTTCCACCTTCAATCTCGACAGCGAAACCCCCACCGCGGCGCGCGCCCAGATCCGCGCAATCCAATGCTGAGCCCGTCCCTTTTTGTCCAACGGCGAAACCAGAAGCGCAGCGAGCCCGCAGACGGCAGTCACCAGCGCAAGCGCCGGCGACTGCAGCGCATTCGTTCGCCAGCGATAGAACCGCGGCAGCGGATTGGGCCTTGCGCTCATCGGGTTTCGCTCTTTCCCGCTGGAAGCCCTGCCACCAGCATGGCCCGCGCCTCGCCTACAAGGTACACCGATCCCGACACAACCACCACGCCTCCCGCTGCGTTTTCCTGCGCCAACTGCAGTGCCTCGCGCACTGATTCCGTAGCCGTCGCCATCGTCCCCGTTGCCCTCGCCGCCGCCAGCAAATCCTCCACTGCCGCCGCGCGCACGGCGCGGATCGGCGCCACAATCACCCGCTCGAATAGCGGGAAAAGAATTTGCGCCATCTCCGCCACCGGCTTGTCGCTCAGGCAACTGAAAATCAGGATCACTGGCGCTCGCTCTTCCAAAATGCTGCGCAGTCCCGCGCGCAACGCCCACGCGCCGGCGGGATTGTGCGCCACATCCAGCACCCACTCCACATCCGCGATCGTCATGCGCTCCAGACGTCCCGGCCATTGTGTCCTGCGAATTCCCTCCTCGACGCCCGCCGCACTCACCGGAAATCCATGCCGCTCCGCCAGCTCTACCGCCGCCGCAATGGCCAGCGCTACATTCCTCTGCTGATGCGCGCCCTTCAACGGCGAATCTACCGTGACCGTCGCGCCCAAAGCTTCCACCGTGTAGGGCCCCTTGGCTTCGCTCGCCGGCATGTATGGCGCCGCGCTCATCCCGCGCACGTCCAACTCGATCGCCACCTGGCCCAGCACCTGGTTCGCCTCCGGATGCTGCGGCAGCGTGATCATCGTTCCCCCCTCGCGCAGTATCCCCGCCTTCTCGCGCGCAATCGCCGCAATCGTCGGTCCCAGCCACTCCATGTGGTCCAGCGAGATGTCGGTCATGATTGAAATCAGCGGCTCCACGACGTTCGTCGCATCCAACCGCCCGCCCATTCCCACTTCCAGCACCGCAATCTCCACTTTGCTCTCGGCAAAGTACAGAAACCCGAGCGCCGTCAGCATCTCAAAGAAACTCGGCATCTGCGGCAGCCATCCTTGTCGGACCAGTCGATCACCCTCATCCAAAACGAGAAAAAATAACCGCGCAAAATCCGCATCCGCTATTTCTACCCGGCCCACGCGAATCCGCTCGTTCGGCCGCTCCAGATGCGGCGACGTATACAGCCCCGTGCGCAGCCCCGCTTCCGTCAAAATCGACGCCAGCGTCGCCGCGGTCGAACCCTTCCCATTCGTCCCCGCAATCAGCACTGCGGGGAAGCGCCGCTCGGGATCGCCCAGCGCGGCCAGCAGAATCCGCACCTCGTCCAGCGAAAACTTGCGCCGCGGCTGCCCTGCCTTCGCATACAGTTCCGGCGTCATCGCATTCAACTGGTCGATTGCTGCCGCGTAGGACATAAGAACCTTCAGTATAAAATCTTGCCAGGCTCCCGTCTCGAAGCCACATCAGGCGCTTCATCATCCTGCCGTTCGAGGCTCCTTAGAGGCGAGTGTGAGGATAGATCGGCAAGGAATGGCTCAAATGCATGCCAATGCCCAGGGCGCCGTCGCCTGGGCGTCGTCTGTCGCAAGCTATCTGAATGCTCTTGTGGCAACGTGTGCCACAACTTGCTGCGAACCGGCGAGTGTGATCGTTTTCGGGAGCGCGGCAAGAGGCGGCCTTCCCAGCAAGTCCTCAGACGTGGATACGCTTATTATCGTGCCCGATGGAACATCCGAGAACATGCAGCGCGCGCTCGGACAAAATATCGCGCTACTTGAGGCCGAGCGCGGCTTGCGGGCACCGACCTCCAACAGGCCGACCATATGCGAGGATCTGGCGGAGAACCTGACCTGGAACTCCCGCTCCGCCTTTATTTGCTCTGAATCGGATCTGCTGTCGGGTGATTGTGCCCGGATCCTGAAACTGCATCCCCTTCAGGCTCTCCTCGTCGACCGTGTCGTTCTGGCAACGATCCTCGACTCCGCGGTCACGTTCTGGGGCAAAGACCTGCTTGCCCGCGTCAACACGCCTCCCATCCGAAGACTCGATGTACTCAAAGCATCTATGTCTTTTTTCGGCATGCTGTTGATGAGTGCGATTCTTTATCCCGCGCTGCCCAACAGCACCCAATACGCCATGGGAGTGTTGAAGCGCTCACTGCATAGCTGCTTTTACGTTTGTCATGGACGCTCCGCCTCGCTTGAGGAAGAAGTCTGCTATTTTCGCGAGCATCTTCGCAAGACTCCGGCGCTGGACGATCTCACGGCGCGACGTTCGCGGTACTCTCCGTCTTTCCGCTTTGTGATCGCTGCATTTCCTCAAATCATGCGTTTGCAGGTCCATGCACTTCGAGAAGGTAAGTTCGATTGCCTTTAGGCTGTATCGAGAAGCCGGCTCTCAATTCGCGCTCGGCGGCTCCGCGCGGTCTATCACCAGCGCGTCAACCGTTCCCCGCGTCGCTTCCAGGTGCAACCCCAACTGCTCCTCGATCGCCTTGAAAAACGGCGGTGCCTGCGCATCAGCCGGCGCCACCGGAACCTCTCCGCCAAATTGCGTCTCATCCGGCGCCCAGTCCAGATCAAAATCGTATCGCCCTGTCAGCCCCGTCTTATCCACAACCGGCCGATCCAGCAGCGCCCTCTGCATCAGCGAAACAAAATCCCCCATCGTCGCATTCTTCGCCGGCAAATGAATGCGCGCCGGCGGATAGACGGTCGAAATCAATTGCGCCGGATCGCTCGCCGCGGCCGTGCTCTCTTTCAGCTTCGGCCCCCCCTTATCCACCTCGAGCGCATAGATCGAAAACTCCTTCGGTTCGCGATGGAAACTCAGCTTGAACCGTTCGCTCAGCAGCGTCCTCAGCATTGCCATCTGTTCCGGTTGTGAAGGCCGTGTATCCCCCGGCGTCAACGCAACAATGTCGAAATGGTCTGAGTCGCTCCACGCCGGGCCGCCCGAAATCTCCTTGGCACTCAGGTTGTAGGCCGCCGCAATCAGCAGCTTCAATGTGTAGTACTTCACCACAAAGCGATTCGTGCCCTGCATCGCGATATATCGCCCCGCCTTCGCATCGAGCGCCGTAGGCTTGATCGTCGCCACCTCAAACGCCGGCGCTGCGCCTTGCCCCGCTGTCGGGTCCTGTACTGTAGCCGGGCCTTGCGCCTTCACCGCGCTCATCAGCAGAGCCAGTGCCACAACCGCAATCCCTCTCATCTCGCCTCCCATCCCCATGCAATACTTCGGCCGTTCGCTTCCTTCAGCATCCTTCCACATTCTCCACTCTTCCCGCGAATCCCCACTCTCATCATGCCTTCATTGGACGTCTCGCGCCCCAAAATCCCTCGCCATCTCCGCCTCTTCAAACCCCTCACGCACCACGTCCCGAGCCTCCACCATTCCTTCTCCTCCTGTGCAAGACCCGCTCGCCGCAACCCGCTCCCCTCATGCACCTTCGTCGCAACTCCCACACAACCCGCACGCCTTCCACAGCCCTTTGCGGTGCCCCTGTGGGAGCCTTGGAAAATCACGGTCGCATCTCCCCCTTCATGTACCGGTTTTCCAATTCTCCTCATTCCCACAGCCACGATTTAGAAAACTCTCACCTATCCCAACCCCGCGTCCCCACGCTATTTCACCCTCATTCCCACTTTTCCTACCTCACCTACGGGTACTACTGTCTTTTATTTATCTATATCCATACTTATCCTCCCCCTCCCGTCGCCACACAGGCCATCTCTTCCGCTCGGTCCGCACACCAAGCTCAGGTGTTGTTCAGAGGTTGCCCCATCCTTTCGCCGCGTCTGGCGAAAGGGTGGGATTCCACTCACAGCCCCGAGTCCCTCGAACTGGTTGCATAAATGGCTCCGTGAAAGGGCACGACTTCAGTCGTGCCGCAAAAAGCGCATAAACAGCGGGGCTTTAGCCCCTGAGGGAAACATTTCAATCGGTGCCGAGGATTTATGTAACCGGCGCTAGTCCCTACGTCCCTGCTTTTCAGAGAACCAACCTAGTTTTCCACGCGCCTTTTCTTCGGGACATCGCTACAATCGGGGTGATGGATCGACGCCGCTTCCGGCTGCCCGCAAGCTGTTGTACAGTGGGGGCATAGGATGCGGCTTCTCGAGCAGAGGGAACCAAATGCCAAGCGTCGAAACTGAAGTTGAGAAGCCGGCCGCGCAGGGGGCAGCGATGGAAATTACCGTAAGCCGCCAGGATCTGGTCAAGGAACTCACGGCAACGCAAAGCGTGGTCGAGCGCAAGACCACGATCCCGATCCTCTCCAACTTTCTTCTCGAAGCCGAGAACGATCGCCTCAACATCACCGCGACCGATCTCGACCAGGCCATTCGCACCAGCGCCGTCGTCAAAGTCAAAAAGCCCGGCGCCTGCACCATCCCCGCGCGCAAGCTCTACGACTACATCAAGCTCCTGCCCGACGGCGACATCTCCATCAAGTTGCTTGAAAATCACTGGGTGCAGATTCGCAGCGGCCGCTCCAACACCAAGATGGTCGGCATGGCGCGCGCCAACTACCCGCAGGTTCCCGAGTTCCCCACCATCGCGGCCACCAGCATTTCGCTCGTCGCCCTGCGCACGCTCATCTCTCGCACCATCTTCGCCATCTCCAACGAGGAGTCGCGCTACACCCTCAACGGCGCACTGCTCGTCCTCAAGGCCGAGTCGCTCGCCATGGTCGCTACCGACGGCCACCGTCTCTCCTTCGTCGAAAAACCCAACGAGACCCTCGAAGGCATCAGCGGCGAAAAGCGCGTCCTCGTTCCGCGCAAGGCTTTGCAGGAGTTGCAATCGCTGCTCGCCAATTCCGACGCTGAGAGAATTGAATTCGCCGACGACGAGCACACGCTCTTCTTCCGCGTCGGCCATCGCACGCTGTCCAGCCGCAAGCTCACCGGGCAATTTCCAAACTTCGAAGCCGTCATGCCGCGCGACAACACCAAGTTCGCCGTCGTCCGCTCCAGCGAGCTCTCTGCGGCCATCCAGCGCGTCGCCCAGTTCGCCGACGAGCGCTCCGGCGCCATCCGCATGAAGCTTGAAGACAACGAGCTCAAAGTCAGCGCCCAATCCTCTGAATCCGGCGAGAGCGAAGACACCATCGACACGCCCTACCAGAGCGAAGCCATCACGGTAGGCTTCAACTCCACCTACATCCTCGACTTCCTCAAGGCCCTCGACAACGCCGGCGAAGTCCGCCTCGAGTTCAAGGACTCCCAATCCGCCGGCCAGATGCGCCCCGAAGATCCCGACGCCGAGTACAAGTACCGCTA
>JBEKGH010000076.1:0-38450 GCA_050012895.1 Occallatibacter sp.
ACGATCTACCGAAGAACTATGGCAGGAAATCGGCGAGCTGCTCAACACCGTCACCACCAGCGAATGCGCAAACTACTTCGCCTCCTCTGGATATGTAAGCACTTAAATTAGAAACGCTCTAACGGAGAATGCATGCCTCAATCGATGGTTTGCCGACCCCCGGGGAGTTTTTCGCTTATTTGTTCTCCGGGTTCGAAGATTCATGGCACAAATCAGCGGAGCTGACGGGGCAGGGAGACCGCTATTGGACACTCAGGAATTGCTGCAGGCTATCAGCAGCGCTCGCGATCGAACGCGCGAGGCTGAGTTTCGCAACGTTGTGCGCGAATACACTGTTGATCACGTCGAGTTCGGCGGAGGTCAAGGACTCCTGCGCCTGCACAACCTCCACGTTGTCGGCCACGCCCGCATCGAACCGCTGGCGCGTCAGGTCCAACGTCTCTCTCGTAACCTGTAAGTTTCTCCGGGCCACTTCCACCTGACTCGTCGCCGCTCGGAGATCGAGGAAAGCATTCCGGACATCGCTTTCCACCTGGCTCCTGGTGTCTTCGAGCTCCGCCTTCCGCTGAGCCAGAGAGGCCTTTGCCTCTATGATTTCTCCCTCCGTGCGGCCTCCCAGCCAAATCGGAACATTGAGAGTGGCCGCGCCAAAATACGTCGTATGGGCCTGCGCAGGGTTTGTTCCGATCTTTCCGTAGTTGCCATTCACTGTAATCGAGGGCAATCCCTCATCACGAGCAGCGGCAAGTGTGTGTTCGGCGGCACGTATCTGCGCCTCGGCGGCTTTAATATCCGTGCGGCGTTCAAACGCCTGTTTGAGCGCGTCCTCAAAGCTAAGATCTGGCGCGGCCAGGAAGGGCACATCGTCGGTAAGATCGTATTCGTCGCTTGGAGGCAGTCCGATCATCCGGGCCAGAATGATCTTCTCCTTGGCCACTTCGTTTTCGAGCGAGATGACTCGTTGTTGCTGCGTAAGCTCTTCGACTTCGCTCCGGTCGACGTCTATTTGAGGCACCAGCCCTACACCTCGCTTTTGCTGAGTCTGCTGAAAGAGAGCCGTAGCGGTGTCGAGTTGGGCATGCGCGGACTTTACCCTTTCCTTGGTTGCAGTCACTTGCAGGTAGGCGCCGCACACCGCAAGGACGACCATTTCTCGCACATCCTGGGCGGCAAGCTGGCTGGCGCGAAAGACATCCCTAGACGACCGGTAATTGTTCCACGCGCTCAGATCGACAATCGATTGAGTCAGGCTGCCGCGCAGATCGATATTGTTGAAGGGACCTATGGTCGGCGGGATCGCAAAGCCCGGAATTGTGATGCGGAGCCCTTCGGCTCCGAGACTAATCTGTTGTAGGGTCTCAGCCAGATAGCCGCTCGCGTTGGGAAGCAGAGCGCTTCGCGCAATCTGACTTTGCCCTTCAGCTTGCAGCACAGCGTTGCTTTGACCGACAGCTCCAAGGTTATAGTTGAGCCCTCTCGCGATGGCCTCGCGGAGAGAGAGCTTGCCCGAAAACGGCATCTTCGCCGTGCTCGAAGCGCTTCCTGTATACGGGCCTTGGACCTGAACTGTTGGGTTAATCGTGTCTACGCTGGATGTTGTTCCTGCAATCGGAGATTCTACTGCGGTCACTGACCCGCTCTGTCCGGAGCGCCCAGACAGAGGAAGCGGGGTTGCTTGCGGGCTCTGCGATTGGACCGGACGCGATGTAATGAACAAGGTACCCAGGCAAAAGACTACGGCAACTTCAACGTTGCGGCAAACTGGCAATGCCATTGCCTTCCGATGATTCATATCAAGGTACCCCGTCGTTAACTGAGTTGCTTTCGGAATCGCCAGACACTGAGCGAGCCAAGCACCAGCGTGATAATGAGCAAGCCAAGGAAGTTCGGCCAAAGGTCCATGAATCCGCTGCCTTTGAGCGTGCTTCCACGAGCGATAGTTGCGAAGTGGTGAACTGGGTTTACTACCGTGAACGGCTGCAACCACTTTGGCATCGCCTCCACTGGATTGAGTGCTCCAGACAGCGATGAAATCGGAGGATTGACGAAGAAGCACAAGAGCTGCGCTTGCTGAGCCGACTTGCTGAACGTGGCGATAACCGTGCCAATGCTGATGCCGGACAAGATGCACAAGGCGCCACCAGCGAGCAGCAGCAGAATGTTGCCATGGAATGGAACGCCGAACGCAAATTTGAGGACGCCAAGTGATCCGAACATCATCAGGAAGAGCAGCAGGAACAACGGCGTAATCTTGGCGATGATGATCTCCGAACTCGTAGCCGGAGACATGAGCAACTGTTCAAGCGTCCCGGCTTCCCGCTCCCGAACCATAGCCGCAGAGCAAATGAGAGAGCTACCCAGAATCATGAGCAACCCGAGTACACCGGTGACGATGAACCAGGAGCCTACCAGACCGGGGTTGTAGAGAAACGCGGGTTGCAGTTTCACTTGACCGCGACGGGCAAGCTCCGATCCGTCAATTGGCTGGACGTGGACATGAATTCCCTCGCCTTCCAGTCCCGTATTGAATCTCTGAATGATGCTTTCTGCGTATCCGCGGCTAATCGTCGCTGTGTTTGCATTCGTGGCGTTCAGCAGGAATTGAATCGTGGACTGGCGATCCCGGAGCAGATCCCGCGCATAGTCGTAAGGAACCATCATCCCGGCATCGGCATTGCCCAGGCTGACCGCATTTCCAAGTAGATCGACCGAGGAATAGTAGCCCGCCAGACGAAAACTCGTGCTCTCGGTCAACGTCGCAATCAACTCCCTGCTCTCAGGCGACCGGCTATCGTCGACCACGGCAAGAGGAACGTTCGTTACCGCCGCACTCAGTGCAAACCCTATGAGAGCCAACTGCACGAGGGGCATAAAAGCAAGACTGAACATCAGCTTCCGGTCGTGGCGAGTCTGGGCAAACTCTTTCTTGATCAATGCGTGCAGACGATAATTGATGAGGCGATCAAAAAGCTTCTTCATGATTTATGCCTTCACCTGCATCCTTCTCATGCCGAGCCATGCCACGCCGTAGAAGATGGTTCCAATCGCGCCGATGATGAGGACCTTGTACCACACGGCCGGCCATCCCCCGCCTTGCAAGAGCGCGTCGCGGAGGATCTCGATGTAGTACCGGCCCCAGACGAGATCCGAAATCCAGCGGATCCCAAGCGGTATATTGGCGATCGGGAAGATCAGGCCTGAAAACAAATAGACGAGCAGAAATCCGCCGAACGCCACAGCTTGCAATGCCGCAGCCTGGTTGGGGATGATCGCTCCGACCATGGTTCCAAACGCCGCCACGCAAAAGGCATAGAGAACGGTGGCGATCAAGACGGGGGTAGGATCACCGGCGAAGCTCAGGCCAAAATAGGTGAACAGAAGCACCGACATAATCAGACACTCCGCGAGCGCCACAATCATGAACGCAATGATTTTCCCCAGCAGGAATTCATGCGCGGGAATGCTCGAGACATAAACCTGCAGAATCGTCTTCAGCTCACCCTCTTTCGCCATGGCAAGCGCGGCCAACAGTGGCGGGAACATGGAGAGGCCAAGCGCGAATATTCCTGGGCCGAAGAACTTCTCCGAAGACAGTCCGGGGTTGAACCAGAGCCGGATGGCGGTCAGAATCGGGGCTGCTTGCGTTCCACTGCCCTGCTGGTTGTACGAAATCGTAATTTCGCCGGCATAAGCCGAAACTAACTTCGCCGTGTTTGAATCCGATGCGTCCACCAGAAACTGGACAGGCGCATTCACGCCGCGCGCCATGTCGCGGCCAAAGTGCGACGGGATGATCAACACGGCTCGTGCAGCATTGGAAGCAAGAGCATCCTCGGCGGTTTTGTCCACGGGCCATGGGACCACCTTCAGGGTGATCGAAGCCCGGAAAGCGTCGATAAATTCATTGGACGCCGGCGAACCGTCAAAATCCTGCACGACGATCGGAAGCTCGTCGACCGTGAGCGAGAGCGCCGAGCTCATCAAGACAAGCAGCACCGTGGGAAGGGCCAGCGCGAGAGCCAGGGTGCGCCAGTCTCGAACAATCTGGGCCAACTCTTTGCGCATTTGTGCAATGATTCGCCTCATGCGTGCCCATTCTTAGTCATCGGTGGCCGCCTTGCCCTGCGTCCGCGCCTTCTCCACGATGGAGATGAACACGTCTTCGAGCGAGAGGGGGATTTCTCTCGCGCTGGTCACGTGGAGCCCGTTCTCTTCGAGCCGCTTTGTGGTTTCCTTGATGGCGCTAGCAGGGTCCTCTTCGGTGATCACGTGCAGGCGTTCGCCGAAAAGGGACACTCGCCATCCCTCCGTTTCGCTCTTCAGCAGGTCGGCAGCGCGCTGCGGCTGGTCGACGATGAATTCGAGTACGTGCCCAGACTGCTGGCTCTTGATGCCGCTGGGCGTGCCCTCGGCAACCAGCTCACCCGCAACCATCATTCCCAGGCGGTTGCACTGTTCCGCTTCCTCAAGATAGTGAGTCGTGACAAGGATCGCCGCGCCGCCGTCAGCCAGCCGATTGATCATGGTCCAGAAAGCGCGCCGCGCCAGAGGATCGACGCCCGAGGTTGGCTCGTCCAGAAAGAGAATGTCCGGTTCATGCATGATTGCAGCGCCGAAGGCCACGCGCTGCTTCCACCCACCCGGCAGGCTCCCTGTAATCTGGTTCTCTTTTCCGTTGAGCCCCGAAAAGGAAAGCACCCATCGGATCTTTTCTTCGCGGTCCTGGTCGGGCACGCCATAGACGCCCGAAAAGAAATCGAGGTTCTCGCGAACCGTCAAGTCTTCATACAAAGAGAATTTCTGCGACATGTAACCGATGCGCTTGCGTACGGCTTCCGTTCTCAGGTTTCCACCTCTGCCACCCAACTCCATGGTTCCGCTTGTCAGGTCAAGCAACCCGCAAAGCATTCGGATGGTTGTTGTCTTGCCCGCCCCATTCGCTCCGAGAAGTCCGTAGACTTCCCCATTTCGAATCTCGAGGCTCACATTCTTCACGGCTGTGAATGATTTGAACTCCTTGACGAGATTCTTCGCACCGACCGCAACTTGTCCGCGCAGACTGCCGTGGTCCTGCTTTGCTGGAAACTCCGATGTGTCGGTCTTCTCGCGTAGAGCACGCAGTTTGGCTACGAAAATGTTATCGAGCGTCGGTTCATCGACACGCATCTCGTCGATGGAAAGGCCTGCGCCTTTCAGCTTCTCGGTGATCCACTTCTGCTCCTTGTCCGGATCGCGCACCAACAGGTCCAGCCTGTCGCCGAACCGCTCCACGTCGATGATGTCCTTATCAGGCCCTGATTCCTCGGAGAGCAAACTCTCCGCCTTCCTGAGGTCCGCCGTGCGAAGTTCGATCCGCTTCGCGCCCAGGCTGGCGCATAGCTCGGCTGGAGTACCGATTTCAAGGATCTCGCCCAAATGCATAAACGCGATTCGATGGCACCGCTCGGCTTCATCCATATAAGGAGTAGCCACGAGGATCGTTAAACCTTCTGTCGTCAAGTGAGCGAGTGCATCCCAGAACTCACGACGAGACACAGGATCCACGCCCGTGGTTGGCTCGTCGAGCAGCAGTACTTTGGGTTGCGGAACCAGCGCGCAGACGAGCGCAAGCTTTTGCTTCATCCCGCCGCTCAGTTGGCCAGCGAGCCGGTCTGCGAATCGGTCCATATCGAACATCTTGAGATATTGAAGACTGCGATCCGCGATCTCATCGGGTGGAATGAGGCGCAGATCGCCGCTATAGCGAATGTTTTCCGCAACCGTCAGATCGGGATAAAGACTGAAGTCTTGCGTCAAGTACCCGGTTTGAGATCGCATATCCCGCGCCGGGCGGCCGAGGATGATTGCGGTGCCTGCGGTTGCTTCCATCACGCCTGCAAGAATCTGAAACGTCGAAGTCTTTCCGGCTCCATCCGGACCAATCAAGCCGAACATTTCGCCGGCGTTCACTCCAAACGTGATTCCACGCACGGCATCAAGCTTGCCATAACACTTCGACAGGCCGCGAACATCAATCGCCCGCTGAATTGCGTCGGGCTGCCGATCCTCGACCGCCCGATCTGGGACCGTCCGTTCTGGCGCAACTCGCTCTGGACTGGCAGCAATCATCAGCGCTTGACCTTCGGCCACTTGTCTCCCTGCACCAGGACTTCGCCATCGACAGGCATGCCGGGCTTGGCAAATCCAAATCCGCCTATCAACTGCAGCTTGAGTCCGACTACCTGCTTGACACGGTCGTCGCGGAAGTAAGTATTTTCAGGAGTGAATGTCGCCTGTGGGTCGATCCTGGAGACGTAAGCGTAGATGGGTTTATTCGAGTTGGAGTCGAGATAGACACGCGCCGACTGCCCCACTCTAACTTTGCCGATTTGGCCTTCTGGCACAAAGCCGCGCAGATACACCTTGCTCAGATCCAATAGCGTAATCACAGCGGTCCCCGCAACCACTACCTCGCCCGGTTCCGCCCCGCGCGTCACCACTGTTCCGGAGAATGGCGCCCTGATGGTCAGGTCTTTGCGGTTGTCTTCAGCTTCTGCAAGTTCAGCTTGAGCCTGCTCGGTCTGAGCCGTTGCACTCGCCACTTCTGCTTCCTGTTGTGCAATCTGTCTTCGAACCGATGCGACCTGCGATTCGCGGATGCCGGGGTTGGACAGAGTTGCCTCTGCCGTAGTCAGTTCGCTCTGTGACGCCTCAACCCGGCGCCTCGAAGCAGTAACCACCGCAAGCTGCTGATCGGCCGTCGTCGAGGCCTGAAGTCCCTGTTGCTCCGACACAGCTCCGGTTTTTGCAAGTCGCGTATAGGCATCTCTATTGAATGCGGCAATCTGGTACGCTGCCAGTTGCTGGGCCAATTCCGATTGCGCGGTCGCCAGGTCGGCCTGCGCTTGCCCGACGTGCCCTTCTGTATCGAGCCTCGACTGGCCAACCTGCAACCGGCTTTGCGCTAATTGCTCTTGAAGAACGGCGATTTGTTCTTCCGCAGCCATGCGCTTTGCCTCTGCCTCCGAAAGAGCATCGCGAGCCTGGTCTTCACGCGCTCTAATCTGCGCATCGTCGAGAATAGCGATCGTGTCTCCGGCATTGACGCTGTCACCCTCACGCACGCGAACCTCGAGAATGCGTCCGGTTGTCTTGGACGCAACCGCGGAGTCGTCGCCTTCGATCCTGCCGCTCACGACGACAATGCTGGCTGGAACAGCTGGCGCGGCGAAGAAGACCCGCCAAATAAGAATCGCCGCCCCAATCAGCACCACGCCAGCGACGATCATCATGATTCTGCGTCGTCGCGTCGCGGCTTGCTTCGCCTTTTCATCGGCTGCCTGCTTAGCCTTTTCGTCCGCTGCTTTCTTTTCACTTTCCGCCGTGTCCGGTTTGGCGCTATTCGCTACGGCGGGCTTCGCACCGTCGGCTACAGTTGGCTTCGCAGCATCAGTTGCGGCGAGCTTGGCGTTTTCCGCTGGGGCCGGCTTTGCACCGGGCGGGTCCGTCTGCTTTTTTTGCTCGGCCTGTTCTGGTGGACTCTCAATAGTGGGTGCAGTCATCTAATTCCCCTCACCTTCCTAGTGGGCGTGATCGTTCCATGCTTCGAGCGAAAATCTTGCAGATAAGAGAGCGAAAAATCCGTTATGTGATCGGCAATGCGTTCCACTTGTTCGGGTGTCATCCTTAGTTCCGGCCAAATCTCCGTTAACAGAGGGCCGGGTAGCACGTAAGCAAGAACTTGTCCCACCACGCTGATTGCACAGAGCCGGGTATTGTCATCATTGGGAGGCATGCCAATCATTCCTCCAATGAGTTCCAGTAGTCGCTTGTAGATCGGTCGAGTTAATTTGTCGACAAGCTGTCGAAGCGCCGGTGTGGGCTGCGCGAACTCAAGCGCCAGGAGCCGGGAATGCCAATCCGGTAAATCTTTCCCATTGATGCTCCGAAGTCGAGCTCGAATCAGGGCCCTCAAGATCTCTTCCGGTGGCGCGTTTGGATCAAGCGCGTTGTGAACGGCTAGAACTTGAGCAGCTCTTACCGATTGCTGCAAGACCTCGGTATAGAGGCCCAATTTATCGCCGAAGTGATAATTGATTGCAGCGACATTTGCGCGCGCTCCTGCACAGATTTCGCGAATCGTCGTAGCCTGATAGCCGCGGTTGGCGAAGATTGGCCCCGCAACCTCCAGCAATTTGTCGCGTGTGGGGTCCGGGGTCGCAGTCTGATGTTTGCGCCTCACTACCTTTAACCGGAGTTGTGAGCTATTGCTGTTCATATTCAAACACAAGTTTGAATCAACAGCTTGCTCAAAACTGTGCCCGATTGCTCAGTACCTCAGTTCGCCGGATCAAGAGGTTGACTTATATGCTCTTCAAGAGCTGCGGCAGCAACTGCTCGTAACCTCGGAATGAGCGCAACGCCCACCCGAAATTCGCTAATCCTGTTGATCGTTACAGGTTGACGGAAACCCGTGCGTTGGGCAATCAACCGCCGAGAACAGGCCAAAGCGCTCATTGAACTCTCGTTGAGCTCTCGCTCTTGGGATCAATACCGGAAAACGCCCTATGGCCGGAGAAGGCCTTCGTCCAGCTTGAGGCCCGACACGACGACCCGTCTGCTGAACCGGCGCGCGCCTTGACTCTAGTCGGCCAGCGCCGGGGGCAGTTAGTATCCTCCGTCTTCCGCAGGTTCCCTGCGGGAGATTCTTGCTCGAATTCGGCGTGAACAATGAGCCAGAAAACTGTGGGGACTTTTGTGGGGAGGAGCTGCTTGCAGAGGCTTGTTGGCCCTTGTTGCCCTCTGTACAATTAATTAGTGTTTCCAATCACTTGCAGGAATCGGCAAAACCCCACAATTGGCCCCGGTAGGTCTCTAAAACCTTTATGCGCCGGTGCGATCCCGACCCGCGCCTCCAACTCCTTCAACGCCCACACTTCGGCCCACCTTCTACACTTCATGCAAAGCAATCCCGGGGCCGGCATTTGCCCTGATGGAAAAAGGATGCGCCATGACTGAAATCGCCGAAAAGGACTTGCACCAGCAGTTTGCCAGCGACAACTACGCGGGAATTTGTCCCGAGGCCTGGCAGGCAATGGAAACCGCGAACCGCGGGCACGTCACGTCGTATGGCGACGATCCGTGGACGGCTAAAGCCGCCGATGCATTCCGCACGCTGTTTGAAACGGACTGCGAGGTGTACTTCGTCTTCAATGGCACCGCAGCCAATTCGTTGGCGCTGGCGTCGCTCTGCCAGTCGTATCACAGCGTGATCTGCTCTGACCAGTCGCACGTGGAGACGGACGAGTGCGGCGCGCCCGAGTTCTTTTCCAACGGGTCGAAGCTGCTGGCAGCCACCAGCGTTGACGGCAAGCTGACCCCCGCGTCGATTCGCGAACTGGCCACCAAGCGCCACGACATTCACTATCCCAAGCCGCGCGCGGTGACCATTACGCAGTCGACAGAGACGGGGCGCGTGTACACGCTCAAGGAACTGGACGCGATTGCCGAGGATTGCAAGGCGCTGAGACTCTCACTGCACATGGACGGTGCACGGTTTGCCAACGCCTGCGCCAGCCTGAGCTGTTCGCCGGCAGAAATGACGTGGAAGCGCGGCGTGGATGTGCTTTGCTTCGGCGGCGCCAAGAACGGCATGGCGCTGGGAGAAGCGGTGCTGTATTTCGATCGCGCCCTGGCTACGGATTTCGATTACCGGTGCAAGCAGGCGGGTCAACTGGCGTCGAAGATGCGGTTTCTCTCGGCGCCGTGGGTGGGAATGCTCAAGAGCGGCGCGTGGCTGCGCAACGCCGAACATGCCAATCGCTGTGCGCAGCAGTTTGCTCTGCTGATTGCTTCCATCCCCGGCATCAAGCTGGCGCATCCGGTTGAGGCCAACGCGGTGTTTATCGAAGCCCCGGATGAGATCCTCAGCGCGCTAAGGGCTCGAGGTTGGAATTTCTTCACCTTCATCGGCGGCGCGGCGCGCTTCATGTTCTCGTGGGACACCGACCCTCGGCGCATGGAAGCACTGAGCCACGATCTGTTCGCGTGCGCCACGGCGGCTAAGGCTGTTTGACGCGCTCGGGGATACCCCATCTTAAACGCGCGTTTTGCGTTTAGGGCGGGATGATTGCCCCATCCTTTCGCGTCCTTTGCGAAAGGGTGGGACAGGATACACGCACCGCTCCTACCGCAGCACCGCTTCCCACTGCCCCGAATCCCCTGATCGGAAGATCGCCTCAATCACCGCCATATTCCCGACGGAATCTTCAAGCGGAACCGGAACCTCGCTGTTTTCGAACACCGCGCGCGCAAATGCGTCCCCTTGCAGCGTGTACTGATCCGCTGCGGGGAAGGTCTCCGTCGCGATGCCATTGAAGGTAAGGTCACCCGTCGCATCGATGAAGAGGCGCGTGGGCCGGTCGTTGGGCGCGTTGAAGGGAATCTCTAGTTCGATGCGGCCGCGTGTGCCCAGAAAATGCACCCTCTGATACGGAATCAATTGCGTGCTGCAGGTGAAGATGGCCTGGCCGGAGGGAAAGTCGAGGATCGCCGAAGCCAGGCGGTCGGTACCCATTTGCGGATCGCGATCGACAAGCGCGACCACGCGCCGCGGTTCTTGTTTGAAGGCAAAGCGCGAAGCCTGAATGCAGTAACAGCCGATGTCGTACACGCCGCCGCCACCCGTCTCCACGTGATTGCGGATGTTGCCGTGGTTCACGTTGAAGTAGCTGAAATGCGCATTGACGGCGCGCAACTCGCCGATGCGGCCCTCATCGAGAAGCTGGCGCACGCGCAGCCACTGTTGAGCGCTGCGAATCATGAAGGCCTCGCAGATTTTTACGCCGGTGCGATCGCGCACGCCGAGCAGAGTTTTGGCTTCTGCCACCGTCATGCTGAGCGGTTTTTCGCACAGCACATGCTTGCCAGCCTCGGCGGCCTTCACGGTCAGCGGGACATGCAACTGATTGGGCAGAGGATTGTAGATGGCGTCGATGTTGGGATCGGCAAGCAGTTCCTCATACGAGCCGTAGGCCGTGGGAATGCCCAGTGACGCGGCCGCCTCGCGCGCTTTTCCGAGGTCACGGGAGGCGATGGCGGTGACTGTGGTGAGTTCGCCCTGCTGCATGGCAGGAATCACTTTCTTGAGGCCGATGTTGGCGGTGCTGAGCACGCCGAAGCGAAGCTTTTTTGACATAGGTGCATGATACAGCCGCGTGCGCCGGCTTTTTGGTCCGGCCCAAAATCTGGCGCCTTCCCACCCTTTTCGCAGAAAGCGCGAAAAGGATGGGGCACGGTCGCAGTGTTTTTCGGCCGAATCAAGAAAAGTTCGGGCGCGGGCGGGGACGCCCGCGCTACAGCCGGCCCGCCACCCCAAGAAACACAAATCGTTTCTTGGGGACCCCGGCCGGGAGGCCGGCGCTACATTACAAGGCAGCCATCGCCAGCGCATCGGCTGCATTCGCGGCCACGCACAGCAGTTCCCGGTTGCGCGCTTCAATGAAGCCATTGGCCACGGCGGTATCGAGAAAGGCCAGCAGGCCGTCCCAGTAATTGGCCGTGTTGATGAGGATGCATGGCTTGGCATGCAGGCCGATCTGCGCCCAGGTGAGGGCTTCGAGCAGCTCGTCGAGCGTGCCGTAGCCGCCGGGCAGGACCAGGATGGCATCCGAAAGCTCGTGGATACGGGCCTTGCGCTCGTGCATGGTGAGCACCAGCTCGAGCGAAGTGAGACGCGTGTGCGCGATCTCGCGGCCGTTGAGCGCCTCGGGCAACACGCCGATGACTTCAGCGCCCTCGGCCAGGGCCGCATCGGCGAGCGTACCCATCAGTCCGCGGCTGGCTCCGCCATACACGAGGCCCAGACCCGCCTTACCGATAGCGGCCCCGAGCGCCGAAGCTTCCGCGCGAAAGGCGGGGTTCGTTCCGAAGGCCGATCCGCAAAAGACGGCCACGCGGCGAAGAGGGTGCGATGAAGGGATCATGATGTTTCCAGAATAGCGGGGCGGGGCCGAAGGCTGGGCGGTGGGAAAGTGGGGGCGTTTCGCGATTCGGCACCTACGCGCGACAAAGCGCGTTCCGGGATGTCATCAGGTTTGGCATGTACTCCAAATTCGCGTCACCTGCTATGATCATCCACCGAGTTCTACTTCGTTCCTGAAGACAGCCTGTACCTGAGGTCGCGATGAAAACAATTTGGGCTATCTGCACATTTGCACTCCTCGTTTTGTCCACGCCCGGTCACGCGGACGTCACGCCGAATGCGCTTTTCAGCGATCACGCTGTGCTCCAGAGCGGCATGCCTGTGCCGGTTTGGGGCACCGCGACCCCAGGAGAGAAAGTCGTCGTCAAGATCGGCAAGCAGACCAAATCCACAACGGCGGACGCGGACGGACGCTGGATGGTACGACTCGGAAAGTTGAAGCCGGGCGGTCCGTTCGTTATGACGATCGTCGGCAAGAACACCGTTACTGTGAACGATGTACTCGTGGGAGAAGACTGGATTGGATCCGGACAATCCAATATGGCGTTCACGCTCTCGGTGAAGGCGGCACGGTATGCGGGCATTCTCAATGAGGACCAGGAGATCGCCGCTGCGAATTATCCGCAATTACGGGTTTTCATGGCGGAAACGAAGAAGTCTTATGAACCTCAGGACGAGATCAAGGGATCGTGGAAGATCGCCACGCCGGAGAACGCGCCGGCTTTCTCGGCTGTGGCATACCTGTTTGGTCGAGACCTCAATCAGGCACTGCACGAACCGGTCGGCATGGTGGTCGTGGCATACGGAGCGAGCACCGCGGAGGCGTGGATTTCTCGTGCCGTTCTCGCGAATGACCCGCAAATGAGCCCGATGCTGAACCGTTTCGATGAACTCTACAAGTTTTTCAATGCGCATCCCGGCGCTACCACGGACCAGGCTCCGCCACTTCCGCAAACCATAAATGCGCGCCCGGTACAGCCCGGCCCGTTGCGCGATCCCGAGCAGGATCAGCACGAGCCCACCGTCCTTTACAACGGTATGGTTCACCCGATACTCCCGTTCGCCATGCGGGGTGTGATTTGGTACCAGGGAGAATCGATCGTCGGAGGCAAAGCGGGGATCGCTTTGTATCCTCACGTGATGGAGTCGCTCGTGAAGGACTGGCGCACGGAATGGGGCGAGGGTGATTTTCCCTTTTATTGCGTTCAGTTGCCACCCCTGAAGAATGTCAGCAATAACCCTGGCGTACGCGAGGCGCAGTCCAGGATCCTTTCTCTACCCAACACAGGGATGGCTGTGACCCTGGACGTGGGAGATCCGGCGAACGTACATCCGAAAGATAAGGAACCTGTTGGAGATCGTCTCAGCCGCATCGCACTTGCGAATGTGTACCGCCGGAAGATTGAGTACTCGGGTCCGGTCTACGCGGGCATGAAAGTTCAAGGGCAGAGCATCTTCATCAGCTTCACTCACGCTGACGGCCTTATGAGCAAAGGCGGCCCGCTGCAGTGGTTTCAGATCGCTGGTTCCGACGGCCGGTATGTCGACGCCGTAGCCTCCATTGAGGGCAAGACAGTCGTCGTACATAGCGACCAGATCACCGAACCCGTATCGGTTCGTTATGCCTGGGATAACTATCCGCAGGGCGCGAACCTGGTGAACGGCGCCGGGCTTCCCGCTGCGCCGTTCCGTACCGACGCGCTGGATGTATTGACGCCTATCGCAAGTGAGTTTACCGGAAAATGAAATAGCTGGTCCGTCGGGCCCACCCTCCTTGCAGCGCTGCGAAGCAAAGCGGCGGTTCTATCGCGTTTTCGCTTCAAACAACAACTGGCTCAAAGGGCGCGCGCATCAATTCTGTTCGGTTTGCAGGCCGCCGTTTGGAACCAATACCACTTCGCACGTTGTCCCCATCGAGCAACTGACGACCGCGCTGCGCAGCAAATGCGCCTTCGAGTCGGGAGGAAGGAGTTCAGGGAGCTTCATCGCGTCCACCACCGGCTTGATGGCGGCCAAGTGCTGTTCGCCGGACATCTGCTGCGATTCGAGGACACCGGCAGTAGAAATCTCGAGCCGGAAAGTGCCCCATCCACTGGCGCCGGCAGGACGCTTGATTTTGAATGTGCGCAGATCCTGTAACGCCTGCACCGCGTTTGCCGGACCCGGCTTTGCTCCTGCGGCTTTCAGGCGCGCAATGCTTTCCACGATATGCCTGCGAACCGCCGGCGGCGTTTTCTTGTTCATCGCGGCCTGTGCGAGGGCGTAGTCAGCGGCAGCTTCGTCCTTGTGGCCGGAAGATTCGTCGATCTGTCCAAGATGATCTCCGTTTTCGGCATTTTGGCTGGCGCGCCAGGCGGCGTAGATGAATTGTCGCGCCTGGTCGAGCTTTCCTTCCTTAAAGAGAATCCACCCCAGCGTGTCCCAGGAGGCGAGAAGCAAATCGGAATCGTAGAAGGCCTTCGAATTGGCCGTCTCCGTTGTCACTTCCGCGGATTTCTCTTCGTATTCGGCGACGCTCTTGCGCGAAGCGTCTTCGGCAATGGGCAGGTCAATGCCGGTTTCGCTCAGCGTATACGCGGCGTTGTTCAGCACCATGGGGTCGTCTGTGCCATCAAGCGCGCTTTTCGCCGCCGCTGCCGCTTCATCCATGCGGTTCAAATCCACCAGCACCTGGCTCAACTGCACGCGAATGTTGCGGTCGTCGGGATTGTGGTCGGCCGCAACCTGCAGGGTCTTGAGCGCACCCGCATTATCGTTGGCGTTGGTCTGCAGATATGCAAGATTCATGGCAAGCAGCGCGTTGTCTGGATGACGTTCAAAATACTGCTGCACCGATTGACGAGCCCCGGACGCGTCTCCGCTCCGGGTTTGCGCATCGGCGAGCATTCCCACGGCCCTCCCGTTGTCAGGGTGCGCAGCAAGCTCCTTGCGAAAATCCTCGATCGCCTGCTGGTAATTCATCTCCGACAGCTCCGCCAGAGACCCATAGGCGCTCCACAGATTTTCCTCGTTGGGATTCTTGGCTTTCACTTGATCGAGCAACTGCCTAGCGCCGTCCCAATCCCTGGCTTGGAACTTTTCCTGAGCCATCTTCATCAGTTCCGCGGGCGACGCATCCGTGGCGGGCGGGGCGCCAGCTGCGGGCGTGCCTAGTTTGCTCGTTGCGGGCTCCTCCGGCTGGAGTTGAATCGTGACGGTTCCGTCGTCGGACTTTTTGATAATGGGAGGTTTCCCTGGCTTCATCACTATGCTGGGAACGGGTTTCGCGGAATGCATGAGCTGAATCCAGTTTTCATCGCTCAGGCTGATGTCCTTCGTGAACTTCTGATATTGCTGCCAGTCTGCTTTGGCAATCTTGTCCTTCAGCACCACGATATCGCGCTCGGCGATGATCTCGTTGCCCTCGAATCGGTAGGTCTTGTCGAAGGTAGCGAAATCGGTCTTCACGTGAATGGGATCGGGCAAATCGGGACGGTAGCCGTCGGGAAGATGAATATGAGAGATTGCC
This sequence comes from Occallatibacter sp., assembly GCA_050012895.1. Classification (GTDB taxonomy): domain Bacteria; phylum Acidobacteriota; class Terriglobia; order Terriglobales; family Acidobacteriaceae; genus Telmatobacter. Next base: position 15,471 of record JBEKGH010000076.1, read on the forward strand.
GTAAGTGTGCGCGGAGCGCCGAGTTGAATGTCGTCCTGGGGCGCACTGGTGTCACTTTCGAGCGCAGAGAACTCCAGTGCGGGAAATAGAGGAATGATGCGGAGATTGTCCCAGTCTCCAAAAGGATGACGCGAATAGTCATAAGTGAGCACGATCGGCTGCGAAGCATCGTTTTGATTCATGAACTGCGTGTCGCTCGTTGTTCCGCCAAAGCCGGTGGTTGCCGAGATGTATTGGGAAACCTTGTCCCACTCCGCGGGAGCCACGCCGCGAGCCAGTGCGCGGACCAACACTTCGTTGTCGTCGCGGTAGGCCGCCTTCATCTTTGCTGTCAGCTTTCCATCGGAGTCGAGTGTCCCCGTCCCTTCAAACCGGGCCGTAAACGGGTACGGAGCATTCTTGGGAGTCGCTTCCAGCGCCGCCGCGCCGTTGGCGGGAACGATCAGCGCTTTCTGGTCGCGAATCACCGCACTCAGGAACCGGTAAGGCGCCGCGAGCGGTGTGCTGTCCAGCCAGATGCGTCCGCCGGGCAGATTGACCGTAGTGATGGCGTGATTGAAAACGGCGGGCGACGGAACATCGGGGACAGGCGCGATACCCGCGCCCACCAGTGCCGGCGCCGTGGAAAAACCTTTGGCACGCAGCAATGCTTCGAGCAGCGTGTCCTTGTCTTTGCAATCGCCGTACTGATTGGCCAGGACCTCGGCGGCGGTATGCGGCTGATAGCGCCCGATGCCGAAGTCGATGCCTACATAACGGATATGCGTGGAAACGAAATCATAGATCGCGCGCACCTCGTCTTCCGGCGTTTTGGCGTTCTGCGTAATCTCATCGGCGCGAGCCCGCAGCGTGTCGTCGGGATCGGCTTGCTTCAAAGCCAGGCCGCGGTACCAGTCGCCCACTTCAGCCCAAGTGTGGAAGGTTGTCCATGCCACCGATGGCAGCTTGCGTCCGTCGGCGTCCTCGTCCGGATCGCGCGGCGGCGTCGGCTTCGTAGATTCATCGCCGGAACTCTTCGGTGCGGTTACAAGTTGCGCCACGTTCCAGACATAAGTCCGCAATCCGTCGTGCTCGGTGACGTCGGGCTTGTGGTTCGGGCTCCAGACCTGGACATACTTCTTCGCCGGCACCTCGAGAGTGAGAACCTCGGCAAGTACCACAACCGTTCCCGGAGCTGTGAAATGGTAAGTGCCCCAGAACTGGCCGGGCGCCCCAGGTTTGTTGATGGTTGTGTCTATTTCGTATTCCAACGTGTCGCCGGCGGCCAACGAACGCACGGGAATGTGCTTCTCCTTCAAATCGCTATAGAGCGGCGCCTGGCGCGTCACATCGGCCGGCATGTCCATCGCGTCTGCGGCAGGCGTATCCACGATGCTGCCATCGGGCTTGTGCACGCGCACGAACTTGACCACCGGCGCTTCGTTGGCTGAAGCGTAAGGAAACCCGAGGACGCCGAACTGCTGCGCGGCTCCGTCGGATTGAATCCGCATGTTGACGTGGAGGTCCCGCTCGCCTGTACCGTCGGCATGCATCCGGTACGTGGTTTCAGAGCGCTCGATGACGATGGTCTCGTTGCGGTAGAGATCGCGGTCCGAGGCCTTCGCCGGAGCCTGCGCCTCAAATCCAGGAACAATGGCTCCCAATATGAGTGCAAATAACAAAGCTGTGCGGAGCATATGGGGATAGTAATACGAATTGCTGCTGGACTGGAAATTTCCTGTCGGCCGCTCGATTCGCGGGGAAAATGGACGCCGGATCGCCGGGGAGTCGCAGAAAAAGCGAGCCACGATCGGTCCGGATTTCCGAAGTTCGAACTCTAAATCCGGGGTGCTCCGTCCAGACTGGCTGGTTTGGGGCTGCATTCCCGCTCTCGCCTGAGATCGGTGGTTCCGGGGGTTTGGCAGAGCGCGGCCCTAGGCGGGCCTTCGGGGCGGCGCCGCAGGAATTTGTTCAAGAAGCTCAATGCGTGTGATACAGTCCCTGCCATGACGACATGGATTGAGCGTAATGCACGTCAGAAGTCGATTGGCCAGGTCGTACTCTTCCTCGTGGTGACGGCCATCGTAGCGTGGATCTTCGCCGCGAACAGCGCCTACCTGAAAGTGTTCTTCAAGGGGCCTCCGCCGGCGACCGCGGCGGATCTGGATGCAGCGCAAAATGCGGACAGTAGCAATCAGCCGATTGCCACACCGTACGTAACCATCACCGGAGACAAGGTGCTGAACACGGGCGTGCAGGAGGTGACGACCTACGAGGGCATCATCAAGAACGTGTCGGCGGGCTATTATGCGGTGGAGGTGGGCAACCGCATTCTGATTGTGAAGAGCGGGAAGACGCCCTCCACAACGGTGAGCGGGGAGCTGGGATCAATGCCCTTCGATTTGAAGTCGGACCTGTTTCCCCCCGGCACCGATGCGGCCGACGAGGCCGTGTTTTATCCCCTGCTGCTGGATACGAACTACCGCGAATCGGGATGGGCGGGAGCCTTCTGGGCACTGCTGGCCGAGGCGCTCTTCGGTTTCTTTGCCTTCCGCTCGTGGCGGAGGCTGTCGGGCCAGGTTGATTATCCCGCCGTAACCCGAGCCAAAGCGTGGGGAGACATCGCGGTGACCTCAGCCGAGGTGGAGCGCGAGCTGGAGACGGCGGTGAAAGCCAAGGGCAGCGGCTGGACTCTGACGCAGAACTACGCCGTGAAGAACGCGCGGTTGAGCTTCGACCTGTACCGGCTGGACAACCTGGTGTGGGCCTACAAGAAGGCGATCAAACGCCGCGTGTACTACTTCATTCCGGCGGGAACTACGTACGCTGCGGAGTTGAGCTTCAGCGATGGGCAGGCCGAGGTGGTCGGCAAGCAGAAAAAGGTGGACGAACTGCTCGCGCTGGCTTGCGAGAGGGCGCCGTGGGCGGTGAAAGGGTACAGCGCCGACCTGGAAAAGTTTTATAAGAGTTCGCGGGCCGGGTTTGTGGCGGAAGTGATGAAGCGGAAGAGCGAGATGCACCACTAGGAAGTTGACTGTCGGATTTGGTCTTCGGTCGCAAAAGCGCGCGGGCGTAGTCGCCCCCACGATTCCCGGTCTCCCACCCCGGTCTGGAGACCGGCGCTACATCGCGGGCTTTCGTGGTTTCCCACCCTTCCGGCAAAAGACGCCGGAAGGATGGGGCAACGGACCTCGATGGGACACGGGGAATCCTTTGCGGGACTTTTCAGCGGCGGGCATCTGTGTCATGCTTGCGTTTATGGGAAACAAAGATAAAGGTAAGAAAGAAGTGAAGAAGGCCCCGAAGCCGAAGCCGAAACCAGAACCCTCGAGGCGTGAGGTTTTCACGCCTGCGCCGCCAAAGTAGACTGCGGCCCAAACACATCGGCTTTGCTGCGCGTAGCTCCCGCTCGATGGGCGCGATGGGAGGGGTGTGGATTGCCTTCTTGCCTTCCCACCCTTTTCGCAAAGGACGCGAAAAGGATGGGGCACGGAGGATTTGTGCGAGGCGGCGCTTGTCTAGTACTACAGTTGTATTTGGCCGGACGATAGAGGCCCGGGCCTAAAGGCCGTTTCCTTTTGACCTGTTTTCAGGGGCCTGAAGGCCCCTGCTCCCTCCGAAATCCTTAACTCCAACTGCTTTGGCGCATTTCATGCGTCAAAGCTCGCTCAGGATGACATTAGATATATTTGCTTGGTCAGATTGACAATTCTTCAGTGAGCTTCAAGCGGAATCACAACAGAAAGGCCATCCTGCGGGATGGCCTTTTCTACTGAGCGAAGATGTTGCGGATCAGGGTTGGGTGGGGACGCCCTGAGGCTGGGCGTTGCGGGCCTGCGCTTTTTCCGCCAGAACCTTGTGGGCGTTGTCTTCGAGCGCTTGCGCCTCGGGCATATAGGTGAGCGCCTTCTGGACCTCGGGATCCCAATCGGTAATGACGCGCAGGCCGGCGAGCTGGCCGGACTGAATGGTGACGACGTCCTTCTTGATGCGCGCCTTGATCCAGTCGGAAGCGCCGCTGACGTCGGCTTCGGTCCAATCAACACTCTGGGTGGTGAGGAACTTCTTGAATTCGGACATCACCCCGTCGTCAACCTGGAAGTTCTTGTCGACGGTGTGCGTGGCCACATAGATGGGCGCGAACTTGAAGAAGACGTCCTTGTAGCTGAGCTCGTCCTGAAAGCGGTTGGTCTTCGGCGTCTCGATTTTTTCGTCGGGCGTGATGCCTCCGCCGCCATAGACGGTGCGGCCCGAGTCAGTCAGCTTGACCTCGCGGTTCGAGGAGTCGGGCGCCATGGCGCCGGCGTGGTTGTAATAGTCGTAGAGCGAAACGCCTTCGTAGTTGCGCTGAATGAGGCGGCCCGAGGGCGTGTAGTAGTGATACGTCGTGAGCGCCAGGCCGCTGTTTTCGCTCAGGTTGTAAACGGTCTGCACCAGGCCCTTGCCAAATGTGGTTTCGCCCACGATGAGGGCGCGGTCGTGATCCTGCAAAGCGCCGGAGACGATTTCAGCGGCTGATGCGGTGTCGCGATTGACCAGCACAACGATGGGGAAGGTCTTGCCGCCGTTGCCGTGCGTCGCGGTGTAGTTCACGTCGGAGTAGGCGCGGCCGCGCTGCGTGACGATGGTCTGGCCCTTGGCCAGCAGATGGTCGCAGACGTCGACAGCCTGATTCAACAGACCGCCTGGGTTCTCGCGCAAATCCAGCACCAGACCCTTGAGATTGCTGAAGCCGTTGATGGCGTCTTCCATCTCGTCGCCGGTGGTTTCCTGGAACTGCGTCAGATGGATGTAGCCGATGCCGGGACGAATCTCATACTTCAGATCGATGGAGGGATGGGGAATCTCGTCGCGAATCAGGTCGAAGACCAGCGGCTTGGATTGGCCGTAGCGAACCGTGGTGACTTCCACCTGGGTTCCCTTGGGGCCCTTGAGCGCCTTCGCCACCTGGTCGGAGGTCCAGCCGTCGGTAGATTTGCCGTCGACCGCGACGATCTGGTCGCCGGGATGAATGCCAGCGCGGAAGGAGGGCGTGTCCTCATAGGGCGTGACCACAAAGACCTTGGTCTTGCCGTTATCATTCTGTTGCTGGATGACCATGCCCACGCCGTAGTAGTGGCCGCGCTGGTCTTCGCGCAGGCGGGCGTAGGATTTGGGATCGTAAAAGTGCGAGTGAGGATCCAGCACCTGCAACATGCCGGGAATAGCGCCGTCGTAGATGGCTTCATCGGCTTTGTCGCCGGTGATGGGCTCGGCGTAGTTCTGCTCTACCAGAGTGTAAACATCAGTAAAGGTCTTTAGACTGTCACGGAGCTGGCTCTCGTCCTGCGAAGACTGCGCGCCCACGCGGCGTTCCAGTACCGTGCCGGCAACGGCACAGACGGTAAAGAACACGGCAAGAGCGAAGAGCGCACGGCGGGCGCGGGGAGTTATGGACAAGCTGAACCTCCAGACGGCCAGTGCAGCACATGCGCGGCGGCGAAGATCGCGACGAAACTCGCATCGAAACTTGCATCTACCCGGAGCGAATCCTGTAAGTTACAGGATGTACGCTCGATAAAAATTGACCTTGCCCGTTACCGGCAAGGCCAGGGAGATGCAAGAGCCGCTCGCGGAACGCCCGCAGAGCCGTCTTGGGCTAAAGTATAGCACCGGCCTATTAGACGCGCACGCGGGGTAGTCCGGTAGCGAAGACAGCGGCGCGGGGTTGGTCTCCCACCCTTTCCGCAAAGAACGCGGAAAGGATGGGGCAACCCGCTAAAGTCGTCCCGGAGGGCCGGGAACATCGCATTCCTGCTGCCTTGGCATTTACAATGACGTCTATCAGGCAGACCGCGAAATCAGGTAAACGGGACAGGAACGAAGGTCGGAATTGAAGACCATCCGATACTTTATGAATCTCCCAATCACGCGGTCTCAGAGGATGCAAAACGTGGCAGAAAACTGCAAGCCAGCCGTCCGACCGGTTGCCGGCATGACAACCTTTCTTCGCATTTCCGCGGCGCTGGTGTTCGGTGCCTTACTGGTCGCGGCAGGCAGCTTGGCCCGCGCCCAGGCCAACGAGCCGGCCAGCCCCTATGGCGGAACGGTGGCCGAGGGCATCATTGCCCGCGTGAACGATCAGATCATCACCAAATCGGACTACGACCGCGCCATGGCCGATCTCGACCAGGAGGGCCGGCAGCATCAAGAAACGATGCAGGAGATTTCTGCGGCGCACAAGGACCTGCTGCGCAACCTGATCGACCAGCAACTGTGGCTGTCCAAAGGCAAGGAGCTGAACATTACCGGCGAGACCGAGCTGGTGAAGAAACTTGACGAGATTCGCAAGCAATACAACCTGGAAACCATCGACGACCTGGAGAAGGCAGCCAGGGATCAGGGTGTCTCGTACGAGGACTTCAAAGCCAACATCCGTAACCAGATCGTCACGCAGGAAGTGATGCGCCAGGAGGTTGGCGAGCACATCCAGATGACGCCAGGCGAGGTGGAGCGTTTCTACGAGGCGCACAAGCAGGATTACGCGCAGCCGGAGAGTGAGCGGCTGAGCGAGATCCTGATCTCCACCGGGACGGGTGCCGACGATCCCGCCAAAGTTTCCGCGGCCAAGGCCAAGGCCGACGATATCGAAGCCCGGCTGCACTCCGGCGGCGATTTTGCGCAACTGGCGCGCAGCTTCAGTGACGGCCCTACGGCGACGGAGGGCGGCGATCTGGGCCAATACAAGCGCGGCCAGCTGGGCAAGCTGCTCGAGGATCAGACCTTCAACCTGAATTCCGGCCAATACACCGATCCCATCCTCACGCGGCAGGGCTACATCATCCTGAAGGTAGTGCAACACATTCCGGGCGGACCGCGGCCTTTCAAGGATGTGACGCAGGATGTGGAAGAGGCCTATTACATGAGCCGGATGGAACCGGCGATCCGCGATTATCTCAACAAGATGCGCGACGATGCCTTCATCCTGATCAATCCGGGATATACGGATTCCGCCGCGACCTACGGCGAGCTGCATCCCAGCATTGCCTTCAGCGCCTACGTGCCGCCCGCGCCCAAGAAAAAGGCCAAGGTAGAGCGGACAAGGTTCCGCGAGAGCACGCGCACCTTCCGGCAGAAATCGGGAGCGGCCTCTCCGGCGCCGGCCGCGGATGAGAATGCGGAGCCGGCACCAACGCCGGCGACGACGCCAGCGGCAACGCCAGCCTCCACAAAGAAGGGCAAGAAGGGCGAACAAGGCACGGAAAAGCCCGGCAAGAGAGAGAAGATTCGTTACGGCCAGGCGCCGCGCGAAACTCTGCCCACAGCATCGACGAATTCGTCCACAGAAAACGCCGGGGCTCTGCCGGAGACGGCATCCAACACGGAGCAGCCGGCCAATCCGCTGGAGCCCACGGCGCCCACCAAGAAGACGCGATTCAGCGCGCGTGCGCGCGAGCCCAGGAAGCAAAAGGGGAGCGGCGCGCCGGGCGATGCGCTGGCGCCTGCGCCGCCGGATGCCGCGGAAGTGGCCGATCGGCAGACGCAGTCGGCTCCTTTGGGGTTGAGCGGGACCACCCCGCAGACCAAGAAAAAGAAAAAGGCCTCTGAGACAACTGCCGAGAAGACGCGCTTGTCGCAGCAAAAAAAGAACCAGAACGACAATGGGCCGAAGCCGGTGCAGCAGCCGACGCCGATTCCGCCCGTGCAGGGAGCTCCCGCGCCCGCACCCGCGCAGGATGCGCCGCAGCCGCAGCAGTAGCCGCTCAACAGATGCCAACACCATCGCACGGGCCTGGGAGATGCTCCCAGGCCCGCTGCATTTGGGGCTTTGCAGCGAGTCTCACGTGCAATCCCACTCTCTTCGCACAAAACGCGAAAAGTATGGGGCACGGTGGATTGTTTGGCTAGTTGGGCCAATTGCGTTAATCTTCTCGGCAGAATGAAAGACATCTATGTTTCCGATCTCATGGGCTTTGACGAGGGAAAGCTTTTCGCCGGCTTTTTCCTGGTTCTGGCTAAGCAACAACGGACCACCAAGCAAGGCAAGGCGTACCTGAACCTTTCTCTTGGCGACAAAACCGGCCCGATCGAGGCGCGCGTGTGGGAGATTGGCGATCCGCGCATTGCCAAAGATTTTGATCGTGGCGACATGGTGAAGGTCCGCGGCAGCATCTCACGTTACGAGGATCGCGCGCAGATGAAGGTGGATCAACTGCGCAAGGCGCAGGCGGGCGAGGCCGACAAACTGGACATGCTGCCCGCCACCAGCCAGGACGTGGGCGCCTTGTGGCGCCAGCTTGAGGCCAGCGTCGAGAGCCTCACAAATGCGGACCTGAAGCGGTTGCTCAATGCGCTGCTTGCCGACACGGAACTTGCGCAGGCCTATCGCGAAGCGCCGGCGGCGCGGCAACTGCATCATGCGTGGCTAGGCGGTCTGCTGGAACATGTGGTAAGCCTGCTGGGGCTGGCCGACCGCGTGGCGGCGCACTATCCGCTGCTCGACCGCGATTTGCTCGTCACCGGCGTGATTCTCCACGATGTTGGAAAAATTCGCGAGCTCGAGTGGGAGACCGGCTTCGACTACACCGTCGAGGGCGTGTTGCTGGGACATATTCAAATGGGCGTGGACCTGGTGGAGAAGACCATCGCCGCACTGCCCGAGTTTCCCGATCGGCTGCGCACCCTGGTGCTGCACATGATTTTGTCGCATCACGGCAAGCTCGAATTCGGCTCGCCCAAGCTGCCCATGATTCCCGAGGCGCTGGTGCTGAATTTTGTCGACGATCTGGACGCCAAGATGCAAGCCGTGGCCAGCGAGTTCGAGAAATCCGCGCGCGAAGGCAGAGCGCCCGACGAGCTCACCGGCAAGGTGTGGAGTCTGGATCAGCGGCAACTGCTGAACACGAAGGCGTGGCTGAAAAACGGGGAATAGGAAGAAGGAAACGGTTGAGCGCAAAACTCACCCGACCGGTCGCATCGGGTTGATGAACTTCAATCCTGCGAAGTGTTTTTCATTGCCCGTCACGAGTATGCAGTCGTTGGCTTCGGCGATGGCAGCGAGGAGCATGTCAAAGGCGCTTCGCGAGCGGCCTGCCGCGGTTCCTTCGGCCATCAATCGTCCCCAGATCAGCGCGGACTTTTCGTCGAATGGAAGGATGCGTCCGGCGAATGCGGACAGCGGGCCAGTCGGTCCGAAGAACCAATGCTCCAGCTCCGTGCGCCTTTTGCCTGTAGGTCTCTCCCGTACTCCACGCCAAATCTCGGCCACGGTGACCGACGCAATAAACGTATCCTCAACGTCTTGCTGAGCTGTCCAGGAAAGCAGTGACGGAGACGGCAAAGGCTTTGTTGGATTGCTGAGAACGTTCGTGTCGAGCAGATATCGGCTCACAGATCGATCTTTCGTCCTCTTACGAATGGCCGCTTAAGGTTCAGTTCCGCGAGAGGCCAACTGCGTAACACTTCGAGGAGGCTCCCCTTGCGGTTCGTTTTCTTAGATATCGATTGGCGCATCTCGTCGGCTTCCGGAGTGCTTTCCGCCAATTTGCGGGCCACTTCACGGATCAGCTCACGGTCCTTCTTCAGGGCCAGCACTTCGAACCGCGCCATGTCGCGCTTGCTCAGACGCTTGCGGTAATTATTGACTGCGCGTGCCTGCGATGGGCTACCCATGAAGTCCTCCTGCTTTATATCCAGTAATATATCCGGGAATGGGGCAACTTTCAAGCGCGGCTCACTGCAGGAACCACTCCCACTGCTCTTTGCTGAGCGGAACTACGGAGAGACGGCCAATTGTAAGCAATGGCGACGCCTTGAAAAGCTTTTCTTCCTTGATTTGATCGAGAGTCTTGGGATGCTTGAGGCGCTTGCCCGCTTTGACACGCACGATGGGAACTTTGGGGTCGGTTGCGTCCACGCTGACCACGGTTCCCGTGCCAACCGCGGTGCGCTCATCGCCGGTGTGGTAGAAGATCCATTTCGTTCCCGGCTTCAGCTCGCGCAGATTCTTTACTGCGGTGGGATTCGTCACGCCGTCCCAGACGGTTTCGCCGTCGCGCAGAAGATCGTCGAAGGAATAGACGCCGGGTTCGGATTTGAAGAGGTAGTAAGTCATGGGTAGGTTTCAGGTGTCAGGTTTCAGGTGTCAGTGTACTACCGCGTTCTGCTTCAGCCGGCAAGCTGAACCCTGAAACCTGACACCTGAAACCTCATCTCACTCCCTGCCCTTTTTGCGGATCTCGATGTTCAACCGCTTGATCTTCTGGTTGAGGGTGGAGAGCGGGATGCGGAACTGCTCGGCGGCATCGGTCTGGTTCCAGTTGCAGCGCTCCAACTTCTCCACAATGATGCGGCGCTCGATGACCTCGAGAATGTCGAAGAGAGAGGAGTTGGGGTTGTGCTCGAGGAGCGCATCCTGAAAGCTGCGGCCGGTAATGTGGCCGGGGAGCAGGTCGGCGCCGATGACCGGGCCGGACGAGAGCACGACGCCGCGTTCAATGGCGTTCTCGAGCTCGCGGACATTGCCTGGCCAGTCGTAATCGATGAGCGCGCGCATGGCGTCCGGGGAGAGCTTGCGCACGGCAAGGTTGTTTTCGCTTGAGTAGATGTCGAGAAAGTGCTGGGCCAGCAACGGAATGTCTTCGCGCCGCGCGCGCAGCGGCGGCAGGTCGACGGTAATGACGTTGAGGCGGTAGAAGAGGTCCTCGCGAAATTTTCCGTCGCGCACCGCCTGGCGCAGATCGACGTTGGTGGCGGCAAGAATGCGCACGTCCACCTGAATCTCCTGAATTCCCCCCAGGTGCATGAAGCGGCGGTCCTGCAGCACGCGCAAAATCTTGGCCTGTATGTCCATGCCCATGGTCGCGATCTCGTCGAGGAAGAGCGTGCCCCCGTTGGCAACTTCAAACAGGCCCTTCTTCGACGCGACTGCGGAGGTAAACGCGCCCTTCACGTGGCCGAAGAGCGTGGACTCGAGCAGCTCCGACGGCATTGCGCCGGTGTTGATGGGCACAAAAGGCTTGTCGCGGCGCGGCGAGTTGGCGTGGATGGCCTTGGCGATGACTTCCTTGCCCGTGCCGCTCTCTCCCTGAATCAGAATCGTCGACCGGCTGGGCGCCACTTGCGCCACCAGGTCGAAGACGCGCAGCATGCACTCGCTCTTGCCCACGATGTTCGAGAAGCTGTAGCGCTGCTTGAGGGTTCGTTTGAGCTGAAGATTTTCTTCCTCGGCGCGGTGGCGGGCCACGGCCGAGCGAATGTCGGCCAGCAGCTTCTCGTTGTCCCAGGGCTTCTGGACGAAATTTTCCGCGCCCGCGCGAATGGCCTCGACCACGTTGTCGACAGTGCCGTAGGCCGTAATCATGATGATGGGCAGGTCGGGCTGGCGCTCCTTGAATTGCGGCAGCAGTTCCAGGCCGCTCTGCCCGGGCAACGCCAGATCGAGAAGCATGAGATCGAAGGTCTCACGATCCAGGAAGTTCAGCCCCTCCTCGCCGTTGGCCGCGGTTTTCACAACATAGTTTTCGAAACCGAGAAGCACCTCCAGCGACTCGCGAATGCCGGCCTCGTCGTCGACCACGAGGATCGAGGTCACGGGAGAAAACCCGTTGATGGCCGCTGCGGAATCGGATGCGTTCAAAGTCAGTTCTTCCTCGGTACCGGGCTTAGGCATGAACAGAATTCCTCAACAGGGGAAACTCAAGGTGAAAGGTTGTGCCGGCGCCGACCGCGCTTTCCACATGAATTTTCCCGGCATGTTCCTGGATGATGCCGTAACTGACCGCGAGGCCCAGACCGGTGCCCCGCCTGTCGCCGGGAACGTTCTTTGTGGTGAAGAAGGGATCGTAGATGCGCTTGAGGTGCTCGGGCGAAATGCCGGAGCCGGAATCGGAAATCACCGCCTCCACGTGGCCGTTGACTAACGTGGCGACGCGCAGGCGGCCGCCGCCCGGCATGGCTTCCTTGGCGTTGAGAAGCAGGTTGAGGAAGACTTGCTGCAATTTACCCGGGTTGCCGTTGATGGCCGGAAGCTCCTCGACCAGATCGAGATCGACGAGAACCTGCGCGGTCTTGAACTGATGTTCGAGCAAGGACAGCGTGTCGCGAATGACTTGATTGAGGTTAGTGGCGCGGAATTCCGTTGTAGAAGTGCGCGAAAAATTCAGCAGCCCGTTGGCGATCTCGGCGGCGCGGAAGCTCTGCTGCGTGATCTTGTCGAGCACGGGCCCGAGTCGGTCATCGGCGCGGGGGTCGCTGCGTAATTGCTTGGACAGCATTTGCGCGTACGAAGAGATCACAGCCAGTGGGGTGTTGATCTCATGCGCCACGCCGGCGGCGAGCAGGCCGATGGAGCTGAGTTTGTCGGCTTGCGCGAGTTGGGTTTCCAGGGCCACGCGCTCGGTGATGTCGTCGACAAGGACAATCCGGCCTACGGGCACGAAGTCGCGGGAGAGCAACGGCGCAATGGCGATGTTGGCGATGCGCAGCTCGCCGGCGCGCGTGGTCAGGCGGAATTTGTACAGGTGATGCACGCCCTGGTCGTTGCGGAAACCCTCGAGCGCCTCAATGAACTCCAATGGAAAAACCGAACCCAGTGCTTGTCCGATGGCCTCGGCGCGGCTGAGCGCGTACATGGCCTCCATCTGCGCGTTCCAACTTTCGATGCGGTCGGCGAGGTCGATGGCGAAGATGCCCACGTTGATGGATTCAACGATGTTCTCGTTGAATTCCTTGAGGCGCTCGAACTCGATGATCTTCTCCGCGAGGCGCGCATACAGGCTGGCGTTCTGCAGAGCGATGCCAATGTAGCTGGCAAGGGATTCCAGCAGCTCGACATCTTCGCTCGATAGAAAGTCGCCGCCCAGGGTGCGGCCGATGCCGATGACGGCTATGGTGCGGCCCGCGGCGTTTTGCGGCTGCGCAAAGATACGCAAGCCGGGGACGCGTGCCGCTTTGCCGTTGCCTTCTTCGGAGGGCGACTCGGCCACGCGGCAGGGTAGATAGTAGTTCAGGTCGAGGAGGGCTGCGGTGCGCTGCTGTTCCGGGGGCAGATGCACGGCCTGCTGCGCGTTTTCGAAGAAGATGTGCGAGTGATCGGTGGCGCGGTCAAAGTTGAGGAAGCCGAGATCGAGGTTCTGCGCGCTCTGCGGGTCTTTGTCGATCTCTTCGGGCAGGCCGTGCGAGGCTGCCAGGCGCAAGCCGCCTGATTCACCGGACAGGAAAATCGCCACGCGGGCCACGAGCAGCGTGCGCGGCAACTGCTCCACGATGGCATGAAGCAACGCCTGCAGGTCGGTCTCGGAGCTGAGTCCACGACCGAACTCGACCAGGGCCTTGCGATAGTCGTAGCGATGCCGGTCGAAGGCGCGATCCACCCAGCCCTGAATGCGGCGCTTGAGGGGATCGAAGACGGCGGCTGTGACGAGAATGGCCAGCACCAGGCTCCACTCGCGGAACGCCTCCGGCGCGGCGTTGTGCACGAGCACGGAGATGAGGGCGATGATGCCGAAATAGCCGCCGCCAATGAGCGTAACCGACAGCGTGTAGGCCACGCCGCGTTTGAAGATCAGGTCCGTGTCCATCAGCCGGTAGCGCACGATGGCCCAGGCGAAGGTGAGCGGCAAAAACACCAGCGAGAGACCGGCGAGATTGGTGAGCAGGTACGGCGGATTGAGCTGCAGCAGGTACGGAACCGCATAAAAGAACGTGAATGGCAGAACCGCTAGCAGCGTTCCCCGCGTGACCCATTTCAACTGCTGGCGCAGCAGCGGTGTGGTGGCGCGGCTGTAGCTGCGCAGGAAGAGCAGCGCGGCCAGGATGTAGAACAGGGCGTCGTAGCCGGTGGCGATCTGGTTCAGGCGGTGCAGCAGCAACTCCGTGGCCGCGCGTGTGCCAACCGACCACAGCCACAACGCCAGCAGCCCCGCGCCGGGCGCATAAACCAGCGGCAATAGCCAGCGACGGCGAAGTTTCTTGAGGCGCTCTTCGGGAAAGCTCAGCGCAAAGTGGAGAAACAGCGCCGGCTGCAGAGCCTCGGCAACCACGTTGGTCCAGAAAACCGTCCAGTCGAGCAGATGGAGATCGCCGGTGTACTTGAGTGCGTAGAGCGCAAACGAGACCAGGCAGAAGAGATAAAAGTGCGTGGAACGCGGCGCGCCCCAGCGCCGGAAGAGAACGTAGAAGCCAATGACGAGATAGATCAGCCCGATGATGCGCAGACCGAATTGCAGGCTGTGGTCCGCGGGCACAGGAATCACGGGCACCGGCGTGTCGAGGGGAATGCCGTCGCGGGTGATGCTGTAGCGAACCTGGACGTAGGGGCCGGCGGCGTAGAGCGCGCGTTCCAGATCGGCGACCGTGGTGACGGGAACGTCATTCACCGCGGTCAGCAGGTCGTTCATCTGGATGAAGGCGTGCTGGCCGGGCATGGCGGGCAGCACGCGGTCGGCGATCAACCCCCCGTGCGCCTCGTGCCACCAGACGCCGTCCGTGGGCTGCTGAAACTCGCGCTCCTGCAGGAGGTTGAAAACAGCCAGCACGAACAAAGCCGCAGTCGCCAGGGCCAGCAGTGTAGCCTGCACGCGATTGAGGAGGCTTTTGTCCATAGGAGGGAGTTTTCCTAGACCGAAGTTCCTACCTGCACGTGAGTTGCCACGCAGGGAAGACGCGTCAATGGCCCGGTTACCAATGGCCAATCGTTTGAATCTACGCATGATATGGACTCGAAGTTCCATCGAACGTCACAAAAATGTGCGCTAAATCACGCTATCCGGTTGAGAAACTCGGAGGTGACCTCCCGAGAAAGAGATATCCCTATGATAAATGGTAGATTGCTCATACCCAGCAGTTTATCGCCGGAAAAACAGCGGGGTTAGCGGTGCTGGCGGAGTTAGAGCAAAGCCGCTGCAAGCGCAAGGTTCTCATCGAAACGCCGCGAAATTCCGTCCCGGTCGGGAACAGCAATACCGGCTCAGCGCTGGCCGTAAGTGGCTTTCGGACCGTGCTTGCGAAGGTAGTGATGTTCTTTCACGTAGTGCGGAATGCCGGCCTCGGGAGCTCCCAGCAGCACACTGCGGAAGGCCAGCCGGGCGATGTACTCAAGGACGTCGGCGTGTTCGACGGCTTCGGCGGGGGTTCTGCCCCACGTAAAGGGCGCATGGCCGGCGACCAGTACGCCGGGAACCGCGACGGGATCGAGATTTTCAGAGTGAAAGAGCCGGACGATGACTGCGCCGGTGTTGCGTACGTAGGCTTCATCGACTTCCTCGGCGGTGAGGGGCTCGGTGACAGGAACCGGACCGTGGAAGTAGTCGGCGTGGGTGGTGCCGAGACAGGGGATAGCACGGCCGGCCTGCGCCCATGACGTGGCGAACTCGGAGTGGGTGTGAACGATGCCGCCGATCTGCGGAAATTCGCGGTAAAGCAGAGTGTGCGTGTCGAGATCGCTCGACGGCCGCAGGGAACCCTCCATAATGTTGCCGTTGAGGTCGGTGACCACGAGATCGGCGGGCTTGAGGCTGGCGTAATCCACGCCGCTTGGCTTGATGACCATGAGCGGTTTGTCACCCGAACGGTCGACGCCGCTAGCGTTGCCGAAGGTGTGGGGCGCGAGGCCACGGCGGGCAATTTCCTGGTTGGCGTGGAGCACTTGTTCGCGAAGCGATTCGAGGAGCATGGCGTGTCTGCAAATAGAGTAAATCGTCAGCCTTGGCCAACGGTCCGGAATGAGAGGAAGCACACGCGAGGGCGCGCGGCATCGTAGACTCCCAGCATGATGTTTGCCAAGCGGCTGCGGGAAGGCGTCAGGAGCGGTGAGATCACCTGCAGCGTGCGCATCTGGACGCGGCCGCATGTAAAAGCTGGCGGGCGCTATCGCATGGAAGAAGGCGAGATTGAGATCGAGTCGATCGAGCCAATCGGATTTCCCGACATCACGCCGGAGTTAGCGCGCGAGTCGGGATTCCTGGGCGTTCTCGACCTGCTGAAGGTGGCCAAGCACGGACGCGGCGACAAAATCTACCTGATCCGCTTCCACTATGTGCCGCCGAGGAAGCGTCAGGCGCGCGGTCTTGCATGAACGGCTCCAAAAAATGGCGAAGCCTGTCCGCGTCATTCCGGCGCAGGACGGGCCTGCCGACTGGAGCCTTCTGCTCTTTCTACTTCAATCCAACTCCGTACCAATAGCTGTAACCACTGGACTGTGACCAGGGCAGGTTGGCGCTGAATTTTGAAAAGACCACCGAGTTGCCGACGAAGGTGACAAAGACATCGTGCTCGTAGGTGCCGGTCACCGCACGGAAAGTAAACAATCCGTTACAGGGGTCCGCGAGTTGACCAGGGCTGCCAAATGAAAAGCTGGAATTGGCCACTGGAGTGAGCGTTGCATTGATGAACGTGTTGCCCGACGAGTCGGTGACCGTAATGTTGGCTGCGGCAGTGACGACAACGGTAGCCTGACCGGTTGAAGGCGTACCCGTCTCCACATTGCTGCCCGCGCCCATCGTGACGTTGGCCTTCTCGTAGAAGATGCCGCTATAAGTTCCCGCCACACTTGGATCGAAGGCTGAGCTCGCCGCCTTGGGCAATCCGATGATCGAGCCTGAAGGCGAATCCACGATGAAGAACCCACTGGATGTGCCGAATATCGTATCTGTGCCGCCGCCCGCGCCAGGGATCGTGCCTGACAAGAAGGTCCCGGACGCGTCCTCTGTCAACCCGCTGAGGTCCATCGTGCTGGCGTTAAAGGCGCCGCCGGAGCCCTGGCTGAAATAGCCGTAGGGCCAGTACGAGGAGTTCGTGGAGGTGGTTCCCGCAACGGAAACAGTTCCCACTTCCAGGCCGCCGAACTGGGTGCGGAACTCAATGTAGTTGTAGCTGTTGCCGGAGAAGGTGCTCGACGAGATGGGACCGCTCTCGACCGCCGTAACCAATGCTGCTGTGTTGTGGTTCGGTCCCACTTTGGCCGCCTGAATCAGCAGCGCATACCCCGGAATTTCATAGGCCGAAAGCAGATTTCCATTCGGATCGTCGAGCGTGTAGCTGCCATCGGCGTTGACCGTGTACGGAAACGTACCGCTGTCGCCGTTGGAAAGGTTGTTGTAAGTGATCGTCAGCGCGGTCGTATTGACGGTGATGGTCAGAAAATCACCCACCGATGCCGTTCCGTTATACGCGCGCGTCGTGACGGCGGGGGTTGGCGTCGAGTTGGACATGGATAGCGGTGAGTACCCGCAACCGGAGAATCCAGCTAGAACCAGCAACGCACAAACTAAGCGAATTCGCATATCACCATCCACAGAGATACAAAGTTGGTGTGAGTACTCCTTCGCTATCGGCGCGCGCCGCTGCCGCTTGAAGAGACATTGGGTAATTCTGAGACTTTCGTAATGAAGCGGAAAACGGAGACAGCTCGGCAGCCTTGGTCTTCAACACAGGCGAGATCTTCGGCGCCACGGCGTGATTTTTTTGTTTTTTCGCGATGTGAGGGTATAACTGAGGCATGACCATCGACGAAGTCAAGCGCAGGACGACCCCTGTATTTGCGCAGTTCGGCGTAACTTATGCCGCTGTGTTTGGAAGCGTCGCGCGCGGTGAAGACCGGCCGGAGAGCGACGTGGACTTTCTGGTGCGCCTGGGCCGACCGACAGGGATGGTCGGCTACATGAGGCTCGTCGAGAGTCTGGAAGCATCGCTGCGAAGGAAGGTCGATGTCGTCACAGAGCAGAGCCTGAACAAACACATCCAGCCACATGTTGCGAGGGATCTGACGACGATTTATGAAGGATGAAAGGGTCTACCTGGCGCAGATTCTCGAGGCTGCAGAGAAGATTCGCGAATTCGTCGCCGGCCTGGATAACGCGGCCTTCCTGAAAGATCGAAAGACGCAGAGTGCCGTAATCCTGCAGCTTGCGCTCATCGGCGAGTTTGCAAAAAGAGTCTCCGCCCCGGTGCGGGCTTCAATTGACATTCCCTGGAAGGAGATCGCTGGTTTCCGCGATCGCGCGATCCACGACTATTTTCAAATCGATCTTCAGATCGCCTGGGACACGATCGTTCTCGATCTTGAACCACTCACAAAGGCGCTGCAGGAATATCTCGAAGCGCATCCCTGATCCGGACCGTTCGGCTTCAAACGTGAGCCAATGCGAATGTGCTCACGCACGCAGCCAGTAAGGCTCCGGCACAACCGCAGCCAGCTCGGCAAACTCTGCATCGCTCAGCCGGAACCCCGCGGCGCTTACGTTCTCTTCCAGGTGCTTTACGTTGCTGGTTCCGGGGATGGGCAGAACTACCGGCGAACGGCGCAAGAGCCACGCCAGAGAAACCACGGCGGTCGAAACCTGGCGCGCGGCGGCAATCTTTTCCACCGCTTCATTGGCTTTGCGCCCCTGCGCCATGGGCCCCCAGGGCAGGAAGGCGATGCCATTAGCCGCGCAATAATCCAGCACGAAATCCCACTCGCGATCGGAGAAGCTGTAGCGGTTCTGCACGCTCACAATGGGAACGATTTTCCGCGCGCGTTGTATGTGCTCGAGGGTGACGTTCGAGAGTGCCACGTGGCGGATCTTGCCCTGCTGCTGTAGCCGCGCCAAGGCTTCAATTGACGCGTCGAAGGAGACGGCCGGATCGGGCACGTGGAGCTGGTAAACGTCGATGCGCTCCAGGCGCAGACGTTTCAGGCTGCCTTCGATGGCCTCCTGAATGTGTCCCGGGGCCGCGTTGTGCTGCCAGACGCCGGGACCGTGGCGCACCCAGCCGGCCTTGGTGGTGATCATGAGGCCCGTTGGATAGGGCCGCAGGGCCTCGGCGATCAATTCCTCGGAGACATTGGGGCCGTAAGAGTCGGCCGTGTCAATGAAATTGACGCCCAGTTCCACGGCGCGGCGCAGTGTGGCAAGGGCGCCGGGAACGTCGTCAGGAGGGCCCCAGATTCCCTTGCCGGTGATGCGCATGGCGCCGAAACCCATGCGGTTCACCGTCAGGTCGCCGCCCAGGGTGATGGTTCCGGCTTGCGCGGCAGGCAAAGAAGCAGTCGTTGCAGGCATTGCTGTTTCCCCAGCTCCTAGCTGCTAGCTTCTAGCCTCTAGCTTTTTGTCAATCCGTTGACACAAGCGAGCATTCCGAAATGCGGGTCCTTCGACTCCGTTTGCCGCAAAAAACTCGGCAAACTCCGCTCAGGATGACCGGGTTTTGTGTGTGGCCAATAAAGAGAAACTCCACTGGAAGTTAGAAGCTAGTAGCTAGTAGCTAGTAGCTTGAAGCTTGCTTTTCTCACACCGTCACTTCCCAGCCCTTTTCATAACTGCGGCCCCAGTACTTCATGGCTTCGGAATCGTCGAGGATGTGCGCGGTCTGCGGATCGATGTTCAGCTTGCGATTGACGAACCAGGCGATGTTCGAGAGCAGAAGCATGGTGACGGTGACATTGGCGACCGGGATGGGCGAATTGAGCTTCTCCTGGCCGCGAATGGCCGCAATGAGATTGGCGAAGTGGGCGTCGGTCATGCTATCGGCGCCGACGGTGTCCGCGGTCGCAGTATGGCTGCCGGTGCGGTACTGGTCGGTCGGCTTGCCCTTCCAGTCGTAGACATCGTAGCCGCCGCGGTCGAGGACCACCGAGCCCTTGGTTCCGTAGATGACCGAGCCGCGGTCACGGTCGTAGAGCCGCATGCCCTGGCGGCTGCGGCCCTCCCAGGAGATGGTCTTGTCTGGATATTCGAAGTTGGTGATCAGGGTGTCGTAAAACTCCCAGTCGTCTTTGAAGTTGTAGTTGCCACCGGAAGCAGTGACGGCGTAAGGAAACTCGGCGTTGAGCGCCCAGCGGCAGACGTCGACCTCATGCGTTCCGTTGTTCAGGGTTTCGCCCGTGCCGTAGCGGCGCAGCCAGTGCCAGTTGTAGGGATGGATGTTTTCCCGGTACTCGCTGCGGGGCGCAGGGCCCTGCCACAGGTCCCAATTGAGATTGGCGGGAGCGGGGCCGGGCGTGCCGTAATGCGTAGCGCCGCGGGTGTTGGCATACCAGGCCTTGGCCATATAAGTGTCGCCAATGTATCCGTCGTGGATCTTCTGGATCATTTTGATGGTGTAATCCGACGAACGCTGCTGATCGCCGACCTGGACGAGCTTGCCGTATTTCTTCTGGGCGGCCACCAGGAGCTCGCCCTCGCGAGGATTCTGGCTAGAGGGTTTTTCGACATACACGTGCTTGCCCGCCTTAAGGCCGAGCACGGCCATGGGAGTGTGCCAGTGGTCGGGCGTGGCTACGGTAATGACATCGACCTCTTTGGATTCGAGAATGCGGCGGAAATCGCCTTCCGCTTTGGGAGCATAGCCGAGCGCCTGCTCTGCCTTGGCGGCGAACTTGGCCAGGATGTCGGAGTCGACGTCGCAGACGTATGCCACGCGGGCCGTCTTGCTGTTGGCCTTGAGCGACGCGAGGTGCGCGCCAGCGCGGCCCTTGATGCCATTGCCGTGGATGGCGAAATTCAGGCGGTCGTTGGCGCCGAGAATCTGCGCATAACTTCTTGCGGTAGATGCAAATGCCGAGCTTGCCACACCCGCGGCCAGGCCGTTCACGAATTGTCGGCGCGAAATCATTTCAATCTCCGTTCCTTTTTCTAAGTGCTTTGCTTGCCGCCCAAATTATATCCTTGCCATCGGCAAGCATGCCGTGGGCCGCCGGGAAGTTCATATTTAGCGGAAAAGGAGCACTTTGGCCGCGACCGACCGGTCTTCTCGCGCCTATACTGGCCCCTGTAACGGCGCGAAAATGAATAGGGAGGGCTGTAAACTTGCGCCGCAGGGGGGCGTCTACCAAAGTGATGGCAGCCGGCACAGCAGTGGAGCCGTTGACCGCGGACACAGCGGAAGACATTGCTGCGCAGGAATTTGCCAGGATCGTCGAGAGTCACCGGCCGCAAATCTTCCGGTTTCTGCTGGCGTCGTTGCGCGACGTGGACCTGGCAGAGACGCTTACCCAGGAATGCTTCCTGAAAGCGCACCGTAACTGGAAGCATTTCCGCGGCGACTCGAGCGCGATGACCTGGCTGATGCGGATCGCCATCAACCTGCAGAAGGACTACTGGCGCAATCGCCGCATTCAATTCTGGCGGCAGACTCGAACCAACGCCGTAGATCTGGACGAGGCCAGCGAATGGCTGCCCAACGGGGAACGCAATGCCGAGCAGCAAATGCTGGCGCGGGAGCAGGTAGCGCAGGTTTGGCAGGCGGTAAAGGGCCTAAGCGAGCGGCAGCGAACGGTGTTTTTGCTGCGCTACGTGGAAGAGCGGGAGCTGAGCGAAATTGCAACAGCCACCGGACTGAGCGAGGGCACGGTAAAAGCGCACCTTTCGCGGGCCGTGGGTCGAGTGCGCATCGAGTTGAAAGGGAAACGATGAACTGGGACCAGGATAGGTCGGGAGAAAGCCCCCAGATGGATATGGAACTGCAGCAGGCGCTCGGGCACTTCAAGGCCAGCATGGATGCCTGGAGTGATGCGGCGTTGAGCAGGCCCCGGATCGCGGCGAAGATGGCCGTGCGGCACAGTTGGCGGATGGTGGCAGGTTGGGCGCTGGGATGCTTGCTGGTGATGGGCAGCCTGGCAGGCGCAGGGCATGAAATCTATCAGCGGCAGGAGATGGCCAAGCTGGCAGCACAAAAGGCGGCTGAGCAGCGGGCCGCAGCCGGGCGGGTAACCGCGCAGCCGGCCAGCGTACAGCCAATCAGCGCACAATCAGACAAGAAAGCCCCGGCGGCCACAACTCGAAAAGTCAGCGCGGGCGACCAGGATAGTGCCAGCACGCAGGACGAAGATCTGCTGGCGACCGTGGACAGCGATGTATCGCGGGAGGTTCCGGCGGCGATGGAGCCGCTGGCGCAGTTGATGGACGACAACGGAACGCAGTAAGAAGACGGGGCACGCAAAAGAGAAGTCGAGAAAGGGACATCCCTTGCGATGCAGGGGGAGGAGAAAACGATGAGCGGGTTGAAGACTGCACGTTTGGTATTAGCGGTAGCGGCGGTTCTGATGGCTGGGGGTCTGGCCAGCGCGCAAGGGCCAGGCGGACAGGAGATGGGACCCGGGTTCGGACAGCATCGGCCTCCCATGGAGGGTGCGTTTGGTGGGGCGGGCGCGCACGGGCAATTCTGGAACAATCCCAACGTCGTAAAGCAACTGACCTTGACCGACGATCAGCGCAAGGCGATGGACGGGATTCTGCAGGACCACAAGATGAAGCTGATTGATCTTCAGGCCAATCTGCAAAAGGCCGAGGTCACGATGGGTCCGATGATGAAGGCCGATACGCCGGACCAGAAGGCGATCGAGGCACAGATTGACAGGGTAGTAATGGCGCGCGCGGAACTGGAAAAGGCGAATGCGCGTTTTCTGCTGGACATCCGGATGCAGTTGAAGCCGGACCAGTGGAAGCAGTTGCAGACCCTGCGCATGAACCGGATGCAGCACCAGGACATGCGTGGTGACGATCACGATGGTCGCGGCGGTCGTGGCGGATGGGGACAGGGCAGCCAGCGTCCGGGCATGGATGGACAGGGCAACCAGTTCCGCGGTCCGGGTGGTCCGGGTGGACAGTTCCACCGGCCAATGCCGGGTAGCCAGCCGCCGGCTAACGCGCCGCAGTCGGCTCCGGCGCCACCTCCGGCACCGGCTCCGGGTTCCGGAGAAGTACAGTAATCACGCTGCGCCCTCCCGGAACGACAGCGGCTCGGCGAAGTTGAGCAGCCGTTGCGCGTGGCGGCAAGGCGCAGAGCAACGGGCTTTCGACAGAGAACAAGAACACTTGGCAGATCGGCGGCGGCAGGGGGATTCCTCCTGCCGCCGTTTCTTTTGTGGAAAAACCAAACATCCTGGCCCGGATTTCCCACGGACCGCCAAAAACCGTAGCGCCGGTCTCCAGACCGGCTTCTATGAGACGGCTGGTTGTGTCAAGTATGTTTTTGTTTTTTCCTTTGTTGGGAAGTTTTTTGTCGGCAGTTGGCAGGAACTTCTCGGAGAGATTCATCTCG
>JBEKGH010000077.1:0-19338 GCA_050012895.1 Occallatibacter sp.
GAGACGTCGAGCTACAACTACGGAGTCGGCGCCTTCCTGCTGGCCGGTTCTGAACTCTACCGCACCGCAAAATAATGAAGTCGCTGCAACAGGGCCCCGGCGAATCTATCCCTGATTCGCCGGGGCACACTGCGTAAAGGGAAAGGACAAGAGGTCATTGAAATGAGATTGACAGTAGGGTTTTAGCGAGTCACAGCTTCAGCTTTGTTCTTGTACATCTCCGCATCCGCTCGGGCAATAAGCTGTTGAATTGTCTCCCCGGATTGCCATTCAGCGACCCCGGTTGACGCGCCCACATAGATGGGACTGAAAAAGTTGCTGTTGTCATTGCGGAGCATATAACGCTCAAAATCATGGTCCTTAACCCTGCCCAGCATGGAGCGAACCTGAGATTCGCCGCAAGTCATCACGACGATAAACTCGTCTCCGCCCCACCGGCCAACCCGATCCCGCTCGCGCGTGTTGGAACGCAGCCGTCTTGCGAATTGCTTGAGAATTTCGTCGCCGGCGACATGGCCAAAACTATCGTTGATGGCTTTGAATTTGTTGAGGTCGAATACTACGATGGTGAAAATCGAGCCCCCGGCGATGTTCGAGGCGATAAAGGACTCTATCCCGCGGCGATTGGCGACTCCCGTCAATTCATCTGTGCATGCAAGATCCTCAGCACACTTGAGCTTTAATTCGTACGACGAGACTTCGTTTTTTAGCTCCGCAACCAGATTTCTGCTCTCCTGGGCCATTTGCTCAACACTTAGTTTGAGATCGAATACGTGTTCTCGCAGCTTGGCTCGAATCTGTGAGAGGTCGTTCAGGTCGCCGATTTTTTTCAGATCTTCCGACAGTCGACTGAATTGAATCGTGTGATTCTTGTCGCGGTTGCCAATTGCCTCAGCAGTCTGGGCCAGTGAGAGCAAAAACTCCTTGACCTCTTCAGCCTTCTTCTTTGAATCTTCGGCGACGCGCCTTCCCCATGCCTGGATATCGAATTGAATCCTGGGTTCGCACTTCTTGACGCAGGCAGCGGTAGGTTCGGCGGCCAGGCTGTGATCGACTTCGCCCAGTTTCCTATCGAGCTCGACACTATGTTCTGACCCGTCGAGGGAGGCGTTGCTTCCGAACAAGCGAATGGTCGCTCTGTAGTTTTCAACGATCGAGAGGAGATCATCAGCCCCATCGATAGCTGCGCTGCGGCTCCGCGGCCGCTCCATATCAAGAAACTTCTTTATGGAAATCAACATTGTCACCTTCGCTCGCCGTATGGAGACGTTGCCCCATTCAGTGAATTTGCCTGAGCGGGTCAACGTGCCTGCTTTTCTGTTTCGTATCTGCGGATCTTATTGCGTTTACGGCAAACCTGTCGGAAACGCAATAAGAGCCAGTTAATCGAATTATCTATATCGGCCTATCGCGCCGAAAATTTCATCTCGCTTATCCGAGTTCGGCCTGCGGGAGATCGGATTCCAAACTGGACGAATCCAAGGGGTCAGGTCACCGGCAAAAAAGACAGAACTCGAAAATCGAACCCACGCACGAGTAAGCGGCAACACACCGGCAATCCGTCCAACACCCGCCTTCGTGCACGCAGAATTAACACAAATACCCTAGAAATCCTGTCACCGACTTGCCGATATACCACGCAAGAATCCGCATTAACTGAATGTCTAGCCTTGCAGTCGTAGTACTTTGCTAATGCAATTCTCATATGAGGGCCACTTGTCTATCGTTCTGCGTAATGGAATCTTTCGGACGCTGGTTTTCTTCCAATGTGTCGTCCTATTCGCCGCACTCTACTTCTCTAGCACCGCCTATGGCGGGCCAGAGCAGCTCCTGGACGCCCTTCAAGGTGTGCTGCTGCTCGGCGTCGCCTTTTACGTCGCCTGGCTGCGGCGCGCCATGCGCGCCCAGGTTGCAACCCATAGAGAGACCGAGAGCGAACTCCTCCGCGAACGCCACACCCTCGAAAAGCGAGTCGAGATGCGTACCGCAGAATTGCGAACTGAGGTTTCCGAACGCCGCTGCGCCGAACAACTGAACCGCGACCGCAATCGCGCGCTTGAGATGCTCGTACGCGACGAGGACACGCCCAAAATACTCCAGGCCCTGACGGAGGCGGTCGCACACCGCAGCACCTCGGTCTCCTGCGCCTTGCATCTGCTCGAGGGCGACATATTGACCCTCGCGGCCCAGTCTTCTCTGCCTTCGGCACTGGCCAGCAGGCTTCAACAGATCACAACTGGTAACCTGGACGCTCCCGAATGCGTGGCCCTCGACCAGAAGGGCATTCACGCAGTGGGTGATCTTCGCCAGGCGCACAAGCCGTGGTCCGAATTGCTGCGTGCCAATGGAGCACAATCGGTCTGGACGGCTCCGATCTTTGCAGGTGGCGATCGTCCGCTCGGCACCATTAGTGTCTACAGTCTGCTCATGCACCCCCCGGGCGAATCGGATTTTGAGTTTCTCCAGACAAGTTGCCAACTGGCCTCTCTGATCCTGGAGCGGCAACGGATGAAGGAAGAGTTGATTCATCGCGCCCACCATGACCCTTTAACAGGGTTGGGAAATCGCAGGCTGGGCAAGAAAGGGCTCGAAAGCGCGATTCAGTGCGCGCAGCGCGATGCGCGCGGCGTCGCAGTCTTATGGATCGACCTCGACAAGTTCAAAGAGATCAACGATACCTATGGCCATCCCGCCGGCGATTTCGTGCTCCGCGAGATGGCCCATCGTCTGACCGCTCGCATGCGCAGAGGCGACACCGTCGCCCACATGGGCGGCGATGAGTTTATGGTCGTCGTGGAGTGCATCGAGAAGCGCGACGACGCCGAACATGTGGCTGTCGAACTGCTCAAGATCCTCGCGCAGCCGATCCAACTGGGAGAAACCCAACTCAATGTGACCGCGAGTATCGGGATCTCTATGTATCCCGGAGATGGCGACTCGGCGGAGGTTCTTGAGCAGCGTGCCGACCTCGCGATGTACGATGCAAAATTCGGCGGGCTCGGTCTAAGGGCCTTCAGCCGCGATCTCATTGAAGAACACAACGAGCGCTTTCTTCTTGAAGCGGGAATGCGCCACGGTCTCGATGACGGCGCATTCAGCCTTGTCTATCAACCGCAATGCCTTCCCTCTGGAAAAATCGCCTCACTCGAAGCGCTGCTGCGCTTTCACCATCCCCAACTCGGGAGCGTCCCTCCCGCGCGATTCATCCCCATCGCCGAAGAGACGCAGCTCATTCTTCCCATTGGTCGCTGGGTGCTACAGGAAGTGAGCCGGCAACTGAGGGCATGGCAGCAGGCGGGCTGCGAGGTCGTTCCCATTGCAGTCAACATCTCGTCAATCCAGTTCGCCCGCAACGATTTCTCCAACGAAGTCGCAGAGATTTTGGCCGGAGCAGGCGTGCCTCCGTCCCTGCTCGAACTCGAGCTCACCGAGAGCCTGGTCATGCGGGACTTCGCGGAATCTGCTCGCCAAATGCAAAGGCTCAAGGATCTCGGCGTACGCATTGCTATCGACGACTTCGGTACCGGGTACTCATCCCTCAGCTATCTGCACCGCCTGCCCATCGACATCCTCAAAATCGACCGTTCCTTCGTCGAAATGATTACCGAGCCCGCAGGCACGCGCCTGATCGTCGACGCCGTCATCTCCATGGCCCAGGCTCTCGGGCTGCGTGTGGTCGGCGAGGGTGTGGAGACACTCGGGCAGATGGAGGCCTTGCGCGAGGGAGGATGTGACATGCTACAGGGATATCTTTTCTCCGGGCCGGTTCCCGCCGAGCAGGCGCTTCAGTTTCTGCGCCATCGTCAATTAATGCCTTCGTCGATCCTCAACTTCCCAAGAACCGCGGCCTGAGATGACACGCGGGAGCGAGCGATCCGCTCCAGGGTCTCGGCGCCGATGGTCTGCAGATGCTCCGAGACCGCTGCGGTCTCAATCAGGACTATGCCTGATCCAGCCCAGTTGCCGGCGTCATTGAGGCCTAACCGGCTATCACCGCGTCGAACTGGTCGTAGGCTTGGACTGGACGACGACGAGATCGACGCGTCGATTCATTCGGCGTCCGTCAGATGTGGCGTTGTCGGCGATGGGACGGTATTCTCCGTAGCCTGATGCCGACACCCTTGTCGGATCGAAGCCCGAATCGTCTACAAGGAGTCGCAGGACCGCCATCGCCCTGGCTGTTGATAGTTCCCAATTTGAGCGAAATTGGACGTTGTGAATGGGTTGGTTGTCGGAGTGTCCCTCTATGCGGATATCCAATCCCGGCCGTGTCAAAACCTTGGCGATGCGCACGATCTTATCCGCTGCGCCCGGCAGCAGTTCGGCTTGCCCGCTGTTGAAGAAGCCCAGTTCTTTCAGGCTGATCACGAAGCCTTCAGGTGTTACTCGAATAACCACCTCGTGATTCTGGAGCTCTCGTCCCATCGCCGCTTCGAGCTGGCGCCGCAATTCGAGCATATCGGCTTCAGAACCTGCAGAAGCGGGATTAGTCGTGGTGCGATCAGTTTGGACTTGCGAGATGTTGTCGTCTGCTTCTGGCGGCGCAGTTGCATAAACGCCGCCGCTGCCGCTTTCATCCGTCGAAAACGCGCCCATGGTCTGGAATCCGTTGTGGATGGCCCTTGAGAGCCTCCTCACTGTCTGATTGTCGCGGTAGGTGGCGGCAAAGAGCACGACAAAAAAGGCGAACAAGAGCGTCATGAAGTCTGCATAAGAAACCAACCACCTATCGTGATTGAGAGTTTCTTCGGCGTTCTTTTGCCGCCGAGGTCTCATCGGGAGGCAACTTTCTGAAGGCCGCGCCGCTTGGGAGAAACATGATACCGGCTCAGCTGCATTTCGAGGGCCCGGGGATTGATGCCTTCAACGATGGAGAGGACGGCCTCAAGCGTCATCTCCTGAATGACCTGCCGCTCACGGATGCGAATGCGCAGCTTTCCGGCCCAAGGCAGGAAAAGGAGATTTGCCGACCCTACACCGTAAATGGTCGCGACAAATGCGACCGCAATTCCTTTGCCAACCTCATTGATGTCCTGAAGTTTTTGCATGACCTGGATAAGGCCGAGAACGGCGCCTAGAATCCCGATGGTGGGTGCGAATCCAGCTGCGGCTTCGAAGACTTTGGGAATGCGCTCGTCTTTCTCGCCACGATAGTCGAGGTGCAGTTCCATCATTTTGCGCAGGTCGGAAGCGCTGACTCCATCAATCGCGAGCATGAGGCTCTCTTTGAGAAAAGGGTCATGGATCTTTGCCAGTTCGGAGTCCAATGAAAGGATGCCCTCTTTTCGGGCCTTGTACGCATAACGGAGCAAATTATCGACGAGCGCATCGGGTTGTTCTTCTGAATTGAAGAAAACGTCTTTGAGGCTTTTGATTGCCTGAAACACGGTCCGCATGGGGAACTGCGCCATGACTGCGCCGAGCGTGCCGCCAATGACAATGAGCGCGGCTGTCGGCTGAAGAACCTGGGAGATCTTCCCGCCGTCGAGGACCAGGCCGCACCCAATCCCTGCCAGGGCAACAACGATGCCGCCAAGTGTGCTTTTGTCCAGTCCAAATCGCTTGCGACTCATCGCGAAACTGTCCCAGCCTTTCGACCTGCGACAACCGGCCCTCAGCGCCGCGGGTTGTTTGGAGCCCAACTATCCGATCGATCCGCTGGCCCCATCCCAGGTCTCGCGAATCGCAGGCGCGTCAGGATGGTCCTCTATCGGCAAGTCCATTGGAATATTCCAGAAACGCTCGCGCTCAGGCATTCAGCGCAACCAGGCCCTGTAGCCAATAAGTCAGCAGGCCGGTTCCTCATTTAGCCCGTTTCCGCTCAACCTGCGACAGGCTGGGTTGCCCGGACCGATGCAGTAGTCCACGGTCCGGGTCGTGCTGGAAATTTGAGCGGCAGGTGCCGATAGATGGCAAGCACTTTAATCTCCTCACGGCGGAACATTGCGTGCGTGTCCATGCGCGCCTTCCGTCAGAGAGACCATACGCATGTTTGTCATCATCGGAATACTGGCTGTATTTGGCGCGGTACTTGGCGGCTTCCTCATGGAAAAGGGGCCTCTGCTCGTGCTTATGCAGCCATCCGAGTTCCTGATCATCGGTGGGGCTGCACTCGGTACCTTGCTTTCAGGAAACCCATTCTTTGTGTTGAAGAAAGTTGGCTTCGACGTAATGCGCGTCTTGCAGGGGAGCGCCTTCTCCCAGCAGCGTTACATCGATGTGCTCAGAATGATGTTCAACCTCTTCAACAAAGCACGCAAGGAAGGGCTGGCAGGGATCGAGAGCGACATTGAAACTCCTGACAAGAGCGCCCTTTTCCAAAAGAATCCGTTCTTCCTCAAGAACCACCACATCCGGGATTTTGTCTGCGACACAATGCGCATGGCAATCACCGGAGGCGCCGGAGCATTTGATCTGGATCAGATGATGGAACTTGATATGGATGTTCATCATGTTGGCGCAACGCAAAGCTCGAGTGCCCTGAGCGCAATGGCAGATTCGCTCCCCGGTCTGGGAATTGTCGCCGCGGTTCTCGGCGTCGTCGTGACGATGAGCGCTCTAGGGGGTCCGCCGGAAGAGATCGGACACAAAGTGGCGGCTGCCCTGGTGGGTACGTTTCTCGGCATTCTGCTTTGCTACGGAGTCGTTGGGCCTCTGGGGTCGAACCTGTCAAAACTGATCGAAGATGAGCACGCCTTCTACCATGTGCTGAGGGTGGTGATGCTCGCCTTCATCAAGGGAATGTCCCCGTCGCTTGCCATCGAGATAGGCAGGCGAGCAATTCCCGAACACGTTCGGCCGAACTTCCAGGAAGTTGAAAAGGCGTGCCGCCAAAAGGATGGCCCGGCGGCTGTGGCGGCGTAAGAGCCGTTAGAGAGTGACGCGACCCGTGGCAGAGATGAACGAAATCATCATTGTGAAGAAGAAGGGCGGCCATGCGGGCCATCACGGCGGCGCGTGGAAGGTGGCATACGCCGACTTCGTTACGGCAATGATGGCCCTCTTTATTGTGTTGTGGATGATGAATGCCAGCAAGCAAGTGCAGGATGCTGTGGGCGGCTATTTCAAGGATCCCAGAGGGATTGCCAAGATGGTGGGAACGAACAAGAATGGCTCGGGAGATTTCGTCGCCATGAAAAAGGAAGACTTGGCGAAGCTGAAGGAAGAACTTCTTCGCTCCATCCATCATCTAGACCCCTTGGATAAATTGAAAAACCAGATTGAGATCACGATTACGGCGGAGGGTCTGCGGATCGAATTGATGGAATCGGCGAAAGGCACATTTTTTGAATTGGGGAGCGCCAAGCCGACCCCGGCATTGATCGAGCTGCTCAAAGTGCTCTCGGAGGAACTCGGCAAGTTGCCCAACAAAATTTCGATCGAGGGGCACACCGATTCAAAGCCGTACACCGGTGGCAGGAACTATGACAACTGGGATCTCTCGTCGGATCGAGCCAACGAAGCGCGAAGAATAATGCAATCCGAAGGAATTCAGCCGGACCAGGTGTCGCAAGTGCGCGGTTTTGCCGACCAGAGGCTGAGAGTGCCAAAGAACCCTGAGGACCCTTCCAACAGGCGCATCTCCCTCATCGTCCAATACCAGGTTCAGGACGGCTCAGAGGTTGCGCCCGGGCTGCAGCTTCCGAACGCAACAAGCGGTGGCGCTCAGAAATAGAGGGGAGAAAGGCGGGGCCGACCAGGTTCCAATGCCGACCTCCGTACCACGAGGCTCAAACAAGTGGGGCGGCGCGACAGGGACGCAATGAGCCTGGATAGTGCCTCAGATTGCTCGCTCGACATATTCTGAAACACGATACCGATGGAATCGATCGCCCTGGTACGCACCTCAAAGGGGATTTTCAGGGTTGAGTTTCCATCCACAAGCTGAATAAAACCGCCTGAAAATGGGAAGGAAGCCCCGTCCAAATCAAGCTTCATCCCGTTCACACTGATTTCCCGGCCGCGCGTCATTTGCGACGAGTCTCCATGCGTCACCCGGACAGGAAAGTCAACAGGAAAGCGTGGAGCGCGATATTGAAGTCTTCTCATACTCGGGGTCCCACCATTGTATTTGCTGAATCAACCGCAATTCCGGAGCTTACACCGTTGTGCCTATTTGGCTTATCGGCAGACTTAACAACACCCCGCCGCATCTTGATGATGTAGATGCAATTATAGACAGTATTTTGCAGGAACGCCGGTGTGCTCCTCGTCAAATCAAACTCTACAGGAACTGGAAAACATGCTCACGGGTCACGACCCATCCTCAAGAAATTGATTACTTTATGTACTAATTTTGGACACTTCCCGTGACGGCCATCACAAAACGACTGTTAATTCGACTCTAATATTGCCATACTGTGCCATCGGACCCTTTCAAGTGTCATTGAAACCGTCGTTTCCAAAAGAGCGTGCTGGCAAGTTAAGCGCGCAAGGTAGTATTGAGCCAAAGACTTTTTATGCATGAACTTGCCCTGGAAAAGATCTCAATAGATAATCCCGTTGCCTCATGCGTTGAAATTGCCTCGGGGACTGCTGAGAGCAATGGTACTTCGGGACGACAGGTACTTGTCGTCGAGGATGACGATTCGCTCGCAGATTTCCTGAGTGAGGAGCTGCGCAGTCAGGGCTTCATCGTCGACCAGGCTTCTGACGGTGAAGCTGCCCTGAGTGCGCTTGAGGCGAAGCGCCGTTTCGACCTTTTGATTGTCGACCTGAACCTGCCGAGACTCGACGGCATCAGCGTCATTCGCAAGGTCCGGCTCGAACAGCCCAAGTTGCCGATCATGGTGCTAACTGCCTGCAGCCGGGTCGAAGACAGGGTGAATGCGCTCGAAAGCGGCGCGGATGACTGCCTGAATAAGCCTTTTTCACTTCTTGAACTTCTGGCGCGTGTCCATGCCCTGCTGCGGCGTAACTCCGGGATGATTCCCGATTGTTCCACGGTCGGCGACCTCCAACTCTGCCGCCAGGAGCGTCGTGTGGAACGGAATGGACGGCGAATCAAGTTGACGCCACGGGAGTTTGCCATCCTTGAAGTCTTGATCCGCAATGCAGGACACCCCGTTTCCCGAGCCACATTGCTCGAAGAAGTGTGGAACATGTCGCCCGATGCAACGACAAATATCGTCGACGTATACGTGAAATACGTTCGCGACAAAATCGATCTGCCGGGAGAGCAGAAGCTTACCCATACCCTGCGAGGATTTGGATATGAGTTGCGCGATGCCCAATAACAATGCCTTGGAAAGCGGCGCGTCCGTCGGCGACGCAGAATCGTATGCTTGGCTCTGCAGGGAGTTGGACGAGGGGCTGCACGCACTGGCGCAGCCGCTTACCATCCTGCGGGGCGCCCTTGGTGCGCTCACCATGCGTGGTGCAGTTCCGCCGCAGGCGGCTAGCCGCTACCTGGAGATGTCAAATACCCAGGTGGACCGCCTGTGCAACCTGCTTTCAGGCCTGCAGAGCCTGCTCGACGGCGTTCGATCTGAACCAGTCTGCACGGAAGTTGACCTCTGGGATCTGACGGTTTCGGTCCTTGAGAATAGGCAGGCAGAATTAAGCAATTCGTTGCCACGAATTTCGCTGGCCAAACCTGATTGCGAACTTCGTGTGATGGCTGACCCGGCGCGAATTGAGGAGGCGCTGCATGCTGCCCTGAACGCTGTGGAAGCACAATCTCAAAGCCGCGACGACATTTGCATGGACATCAGCCGGCGCGATGGCTTCGCCAATTTGAGTTTGCTGTGCACTCGGTCGAAGGGAGAGAAATTGACCGCTATGAACTGGCTTCACTTGTCAGCGGCCGAAGCGAACGTCAAAAAACAACATGGCGTTTACGCGTGCTCTAAGTCCCCATTTCAGATCTCCATCAAGCTTCCTCTGCTTGACGAAGAAAAGAGGATAACGGGAATTGCGAATAGTCACACGCTCGTCCACGAGAGCTGAGAACGGCCAGGGGGAAGTGAAGTTCAGGAACATTTCTAATCCCGAATCGCGGTAGACAATCAATATGGCAACTCTTTCCTCAACCACAATGCGCCTTGAAGATCGAGCTTCTGTCGACGTTCTTGTCGTGAGTTCCAACGCCAAGCTGCGCGCCGAACTGATGGAAAAGCTCTGTCTGCCGCGATGGCGTGTGCACGAGGCAAGCGGCGGGGCAGAGGCGCTGGCACGACTGCGGGAACACGATGGAAATGATCCTGTCCTGCTTCTTGATCAAGTGTTACCCGATCTAAATGCGGGAGAATTCCTTCGTATTGTCCGTGAGCGTTTTCCCAATACGCAAATCCTGATGCTCAACTCGCACACCGGGCAACTTCTTGTTGGAACCGCGTCGCCAACACCGATTTCAAGAAGGGTGATAGATGCAGTGAACCGGGCGGGATCCCTTCGCACCGAAGCGCTGCGACCGAATGATGAGGAGAACAGCGAACCTGATGGTGGTGGTGTCGTCAGGCTGAGAAGCATGGTGGGCAATTCGCAACCGATGCTGCGCACCTACTCGCTCACTCGAATGGTTGCAGCTCGTGATACCACGGTCCTCGTTACCGGAGAGAGCGGAACGGGCAAGGATTTGATTGCCCAGGAGATTCACCTCATAAGCGGACGCCGCAACCAGCCATTTGTGGTCGTAAATTGCTCGGCAATTCCCGAGACGTTGCTCGAGGCAGAGCTCTTTGGTTATACAAAGGGGGCTTTTACGGGTGCGGTGCAGTCGCGCATCGGGCGAATTCACTCAGCGCACGGGGGCACCCTGTTTCTCGACGAGATCGGCGATATGCCTCTGTCGTTGCAGAGCAAGATCCTGAGGTTTCTCGAGCAAGGTGAGGTCCAGCGCATCGGGGGCAACGATAATCTGAAGGTCGATGTGCGCGTGGTTGCGGCGACCAACGCCGAACTGAAAACGCGTGTGGCCCAACAGCAATTTCGCGAGGACCTTTTTTATCGCCTCGCCGTATTCCCCATTCACCTGCCGCCCCTGCGCGACCGGATGGGAGACATTACAGACCTGACTCTCGCCTTTGTCGCCAAGTATTCCCCCAGGGTGTCCGTGAGTCAGGAAGCGATGCAAATCCTCCAGCAGCATAACTGGCCAGGAAACGTGCGCGAGCTGCGCAATGCCATCGAACGCGCCTCAATCCTCATTGGCAACGGGGACGAAATCAAGCCTGAACACATTATTTTATAGAAATCTCTGCCGCTTATAGCCCAATTTGGGCATCCCATCCCAGTTTGGCACGCTTCGTGCTTGTCAAGTAGGCAAATGCTGCCGAGTTCTCATGCCGTTCCAATAATGACCCTGGGTGTCGAATCCCTGCCCAGCCCCCAGCTGCTTGCAGATGCATTCTCAGAATTCATTGCCGCATCGTCGGTTCTGGAGTCATCGTATCGCGATCTCCAGCAGGAAGTTGCCCGTCTCGGGTCGGAGCTCTCCGAGCGCAATGCGGCATTAACTCGCAGTCTGGATGAGAACGACCGCATGCGGGCAGCCCTGCAACAGATGCTTGATTCGCTGCCGTGCGGTGTCCTGGTACTTAGCCAGGCCGATCGCATCGTCATGATCAACCCGGAAGGCCGCAGGCTTCTGGAGCTGAAGAACTCGCCTGTTGAGAGCCTGCAGGCCCTCTCCGCATTCTGCCAGATCGACTTCGTGTCGATCGGAAAAACATCCACCGGTCCCATCGATATCGAGCTGAACCCCGATGGAAGACTCGGTAATCGTTGGCTGGCGATTAGCTGCCGCCAGCTGGACCCTGCGGGCGGTTCCGAATGGCGTTCAGATCTGGTGAGCCGTCTCAAAAGCATCTGGATCCTCCGCGACATCACAGCAAATAAGCTTGCGGAGCAGGAGCGCGAAGCAGCCCGGCGCGCCACCGTTCTCGCGGAGATCTCGACGATCCTGGCCCACGAAATTAGAAATCCATTAGCAAGCCTGGAACTGTTTGCCGGGCTCATTGAGCAGGAGCCTAGTGAGGCTGCTGAATGGATTTCGCATCTCCGCGCCGGAATCCGAACGCTTTCCGGCACCGTGAACAATGTTCTAAGTCTCAATAGTGAGTGCAGACTGCGCCTCACCGCGGTTCGCCTCGCAACCTGCATTGAAAGCGGCGTCGAATTTGTCAGGCCGATCGCCGACCAGGCCGGAGTCTCACTTAGCTTTTCAGTAAGCGCCGCGGCGATCTCCGTGTTGGGCAACGAAGATGCCATCCGCCAAATCGTTCTGAATATCCTCTGTAATGCAATTCGACACACCGAGTCTGGTGGGCGCATCACGGTTTCGCTCGGGCAGAGAACCAGTGCCAGGCTCCATCGCGCGGTGGTCACTATTCAAGACACGGGTAGCGGGATGCCGGAAAACGTCGTCGCACACATTTTCGACCCAGGATTCAGTGGAACCGGAGAGACTCCGGGGCTGGGACTCGCCGTTTGCAAGCGGCTCATGGACCAGCACGGCGGAGAGATTCGGGTTTCGAGCCAGGTGAACGAGGGAACAAGCTTTGAGTTGGGGTTTCCGGTCCTATGAGCACAGACGAAGTACTTTCGGTGATGGTAGTTGACGACGAACCGGGAATTCGTACCGCGTTGCGCGCAAATTTTCTGCGCCATGGCTGGCGCGTGGAAACTGCCTCGTGCGTGCGCGAGGCCGTTCGCAACTTAGAAAACCAGGACTTCAACTTGATCGTCACCGATATGCGCATGCCCGACGGCACAGGGATGGAAGTGATGCGGGCTGCGCGGAAAGCGTCCCCCGATACCGCAGTGATTTTGCTGACCGCTCACGGTTCGGTGCCGGATGCAGTCACTGCGATGCGAGATGGAGCCCTCGACTACCTGACCAAACCGATTCCTTTTGATCGGCTGCAATCAGCTGCAGCGCAGCTCGTGCATCGGGTCATTCAATCACCTGCACCGACTGAGGATTTAGCATGCGGTGAAATCATCGGCCGCTCACCCCTTCTGACTCGTTCGCTGCAACGGGCACGCGCAGCCGCCAGCGCCGGCGCGGATGTATTGATTGAAGCCGAAAGCGGAACCGGCAAGGAGCTTCTTGCGCGCTATATCCACGATTTCAGCGCGCGCTGCGATAAACCATTCATCGCCGTGAACTGCGCAGCGGTCCCCGAGGCTCTCCTCGAAAGTGAGTTGTTCGGACACGGGCGCGGAGCATTTACGGGAGCTGTCGCCACCAGGTCCGGCAAATTCGAACTCGCCGATGGCGGAACCATTCTGCTGGATGAGATCGGTGAAATGCCGCTTAACCTTCAGCCCAAGCTGCTGCGCGTCCTGCAGGAGCGCGAATTCGAGCGCCTTGGTGAGACTGTCACTGTCCAGGTTGATATCCGTGTGATTGCCACAACCAATGTTTCTCTCGCGACGATGGTCGAGCGCGGCCAGTTCCGGGCAGACCTTTATTACCGGCTCAACGTCATTCCCCTCACATTGCCGCCTTTGCGCGAACGCCAGGAGGACATTCCGGTTCTCGCTCGCCATTTCGCTGAGAAATATGCCGCGCAGCATGGGGCAGAGTGCCCGCATCTTCTGCCGGATTTTCTTGAGCGCCTGCAATCGCACACCTGGCCGGGGAACGTTCGTGAACTCGCGAATTTCATGCGGCGCGTGGTCACCCTGGCAGGGACAAGTACTCTCGATTCCAACTGCTTCGAGAGGGAGTTCCACGGGCATGATGCGCTGAAGGGGCCGGTCCCGCCTTCAGTCAAGAAAGAATTGCCGGCAGGCACTCCGATATGGCAGGTGGAGAAGATTCATCTGGAAAAAACGCTGGCTCTCACCGACGGCAATCGCACACATGCCGCGGAAATGCTGGGCATCAGTCTCCGCACCATGAGAAACAAGATCCGGGAATACGGCTTGCCGCCAAGGAGGTTCGCATAGCATGTCGACCACCACGCCTCTGATGCAGTTGCTCCAGGGATATCTGAAGGTGACGTCGGACCGTCAACAGTTGATTGCGTCCAACGTCGCTAATGCGGATACGCCCGGCTATCACACAAAAGACATCAACTTCCAGTCCGCAATGCAGCAAGTGTCGGATGAGGGCAATGACGTGCAGTTCACGCCTGCATCGTCTGAGGTGGAAGGTCTGCCCGAGCGGCCCGACGGAAACAACGTAAACGTCGATCGCGAGGGCCTCTTGATGGGAGAAACGCAACTCCAATACCAAATGGGCGTGCAACTGATCAAGGCTGAGTTTCACCGCCTGCTCACCGCGATTAAGGAAGGGAATTGATTATGGGACTGTTTGACATGTTGAGCGTCAGCGCGTCAGGCCTCTCAGCTGAGCGGCAGCGAGCTGAAGTGACCTCGGCGAATCTAGCCAACGCCGAGACCACGCACACGGATACCGGCGGACCGTACGTGCGCAAAGAAGTGGTTTTCAGCGCTTCGAATCCCTCGCCGTTCACCACGGTGCTGAACCGGTTCGGGCACTTCGGTCATGGACCGGGGGGCGCTGTTCAAGTGACGCAGGTCGTCGAGGATCCAACGCCGCCCGTCATGCATTATGAGCCGGGAAATCCTGACGCCGACAAGAACGGAATGGTCGCGTATCCCGCCATCAACCCCGTATCGGAAATGGTCGATCTGATGGGCGCCGTCAGGGCCTATCAGTTGAATGCCTCGGCGGTGACTGCAGCCAAACAGATGATCCAGCAGTCGATCGACATCTTGAAGTCTTCGTAAGCAGGAGCTGTGCAATGAGCAACTTCACCATTAGTCCAATTCCGAACGTAGCCATTCCGGATCCGTCTTCGCTCCAGAACATCAACGGAGCATCCGGCGAAGATAGCTTTTCGTCGGTGCTTTCAAATGCCGTACATACGGTTGATCAGCTCCACACTTCCGCGGCATCGCAGGTGAGCAACCTGCTGCACGGAGGAGGCGCCGACTTGAACGAGGTGATGGTTGCGGTCGAGAAAGCCGATGTGGCTTTTCAACTGATGATGCAAGTCCGCAACAAGATCGTGAATGCCTATCAAGACATCGAGAAAATGCAATTCTAGGATTGGTAAACAATGCCAGGTTCTTCGAATGTTGTCGAACAAGTGAAGCAGTTTTGGAGGAGCCGGACAGGCCTTCAGAAAGGCCTGCTTCTGGGAGGTGCGGGCGCGACCGCCCTGATGCTCACCCTGTTTGTGCGGCTGATTGCGTCGCCGGATTACAAACCGCTCTACAAGGATCTGGATCCTGCGGATGCACAATCCCTGGCCACACAGCTCGACTCGCAGAACATTCCCCACGAGGTCAGCCCCGATGGAAAGACCGTGAGCGTACCAGCTGACAAACTCGATGCAGCTCGCATGATGACGGCAACGCAAGGCCAGCAGCACAGCGGGCGAATGGGATTTGAACTCTTCGACAAGATGTCCTGGGGACAGACGGAGTTTGACGAGAAGGTTGCTTACCAGCGCGCATTGGAGGGTGAGCTGGAGCGGACCATCCAGACGCTTGCCGACGTTCAGCAGGCGCGTGTACATCTGGTGTTGCCCACCGATTCCGTGTTTCTCGACCGGCAACGAAGCGCCAAGGCCGCGGTCATCGTCCGGCTTCGGCACAATGGACTTTCCAAGGACGCCGTCGTCGCCATATCGCGCCTGGTCTCTGGCGCGGTTGATGGGTTGAAACCTGAAGACGTTTCTATTATCGATGCCGATTCGGAGAGGTCTCTCGGGCTTGCTCATGACGGCCCGGGCAATGACCAGGATGAGGAAGCAAGACTGACGGACCGGTTGATCAACACTCTTGAGCCGGTTGTGGGAACCAACGCGATTCGCGCCAGCGTAAATGTGGAATTCGATCAGGCGTCAACCGATGAGAACGATGAAAAATACGACCCCACTTCGAGTGCCCTGCTCAGCATGCAGCGAAGCGAAGATGTGGCCGGCGGGGAGCCCATTGCTTCCGGGGTTCCAGGGACAGCCAGCAACATCCCGGCTGCCAAGCCCGCCAAGCCTGCCAAGCCGGCGGCCCAGCAGAATAATTCTCCTGCAGCTCAAACATCGGCAACCACCTCAAGCCCTTCACAGTCTTCCAAGACCGAAAGTGCTCAATACGGCGTGAATAAAACAATCACCCACACGATCACCCCGGCAGGGGGAATTCGCCGCATCAGCGCTGCTCTGTTGGTCGACGACGCGATTGTGAGGACAACCGACACCAAGGGCAAGGTCACGGTCACGCGCCAGAAAAGATCGCAGGATGAGCTGAATCGAATCCAGGAACTGGCTGAAGCCGCGATTGGATTTGATGCCAAGCGCGGCGACACGATCAGCGTGCAGAATCTCTCCTTCGATGGCAACGCGACGGAAAGTGATCTGCCGGCTCCGAACCTGGCTTCTGAAGTGCAAAAGACGGTATCCGATTATTCGTCGCTTTTGCGCCCGCTGTCGCTCCTTGGTCTCTTCCTGCTGGCCTATCTACTGGTTATTCGGCCCGTTCAGAAGCACGCACTTCGACAGAGTGAACTCACCGCAGGGCTTCAGCCGGCATTCGCGGCCGCCAATGCGCAGGGACTGCCTTCAGAGTCGATGGATGCAATTGAGGTAGGGAGACGGGCCGCACAACTCAAGCTGCAAATGTCCGAGCTGGCAAAACAGAATCCAGTCGACACGGCGCATGCGATGCAATCCTGGATGCGTGAGGAGCGGTCATGAGCACACACACTCAGGCATCCTTCGGTGGCGCGCGCAAAGCGGCAATCCTGCTTTCGGTTCTGAACGAGTCGGACGCGGTGCCAATTCTCCGCAGCTTGCCGCCTTCAGATCTGGAGCGCGTCACGGAAGAGTTGGCAAACCTGCCGAGGATCCCTGCTGAGCTCGCTCTCCAGGTGCTTGAGGAGTACAAGCAGATGATGGCGGCGAAGGGATTCACAACCGTGGGTGGCCGGGAAGTTGCGGTTCGTCTGCTGGTGAAGGCCTTAGGCGAAACCGGCGCCGAGAGCATGGTGCAACGCCTGAACCGCCCGAAGGATAACGACTCGCTCAACTTTGATTCGCTCCAGAAAACAGAGCCCCAGCAGGTTGCAAGGTTTCTCGCGGGCGAGCATGCCCAAACAAAGGCTCTCCTCCTCGGGCATCTTGAACCCAAGCAGGCATCGGCGCTACTCATGCAGCTCAACCCGGAAGACCGAGTCGATTGCGTCAAACGCATGGCGACCATGGGTCAGTTTTCTTCCGAGGCTGCGGCGAAGGCTTCACAGGTCATCAATCGGCGCTTCGGCACCGCCGGGAAACCGACGAAGCGCGCCGATACCGGCTTTAAAAATCTGGCCGACTTGATGAATCAACTGGAATCCCCCGCTGCGAAGGAAATTCTGGAAACGATTGAATCTACAGAACCCGCGCTGGCCATAAGTATCCGCGATCTTATGTTCACATTTGAGAATTTCCTTGAGGTACCCGAACCCGACTTGCGAGAACTGATCACTGCAATCGACAAAAAGACGCTGGCAATCGCCTTGAAAAGCGCCAGTGAAGATTTGCGAACTCATATATTCAAGACGATGTCGTCCCGCGCCGTTGAGTTGTTGAAGGAAGATTCTGAAATGATGGGACCGGTTCGAGGCAAGGACGTTGCCAAAGCACAGAGCGAAATGATCGCGATCGCTCGCAAACTAGAGGCAGAAGGCAGGATTGCGCTACGCAGCCAGGGAGAAGATGAGTATGTCGTCTAACGCGGAATATTCAATTCCAGTGACCACGTTGCATTACCGCGACATTTCCGGTGGCGCGATACGCGACGGAGATCCACTTCTGGGCGGCACTCAGAGTGATTTTGAACCAGGCGCCCCGCGAAAAGACGTGCAGTTGACGCGTGGGGAGTTCGCCGAACGGATCGCGAGAGAACGAGCGGAAGCCGCGAGCGAAGTGGAGCAGAGACTGCGCGTCGAGTTCGAACGAAAGCTCCTGGCAGCGCGGGCCTCAATCGCGTCCACAGTCACGAAGTTTGAAGAGGAACGGGACAGGTATTACGGCCGGGTTGAGGCAGAAATCGTTCAACTCTCTCTTGCTATCGCGGCCAAGATCCTTCATCGCGAGGCGCAGGTCGATGCGATGCTGGTAGCGTCGCTGGTTCGCCTGGCCATGGAAAACATGCGTGAAGGTTCGAGTGTAACCATTCGCGTTGAGCCGGGTAAGGGCGAAGCCTGGAAACAGTACTTTTCGAGCTTCTCCAGCGCAACTCGTGTTGAAGTGGTTGAGGATGCTGAATTGAATGATCAGGACTGCATCCTCGAAACTGAACTAGGTTCCGCGAATTTCAGCTTGGTGAAACAGTTGAAGGAAGTTGAGCAGGGCTTCTTCGATCTGCTCGCAGTGAGGCCTGCCAGCGAATGAGCCGAGCTTTGCTTTCTCCATACACGCACTTTCTCCGCGCAGGTTCCACTTTGCGCTGGCACGGACGTGTAAATCAGGTGGTAGGCAACCTGATTGAATCAGATGGACCCTACTGCTCGGTTGGAGAGTCTTGCGAGATTATCGGTCACGGCCGAAGTTATTCCGGCGAAATCATCGGCTTCCGGCAATCTACGATGCTGGCGATGACCGCTGACCAGCCCCAGGGAATTCGCTATGGCGATCAAATTATAACGTGGGGCGCGCGTCCATCCATTCGCGTCGGCCCAGAGATGTTAGGCCGTGTGATCGACAGCAGTGGAAATCCGCTGGATGCGCTGCCCGATTACCGTGCAGTTCACTCAATTGCTCTCGATGGTTCGGCGCCGTTGCCGCTTGAGCGGGTCACGATTCGTGAGCCGCTGAGCTGCGGTATCCGCGCTATTGATGCATTCCTTACATGCGGGAGAGGGCAGCGCATTGGTGTCTTCGGCGGAAGCGGCGTGGGCAAAAGCACGCTGATTGGCATGATGGCCCGGGGAACGGCCGCGGATATGACCGTGTTGGCGCTTGTGGGCGAGCGCGGGCGCGAAGTGGGAGAGTTTCTTGAAGTTCTCGGCGCGGACGGGCTTCGCCGCGCGGTTGTGGTTGTTTCCACTTCTGATCAATCACCACTGCTCAGGATACGTGCTGCACTGGCCGCAACTGCGGTTGCCGAGCATTTCGCAGCCCTCGGCAAGAACGTTCTATTGATTGTCGACTCGCTCACGCGCTTTGCCATGGCGCAGCGCGAAATCGGACTCGCTGCGGGCGAACCTCCGACGGCGAAAGGCTACACACCTTCAGTGCTGAATAAACTGGCCCGGTTGGTGGAGCGCGCCGGGAATTTTTCGCAGGGCAGCATTACTGCCTTCTATACCGTGCTGATGGAAGGCGACGACCAGCAGGATCCAGTGGTGGATACGGTTCGATCGCTGCTCGACGGTCA
>JBEKGH010000078.1:0-34825 GCA_050012895.1 Occallatibacter sp.
GTCTCCAATCCCCGCGCCGTGCCCACAAAAAGCACTTCCGCGCCATGGCGATCCACCAGTTCGCGCGCCACGGCCAATGCAGGAATAATGTGCCCGCCTGTACCGCCGCCGGCGATGAGGATTTTCAGTTGAGCCACCGTCGATCTTGTTCCCTGCTCTTTTGGAGCGAGCCGCTACAGCGTGTTTCAAGAAAGATGATTGTATTGATTCCGACTGTAACCCCGCGGGGGCTAAAGCCCCGAATTTTATTCGCATGTTTCGGCACGACTGAAGTCGTGCCCTGACACTTCATGCGAGCCTTGAAGAGTCTTTCCCCAGCCTGACTAGTCCCCATGCCCCTGGTCCCTGGTCCCTTGTTCCCTCGGTCCCTCATTCCCTGCTTCTCTCATTCTGCCTGTCGCGAAATGTTGAGCAGAATCCCGATGCTGGCCAGCGTGCAGAACAGCGACGTGCCTCCGTGCGAGATCATCGGCAACGGAATGCCCTTGTTGGGAACCAGCGACAGCACTACGCTGATGTTGAAGAACGCCTGCAACAGAATCGACGTCGTGATGCCAAAGGCGACCAGACGCGCAAAGGGATCGGTGCAGCGGAAGGCGGTGCGCAGCCCGCGCGCGCCGAACATTGCGAACAAAAGCACGATGAACATGGCGCCGATAAAACCGAGTTCCTCCGCGATGTTGGCGAAGATAAAATCGGTCGCGGATTCGGGCAGATAAAACAGTTTCTGCATGCCTTCCATGTAGCCGCGGCCCGTCAATCCGCCGGTGCCCACGGCGATGAGCGACTGGTAGATGTGGTAGCCGGCGCCTTGCGGATCGGATTCGGGGCTGAGAAAGACCAGCATGCGCGCGCGCCGCCACGGAACCCAGAGCAGCAGCGCCGCCAGGGCCGGCAGAGCCGC
The DNA here is from genome assembly GCA_050012895.1 of Occallatibacter sp. GTDB lineage: Bacteria > Acidobacteriota > Terriglobia > Terriglobales > Acidobacteriaceae > Telmatobacter. The sequence continues at coordinate 905 of JBEKGH010000078.1, forward strand.
GCAACACGCGCCGAAGAAAACCTTCCACTCCATCCCTGCCAGCACCAGCACCATGGCCGTGACGCCGGCCAGCACCAACGCCGTTCCCAGGTCGGGCTGAGCCAGGACCAAAACGATAAACAGAAACGGAATGAGCGCAGCAGGCAGCAGCGTGCCTCTCCACGCGTTCATGGCGCCGAGCCGCTTGTGCAGGAACCACGCCAGAAAGAACACCAGGACGGGCTTGGCGATCTCAGAGGGCTGGAAGGTGAAGAAATCGCCGAAGCGTATCCAGCGATGCGTGTGGTGCGAGCCGGGCATCAGAAACACCAGCACCAGCAGCACCGTAGTGACGCACAGGGCGGGATAGATGAAGCGCGGCGAGTTGTAACGGCTGATGTCCACGTGCATGAGGACGAGCAAAGCCAGTACTCCCGCCACGGCCCAGATGGCCTGCGTAAAAACAAACATGTAGGCCGAGTGATAACGCTCCTGATCGACCACGGCGGAGGCGGAAAAGACCATGACCAACCCGGCGACCACCAGCACCAGCGTGGTGAAGAACAGCCACTTGTCGACTCCGACTCGCTTCGCCATAAATCCTAATTCTGCCGCGCTTTCCATTCGCGCCGCTCGCATACCAGTTGCTTGAAGACGCTTCCGCGCTGCTCGTAATTCTCAAACTGATCGTAGCTGGAGCAAGCCGGCGCCAGCAGCACTACATCGCCGGGCCGCGCCGCTTTGGCCGCCGCATCGACCGCGTTGGCCAGAGTCTCGCAGGAGTGGATGGGCACCGTTCCGCGCAGTTGCGATTCGATAATGGCCGCCGCCGAGCCAATCGTGTAGATGGCGCGCACGCGATCGCGCAGCAACGGCGCAAGAGGAGAATACGGTGCGCCCTTGTCCTTGCCGCCGAGAATCAGGTGAATGCCGCCGGGAAACGCGGCCACGGCCTTTTCCGTTGCGTCCACGTTGGTGGCCTTGGAATCGTTGTAGTAATCCACGCCGTTGATGGTGTCAACATATTCCAGGCGATGCTCCACGGCCTTGAAGTTCTCAATGGCATGGGCAATCACGCCGGGCGCCACGCCAGCCAGCCGCGCCGCGCACACCGCCGCCAGCACATTCTCCACGTTGTGCTCGCCCTTGAGAGGAATCTTCGCGATCGGCAGAATGGTTTCCACCGCAGCCCCCGGCGCGGAGCTATAGACCACGTTGCCACTCTCCGCCCACGCGCCCTGCGCCACGGAATGCTGGGCCGAAAACCAGAAAACCGAGGCATGGGAACGGGCCGCGGCTTCGGCGGTGCGCGGATTGTCGGCATTCAGCACCGTAAAGTCGCCGGCATCCTGCGCGGCAAAGATGCGCTCCTTGGCCAGCGCGTAGTTCTCAAAGGTGCCGTGCCGGTCGAGATGATCGGGCGTGATGTTCAGGATCACCGCGATCCTGGGGTGGAATTTTTCCGTGCTCTCGAGTTGAAAACTGGAAACCTCCAACACCGACCAGGTGTTTTCGGTGCTCTCGTCGATGAGGCCCACCACCGGCACGCCGATGTTTCCGGCGACCAGCGTCGGCAAGCCAGACTCCTTCAGGATTTCGCCGGCCAGCGCCGTCGTGGTGGTCTTGCCGTTGGAACCGGTGATGGCCAGGATCTGGCCTTTCAGAAAGCGCGCGGCCAATTCGAGCTCGCCGATCACCGGACGGCCGAAGTTGCGGGCCTGCACCAGTTCGGGCGTATCCAGCGGCACGCCGGGGCTGACCACGATCAAGTCCTGGCGGCGGAAGGTGAGCAGGCCGTGGCCGCCGGCCTCCACCATGATGCCCTCATCCAGCAACGCCGGAATCTCTTTGGCCAGCGACTCGGCCGAACGGATATCGGAAACTGTCACCTGCGCGCCTTGCCGGCGCAAAAAAAGCGCCGCCGCAAGCCCGGACTTCCCCAGGCCCACCACCAGAACCTTCTTGCCTTTCAGTTCCATCGTTCCCAATTGTCCTTAGGGCCTGTGATGAAAGTCAGGTTTTGAAAGGGCACGACTTTAGTCCTGCCGTAAAACCTCAACAATCAACGCGGCTCTAGCCGCTGAGGGATGATCTTCCCAGGATTCTGACTTCCATCCCAGCCCCTTAGGCTCCGCGCCAACTCTCATTGTGCACCGGGGCTGGCTCGCCGCGCGCTGTGTTTAGCGCAATTTCAGGGTAGTAAGTGCAAACAATGCAAACACCAGGGCGCCGATCCAGAAGCGCGCGATGACCTTCGACTCGCTCCAGCCCATCTGCTCGAAGTGGTGGTGCAGCGGCGCCATCCTGAAAATCCGCTTTCCATTGCGCAGCTTATAGCTGCCCACCTGCAGGATCACCGAAACCGCTTCCAGGATGAAGATGCCGCCGATAAATGGCAGCAGCAGCTCCTGCCGGATAATGATGGCCACTGTGCCGATAGCGCCGCCCAGCGCCAGCGAACCCACGTCGCCCATGAAAATCTCGGCGGGATGGGCGTTGTACCAGAGAAAGCCGATGGACGCGCCCACCATGGACCCGCAAAACACCGTCAATTCGCTGACCATGGGCATGCGCTGCAGCTCCAGATAGTCGGCAAACACCACGTGGCCGGTGACGTAGGTGAGTACGGCCAGTGCGCCGGCGGAAATGATGGTGCAGCCGATGGCCAGGCCGTCGAGCCCGTCGGTCAGGTTCACCGCATTCGACATGCCTACCAGCCACAACATGACCCAGAGGACAAAAGGCACGAAGGCCAGCAGGCCAAGATGCGGAATCGTAGCGGGCCAGTGGTGCCACAGCATATCGGGACGCAGGCTTTTGATGAAGGGCACGGAAAGCCGCGTGTTGAAGAGCCTGAACTGATCCATCACCACCAGCGCCACGGCCACCAGCGCGCCGGCCAGCCCCTGCCACAACAGCTTGGCCCGCACCGTAAGACCCAGGCTGCGCCGCTGAACGACTTTAATATAGTCGTCGGCAAAACCGACGGCGCCGAATGCCAGCGTGGAGAAGACCGTGATCCACACAAACGGATTGGCGGGGTCGGCCCAGAGCACCGTGGGCAGCAAAATCGCAATGCAAATCAGGACGCCGCCCATGGTGGGCGTGCCTGTTTTCTTCAGATGCGACTGCGGCCCGTCCTCGCGCACGTATTGACCGATCTGGAACTCCCTCAGCTTCTCGATCACCCAGGGCCCGATGAAGAGCGCGATCAGCAGCGCCGTGAGCGTGGCAAACGCAGTGCGAAACGTGAGGTAGCGGAAGATCCTGAACGGGTGAAAAAACGGGAAAAGCTTTTCGTAGAGAAGCCAGTAAAGCAAGTTGCCTCCACTGCCGGTTTGAGGCTGGGTTTCAGGATGATTTTACAGGGAGGGGGTTCGCGGGCACGGCAGGTCGGCACTAAGCTACCGATCACCAACCAAATACGCTGTCATCCTGAGCGACCGAGCAAGCCGGCACGGCGCAGCGAGGGAGTCGAAGGATCTGCGGTTGCTTTTCTGCGAACTTCCAGGACTCGCACCAGAACCGGCTGCATACAACCGGTTTTGAAAGAGCACGACTTCAGTCGTGCCGCCCAACCCGCCACTCCCGCGACAAGGTTATGATGGGTGGGGGTGAAAATTCCTGTGAAGCGATTCATGAATGTGCCTTGCCGAGATACCGGTCTCCTGCTTCGTCCTTTTTGCTCAGCGGCGTTACTTGGCCTGTTGTGTTTTTGCCTGCACGTTTTGCCGGCACAAACCGCGCCGGCGGCAGGGCCGGCAGCCAGCGTCAACCCCTTGATCGGCACCGGCGAAGGACCCGGCGGAGGCGTGAATCTTTTTCCCGGCGCGGCCATGCCCTTCGGCATGGTGCAGCTCAGCCCCGAAACGGAAAACCACGGTTACGGCTACCACTACGCGCAAACCGACATTCAGGGCTTCAGCATGACGCACATGAGCGGCCCCGGTTGCCCGAATGAAGGTGAAGTGTTCTTCACCGCGACCGACGGGCCCGTGCATACGCGCCCCATCGATCTGCGGTCGGCATATTCGCACAGTGACGAAGCCGCCGCCCCCGGTTATTACCGCGTAAATCTGCTCGAGTGGAACATCGACGCCGAGTTGAGCGCAACTGAACGAACGGGCACCGCGCAATTCACATTTCCCGCGGGCCAGGCAGCCAACATTCTCGTGCCCATCAGCCACACGCTCAATTTCACCACCGGCGCATCCATTCAGATTGTGGGCGACCGCACGATGGAAGGGTATGTTGAGAACCGCGCCTTCTGCGGCAATCAACAAAGCTACAAAGTTTATTTCGTGATGGAGTTCAGCCAGCCGTTCGCCCAGTTTGGAACCTGGGGCGATGCCGCGGGCAGCGGGCCGGATGCGCTCGATCCAGGCGGGCGCAACGCCGCGCAGACAACGGATCATCCAGTGATCGGCGCATACGCCTCGTGGCCTGCCACCGCGCATCCGCAAACCATCACCGCAAAGATCGCTATCTCGTATGTCGATCTCGACGGCGCGCGCAATAATCTCAAGACCGAGTCGGAGGGCAAGGAATTCTCCGCCATCCGCCACGACGCACTGGCGGCGTGGAATCGGGAACTGAGCACCATCGAAGTTTCAGGCGGCAGCGCCGCCCAGCGCAGCGTGTTTTACACCGCGCTCTATCACAGCCTCCTCATGCCGAGCATTTTCAGCGATGCCGACGGACGGTATCTGGGCTTCGACGGTAAAATTCATGAGGCCGAAAAAGGCCACTTGATTTACGCCAACTACTCCGGCTGGGACATCTATCGCAGCCAGATGCCGCTGGTGGCGATGATCGAGCCGCGCCGCATGGAGGACATGGCGCAGTCGATTGTGCTGATGGTTCAGCAAGGCGGATGGATCGACCGCTGGCCGCAGATGAATCTCTACACCAACGTGATGGCGGGCAGCCCGCTTACCGTGGTGATGGCCACAGCGTGGCTCGACGGTCTGCACGGATTTGACATGAGCGCCGCGTGGGAGGGAATGCTCAAGGACGCGACCGAGGCGCCGCCGCCCGGTCATCCCTACAAAGGCCAGGATGACATCGACTGGATCAACAAGGTGCACTATCTGCCGAACGATAAGGGCAACTACGGCTCCGTTTCGCAGATTCAGGAGGACGCCATCGCGTATGCGTCTCTCTATCGCCTGGCGCTGGCGCTGGGAAAAACCGACGACGCGAAGATGCTTTACGACCGCGCCCTCTATGTGCGCAATGTCTTCGATGCCGACGACCGTTTCTTCCGCCCGCGCAACGCCGACGGCCAATGGGTGCCGAATTTCGATCCCCTGCAGGATGGCCGCGGCTTCATTGAGGGCTCCGGCTGGCATTATCAGTGGCTCGCGCCCGCTGACATGGCGTGGCTGGTTCGCGCCGTCGGTCCCGATCTCTTCAACCAGCGCCTGGCTGAGTTTTTCAATTACAAATTCCCCGGCTGGTACGGCCAGTATTACAACCCCTACAACGAAACCGATCTCGAAGCGCCGTTCGAGTTCAACTTCTCAGGCCGTCCATGGGAGACGCAACGCGTGGTGCGCCGGGTGCTCAACGAAAACTACACCACGGCTCCTGACGGCATTCCCGGCAACGACGACTGCGGCGAAATGTCGTCGTGGGCGGTGCTGAGCATGATGGGCATCTACAGCATCGATCCGGCCAGCCTTGCCTATGAGCTCACCGGCCCCGTGTTTCCCAAAGTCGTCATTCATCTGCACGAGCCCTACGCCGGCAAGACCTTCACCATTGAAGCCGCGGGCGCGGCCCAGGATGCACCGTATATCGACGCGCCGTATATCCAGAGCGCCGCGCTCAATGGCCGCGCGCACGGCCAGAACTGGATCTCATTCCCCGACATTGCCGCCGGAGGCACGTTGCATTTCGTGCTCGGCGTTAAGCCCAACCCGGCATGGGGCTCCGCGCCCAGCGATGCACCGCCCTCATTGAGCGATACGCAGCCGTAACTTCTAGAGAAATGGAATTCTCGATGAAGCGAGTCCTGATTTTTTTCGCGGGCGCGACAGTTGCACTAATGGTGTCTGCATTGCCTGCCCAGAAAAGCACCGACGCGGCCCTGGCCAAACAGATCCGCGACGACGCGAGCCTGCGCCAGGTGCACCAGATGGCGCTCGATCTGCTCAAAGGCGGCCTCAATGCCGGCACGCACTATCCGCAGGTTTGGATCCGCGACCTGAATACGTTCATCGCCGTTGCTCTTGAAGCCAATCCGCACGGCGCTTTGCGCGACGCACTGCTGACGTTTTTCAAGTTTCAGGGGCCCGGCGGCGACATCGTCGATGGCTATCGCCCGCTCGACTCGAACCTCAAGGAGAAGCCGTACCGAGTCACTCCGCTCGCTCCCGGCCTTCAGTCGCACAAGAATACCGTTGAAGTCGATCAGGAATCTTCGCTGGTGCAGGCGGTCTACAAATACGTCACCGTCACCGGCGATCGTTCCATTCTCGACGAGCAAATTGACGGCCGCAGCGTGCGCGACCGGCTCGGTTTTGCCATGCAGTATCTGCTCAACGAACGCTTCGACAAGCAGCATGGCCTGATCTGGAGCGGCACGCGCGCCGACTGGGGCGACGTGCAGCCCGAGTCGCCCATCGGCGCATGGCTCAACGGAGACACGCATCGCTCCCTCTCGGTTTACGACAACGCCATGCTGATTTTGGCGATCAACGATTACCTGGAACTGCTCGGTCCGGGCGCGCCGGAAGCGGCGCAATGGTCGAAGACCCGCGATGAGCTCAGGCGCAACACGCGTAAATATCTGTGGGATAAGAAGAATCAGAAGTATTTTCCGCACGTGTATCTGGCCGGCTCGCCATTTCCTGCGGATTTCAACGAGAACGCAATCAACTACCACGGCGGAACCGCTGTGGCTATCGAAGCCGGCCTGCTCACCCGCAAGGAAATTTCTCACACCCTCGCCCGCATGGATGCCGATGTGCGCGATGCCCACGCAGCGACCATCGGGCTCACCATGTACCCTGCGTACCCACTCGGCTACTTTCATAACCAGCAAATGACCGCGCCATACACCTATCAAAACGGCGGCGACTGGACCTGGTTCGGCGGGCGCATGGTGCAGGATCTGATCGACGAGGGAGATATCGCCGGTGCCTATCGCGAAATTCGCCCCATGGTGGATCGCGTGGTGCGCGTGGGCGGATTTTACGAGTGGTGGACGCCCGACAATCAGCCGCGCGGGTCGGCGGGGTTTAGAGGGTCGGCCGGTGTCCTCGGCTACGACATCGATCTGCTGGAAGCCTGGGCGGAGAAACACTGACACGTACCGTCAGGCAAGCCCGAGAAATACCGCCAACGATCGGTCGACTTCTTTCAATGTGCGCAATTCGAGTTCACCGAAAGGACTGCCGGCTTTGGCGCGGGGAATCGTGTGTGCTTTATCGACCATGATTTGCGAAGGCGCGCGAAGGCCGTTCTTTGCCGACGGAGAAACCGTAATGCGGAAGATTTCAATCGGGCGCAATTGAGTAGTCACGGGCAAGACCGTGACGGAGGGATGAAGCGCGAAGAGATCCGATTGAATGACGAGAGCCGGTCGCGGTTTACCGTAGGCTCCCGCCAATACAACAGGAACCAGGTCGCCGCGTTTCATACCCATCCATCCGTGTCCGCGACTTCAGCGATCCAAGCGAGGGTCTCAGCTTCGAGTGGATCGTTCGCCAGCGATAGAGATTCCTGTGCACACTTTTTCCGGAACCTTTCTGAAGCAGTATCCGGCAGCCATAGCTGCACCGGCTTCAATCCGGCGGCGCGCAACTGCTCGCGGTGCTTGCGGACGCGTTGTGTGATCGCAGAGCCCATAGTCCACCCTGTGTTACATGAAACATTATAGGTCCACTAAATGTTTCATGCAACATCTTGTCGATCACTGATATGGAAGACTTTAACCAATCAACATTTCGGGCTGGATCGACCAATCCAGCCCGAAGAATCGCTGACACGGTTCTTTCTCACCGCGTCTTCGCCACTTCCTCCACCGTTACCGGATCGAGGAACGGCATCTGAGCGCGCAGTTGCTTGCCTACGATCTCGACGGGATGCTTGGCTTCGGCCTCGCGGAAGGCAAGAAACTCCTTGCGGCCGGAATTCTGATCGGCGAGGAATCGCTTTGCAAACGACCCGTCCTGAATCTCGGCCAGAATCTGCTTCATCGCCTTGCGGCTTTCCGCATTGATCACGCGCGGGCCGCTCACATAGTCGCCCCACTCCGCCGTGTCGCTTATCGAGTAGCGCATGTAGGCCAGCCCGCCGCGATAAATCAGGTCGACGATGAGTTTGAGCTCGTGCAGCACTTCGAAGTACGCGCTCTCCGGCTGATAGCCGGCTTCGACCAGCGTCTCGTAGCCCGCTTTGATCAGCGCGCTCACGCCGCCGCATAGCACCGCCTGCTCGCCGAAGAGATCCGTCTCGGTTTCTTCCTTGTAGGTTGTCTCCAGCACTCCGGCGCGCGTACAGCCAATGCCCTTCAGGTAACTGAGACTGAGAGCGTGCGCGTTTCCGGTAGCGTCCTGATGCACCGCAATCAATCCCGGTACACCGCCGCCTTCCGTAAAGACTTCGCGCACGCGATGGCCCGGCGCCTTGGGCGCGGCCATACCCACATCGATGCCCGCTGCCGGCACAATGGTCTTGAAGTGAATGTTGAACCCGTGCGCAAACATCAGCAGCGTGCCCGGCTTGATGTTCGGGCCAATCTCATCTGCATAGAGTTTGGCCGCGGTCTGGTCGGGGACCAGGACCATCACCACATCGGCCCACTTCACGGCATCTGCCACTGTTGCAACTTCAAGACCCGCCTTCTGCGCCTTGGCAATCGATTTGGAGTTTGCCGCCAGGCCCACCTTTATCTGCACGCCCGAGTCCTTCAGGTTGAGAGCGTGGGCGTGTCCCTGCGAGCCGTAACCGATGATGGCCACCTTTTTGCCCTGGATCAAGCTGAGGTCGGCATCGTGATCGTAATAAGTCTTTGCCATGATTCCTGGTTTCCTTTTTCTGTTGGTTTTTTTCAGTCGTGCGTTGAAGAGGAAGAATTGCCGGTCTAAGCCTTGACGAAGGTCGTAAGATTTCGCCGGCTGCGCTCACGCAGTTGGCATTCACGCAGTGTGTTGGCCAGACTTTCGAGTCCGGGAACGCCGTAGATGGAGAACCTTTCGAGTTCAGCATCGGAAGTGAATATCCGCAACGCGCATTGGTCCATCAATCGCATGCCCAGCGGCTTGTCCAGCTCGAAATGGTCTACGCGGAACAGCTCCAGCGACTCCTGCACCTTTGATAGAACGCCCCGTTCCAGGATGATACGCTGCGTCGTGATGGTGTAGCGAGTGCCGAGCTGCTTGAGGTAGAAGGAGAGCCACACGATGCCGCTGAGAACCAAGAATGCCGCGATCGCGATCAGAATGCCGTCCGTAGTTCCGGCAAAGTAGCCTGCCACGATTGCCAGCGCAAGCAACACAACAAAGGGCACCACTTGCCGCGCACTGTAGAGAGCCGCGGGATGACCCGAGAACAGAGTCTGCTCTGTCGCCTGTTCCTTTTGCGCGACAAATGCCTGCAGGTCGGTATTGCAAAAGCGGCACTTGATCGCCGCTGCTTTGATGGTCTCCCCGCATACCGGACAGGCTTTTGTATCTGCGTCCATGAGCGATCTCCCGGTTGGGCTGGCAGTATCCGTGAAAATTCAGGCTTGTCACAATCTTACTGCGACGGTGTGGCGGCCATTTCCTCGGCTTCGCTTTCCTGGGGGCCCATGGCTTTCACTACGCTGCTGAAGTGGTGCCCGCGGCGCATGGTCATTTTGCCGCTGCGGCAGATTTCGAGGATGCGGCCATCGTCTTCGCGAAGCACCTCGATCAGTCCTTCGATTTTGCTTTCCACGCCGGTCATCTCGATCATCAGCGATTCCGAGGTGAGATCGACGATGCGGGCGCGGAAGACCTCGACCAGATCGAAAATTTGCGCGCGATTCTGCGGATTGGCGGCGACTTTGATCAGCGCCAGTTCTCGCGTGACCGAGGGCGCCTTGGCGATGTCGTCCACGTCGACTACGTTTTCCAGTTTAAAAAGGCTGGCGCGGATGCGGTGCCCGGCCTCTGCCGATGCCTCACACACCAGCGTTAACCGCGACAGTCCCGGCCGCTCGCTGCGCCCCACGGTGAGCGAATTGATGTTGATGTTCAGGCGCCGAAATAGCGACGCGACGCGCGTCAGCACTCCGGGAAGATCTTCGACATATGCAACGAATGTATGAAGCATGATGAGCCTTTCTGAGCGAGTGAATGGAGTGAAATGAGTGAATGGAGTGAAAGGAGTGAATGGAGTAAAAGGAGTGAAGGAAGTGAAGCCAGCGAATCAGCAATCACCTGCAGCCTACTTCACTTATTTCACTTATTTCACTCATTTCACTTACTTCACTTATTTCACTTACTTCACTCATTTCACTTACTTCACTCTCTTCACTTCTTCACTTTCTCACTTGTCGTCCGCCGCCTCTTCCAGCGGATCGCGACCGGGCCGGCGAATCATCTCGTGCAACGCGCTGCCTGCGGGAATCATCGGGTACACCGAGTCTTCCTTTTCCACCATAAAATTGAGCAGGAACGCGCCCGGATTCGCGCGCGCTTCCCCCACCGCTGCTTCCACTTCGGAGCGCGTGCGCACCGCGCGTCCCGGAATGCCATGCGCGTCGGCCAGCTTCACAAAATCCGGGCTCACCAGCGGCGTGGCCTCGTAGTTGCGCTCGTAGAAAAATTCCTGCCACTGCCGCACCATGCCCAGGTAGCCGTTGTTAATGATGGCGATGTTGATCTTGATCTTCTCCTGCGCGATCGTCGCTAACTCTGAAGCCGTCATCTGGAAACCGCCATCGCCGGCCACGACCCACACTTCTTTTTCGGGGCAGGCAAACTTGGCGCCGATGGCCGCGGGCAGCGCGTAGCCCATGGTGCCCAACCCGCCTGAGGTAATGAGCGTGCGTGGCAGGTCGTGGTGGAAATACTGCGCCTCCCACATCTGGTGCTGGCCCACGTCGGTCACAACGATCGCGTCGCCGCCCGTCAGGCGCCACAGATCGTGCATCACGTGCGCCGCATACAAGTGCCCGGAGTCGGGCAGGTTCTTGATGTCGTGCACCGAAACCGCGCCCTTGCTGGCCTCGATGGTCTTCAGCCACGCCGCGCCGTCGCGGCCCGCAATGCGCGGCAGAAGCTGTTCCAGCACCTCGCGCAAATCGCCCACCAGCGCCACGTCCACCTTCACGTTCTTGTTGATCTCTGCCGGGTCCACTTCAATATGAATCTTCTTGGCCTTGGTGGCATACGTCGCGAGCGTGCCCGTCACGCGATCGTCGAAGCGCATGCCGCAGGCGATCAGCAGATCGGCTTCCTGAATGGCGTCATTCACCCACGCTTCACCGTGCATGCCCATCATGCCCAGGCACAGCGGATGCGAGGCCGGAAAACCGCCGATGCCGAGCAGAGTAAGACCCACGGGAATCTGCGCTCTCTCGGCCAGCGTGCGTATCTGTTCCATGGCGACGGATTCCATCACGCCGTGTCCGGCCAGAATCACCGGCCGCTTTGCGTTGCGAATCAACTCGGCGGCCTGCGCCAATCCCGATTCCTCCACCTTCAGCATGGGATGCGGGCGATAGGGGCGCGGCTTCGCAGCTTCGAAGTCGAAGATTGCCGACGCCTGCTGCGCGTCTTTCGTAATGTCGACCAGCACCGGCCCGGGACGGCCCGAACGCGCAATCTGAAACGCTTCGCGCAATACCCCCGCCAGGTCTTCGGCCTTATTCACAAGAAAATTGTGCTTGGTCACCGGCAGTGTGATGCCGGTAATGTCGACCTCCTGAAACGCGTCCGTGCCCAGCACCTTGCTCGAGACGTTGCCGGTAATGCACACGATAGGAATCGAATCGAGCATGGCCGTGGCGATGCCCGTGACGAGATTGGTGGCGCCGGGACCGCTGGTGGCAACCGCCACGCCAACATCGCCCGAGGCGCGCGCGTAGCCGTCGGCCATGTGCGCCGCGCCCTGCTCGTGACGCACCAGCACGTGGCGGATGGGAAATTTTCGCAGCGCATCGTAGGCGGGCAGAATGGCGCCGCCCGGATAGCCGAAGACGTCCGTAACGCCCTCGCCCACCAGCGTGGCCCACAAAATCTCCGAGCCAGTCAGCCGCGTGGGTGTGGTCAGGTGAGCGTGCGAGTCTGCCGTGGGCGCGGCCGTCGCTGCCGGGCTTCCATTCGATGCGTGCTCTTGCGTCTTCGTCTTTTCCTTGTTCGCCATAAACAACTCCTTGAGCGCTGATGCCACCAGTCTCTCTGTTCTCTGTTCCCTGTTCCCTGCTCTTACGTCGTCGCGCCTACCGACGCGGACGTGACCCGGTCCACATACTTGCGGAAGACTCCCTTGGGCCAGCGCAGCGCCGGCGGCTTGAAGTCCTTGAGCCGCGCCGCCATCTCCGCGTCACTGATTTCTACATTGAGCGTGCGCTTGGGAATGTCAAAGGAAATGATGTCGCCTTCGCGCACCGCGGCAATGGGGCCGCCCACAAACGCCTCAGGCGCCACGTGGCCCGCGGTGAATCCGCGCGTCGCGCCGCTGAAGCGGCCGTCGGTGAGCAGCGCGACGTGTGCGCTTAGCTCGGCGTTCGACGAGATGGCCGCCGTCACCTGCAGCATCTCGCGCATGCCCGGGCCGCCCTTCGGACCTTCGTAGCGAATCACCACCACGTCGCCGGGCATGATGCCGCCCGCCTGCACAACTTTGAAGCAATCTTCTTCGCAATCGAAGACGCGCGCGGGCCCGCGATGCTCGTACTTGCCCGCCGCCGCGATCTTCATCACGCAACCTTCGGGCGCGAGATTGCCTTTGAGAATCACCAGGCCGCCGTTGGGCTTGATGGGCTTTTCAAAAGTGTGAATGACGTCCTGGCCCGGAGTCTCCTTCGCGAGCGCGGCCTCGTCGGCCAGTGTCTTGCCGCTGATCGTCAGCGCCGAGCCGTCGGCAAATCCCGCGTCGATCATGCGCCTGGCGAGCAACCGCGAGCCGCCCGCCGCCTGGTAGTCCGAAGCCACGTACTTGCCCGCGGGCGTGAGCGAGCAAATGTAAGGGGTGCGCTCCGAGATCACATCGAAATCATCGATGGAGAGCGGAATGTCCATCTCCTTCGCAATGGCCAGCAGATGCAGCACGGCATTCGTCGAACCGCCGCTGGCGGCCACGCTGGCGATCGTATTCTCAAGAGACTTGCGAGTGATGATTTGGGAGGGCCTGCGGTTGGCGCGCACGGCATCCATCAGGATGTGGCCTGCCTTGCGCGTGGCTTCGAGCTTCTTGGGGTCGGTGGCGGGAACGCCGGAGAGCTCGATGGGCGAAATGCCCAGAATCTCGCCGCTCATGGCCATGGTGTTGGCCGTGAACTGGCCGCCGCATGCGCCCGCGCCGGGACAGGCATTGGCTTCTAGCGCCTCCAGTCCCGCGTCATCGATGCGTCCCGCGGCATAGGAGCCGATGCCTTCGAAGACGTTCTGAATCGTAATGTCGACGCCGTTCAGCTTGCCCGGCGCGATCGATCCGCCGTAAAGCATCATGCCCGGAATATCCAGCCGGCATAGCGCCAGGATGATGCCCGGCATGTTCTTGTCGCAGCCGCCGATGCCGACGAGGCCGTCGAAAAGATTGCCGCGGGCCACGAGCTCGATGGAGTCGGCAATCACTTCGCGCGAAACCAATGAGGCCTTCATGCCCTGCGTGCCCATGGTGATGCCGTCGTGAATGGTGATGGTGTTGAACTCCATCGGCGTGCCGCCCGCCTCGCGAATGCCCTGCTTCAGCGCCTCCGAAATCTCGCGCAGGTGCACGTTGCAGGTGCCGATCTCCGTCCACGTATTGGCCACGCCGATGATCGGCTTGTGCAGGTCTTCCTTCTTGAATCCCGCGCCGCGGAAATAGGATCGCGCCGCCGCGCGGCTCGGCCCCTCGGTCATGGGAATGCTTTGTCGTTTGCCTTCGATGGTCATGAAAATCTCTTGAGCTTCTAGCTCCTAGCTTCTAGCTGCTAGCTTGTTCGTGCTGCGATTCACGTCCACTACCAAAACTCTGTCCACAACCTCTGTCTACAGCCAAAACTCTGTCCACAACCTCTGTCTACTACCAAGACTCTGTCATCCTGAGCGAAGGTCGCCGAAGCGACCGGAGTCGAAGGATCTGCGGTTGTTCTTCGTTCGATCTCTCGCCCTACTTCGCTTTCAACCAGGAAGCATCGTCGTGCTTCGTTTCAAACGTGTCCAACTCCGCCGCGTGACGCAACGTCAGCCCGATATCGTCGAGCCCTTCGAGCAAACAGAACTTGCGGAAAGGATCAATCTCGAACTTCGCGCTAAATCCGCGTCCGTCCGTCACCGTCTGCGCTTCCAGCGAAACCGTGAGCTGATAATTGGGAACTTTTTGTGCGTTTTGGAGGAGAGTATCAACCTCCGATTCGCTTAGCCGCGCGAGAACGATGCCGTTCTTGCCCGCGTTCGAAAAAAAGATGTCGGCGAAGGTGGGCGCGATCACCACGCGGAAGCCAAAATCGCTCAGCGCCCACGCCGCATGCTCGCGGCTCGAACCGCAGCCGAAGTTTTTTCCGGCCACGAGAATCTGCGCGCCCTTGTAGCGCGGATCGTTCAGAACGAAATCCGCGACAGGCGTGCCGTCAGGCGTCTGCCGCCAGTCGAAGAACAGAAAATCGCCGTAGCCCGTGCGCTCAATGCGCTTGAGGAACTGCTTGGGAATGATCTGGTCGGTATCCACGTTGGCGCGATCGAGCGGCATGGCCAACGATGTCAAAGTCTTGAACGGTGGGCCACGTCCGAATGTCGACGAAATGCCCGGCAATTGCAGCCGCCGCGGCCATCTCGGGCGAAACTAGGTGCGTGCGCCCGCCGCGTCCCTGCCGCCCCTCGAAGTTGCGGTTGCTGGTGGATGCGCAACGCTCACCCGGCGAAAGAATGTCGGGATTCATGCCCAGGCACATGGAGCAGCCGGGCTCGCGCCATTCGAATCCTGCCGCAAGGAAAATGTGATCGAGGCCTTCCTGTTCGGCTTGGGACTTCACCGCTTGAGAACCCGGTACGACCATCGCGTTCACATGGCTTGATACCTTGCGCCCCGCGGCAATCTTCGCCGCCGCGCGCAGGTCCTCAATGCGGCCGTTGGTGCAGGAGCCGATGAAGACGCGGTCGATCGAGACTTCTTCGAGCGGCGTCCCGGCCTTCAGGTCCATGTACTCGAGCGCGCGCTCGAAGCCCTTGCGCTCGATCTCCGTCTCGGCTGCCGCCGGGTCGGGCACGGTGTCCGTAACCGGCGCCACCATGCCGGGGCTCGTGCCCCAGCTTACGTAGGGCGCAAGCGTGGCCGCGTCAATCGTGAGCTCGCGATCGAACTTGGCGCCTGGATCGGAGGGCAGCTTGCTCCACTCCGCCACTGCACGTTCCCACGCTTCACCCTTAGGAGCAAATTTGCGGTCCTGCAAATACGCAAACGTCGTCTCGTCCGGCGCGATCATGCCCGCGCGCGCGCCCGCCTCGATGCTCATGTTGCAAATCGTCATGCGGCCTTCCATCGAGAGCGCGCGAATCGCCGAGCCCGCATATTCGACCACGCAACCCGTGGCGCCGTCCGTGCCAATCTTGCCGATGATGGCGAGAATGATGTCCTTGGCCGTGACGCCGAGCGGCAACTTGCCTTCGACCGCGATGCGGAAGGTCTTCGGCTTCGACTGCGGCAGCGTCTGCGTGGCCAGCACGTGCTCCACTTCGCTGGTGCCGATGCCGAATGCCAACGCACCAAACGCGCCGTGCGTCGAGGTATGCGAGTCGCCGCAAACAATCGTCATGCCCGGCTTGGTCAGTCCCAGTTCCGGGCCGATCACGTGCACAATGCCCTGATCGCGGGAGTTCACGTCGTAGAGCTCAACGCCGAAATCCGCGCAGTTCTTACGCAGCGTGTCAATCTGCTTGGCCGAAATTTGATCGACGATGTGCAGTCGGCCCTCTTTCGTGGTGGGCACGTTGTGGTCCACGGTCGCGATGGTGCGATCGGGACGGCGCACCTTGCGCCCGGCCAGCCGCAGCCCCTCGAATGCTTGGGGGGACGTGACCTCGTGGACCAGTTGCAGGTCGATGTAGATCAGCGTGGGCTCGCCCTCGGGCCCAACCACCACATGCTGCTCCCAGACCTTTTCGAATAGCGTTTTCGGTGTACTCATAAATACAGCTCCTGGCTTCTAGCTACTAGCCTCTAGCTTTTTTCGTGCTGATTCAAATACCTTTTTCACTCCGTGCGGAGCCGACCCAAGACTGTTGCGCTAGCTGACGCTGCTTGCTCAAGCAAAAGAAGCTAGCGGCTAGTAGCTAGAAGCTGCTCTTTCACCGTCTCTCTAACCTTCGCGCCCATTTCTTTCGTCGAGAGCACGGTGATGCCTTGCGTGTTGCCGCGCGAGAGATCGGGCGTGCGGAAGCCCTGCTCCAGCACTTTACGCACCGACAACTCAATGGCCGCGGCCGCGGCTTCCAAGCCGCCCGAGTGGCGCAGAACCAGCGCCGCCGTCAGAATCGCGCCCAGCGGATTAGCCAGTCCCTTGCCCGCGATGTCGGGCGCCGAACCGTGAACCGGCTCGTACAGGTTCACCTTGCCGCCGATGGTCGCCGAAGGCAGCATGCCCAGCGAGCCGGTAATCACCGCCGACTCGTCGCTCAGAATGTCGCCGAACAGGTTCTCCGTCAGCACCACGTCGAAGTCGCACGGACGGTTCATCAGGTGCATCGCCATCGCGTCCACATACTGGTGCTCTACCGTCACGCCGGGGAACTCCGCCGCGACCTCGTTCACCGTGGCGCGCCACAGTTGCGAAACTTCGAGCACATTGGCCTTGTCCACGCTGGTCAGCTTTTTGCGGCGCTTCGCTGCCAGTTCGAAGGCGATTCGTGCCACGCGCACTACTTCATTGCGCGTGTAGCGCATGGTGTTCCAGGCTTCGCCACTCGCCTTGTTCCACTCGCGCGGCTGGCCGAAGTAGAGCCCGCCCAGCAGTTCGCGGACAAATAGAATGTCGGCCCCGTCAATAATTTCGGGCCGCAGCGGGCTGTTGACTGCCAGCTCCTTGAATGCGAATGCCGGACGCAGATTCGCGAATCCGCCCAGCTCCGCGCGAATCCTGAGCAATCCTGCTTCGGGACGCTTGTCGGGCGGAAGCGCGTTGAACTCGTTGCCACCCACCGCGCCCAATAAAACCGCATCAGCCGCAAGCGCCGCGTCGAGCGTGTCCTGGGGCAGCGGCGTACCGTCCGCGACAATGGCCACGCCGCCAATGCGCTTTTCAAGAAACGTAAAATCGTGACCGCCCAGCGCCGCCGTCTCTTTCAGCACGGCAACGGCCTCGTTGGTCACTTCAGGACCGATGCCGTCACCGGCCGTTACCAGAATCTTCAGCTTCATGCTTCTCTCTTTTTCCGGTTGATGCTTTTTTGAATCAGTTTCACCAGCGCGAACAGAATGATCCAGACCACAATCCACGCCAAAATGAAGTCAACAACCAGGGTGGCGCCGAATCCTTGCAGCAATCCTCCGCCCTGCGATGGAAAAATCCGTACAATCAACGACGTAATCGTCTGCCCCAGATACAGAATCGGCATCATGACCCACACCATAGCTTTCGCCGCCTGCGCCAGAATCAACAAGAGGATCACCAACGGTGCAGCCACTCCCGTTACCGCCAAATCTCGGATGAGACGCTTTCTTGCGACGGTCATCATCGAGGAACTCCCCTCCCGTGCTAACAGCCGTCACCGGCCGCAATGAGGATCTTCAGTTTCGGTTCGCCAATTCTCAGTTCGTAGTTCTCAGTTCACAGTGAACAGTGCACAACGATCGCTTTTCGGTTCTCAGTTGTCGAGTTCTTCGATCTCTGATCTATGCTTTTTCAATCCAGTTCCGAGACCGGCTCCGTGCGCCGCTCGCGAATGTTGTCGGGCAGCAGGCCGATCAGGTCCTGGTCGTAAATGTTCTTCTTGCGGTCGGCCAGCGCCACAAAGCGGTAATACATGTGCTGCAGCTCGTCGCGGCTCACCGTGAATCCGAGCTGTTCCAATCGGTGGCGCAACGCCGCGCGGCCGGAGTGCTTGCCGAGCACCAGATGCGTCTTTGAAACGCCCACCAGTTGCGGCGTCATGATCTCGTAGCAAAGCGGATTGGCCAACACGCCGTGCTGGTGAATGCCCGACTCGTGGGCAAATGCATTGGCGCCCACCACCGCTTTGTTCGGGGAGGGACGGAACGTAATGAGCTGGCCCAGCACTTCGCTCGTGGCATACAGTTGATCGAGTTTTATGTCTGTCGACACGCTGAAGAGCTCGCCGCGCACGTAGAGCGCCGCCGCAATTTCTTCAAGCGCCGCGTTGCCGGCCCGCTCGCCGATGCCGTTGATGGTGCACTCCACCTGGCGTGCGCCGGCCTGCACCGCCGCCAGGGAATTGGCTACGGCCAGTCCCAGATCGTCGTGGCAGTGCGCGGAAAGCACCACGCCCTGGGCGTCGATCAAGGGAATGCGCTCGCGCACCTCGTGGAACATCTGCCCGTACTCTTCCGGAGTGGTATAGCCAACCGTGTCGGGCATATTGATGGTGGTGGCTCCGGCGTCGACGGCGATGCGCACCATCTCCACCAGAAAATCGCGGTCCGAGCGGGTCGCATCCTCGGGCGAAAACTCCACGTCGTCCGCAAGCGAGCGCGCCAGGCGCACCGACTCGCCGCACAACTCCAGCGCCTCGGCGCGGCTGATCCTCAGTTTGTACTCGAGGTGCAGGTCGCTCGACGCCAGAAAGACATGGATGCGCGCGCGATCGGCAAACTGCAGGGCCCGCGCCGCCATTTCAATGTCTTCCTTCTTAGCCCGAGCCAATGACGCGATGCGCGGCTTCCGTATCGCCTGGGTAATCGTGGCAATGGCCGCAAAATCACCCTCCGAAGCCATGGCAAAGCCGGCCTCGATAATGTCCACGCCCAGATCTTCCAGGGCATGGGCCATGGTGAGCTTCTCCTGCGTGGTCATGCTGCAACCGGGCGACTGCTCGCCATCGCGCAGAGTGGTGTCGAAAAAAGCCAGGTGATTGGAAATCATGGATTTGTCTCGGCGGGAAACCGGCCCCGTCCAACTTTTCTATTGTCGCCGATGAGGGCGATATAAGGCAAAGTTATAATTGTTTGATAGTCGATAAGGATTCGCTATACAGAGGCGCCCATGGAACTCAGCCAGCTCGAAACCTTTCTTGCCGTCGCCCAGGAGCGCAGTTTTTCCCGCGCTGCCGTGCGCTTGCACCGCACCCAACCGGCTGTGAGCCAGGTGATCCGCAAGCTGGAAGCGGCAGTGGGCGAAACCCTCTTCGACCGCGCCGCGCGCGACGGCTCGCTTACCGCTGCGGGAGCGCTCTTGCGCGACTACGCGTTGCGCCTGCTGGCCCTGCGCCGCGAGGCGGCGAGCGCACTCGACGAATTGAAGAGCCTGGAGCGGGGCCACCTGCAGCTGGCGGCCAACGAGTACACGTGCATGTACCTGCTGCCGGCCATCGACGCCTTTCGCCGCGAGTACCCTCACATCGACGTGACGGTGCAGCGCATGCTGGCCTCCCGCATTCCCGAGGAGCTCAACTTGCGCACCTTCGAGCTGGGCGTCATCTCCTTTCGCCCCGATCCCGCGCAGATTCGCACCATCGCCGTCTATAACGACAGCCTGGACTTCATCGTCAGCCCCAGCCATGCATTGGCGAAGGAAGCACGCGTCTCCATTCGCGACCTGGGCCAGGAAAACTTCATCGCCCACAACGTGGCTTCGCCGCTACGCCGCAAAGTGATTGAGGCCTTCCAGCGCCATCGCACGCCACTGCACATGGGCATAGAACTGCCCACCATTGAGGCCATCAAGCGCTTTGTGGCCATGGGCAACGGCGTGGCGCTGGTGCCCCATCTCACGGTGGCGCGCGAACTTGAAACCGGCGACCTCGTCCGTATCCCTGTCGACGAGCTGGAGGTGCGCCGCGTCTTGCGCCTCGCCAGCCGGCGCCAGGCCACGCTCTCTTACGCCGCCAAGGCCTTCCTGGGCACGCTCAAGAATCTGGCCGACAAGCAGGGACCGCCATTTTTCTACCATGTGGAGCGGGGGAATTAAAGACAGGGAATAGGGAGTAGCCAGTAGGGAGTAGGCCGTCCTTCACTTACTGGCTATTGGCTACTCCCTACTTCCTATTCCCTGCTGCATCCGTCTAAGCGGCAGATGACTCCGCTGCCACCCCCGGGGAAATTGCCGGATGCGCCTCAACCCGCCCCGGCCATTTACAATTCTGGGAGCGGGACCCTGACGCATTCGGGGCACCGGACCAGTGCGTGGAATTTTTGAGGCTCGCAGCTCCCCGCACGGATCAACAAGAAGTCATGAGGATCAGGATCGAATGAAGAAGATCGCCTTTTTAGTCGCTTTGCTGGCCGCATGTGTGGCCATGGGCCGCGCCCAGGAAAGCCGCCAGGACATCAGCATAAGTGGATTTGCGCTGATTGAGCCGTTTATGGCTTCTTCCACCACCGTGGAAGTGAACTCCACCCCGGCTTACGGCGCGTTGGTCAGCTACCGTTTTATGCTCACCCCGTCGAGCGCTCTCGAAGCCAACTACGGCATCACCTACCAGAACAGCATCGGGTACTACGTCAACCCCAACCACTACAAGATCCTGACGCGCACCCAGGAAATGTCGGGCGCGTTCGTAAAATCCTTTGTCTTCAAGAACTTGAACCCGTTCGTGGAAGCCGGTCCGGCTGGGCTCATCTTCCTGCCCATTGTCAATTCGGGCACCACGACTCTTGACGCCAAACAGCAGACCGAAGTGGGCGGCCTCGCCGGAGGCGGGATTGCTTATGAGGTCAGCCCCAGCTTTGACATCCGCGTCGAATACCGCGGATATATCACCAAGGTTCCAACCTTCGGCGACTCCCAATTCACCACCAACCGCTGGTATTGGATCTCGGCTCCGACCATCGGCGTGGCTTACCACTTCTAAGAGCAGGGACCAAGGGAACAAGGGACCGAGAAAACAGGGATCAACGATCAGCAAGAAAAGGGGATAGGCCATGGCCGATCCCCTTTACTTGTCGCCGGCACTTGTTAAGCGCGCCGTAGGCGCAATGTTTGTTAGCCCCGCGCTTTAGCGTGGAGAGAGCTGACCCCATAAATTCGCTCCGGAGTCCCGTAGGGACAGCGCAAAGACATTCCTTTCCCAGGCCCCAATGGCCCGGACGGAATTCTACTCAAAACTCCCGTCTTCGATTTTCCCTCTTCCCGACTCCCGACTCCCGATTCACGATTCACGATTCGCGCTTCAGGCACTCCGCGCTTCGCGGTAGCGGCCCAGCTCCTTCACCATGCCGCAATGGGCGTCGAGCGCCTCCAGGGCGCGCGTTCCTTCCGCGCTCGAGCCAATCTGGCAGTCGACGTAGAAAATATACTCCCACGGCTTGCCCTGCACCGGCCGCGACTCGATTTTGGTCAGGTTGGTGCCCGTCGCGCTTAATGCGCTCAGCGCCGCCACCAGCGATCCCGGCCGGTTCTCAAGCGTAAACGCGATGCTCATCTTGTTCGCTTCCTTATGGGTCAATTCCTGCCCGGTCAATTCCTGTTCAGTCTCGGCCTCGCCGGCGCGCCGCACTAGGAAGAACCGCGTGTAGTTCTCAGGGTTGTCTTCAATGTCGCGCTCCAGGATCTCCGCGCCGTAGATTGCAACCGCCGCCTCGCTGGCGATGGCCGCCACATTCCGTTGGCGGAGTTCCATCAATTGCTTTACGCTGCCCGCGGTGTCGTAAAAAGCGATGGCCTTCATTGCCGGGTGCGCGGCCAGAAAGCGACGGCACTGCGCCAGCGCCACCGGATGCGAAAGAACGCGTTCGATTTCGCCGACAGACGCGCCGGGCATCGCGATCAGGTTGTGCCGGATGCGCACAAGCGTCTCCTCCACCACCTTGACGTCGTGTTTCAGCAGCAAGTCAAAATGTTCAAGCACCGATCCGGCGAGGCTGTTCTCAATGGGAATTGCCGCGGCATCGACCGCGCCTGCGTCCAGCGCTGCAAACACTTCAGCCGAGAGCGCGCACGGCACAATCTCCGCGCCTGCCACGAGCTTTAGCGCCGCCTCGTGGCTGAACGCGCCCGGCTCTCCTTGAATGGCGATCTTCATGCCGTCGTTTCCTGCTCCGGGTCTCCGAGCGCTTGAAGAGAAAGCTTCCCGTGCCCCATCCTTTCGCGCTTTTTGCGAAAGGGTGGGAAACCACGAATCTCAAGGCGCGATTTCACGCGGTCAGAGAAATAGTCGCGTGCGGCGAGCGTCACCCCGCAAACGCGCTTCCCTTTCGCACCATACCACAAGGCGCGGTCGCGGCGGCTACTGCGCCCCGGCCGCGGCCGGTCGTAGCGCCGGTCTCCAGACCGGCTGTCGTGCGGGCGTCCACGCCCGCACATTTCATCGCCACGCTACTTTCTCATGCGAATGCCCTGCGCTAATGCGTCTCGCCGCCGGCCTCGCTCTCAACCTGCTTCACGATAAGCGGAATCAGATCGCGGTCCTTTTCTGAGGGCCGCGCGGAGAGCTGAATCAAGTCTGTATCCGTGCCGGTAACGATGGCCACTCCGTCGATCGGGCTCGCATTTGCCTGCAGCCGCGAATCCGTCCCGAGTCCGGCGGTGTTTGCCGGTGTCTCAAACTCCACGATGTTCTTCGCGCGATAAGTCAACTTGTCATTCGCGTACGGGCCTGACGGAAAGTCGCCCGCCGGCTCGATCCCCTCGGCAATCACGCTTTGTGCGAACGCTTTGTAGGCGGGAAAGACGCGCACAATCACCTTGGCAACCTCGAACCTTCCCGACGTGCCGCCGGAGGAGTCGGAAATCTGGATGGCCTGCCCCGGGAACCCTTTCCAGTCGCTCGAAAGCAGCACCGTTTTCGAGTCGATGGGATCGGGACTGATGAACAGGCTAGCGCCATTCGAGCCATACGTTGAAAAGCAGTGCCAGCCCCGCGGCGCGAGAACGCCGGAGCTGTACTCCGCTTTGTAGTAGGCGAGCCGTTGCGCCGCAGCGGCCGGAATCGCCACTGCCTTGCTCGGTCCAGTTGGCGCCGCTTGCGGACCCACTTGCCCGTCCGAAGCGCAGCCCACAAACGGAACCTGGTTCACCGCAGTCGGAGCCGAAGGTTGCGCCTGCGAAAGAATCCCAGACCCTCCCCAAAATGCGGAAGCGACGGCAAGAACGGCAAGCAAAAGATAGTGCATCTTCATGCGCAGAATGATACCAACTCCCCCCGTCAGAGGACGGCGTGAACTCTGAGTCGTAGTTCGTGATTCGTGAGCCGCGGTGGGCTTTCTACTCCCTATTCCCTATTGGCTACTCCCTGCCTTTATCTCCGCAACCACAAATCCGCCGACACAAACGCCAGAAACACCATCGCGATCACGCCGTTCATGGTGAAGAATGCGGCGTTCAGGCGGCGCAGGTCGCGGGGCGAAATGATGGCGTGTTCATAGGCCAGCAGCAGACCCACGGCGGCGATGCCGAGCCAGCCCGCAAGTCCAAAAGTGAAGAGCCAGGCGAACCACGCGAGCGCCCAGAGCGCGGCCACGTGCATTGCGCGGGCGGCGCGGAACGCGACCGCGATCCCCACCGCTTGCGGCAGGCTGTGCAGCCCTGCGGCGCGGTCGTGTTCGTAATCCTGGCAGGCGTAGAGCACGTCGAAGCCGCCGGCCCAGAGCGTGACTGCGGCGGTTAACACCAGAATGCGCGGGTCCAGGCTGCCGCGCACGGCAATCCACGCCGCCGCAGGCGCCAGCCCCAGCGCCAGTCCCAAACCCAGGTGCGACCAGCGCGTGACACGCTTCAGGTAGCTGTAGCCCAGCAGAACCGCCAGCGCCAGCGGCGCAAGCTCCAGTGTGAGCCGGTTCAACTCCGCCGCAGCCAGCAAAAATACCAGCACTGCAGCGCAGATAAAGCCCAGCACAAACTTTCGCGAGAGCAACCCTGCCGGAATCGCCCGATTCCTGGTGCGGGGATTGGTGGCGTCAAGGTCCGCGTCGGCCCAGCGATTAAAGGCCATGGCCGCCGAACGCGCCGCCACCATCGCCACCACGATCCACGCCACCGTACGCCAGCCCGGCAGGCCGCCCGCCGCAAGCAGCATCGCCGTCAGCGCAAAGGGCAGCGCAAAGATCGAGTGTTCCCACTTGATCATTTCGAGCGTGGTGCGTATCTTGCCGAGGATTCTGGCCATGGGCGACATTCTCTACTCTAATCGAGCCAGCGATGGCCCAGCGCCACGCGCAGTGTACCGTGCCCCATCCTTTTCCGCGTCTTGTGCGGAAAAGAGTGGGAACGTGGACCACTTTTTATGGGCCGGAACAAATCACTCCCTCAACAGCCGCCTCCCGATCTCAACACGCCATTCCAAGTGAGATAAATCACTCATTCTTCGAGGAAATTGTGGCCAATCACGCAAAAAAGTGATGTGCGTCACAGAAAACGCCTCCAAGGCGATGAAATGATACGGCCAGCGCTTCCGCAGAGGAGCCCGTCTATGAAGTCCTCTTTCACCCAGGAAAGGTCCCTTGTGCAGCTTGACCCCACTGCGTTTCTCGCCGACCCGGAGTTGATCCGCACGCTCAGTGAGCACGCGACGCCCATCGTGTGCGACACCGACCGCGTCCTCTTTCAACAGGACGATTCCGCCGTGGGTCTCTACATCCTTCACGAGGGCGAAGCAACGATCAGCATGACCTCGATTCAGGGTCAGGCCATCCTCTCGGTCCAGGCGAGGGGCGGTTCCCTCCTCGGCCTCCCCGGACTTGTCAGCAACCAGCCCTACTCGCTCACGGCGGTTGCGCACGCCGGAGCGCGGGTGAGCTTTCTCGGCCGCTCGGAGTTCACCGCGTTGATGGAGTCGAACCCGACGCTGGCCTTCAAGATCCTGCAGGTCCTTGCCGCCGAGGTCCGCTCCGCGCGCCACGCGCTCTATTAGAACGGTCCCAAAATTACGGTTCCATGATTGCTGTACCTAAGAGCTCCGTGCCCCATCCTTTAGAACGGTTCCACGATCGCTCTACCCCAAAGCTCCGTGCCCCATCCTTGCGACTTTTTTTGTCGCAAGGGTGGGAGACCACCATCGCCGGCTTAGCATCTCTGGCCCCACTCTAAAGCTCGCCACCGTTCCCGCATCCGTCACCCTCACCTGCTAAACTCACTTTCGTTGTGATCCTTGCCCACATCGCCATCGCGGTTGCGGCCTACCTTCTCGGGTCCATCCCCACGGGATACCTGCTGGTGCGCATCTTCCGCCGTCAGGACATTCGCTCCGTAGGCAGCGGCAACATTGGCGCTACCAATGTGCTGCGTTTCGGCGGCATAGGCCTGGGCATCCTCACGTTTCTTCTCGATGTGCTGAAAGGCAGCGCCGCGGTCTGGCTGGGCGGGGCACTCGGCGCGTGGCTCATGCCTGCCGTCCCGCTTCGTGATGCGGAAGCCCTCGCGGCTCTGTTTGCCGTGCTCGGACACATGTTCACCTGCTGGCTGCATTTTCATGGCGGCAAAGGCGTGGCCACCGCCTTCGGCGTCTTTCTTGTCGCATCACCCTGGGCCGCGCTGGCAGCCATCGGCGTCTTTGCTGCGGTCTTCGCTCTCTGCCGCTACGTTTCGGTTGGCTCCATCGTCGCGGCCTTCTCGTTCATGGTCTTCGCGTGGTTTTTCCCGCCCGGCCCGCACCCGCCCGTCTTCTACGCGGTCGAGTGCGTCATCGCCCTGCTGATCATCGCGAAACATCACCAGAACATCCGCCGCCTGCTCAACGGCACGGAAGCCCGCTTCGGAGCGAAAAAACCCGCATGAGCCGCATTACCGTGCTTGGTTCCGGCGCATGGGGAACCGCCATTGCGCTCTCGCTCTACCGCCGCGGCGGGCACCAGGTTGCGCTCTGGGCGCACAGCCCTGAGCTCGCGCAGCAAATCGCCGACGCCCGTGAAAACACGCAGTTCCTTCCCGGAATTCCTCTCCCGGCGGACCTCGCCGTCACCGCCGACTGCGCCGCCATCGCTGCCGCCGATATTTTGGTCTCCGTCATCCCTTCGGAGTTTCTCCGTCCCACGCTGCTCCGCATTCGCACGCATCTGCGCACTGGCCAGTTCGTCGTGAGCGCCACCAAGGGCCTTGAGGATCGCACCCTCTGCCGCATGACACAGGTCCTTTCCGCAACCCTCGAGCCGGCAGGTCTCCTGCTCTCCATCGGCGCGCTCTCCGGGCCCAGCTTCGCGCTCGAAGTCGCACAGGGCCAGCCCACCGCAGTGACTGTGGCCTTTAGCGACCCGCAAATCGCGGCGCTCATCCAGCAGGAGTTTTCCTCGGAGACCCTCCGCCTCTACACGTCTTCAGATGTGGTTGGTGTCGAACTCGGCGGCGCGCTCAAGAATGTCATCGCCATCGCCGCCGGCGTCTCCGCCGGCGTGGGACTGGGCCATAACTCCACGGCCGCGCTCATCACCCGCGGCATCGCGGAGATCACGCGTCTTGCCGTGGCCTGCGGCGCGCGCCGCGAAACCCTCGCCGGCCTCTCCGGCATAGGCGACCTGGTGCTCACCTGCACCGGTAGCCTGAGCCGCAACCGCAGCGTCGGCCAGGCGCTGGGCCAAGGCCGCCAACTGCCTGAGATTCTGGGGTCGCTCGGCGGCAAGGTGGCTGAAGGCGTGTTAACTTCGCGCGCCGCGCTCGGCCTCGCCCGCCAGCACGGTATCGAAATGCCCATCACCGAGCAGATGGAGCTGATCCTGAACGAAGGCAAAGATCCGCGCGAAGCCATCCGCGACCTGATGCTGCGGCCTGGAAAAGAAGAACACTAGCGTGGTGATTCTGATGTCCGCATCACAATGAAATTGTCATCCTGAGCGGAGTTTGCCGCGCTTTTTGCGGCAAACGCAGTCGAAGGATCTGCGGTTGCCTTTACACGAACTCCAGAGTCTGCAGAAAAACTCGCTTCGCAAGGAGCTTTGTATCAGGGCACGCGTTTACTCGTGCCGAAAACGGGAACAAAGACTCTGGGGCTTTAGCCCCTGCAGGCCGTTCTCTCACGGTCAGCCGCACATTCGGCCTTTTTCCGCAGCCCCTCCCGACCGACCGCTCTAAACTCGCCAAGGCTACGCGGTTTTCAGCTTCGCGAAGAGACCCGTAATATCCATGTGATTCCAGCCTTCGTCGATCTTGCCGTCCTTGATGACGCCGATCGTCGAACCATCCATGCTCACCTTCTTTCCACTGGCCGGAAATCCCAGGCCATCGCCCAGATGAGTCATGGTGGCCGTCCAGCGAATCGCAACCTTGTCGCCCTCTGCGATTGTGTCGTCGACAGTGACGCGAAGATCAGGGAAGGCTCCGCAAAAACTGCGGTAAAAGGTCTTGAAACCCTCGGGGCCGATGAGTGCCTCATCGCCGCCGCCGAGACCATGAATCCGGCAACCAGAGGTCAACAGGTCTTCGATCGCCGATTCCTTGCGCTGGTTCCAGACCTCTTTGAACCACCGCCGCGCCAATTGCTTGTTCGCTTCTGACATCGTGTACCTCCAGGAGAGGAATCAGAATAGCACTGAAAGAATCGCAGTTCTTGAACATATCGCATGATTGTGTTCCCATGATTCCCAGTTGCAGAAGCAGGTCTGTGAGGTCAAAATGAAGAGCATCACCCGCCAAATCTCGCGCCGCCAGGCGCTCACAGGGGCCGCCGCCGGAATTGCACTTTCTGTTTCACGACTCCCCGCGCTCGGCCAGCAACCCTCTATGGACCAGAAGCCTTCCACCTCGGCCAACGCGATGCGCACCTCGCTCCATCAGGAGATTGAGCTCAAGTCCACGCCGGAGCGCATCTTCATTGTGCTGCTGGATTCCAAACAGTTCGCCGCCTTCACCGGGATGCCAGCAACCATCGACGCCAGCCCCGGGGGTGCATTCCATACATTCGGCGAATTGATCGAGGGCCGAAACGTTGAACTCATTCCCAGTCGTCGCATTGTACAAGCCTGGCGCCCTACGTCGTGGGATCCGGGCGTCTACTCCATCGTCCATTTTGAACTGAAGGCCTCGAGAGGTGGAACCACGCTCGTACTGGACCACACAGGTTTTCCCGAAG
The DNA here is from genome assembly GCA_050012895.1 of Occallatibacter sp. Taxonomy (GTDB): domain Bacteria; phylum Acidobacteriota; class Terriglobia; order Terriglobales; family Acidobacteriaceae; genus Telmatobacter. The sequence goes on from JBEKGH010000078.1 coordinate 29,173, forward strand.
GCGATTTCGACCACCTCGACGCCGGTTGGTACACGCACTATTGGGACCCGCTCAAGAAGTATCTCGCGACGCACGAATAAGAGCTGCGCTCTAACGCGTGGCTTGCAGCCGCGCCTCGCCCGACTTCGGCGTCAGGTTCCACAGGAACGACATGAGCCCGATGCCCACCAACACCGCAATCAGAATTCCGTAAAGCGCCGCGTTCCAGCCGTAGTGCTCCGCCAGCGCGCCGATGCCCTTCGATTCGGCCACGCGGCCCAGCGAACCCAGAATCGATAGCAAACCGTTGGCCGTGCCGATGGCCTTCTTTGACGTGACATCGAGCGCGCAAATGCCCAGCAGCATTTGCGCCGGATAAACAAAAAATCCGATCACGCCGAACAGCGCGAGATCGAGCCACAGCTTGTTGTCGGGGCTATACAGAATGCCCACGAAGGCGAGAAATGCGGGAATCATGCACAGCACGCAGATCATGCCGCGGCGTCCGCCAATCTTGTCGGAAAGCCATCCGGCGAGCACCGTGCTTGCCATCGCGGAAAATTCGAGCGTAAACGTGCCGATGCCGCCCTGGCCGAGGCTGGCGTGCTTCACTTCTTTCAGAAACGTCGGCCCCCAGTCGAGCATGGCGTAGCGCGCGATGTAGACGAAGAAGTTGGCGCCGGCGATGAGCCACAGGTAGCGATTCTTGAGAATGTAGTCGACCAGCAGCTCGCGCGTGCCCAGCTCTTTCTCGTGCGCGCCGACGCTCTTTTGGCCGTCGGAATAATCGTGCAAATACTCTTCGATGGGCGGCAGGCCTACCGATTGCGGCGTGTCGCGCAAGCGCAGCATGAGATAAATGGCGCATAGGCCCGCGAGAACGCCCGGCACATAAAACGCCGAGCGCCAGCCGAACCACTCCGCCGAATACGCGGCGATGACACCGATCAACCCGCCGCCCACATTTTGCGCCAGGTTCCAGACGCCGAAGATCGTGCCCCGCTCGCGCACGCTGTACCAGTGGCTCAGCGAGCGCCCGCACGGCGCCCATCCCATGCTTTGCGCCAGGCCGTTCATGGCCCACAGCGCCAGGTGCGCCGGATAACTGTGTACGGCGGCAAAAGCGAAATTGCATGCGGCCGTGGCGAGCAAGCCCAGCGACATGAAGTAGCGCGGGTTGCTGCGGTCCGAAAGCGAGCCCATCACGAACCGGCCCAGTCCGTATACCGCAACCATGATGGCCAGCATGTCGCCGATCTGGTCTTTGCTGTAAACCAGCGCCTGGCCCATCTCTTTGGAAACCACGGGCAGGTTGTTGCGAACCAGATAAAACGCGGCGTAGCCGATGAAGGTGGATTCAAGTACTTGCCAGCGCAGTTTCGGGTAGATTTTCTTCGCCTGCTCGGCAGAAACCCTGGCAATGTGCGGAGCCGGGCGAAGAAAACGTGGAATCCAGGTCATTCATTTCCCCATGCAGCTTGCATCGGATAGCAAAACGCGCGGTCGCGCCTGTAGCAATTCCACGATGGATTTACCCATCATCTTCGTGCCCCATCCTTTTCGCGCTCTTTGCGAAAAGGGTGGGAACGCAAACAAACTGGGTACGCCAATTCTGGAGCCGGCTTAATATCCACTCGCAGTGGTCGCGGTCGCACCGTGCGCGATGGGCTCCAGCCCCAGCCGTTTGCGGCACTCCTCCAGAATGGCTGCGGTGCTCCGCATGCCCACGCGGCTCACGCCGATTGCGCGCATGGCCAGCAGCGTGTCGAGGTCGTGCACGCCGCCCGCCGCCTTCACCTGCACCTGCGGCGGCGAGTACCTGCGCATCAGCTCCAGATCGGGAAGCGTGGCTCCGCCGGGCGCGTAACCCGTCGAGGTCTTCACCCAATCCGCGCCCACCTCCGCGCAAATTTCGCACAAGCGAATCTTGGCGGCGTCGTCGAGATAGGCATTCTCGAAGATCACTTTGATCTTTGCGCCGCCCGTATGCGTGGCATCGGCCAACGCATTCAGCTCGTCGCTCACGTATTGCCAGTCGCGGCTTAGCACCTTGCTGATGTTCACCACCGCGTCCAGCTCTTCGCCACCGTCTTTGAGCGCCTGCGCAACTTCAGCCAACTTGATGACAGTGGTGTGTACGCCGTGTGGAAAGCCGATGGTACTGGTGGCGCGCACCGTCGAACCCTTCAGCAGCTGGGCGCCGCGCGACAGGTAATAGGGCACGATGCAGATGCTGGCCACGTTGTAGCGCAGCGCCAGCTCGCATCCCTCCTCAAGCTCGCGCTCGGTGAGCGTGGGATTCAGCAGCGAGTGGTCGATCATTTTGGCAATGGATTCGTAGTCGAACGATTGGGTCACAGACACTCTCCCGTGCGCAGTCGCGGCATGGCACATTGATTTCCTGCAAAGAAGCAACATACGCGCCACGGCGGCGTAAAGCAAGAGACGCGCTTTCAGCTTCCCGCCATTAGCTCTTCGGTGTTAGCTCGTGGCAGCGAAGTGTCAATGGTCTGCGATTCCCTGTCAGCCCTTCGCTATTGGCTTTTAACTATTGGCTATTGGCTATTCTCTATTCCCTGCTTTTTCACCCGCCGGCAATGGCTCCGAGGATCAGCAGCGGCTCTTTCCCGGTTGCAACCGATTCGGGCAGCTCTGCGTCGGGCGACGCGAGCGACCAGTCCTCGGCGCAGGCAAAGAAGCGTAGAAATGCGCGGCGCTGGCCGGTGCCATAATCCCGAATCGTGCCGCGCAGCATGGGATAGCGGGCTTCCAGAGCATCGAGCACCGCGCGCAACGTCACCGGCGCCGCCACCGCGAGCAGCACGTCGCCTTCGACACGCGCCAGGTTGCGCAGATGATACGGCAGCGAAACGCGCACATGCGATGCGCCCACACTTTCGCTCAACTTGGGATTCTCCTCAGACTCGAGCTGTCCGGTTTTCTCGTTCCCTTGTTCTCTTGGTCCCTTGTTCCCTGCTTTAAATCGTCTGCACTTCCACCGAGAGCACCGCCGGCAGATCGCGCACAATCGGCGTCCAGTTGTCGCCGGCGTCGGCCGAGGCGTACACCTGGCCACCGGTGGTGCCGAAGTAGATTCCGCACTCATCGAGCGTGTCCACAGCCATGGCGTCGCGCAGCACGTTTACGTAGCAATCCTTCTCGGGCAGTCCCCTGGCGAGCGGCTCCCATTCATTTCCGCCCGTCCGGCTGCGGTAAACGCGCAGCTTGCCCTCGATGGGAAAGTGCTCGGAATCGCTCTTGATCGGCACCACGTAGAGCGTCTCCGGCTCGTGCGCGTGCACGTCGATGGCAAATCCGAAATCCGTAGGCAGATTGCCGCTTACCTCGCGCCAGTTGTCACCGGCGTCGTCACTCCGCATCACGTCCCAGTGCTTCTGCATGAAAAGCACATCGGGCCGAGAGCGGTGCATGGCCACGTGGTGCACGCAATGGCCAATCTCGGCATTGGGATCGGGAATATACGGCGAGCGCAGCCCCTTGTTGATGGCCTTCCATGTCGCCCCGCCGTCGTCCGTGCGGAATGCCCCTGCTGACGAGATGGCGATATACATCCGCTTGGGATTGATCGCGTCGAGAAGGATGGTGTGCAATCCCAAGCCGCCCGCGCCCGGCGCCCACTGCGGGCCGGTGCCGTGACCGCGCAAGCCGGAGAGCTCCTGCCAGTTCTCGCCGCCGTCCGTCGAGCGGAACAGCGCTGCGTCTTCCACCCCCGCGTAGACCGTGTCAGGATCGGTGAGCGACGGTTCAAGATGCCACACCCGCTTGAACTCCCACGGGTGCTGTGTGCCGTCATACCACTGATGCGTCGTCAGCGGCTTAGCTGCGATGTCGTATGCAAACCGGTTGGGCAGCGCTGTCGGTGGGCCGGGAGGCGGAATGGCTTCGTTCGGCAATCCGGGCTGGTGCCAGGTCTTGCCGCCGTCGTCGGAGCGCTGGATGAGCTGGCCGAACCACCCGCTGGTCTGCGACACGTAGATGCGGTTGGGATCGGCTTCGGAGCCTTTCATGTGGTAGATCTCCCAGCCCGCGAAGAACGGCCCGCTCACCTGCCAGTCTTTCCGTTTGCCGTCAGAGGTCAGAACGAACGCACCCTTATGTGTTCCCACCAGCACCCGCACATTGCTCATGGCAACCTCCTGATTGTTTCTACATGACTGCTGCGGCGGACGGAAACTCAGGGAATGCCGCACTGCGATTTTTTCCGATTTCCCTTGCAAAATGCAAGCATTATTTCAGCGGCGCGGAAGGGATGTAGCGTCGGCCTCCTGGCCGGCTGTCGTGCGGGCGTCCTCGCCCGCGCGCGTCCGTTCGAATTAGATTCCTACCGCCCCGTCACCGACATTAACCGCACCGGCCCCAGCAGCCCCGACGGCAGCAGCGGCGTATCGGCCTTGTAGGGCGTGAAATCGGCGAAGGCATACTTCTTCAGCGACCAGGGCTGCTGGTCGCCGATCATGCGATTTACCCACAGATTCGTCACCTGCACCACAATCCGATTGCTGCCCGGCGCCAGCGCCTGGGTCACGTCGATCCGGAACGGCGCTTTCCACACAATCCCCTGATACTTGCCGTTCACCGCGACGTCGGCGATATTCTCCACGTCGCCCAAGTCGAGCCAAAGATGCGTCCCGGAAGAAAACGCGCTGGCCGGAACCTCGATCGTCTTTGTATACGTGGCCGAGCCGGAGAAATACTTCACTCCCAGGTCCGCCGACTCGCTCCATGAGATCAGCCGGTCGAACTGTGCGGTCTCGGGAGCGCCTCGGGATAGTTCGAAGCTGACAGCCCAATCCTTGTTGAGCGAATCGTCGCCTCCCGCAACCACTGTTTCTTTCTCTTCGGGCAAGGTTCGCGAAGCCAATTTGGCCGGCTCGCGAAAGACCACGAACGTGGTTCCGTAAGGCTCGAGATGCAGCGGGACCGTCGTGCGGCCGCCGGCCATGGAATACGAGGCCTGTTGCGTCGTGCCGCTCGCCGCGTCCCACAGCTCCGGCGCTTTTCCGTCCACGCGGAAGGTTGCGTTCACATCTTCCGCGCGATCATTGCGATTATCGACAAAATAAAGGTCGCCATCCGCGAGTTTGCGGTGCACGAACATCAGGTTCGCGTCGGATTCTGGATTAGTGTATTCAAAGTCGCGCGCCACGCCCAGCGCGGCAAGTGCTTCGTCGGGTGTGATGCCGATGTAGAGCCGCCCTTTTCCGATCCAGCCCGCGCCATGCGGCTGATATGCCGTCCCACGCAACGAATCCGCAACCCGCCTCCATTCCGTGGGATCGTTGGAGCCCCACATCGAATCCGCGACTCTCTTCCACTCCGCAGGATCGTCGGCAAGACTGGGCGAATCCGTGGGCCTGTTACCCACCACTACCGCGCCCTGCGCAATCAAGTCTTTGAGCCGGCGCAGCACGGGCAGTGTCATGCGCTGGCTGCGGCCGCCCAGGTAGAGAATGCGATAGCTTGTTCCGCCCGGCGTCACGAGCAGCCCATCTTTGAAGCTGAGCTCATTGAGCACGACGTCGCTGTTCACAAAGTCGAAGGCGTATCCATCCGGCGCATCGCCAATCGCCTTCCACCCAAAGACCGCGGTCAGCGGGCCCTCCTCGCCGTAAAAGTAGGCCACATCGGCGGAGAAATGTCCCTGCTGCAGCAA
>JBEKGH010000079.1:0-37538 GCA_050012895.1 Occallatibacter sp.
TTGGCCGGACGATAGAGGCCCGGGCCTAAAGGCCGTTTCCTTTTGACCTGTTTTCAGGGGCCTGAAGGCCCCTGCTCCCTCCGAAATCCTTAACTCCAACTGTAGTACTAAGCAACTTGCCTTTAAGTTGTTTAGAATCTCCACCGGCCAAAGCCGGTTCCTTGCTCAAAGTCGAGATGTGGGGTACCCGGGATACTGCCGGGTCTGGCGGTCAAAAGCGGACAACTTTTTGCCGACAACGGGGTTATATCGGGTAACAGGCTCGGGGCGGGGACCGTCTAACAGTTTGAGACGCTTAAGATGGGCTTCGAAAGTCGTTCTCCCCGCGGACTTTGCCGGGTTGAGCCTCCAGGGTTGAGTCCCAGGGTTGAGCCCCGGGGTTGAGCCCCAGGGTCGAGAATGACCGCAACGATAGAGGAGATATCAAAAATGAATCGCAGCTCGCTGAAGAACATGATTCGACCGCTCGTGGCATGGACCGGGATGGCAGTGCTGTGTGCCGGGGTCACACTGGCGCAGGATGGCAGCGCGGGCCCGGCGGGGCAACCACAAGGGCAGGCACAAGGGCAGGCGCAAGGTCAGCCGACAGCTCAGCCGGCGGCTCCGCAGGGACCGCGCGCCGATGGACAGATTGAGATGGATGTGGTGCACGCGCTGGATGCGTCAGCGGCACTGAAAAACGACCTGATTACGGCGGCCACGATTCAGAGCGAGGTTACGCTCTCGGGAACGGTATCGACGGAGGCATCGAAGCAACTGGCCGAGTCGATTGCGTCCCACGTAGATGGCGTAACCAAGGTGAACAACAACCTGAAGGTGGGCAATCCGGCCGCCGATGCGCAGAATATGCCGCCGGCTCCCGACACTCAGGAGATGCCGGACCCCGATCAATCGCAGGTGCAACAGCAAACGGCAGGTTTGCCGCCTCCGGGACCGGCTCCGGGTCAGGGTGCGAACCCGACTCCGAACGAGAGCCAGGCTCCGGGGCAAGCGCCTTATCCGCAGCAGCCTTATCCGCAACAGCAGGGGGCCTATCCGCCGCCTCCTCCGCAGCGGCCGCAGTACCAGAATCCGCAGTACTCGCAATATCCGCCGCAATATCCGCAAGCGCCGCGCTACGCGCCCGCCAGCGGCCCAGTGACGCTGCCCGCGGGAACGCTGCTGCAACTGCGCACCAGCGAGCGGGTGGATAGCAAGAGGGCCAAGGACGGCGAGCCGGTGCAGTTCATGGTGATTCAGGACGTGACCATGGGCGGCGTGCTGGCGATTCCGCGCGGAGCCGTGGTGCACGGCGTGATTGCAGAACACAAGAACGTGGGTTCCGGCAGCATGGGAGGCAGCTCCACACTGGCGCTGACGCTGACTTCGCTCGATCTGGGCGGGCGCAATTATCCGCTGCAGAGCGATCAGTTCAAGGTGAAGGCCCCGAATAAGGCAGGCCAGACGGTGGGCAGTGCGTTGACCGGCGGCGTGATCGGCACCATCATCGGCTGCGCGGTGCGCGGCCCAATGGGTTGCGCTGTTGGCGCCGGAGCCGGTGTGGTTGGTGGCACGGCGTTGGGAGCCGCTGAGCCCGGATACCGCGCCTGGATTCCTGCCGAAGCGCTGGTCACCTTCCACCTGGCCGCGCCCATCACGGTGGCCCCGGTTAGCCCGCAGGAAGCGGCAAGGCTGGGGCAGGGGCTGTATCCCGGCGGTCCAGCGCTTTACCGCCGCGGCCCATACGGATCGCCCTATTACGGTAATGGATACGGCCCGGCGTACTACGGCGGCTATCCGGCGCCCTACTATCGGCCCTATTTCGTAGTGGGCGGAGCGTACTATTGGCGGTAAAAAGCAGGGGTCAGGTTTCAGGTGTCAGTATCGGGCATCCGCAAAGGCGGATGCCCGATTTGTTTGTGGGGCTTGCTTTGATGGCGCGGCGGTTTCGGCGTGCGTGGGCCGCGGCTGGCTGTCGTCTATAATGGCAGAGTCGCAAGCAGCGAGAATTGCGCATCGCAAAGCCATGGGAATGCAGTAGATTTGCCGCTGCTGCCCGACCTGTGAGCGCGAGTGCGCGTAGAGAGTTGAAGGTCCAGATCCATCCATGATTCGTTTCCTGCAATCAGACAATCGCATTACCAAGGCGCTATTCGTGGTCGTGATTGGCGCCGCATCGGTAGCCATGGTGGTTTACCTGATCCCCGGACTTACCGGCGCCGGCTCTGCCGCGCCCGATACCTTCGCGGTGGTGTATCCCCACTGGTACAGCAAGATTCTGTCGTCCGGCGACACCATCAGCCAGACGCACGTGCAACAGGTTGCGGAGAACGAGCTGCGCCAGCGCGGCCCGCAGTACGCCAGCAATCCCATGATCGTGCAGTACTTTGAGCAGCAGGTGGGCCAGGAGCTGGTGCAGCAGAAGGTGCTTTTGCAGGAAGCGCACAAGCTCGGCGTGTACGCCACGGACGACGATGTGCGCAAGTACCTGAGCACCGGACCCACGGGGCAGGTGATTTACCCCGACGGCAAATATATCGGCGATGAAGCCTACAAGCAGTTGGTCGACGACCGGCTGCACATATCGATCGACGAGTTTGAGAGCCAGATCAAGGACGAAATCACGGTGCGCCGCCTGCAGGCCCTGATCACCGCGGGCGTGACGGTGAGCGACCAGGAGGTCCGCGAGAACTACCTCAAAGCAAACATCAAGATCAAGTTCGACTACGCGGTGATTTCGGCCGACGACCTGCGCAAGACGATCAATCCTTCGGATAGCGATCTGGAAGCGTTCTTCAAGAAGAACGCCGCGCAGTACGCGCAGGCGGTGCCCGAGGAGCGCAAGATCACTTACTTCGCGTTCACGCAGGAGCAGGTTCCGGGAGGCGTTCCGCAGCCTTCGCAACAGCAGATTCAGCAGTATTACAACGACCACCTGAGCGATTACCAGGCGCCTGAGCAGGCCAAGTCGCGGCACATTCTGATCAGCGTGCCGGAAGGCTCCGACGCCAAGACCGATGCCGCGGCCAAGGCCAAGGCGGAGAGCGTTCTGAAGCAACTCCAGGCCGGCGGAAGCTGGACGGATCTGGCGAAGAAATACTCCGACGACCCCGGCAGCAAGGATCAGGGCGGCGAACTGGGATTTGCGCAGCGCGGCAAAATGGTGCCGGAGTTCGACAAGGCCATCTTTACGCAGAAGATCGGCGATATCGCCATCGTGAAGAGCAGCTTCGGCTACCACATTATTCAGGTTGAAGAGCGGCAAAGCGCGCACACGCAGCCACTGACCGAAGTGCAGGCAAACATTGTGGCGGCGCTGACGCGCGAAACCGCGGGGCAGGCGGAGTCGCGTTATGCGGAACAGTTGACCGCGGAGGCGAACAGGGACGGCCTGGAGAAGACCGCGGCGGCGCATCATCTGGAGCTGGTAAATTCGCAGCCAGTGGGACACGACGGCGTGATTCCCGCGTTGCCCGACAGCTCACAGCTTTTAGCCAAGGCATTTGCTGCCAAGCAGGGCGATCCACCGCAATCCGCGCCGACCGGCGAGGGTTACGCCATCTTCCAGGTGACGGGCGTAATGGCGGCGCACGCGCCGGCCTTCGCCGATTGGAAGACACACGTGCTGGACGACTACCGCGACGAGCAGTTGCCGGCGTTGCTCAGCCAGAAGACCACCGAACTTGCCAACCAGGCGAAGGCGATGAACGATCTTGCGAAAGCAGCCAAGGCTGTGGGCGCGACCGTGAAGACCAGCGACTTTGTGGGCGAGAGTGGACAGGTGCCGGACTTTGGCGAAGTGGGCCAGGTAGCTCCGCAGCTCTTCCAGATGACGGCCGGCGCCATCAGCGGTCCCATCAACGCGGGCCGCACCGGGGTTGTGGTGAAGATTGTCGACAGGCAAGAGCCGAGCGGCGACGAGGTCGCGAAGAACTTAGACCAGACGCGCGATCAGATTCTGGAACAGAAGCGCAACGAGGCTTTCAGCGTGTTCATGAGCGGAGTGTGGGACGACTACAAGAAGCACAACCTGATCCGCTTTAACGCCAAGCCTCAGCAGACGCCGGGGACGTAGGGGCGAGGTTGATGCAGGAAATGTGAGGCCCGCAGCCGGAAGGCTTGCGGGCCTTGTTCTCTGACCGCATGAATTCGTACTTTTGGCTTTGGTGGGTTCCCACCCATTCGCCCGAAAAACGGCGAATGGATGGGGCACGGGAAGGTTCTTCTTCAATCGGCAAGAGACCTAGTTGTTTCTGCGTGGCAAGTGAAATTTTGCGAGATGCGTCAGTCGGCGGAAGGAGCGAGTTCCGGCTGGGGCAGCGCGGCAATGTGCTGTGCCCACCCCGGCTTGAGCCAGAACCAGTAGTACACCAGATACGACCCGCCGAAGAGTGCGCTCACGATCATGTCGATGCCAGGGAGGCCGCGGGTTCCCCACCACTTGGCGCCGAGGCCGTCCACTGCGGCCATATAAGCAATGGGAGCATTGCCCAGGCCCACGGCAATCGAGTAGCGGCTGCAAGCGCTGGCTCCCGCTTTGCCGATGACCTGCAGCACGAGGGCAGTGAAGTTCGCATAACCCGCACCTACCGAAATCAGGTAGAGGACCGTACCGGCCAGGTAGGTGCTGGGGTTGGTCGGCCCCAGGCAGAGGATCCCCATGGAGGCTGCATTCACCAGGCCAAAGAAGACATAAGTGAGCCGCGGGTCCGCGCGTTTGGGAACGAGCGCAAGGAGCAGCGCTCCGGCGGCGGTGAGCAGCGCTCCGGCCATCCCGTTCAACCAGGCCACTTCAGTGCCTGACACGCGATAGTCGATGGCGAGGCCGGGCAGCAGGCCCATCGCGCCGCCGCTGCACAACGGCGACATGAGCAGCAAGAGCGAAGGCAGGGCGCTCCAGCGCAGGAACGTGGTTTTGAACTCGCTCCACATTCCCGCGATTTGCGCCGCTGGCCCTGCTTGGCCGTTGGCCCATTGAGGAGACGGCGCATCCACGGCAAGCACGGCCAGAGCGGGGAGGAAAACCGCCGCCGCGCCCACCAGGCCAAGCATCGCATGAGTCCAATGCCCGGCAAGCAGCAGCAAACCCCAACTGCCCAGTGCGCCTCCACCCAGGTTGCCAACCTGCATCATGCTCGAGACGCGCGACTTTTGTTCTTCAGGGACCAAGGCAGCGGCCATGCCCCCGACGCAGGCCGAGTTCAACTGGATGGCGCAGGTTGCGGCAAAAAGCAGCGCGACTGCCAAGGGGCTTGACAGATCGGGGAGAAGGAACGCCGCCGCTGTTGCTGCCGACGCGAGGCATGCGGCCAGCAGGTACCAGTTTTTTCGGCTGATCCAGAAATCCGCGAGAGGGCTCCAAAGAAAATAGAGAATCGGCGGAATGCCCAGCACGGCCAGCTCGTTGGCGATGCCGTACATGGGGTGGCCTTCGCGGCGCAGCAGAAACGAAAGCAGGGCGCCGGTGATAGAGCCTGTAAGAATTCCCATCGGCATGTATAGCAGCAGGAAGAGCCAGGGCAGAGGCGTCCTGCGGCCGGCGTGGGTCGCGGCTGGGGGATGGTTCAAAAGGTCTGCAGCGGAGGGGCTGGTCATGCGCCTGGGATTCGCTTATTTGGACGGGAGTGGTCCAAATTGGTTTGATTTTACAGGAGACCCGCCGGAAGGGAAGAAGAATTTGGAAGGGCTGAACGTGGGGAGTCGAGGCTCGTGCTATCCCACCCTAATACTACAGTTGGAGTTAAGGATTTCGGAGGGAGCAGGGGCCTTCAGGCCCCTGAAAACAGGTCAAAAGGAAACGGCCTTTAGGCCCGGGCCTCTATCGTCCGGCCAAATACAACTGGCGCGTTTAGGATGGAGCGTCCATTCTATGTGGTGAGCGAAGGTTGCGAAAGGCAAAAGCAACCGCAGGTCCTTCGACTCGTGGGCCGCGTGAAGCGCGGCCCACTTCGCTCAGGATGACAGCCGATTGTTTCGCCCGGGATGACGATCTCATTGTGATGCAAACTTCTGACTCGCTGCCCTAGCGCAATCCTTCGGTGGCGAAGGGCAATCCTGTCGTGGGCGAGTGGTCTGGTTGCGCGTCGAGATTGGGCGCGACGGACACAGGGCCGAATGAGGCCGGCGCTACCGTCACGTTCCATCCGTCGAGAACGATGAGCGGATCTTCTCCTTTGAAATCGCTTTGCGCGGCCTCGATGCCGATGGTCTCGGTTTGATCGGGAACCAGCGTAACGTAATTGTCGGTGTAGAAGACGGGCAAAACGCGCTCGCCGGATTTCCGGCGCAGTTGCACGTGCACCATGAGGGCGATGCTATGCGTGGGATTGTGCAGCGTGACCGTGAGCAGTCGCTGGCCAGCGATTTTTCCCTCGAGATCCTCCGCTTTTGCCGTCAGCGTCACCATGGGCAGGTCGTTGAGCGCCGTCAGGTCGCCGGGATGGTCTGGTGCCCCAAGCCAATAGAAGTTGCTCGACAGAAGTTGTCCGGCGGCGTTGTGCAAAGCGAGCTTGAGAAAATGCACTGTTGAAGGATGCGCCGGGAAATCCACGGTTCCTAGATTGGTTGCCGCGTCGGGCGCGGCCGTCAGCTTGGTCTCGTGCTCGTAGACGAGCGAACCGCCAAGGTTGTAGACGTCGACGCGCGCCACGGCATCGGCGACAGGCTCCGGCTGGTTGTTGATGACCTGCACCTGCCCGTTGGCCTCGTTGAGCTGGATGTGCACCATCTCCGACGCGTGCATGACGGCGAACAGGGAAGAGTTGGGTTCGAGATCGTAGTGATAAAGCTGCCAGACGAAACTGGGCTGCGCGGGATCGCTCATCCACGTGATGATGGCCGTGGTGGGATGGAAGAGCTGCGCGTTGCGTCCCTCATACATGGCACGGAAGGCCTCGTAGTTGGCCAGTTGCGCCTTGCGCACAAAGTCGGCGAGATTGGCGATCTTGCCGTAGCGCCCGGCGAGAATGGCCGGGTAAAGATCGCCGTGTTGCGCGCCCTTGGCAAAATCGTGCGCGGCCCAGTCGTCGTTGATCGTCTCCCAGTCTTTTTTGGGCATCATGCCGTGAATGGATTCGAGCGTGGGCACGCTCATGCTGCCGGTTTCGGTTTTGAAATAGTCGTCGGTGACGGTGTAAAACTCGCGCGGGGCGCGCCAGTAATACGGACCATGCGAGCGCACCCCGGCGCCGTCTGTGGAACTGGGCTGATAGCGGCGCGTGGGCTCGAGCTCGGCGAGCACCTTGCGCAGGGCGGCGTCGATTTCCGGCGGCGGATAGCCCTCATTGCGCGCGCACCACAGCGCGATCGAGGGATGGTTGCGGAAGCGCAGCACCTTGTCGCGCACATTCGCAACATAAGTATCGAGATCGGTAGGGTCGGGCCCGTCTGCCGGGTTGGGCTGGAAAAATTCGTCCCAAACCAGGATGCCGTACTTGTCGCACAGCTCGTAGAAGTCCTCGCCGGTGCTCTGACCCACCCAGTTGCGGATCATGTTGAGGTGCGCCAGCTGGTGCATGTGAATCTGGGCGTCGAGCCGCTCGCGGGGAATGCGCTTCATGGCTTCGTCGAGTCCCCAATCGCCGCCGCGGATGAAGATGGGCACGCCGTTGACGGAGATGGTGAGCGTGTCGGTCCCCGGCACCGAATAGGTGATCTTGCGGACGCCGAAGTCCACGTCCGCGGCGTCGCTGACGGAGCGTTGAATCGTGAAAGCAAGATGCAGCTGATACATCTCCTGCGCGCCGTAGCCGTTGGGCCACCAGAGGCGCGGATGATCGATGTGCAGGGCGGGCGTGGATTTGGAATCGAATGTGACTTGCTGCGTGCTGTGCGGAGCAAGCTCGACCTGGCGCTCGAAGACGATGTTCTCGATGGTTCCCTCGATCAGACCCGTCACCGGCTGGTCGCTCACGTTCTCCACAGTCGCCTGCACGGCAACGTCAGAGGTGTCGGTGCGCGGCAACGGCAAATCGGTGGTGACCAGCGGATCCTTGAGCAGCACAGGCCCTGTGGCCGAGAGAAATACCTTTTGCCAGATGCCGGTGTCGCGATCGCGCACGGCGTTGAGCCAGTCCCAGCCGATGGTGGAGAGGAATGTGGGTCCGTCGATAGCGGTGATGCCGCCGTTCTTGCCGACGCCGTTGCGCAGCGTGTGCTCGTGCGGGTCGCCCGGATGCGGCTGCGGCGCCACCAGCACGGCGACCACGGCCGCCTGGCCCGGCTTGACCTGCGCGGTGATGTCGAAGATGCCGCGGATGAATGCGCCGCGGGTGGCGCCCACTTTGACGCCGTTCACCCACACGTCTGCCGAATAATTGATGCCGTCGAAGTTGAGCCAGACATGATGGTTCACGTAGGCCCGCGGCACGCGGATTGCGGTACGGTACCAGTACGACGTGTGCACCAGGCTTTCAGGAATGATCTCAGGGCGCTCGTTCTCGCCATACAACGGCTCGGGATAGACATGGTCGTTGACCAGCGAGGTGAGCACCGTGCCCGGAACCGTGGCCGCGTACCAGCTATGGTCGTCGAATGCCGCGCTTGCGATTTCAGCGCCCGCTTGCGGCACTTTCGCCACATCCTGCAATCGCCAACTGCCGGCAAGCGTGACGGGTTGCGGAGCTGAAGCGGCTGCGGCGAGCGAGGGCGACAGAATGGCCAGAATCGAAACCAAAGCAAGAAGGCAAAGGCGGGAACAACGACGGTGGATCTTCAACGGAGAACTCCCTCAACTCAAAAATCGCTCGGCAGGCTGCGCGGTGGCGCGCCTTCCAGTGTCTCAGATCGGCCTGCATTCTGCAGGGTCCCCGTCCATCCGTAATAATGACGTTATGGAGTTTCAGCGTTCATCGGGAGTCCTGCTGCACATCAGTTCGCTGCCTTCTCATGGAGGCATCGGCGACCTGGGTCCGGCAGCGCATGAGTTTGTGGCATTTCTGACCCGCGCCAAACAGCATATCTGGCAGGTTCTGCCTCTGTGCCCCACGGGATACGGCAACTCGCCTTATGCGGGCTCTTCGGCTTTCGCGGGCAATCCTGCATTGATCAGCCTGGAGGTGCTTCGCGACTGGGGCTGGATCGGGGCCGACCGTATCGCCGGGTTGCCCGGCGGCACGGGTGCGGTGAATTTTGAGGAAGTGGAAGCGCGGAAATTTCCGCTGCTCTATGAGGCGGCGGGAAATTTTCTCGATCGCGCTCTGGACGAGCCCACGTTGGTAGAACAGTGGGCGGATTTTGAAGCGTTTTCCCGCGATCAGGTTTCGTGGCTCGACGATTACGCGCTCTACGCCGTATTGCGCCGCGCCTACAACACCGGAGCGTGGACGGAGTGGCCCGAGCCATTGCGACGCCGCGACCCGCAGGCGCTTGCCACGGCCGCCGCCGAACACGGGCGCGAGCGCACGATCGAGAAGGTGCTGCAATTTGCATTTTTGAGGCAGTGGAGTCTTTTGAAGGCGGCTGCCGAGGGAAACGGAATACGGATCATGGGCGACGTGGCGATCTTCGTCAACATGGACTCGGCGGACGTTTGGGTGCACCCCGAGATTTTCGAGCTCGACCAGGACCTGAAGCCGATCCGCGTTGCCGGCGTGCCGCCCGATTACTTCTCGGTCACGGGCCAGCGCTGGGGCAACCCGCTTTATCGCTGGGACGTGCTCGCCCAACGCGGTTTCAACTGGTGGATCGGACGCATCCGGCGCGCCGTGGAGATTTACGACATCGTGCGCCTCGACCACTTCCGCGGATTCGAGGCGTACTGGGCAATCCCCGCGGAGGAACAGACCGCGGTGAAAGGGGAGTGGGTCAAGGCGCCGGGGCTGAAGCTATTCCGCGCGCTGGAGGCGGCGCTGGGACCGCTGCCGCTGGTTGCCGAAGACCTGGGCATGATTACACCGGAAGTGGAGGCGCTACGTCTGGCGCTGGGTATGCCGGGGATGAAGGTGTTGCAGTTTGGATTCAGCGACAAGGGCGCGCACATGCACCTGCCGCAGCAATTTGTGCCTGCGACCGTAGCGTACACGGGCACGCACGACAATGACACTACGCAAGGCTGGTGGAATGCCGCAAATGAAAAAGAGCGCGCGGCCGTGGAAGCGCTGGTTGGGCCGGTGAACAACCGTCCTGCGTGGCCGTTGATCCGCGCGGTGCAGGGCAGCGTGGCGGAGCTCGCCATTGCGCCGGTGCAGGACCTGCTGGAACTGGGCTCCGAGGCGCGCATGAACACGCCTGCGGTTGCGCAAGGTAATTGGAGCTGGCGCGCGCCGGAAGGCTGCTGGACGGATGAGTTGGCGGAGAAGTTGGCGGCGCTGGCGGAGGTGACGGACAGGGAAAATGATCCGCTGGGAGAAGCAGGGAGTAGGGAGTAGCCAATAGGGAGTAGAAAGACTTACTCCGTACTCGCTATTCCCAGTCTTATCGATAGCTCGAGTCGTCGAAGCGGCTCATGTCGATGGAGTCGTCGAGCACGCCGAGGGTCACGACAGCGAAGGTGAAGACCGTGGTGTCCGGCTCGAGATGGCCGCCGAAGGACTTATCGGCGTTGGCGAGCACAATGTGCGGATGCACGCGGCCGTTCATGACCATGCCGCTCATGCCGATGATGTCGGCGGGCGCGGTGGGATTCTTGGTGAACATATTCTTCGACGGCATGTCGCGGTTCGAGACCTGATGAATCTGGTAGCCGCGCACGGAGCCGAATCCGGAAAGAATCACGGCGTTCTTGATCTTCTCTTGGGCGATCATTTTTTCCAGGCCGGCCAGCAGGTCCGTGCCGAACTTGAAGCGCAGTACGACAATGCGCTGGAGATGGCCGCTGACAGCAAAGACATCGGGCACGTCGGGACTGTTGGGTTTGGAATCAACTGCGGGATTTCCCGTGGCGTGGCTGACCTCGCGGCGCGTCTCCTGCGCAGGCAGGGCAAGGCATGAGGCGAGAAGTACAACGACAAAGATTTTCTTCATGGGTGTTCTCCGTGGTGCAAGCGCCGACGGGAACGCGGGTCGGATTCGTGCTATCCCACCCTATGCGCAACGAACGCGCTTAGGATGGGGCACCCATTTTCAGCGCTGGGTTGAACAACCAGGAGGCCGACGGCTTTCTCGGTCCCTTGTTCCCTTGGTCCCTGCTGTTAAAACGGGATATCGTCGTCGGAGATTTCGGCTGCCTGCGAGTATTCATCGGTCGCAGCGGGTGGTCGCTGGTCCATGTTGGAAGGCGCACTCGAAGAACGGCTGGAGCCGCCGACCTCTTCGCGACCCGATAGCAGCGACAGTTCGCTGACGATGATCTCAGTCATGTAGTGCTTGACCCCCGCATGTACCTTGTCTTCCCAGTTGCGGGTTTGGATCCTGCCCTCGACGAAAAGCTTCGAACCCTTCTTCACGTAATCGCGAATAATCTCTGCCAGCTTGCCGTAGGCCACGATGTTGTGCCACTCGGTGCGTTCCTGCCAGTTGCCCTGCGGGTCCTTCTGGTTGAAGCTGGTGGCGAGGCCGAAGCTTGCCACCATGGTGCCTCCGCCCGTGGTGCGAATCTCAGGGTCCTTCCCCACATTTCCCAGAAGAAAAACTTTATTGACGCTCTTGGCCATGTTCCTGTTCTCCTGTCCCAAACCGGTCGAGGTCTGGTTGTTCCTCAAAAAAACTGCTGCGCGTGCACTGGAAGAATCTTAATATACGCGTGCGGATTGCGGGCGGTTGAATCTTGCGCAAAGTTTCAGCTCATCCGGCCCAATTCCCTGAACTGGTGGGCGACGGCTTCAAGGAAGGTTTCGACGCTGATCTCAGCAGGGACAGTGAGTCCGGATTTTGCGCATAGGGCCGACGCAATGCGCCCGGCCAGCGCGCTGCGCGTCGCGAGATCCATGTCGAGACGCCGCGAAAAAAAACTTTCAAGCAATTCGAGGTCCGCGGGGGAAAGTTTGGCCAGAGCAGGTGCGGGCAGCGCTACGCGCAGGTGGGGCGGAGGAATGGGCGAATTTGGGGCGAGTGCCGCGGCCGTCAAGGTGCGCGAGGTGCTTTCGCCCCACATGGGCGCTTCCACCTCGCGTTCCCGCACTACCAGTGTTCCCGCCACCATGTCGCCGAGGCGCTGGGATTGCCGGCTCATAAACATGGCCGCAATGCCCACGCCATAAAAGCCGGGCATGTAGTCGATGATTCGCACCAGGTTGCGCGCCAGCGCTTCAGCAAAATTGACGCCGCGGCCCGACTGGTGGATCACGCGAATTTTTGCCACACGCTTACCCGGCGTGCGGCCGCTGTTGAACGCCTCAAAGAGCGCGAAGTAGCCCCAGAACAACAGAAAAAGGATAAAAAGGAAAACGCCGACGCCCCAACTTGCGGACTTCGAACCAAAGTAGCCTAGAGCCGGAATGGTGAAGGCGGCGAGAAATATGAGAAGAATGACCGCCGCGCCCAGGATGAGCGAGTCGACCAGGATGGCGATGAAGCGGCTGCCGATGCCGGCGAGCGGGAACTCGATCGGCACAAGCTCCGGGGTTTCGATGTTAAGCTGGTCTGCAATCGGCTCCATGGCCATCATTCTCTCCAATCAGTGGCTGGCAAAGCGCCGCCCCTACTGGGACCGCCTCACCTGGCTCCTGAACCAGGCAGCTCAAGGCGGCGTGCGCCGGCTTTCGCGGGCGGAACTGCGCGAAACCGCGCTTCTCTACCGCCAGGCGGCCAGCGATTTGTCGACCCTGCGCCAGGACCCCACCGCGCGCGCTTACGCCGAACTCGTCAACCAGTTATTGGCTCGCGCCCACAATATCATCTATTCGAGCCGGCGCAAAGGTTTCCGTAGAATCTTCGATTTTCTGCGCGACGGCTATCCGGCCCTGGTGCAGCGCCAGTTCCGCTACGTACTGCTGTCGCTTGTGATCATGCTTGCCGGTGGAGCGCTGGGCACGGTGCTCACGCTGGCGCGTCCGCAGTTCATGCGCCACATGCTGGGTCCGCAGATGGTGGACACCATCGAGCACCACAAGATGTGGACCGAGTCGATTGTGGGGGTGGAGCCGGCAGCCAGCAGCGCCATCATGACAAACAACATCACGGTATGCTTCATCTCCTTCGCCGGCGGCATCGTCTTCGGCCTGGGCGCTATCTGGTCCATGTTCAACAACGGGATGATGCTGGGCGTGGTGGGCGTGGCGTGTGCGCAGCACGGCATGGCGCTGGACCTGTGGAGCTTTGTAGCTCCGCACGGCTCGCTGGAATTGCCCTCGATCATTCTTGCCGGGGCAGCGGGCCTGCGCCTGGGGCGCGGCGTGGTTTTTCCCGGCCTCTATAGCTGGCGCGACTCCATCTCGCTGGCCGGCGTTGAGGCCACACGCTTGGTCGCGGGCACGATTCCGCTGCTCATCATCGCTGGCTCGCTGGAAGGCTTTTTCTCGCCCTCCGCGGCGCACCCCTGGCTCAAGTTCACGGTGGGCGGAACGTTGTTCGCTTTGCTGCTGGTGTGGCTGTTCCGGCCGGTGGCGGCGGCAGGCGAAAAGGCGCGAGAAGCGCGTGCCCTTAGACCATCGCCCGCTCTTTCACCCTTAAATACTGGTTGAGCACCGCCGAGGTGAGTTGATCGGGATCGAGATCGAGGGTGAGCGCGCCCTGATCGCGCAGCCGCGCCAGCAGTAGCTCGCGGCGCATCACGAGTTCCTGCGCAGCGGAAGCGCGAAACATCTGTTCGATATTTTTCGGACGGCCCTTGGCAATAGCCTCCACGTCAGGCTGCGCCATGGCCACAAAAAGCAGCACGTGACGCCGCAACAGTTGCATGGCGCCGTCGATTACCTCAGGACGCATGGCGGTTTCCGCGAGGTCGGTGATCCACAAAATCAGCGCCCGCCGCGGCTGCCAGCGGTTCAACGTGGCCGTAGCGCGCAGATGATCGGCTTCGCTGGTTTCGGCGCGCGCCTGGGCCAGAGCTTCGACGATGAGGCGTAAGTGCGCGGGGCCGCGGCCGGGCAACACGCGCTGCTGCACGTGCTGGCCGTAGACGAGCAGGCCCACGCGATCGCCGGAGTAGAGCGCGAGTTGCGCCAGAGCGACCGCGGTGGAGCACGCGTAGTCAAGCTTTGAATAGCCACGCCGCTCCTGATCGTCCGTGTCGCGCAAGATGCGAGCCTGCAGCAGCCGTCCCGCGTCGAGAACGATCCACACCGCCTGGCTGCGCTCGGTCTGATAGCGCCGCGTGATCAATTGCCCGCGCCGCGCCGTGGCCGTCCAGCAAATGTCGCGCAGGTCATCCCCTTCGTGGTACTCGCGGAGGCTCTCGAAGTCGCGGCCCAGCCCGCGCTCCTGGCACCGGCGCAGTTGCAGATCGATTTGACGGCCGCGCGCGAGAAAAATCTCCTGATCTTCGCCTTGTCGAAGCGCGGGATACACGCGCACGGTCTGCTCCAGCGGCGCCATGGCCCATTTGTCGATGAGGCTGAGCAACGACCGGTAGCGAAGATACACGGCGCCGGTTGTGACATCGCCGCGTTGGAGCGGATCGATAGTGTAGCGCAGAGCGGCCCGCACGCGCGGCCAGGCACGCAGACTCCGCGTGGCCGGCACGCCGACCAGCGCTTCGGGAAGGTTGTCGACGATGCGGCAATCCAAAATCGTTCCGCCGTTCTGCTCGACGGCGATCTCGATTTCGGTGACGCTGGAGAGGGAGGGCGCGTTGCTCCACGAGCGCTCGAGGGTGATCGCTTGCGGAGAAGGCAGCCGCGAGAAATCCAACAGGACGGCGAGAAGCACCAGCGCGTCCCACACCAGCATGCCGTAGGCGAGACGCGGGGAGAAAAATCCCGGCAAGGCCAGCGCCAGGCCCGCAATCAGCAGCCAGATGGTGCGCGGCGTGAGGCCGAACGCAAGGCGGCCTCGCGGCCGGCAAGCGGCACGCACTGTTTCGGGATGGAGCGAAGCGGAGATCATTTCGAATCAAAGAGAGCCCGAACGGCGCTTCAAAGAGGAAGTTCCAGCGCCACCGTTAGCGCATAATCCAGCTTGCGCATTTTCGCTGGCGAGAGGTTTCCGACCCACTGGGTCAGGATGTTTTTCTGAATGCTTCTCAGGTCGTCGCAGTGGATCCAGCTTTCGCGTTTCATACCTTCATCGATCCCAATTGCCACTTGTGTCGCGAGTCCCTGCCCCTCGGTCATCACCGCCGCGCAAACCAGCGATGGGAATTTTGAGTCAATGAGTGTTTGCCTGCTCACGACGACGAAGGTCCGGTACAGTTTTGCATCTCCACCGGGCTTGAATACGCGATAAAGCTCGCCTCTTTTCATCTCGCGTCATTGTCCCATTCGATTGGAGCTTGATATGCGTCGAGATCCTGAGACTCGCGATTCAGGTAATCGATGTTTGCGTTGATGAGTTCCAGGTCTCGCGCGTTGATTGCTTCCCGCACCTTGGCCTTGAAGTACTCGCGAAGCACGCTCTCGATAAAAGCCGACCGCGAGGCTTTGGAACCAGCATTGCGATCCACCTGGGCGAGAACATCCGATGAAAGTGTGATTGAAGTCTTCTCCTTCATACCACCATTATATCACCTTTATCCCCGCGGTACTGCAACCGCCGCAACCACATCGTTCAGTACGCGATCGGCATCGAAACCCTCCAGCTCCGCCTCGGGCTTGAGGAGGATGCGATGGCGCAGCACGGGCAGGACGGCGCGTTTTACGTCGTCGGGAATCACGTAGTCGCGGTCTTCGAAGGCGGCGAAGGCCTGGGCCACGCGCAACAGGCAGATGGCGGCGCGCGGGCTTGCGCCCAGAGCCAGCATGGGCCACTCGCGGGTGCGGCGCACCAGATCGAGGATGTAGCCGTAGAGGTCCGCTTCCACGCGGATGGCGCGAATCTCGTTGCGCGCGGCCTCGAGGAGCTCGGCAGAGAGCGGCTGGATTTTCGCGTCGTCGAGCAGGTTTACGCTCGTGCCGTGATGCCGCTCCAGCATCTGGCGTTCTTCGTCCACGCTGGGATAGCGCACCTTGATCTTGAGCAGAAAACGGTCGAGTTGTGCTTCGGGAAGCGGATAGGTGCCTTCAAAATCGATGGGGTTCTGGGTGGCAAAGACTGTGAACCATTGGGGCAACTGCCGCGCGACGCCGTCGCTCGTCACCTGGCGCTCTTCCATGCATTCGAGCAGCGCCGCCTGGGTGCGCGGCGGCATGCGGTTGATCTCGTCGACAAGCAATAGGTCAGTAAAGACTGGGCCGGCGTGAAATGTGAAGGCATCCGCGCCAGGTTTGAAGATGGTGGTGCCGAGGATGTCGGCGGGCATCAGGTCGGGCGTTCCCTGCACGCGCTGGAAGGCGAGTCCAAGCAGCCGGCCCACCGACTTCACGATCAGGGTCTTGGCAATTCCCGGCACGCCTTCGAGCAGTGCATGTCCTTGTGTGAGCACGGCGACGAGAACTTCGCCGATCACCTCGTTTTGGCCTGCTATTACGCGTCCCAGCTCCGCGCGCGCGCGGGTCAGCAGCTCCTGCGTCGCCTTGAGCGTTGTGCCTGGCGCCTGCGCGTCCTGTTGCGACGTATTCTCTTCGCTCATTCCGGTCTCCTTGCTTGTTAATGGTCCTGATATTCATTCCGTGCAGTGGGGCAGTCCGAGAAACCGCCCCTCAGGGGCTAAAGCCCGCGTTGAATTGCGGCTTTTTGCGGCACGAGTAAACTCGTGCCCTTTCAAAACAAACTCAGACCAATCCACCACGGTGTCCCAAATTCATTTTCAATCGTAGATTCTCACTCTTGCGGCTCGATCCAATGCTTCGCCGTGGCGGCTGAGAGCCTGCACCAGCGCCAGCGCTTTCCTGGGCTGCAAGGCGTCGTTCCCGATCGCTTCCTCGCACTCCGCCAAATCCTTCTCAAGCGCTTCGGGTCCTCGAGGAAAACGCCTGCGCAGCGCAAGGCCCAGTTCCGTCGCGCTCATCTTTGCTCCCTGCAGTCCGCACAAGTCGCCCATGCGACGCCGGAAACGCTCAAACGCAAGGTCCACCGATGTTGCCGAAGCGCCCGCCTCCGCGTAGAGCGAACCCAGCGCCTCAAGAAACTCCACCGGCGTGGCGCGCACCGGCGCCGGCAGGTCGCGGACGGGCCCGCGCCGCCGGCTGAAGCTGAAGATCACCAGCAACACAATTCCGAAGAGGCCCGCCTTGAGCAGATTCAGCGCCGCGCCGCTGGCATAGAACCAGTCAGAGTAGACTTCACCGTGCAACGATTCATCCCAATAAAAATGACGGTTCTGGGGCGCGCCCAGGGAATTCAAAAACAGATTCAGGTTCTGGCTGCGCTGAATCGAACCGTTTTCAAGCGGCGTGGAACTGGCCCACCAGATGACCTCGCCCTTGCCGCTCGTGTACTCGACCACGGCCGGCGATCCAGCGCAGTTGTACTCGACGCGGTCGAGCGGCTGGTCAGATCCCCATGCGGCCTCGGGAACCATCCACACTTCGCCCGATCCGGCCAACGGGTCGAGTCCCTGTGGCGCGAGCTTGCACGCGGCATCGAACTGGACCGGCGGCAATGCGTTTCCGCCCGGCGCCAGTTGGCCGCCCCACCAGCCCGTCAAGAGCACACGGCCGCCGCGCGCAACGATCTCCTTCACGGCGTTGAAATCCTCGGGTGAGGTGGGATCGGGCTCGGCGAAGATCACTACGGTTTGCTCGTCGGTCCGCGGCGGCAGATCGCTGAGCGGCTGCTCCCACCGTTCGACGTCGTAACCGTTGGCCTTGAGCAATTCGTACGCGGCGCGGGCTCCATGCTTGCCCGTTCGATAAGTGCTGGGCACAGGATTGTCGTCGCGGTCTTCGCTGCGCGCAAAAAAAGCCGTGACTACTGCCAGTACGACCACCGCGCAAATGCAGCCGATGAGCAGCTTGCGGTCCCTGGCGTCGAGTGAGGCGAAGAGTTTCATTCCGCTCGCACTCCCAACTCCGCAGCCAGCGCCAATGCGGCGATGAAGTCGACGGCCGCGGCATCGCGCCCGCCGTACCATGTGTGCTCAAAGCTACGAGTGAGCGCCGTCAACGTGGGTTTGCGCGGATCATTGCCACGCAATAGGTGGAGATATTCCCGCGGCGTGCGCGCGCGGTCGGCCGGCCACAAGCGCCCCGATTCCAAACGGGCAATCGACGCCCAATAGACAGAATGAATGGCATCGCGCCACAAACCGTTTGCCGCTGCGGCCTGCGCATCCTTCATCCACAACTGCCATTCGCGCGCTGAAGGCGATCCCGGCGCGGGCTCGACGTCGGGAACGAGGCGCACCCGCGCGCCGCGCTCGATGCGGATGAAAAACCAGATCAGCGCGATGCAGATTCCGCCCAGCAGCAGGCCCTCGAGCAACCGGGCAGCCCACGGCGCGCGCGCCCCCATTCCCGCGAGCCTCATCAGGATTCTGTCGAGCAGGTTGTAGAACCACTCCAGGACGCGGTCCTTGAGCGAGACCTTGGTCACGCCCTGGAACTCCCGCTGGGCCAGAATCGCGTCGAGCGACTTTCGCTCGGCAATGTATGCAGGATTGGGGTAGGTGGGATTGACCGCGAGCGGACTTTCAGCCTGGCGTTCATCCATCTGCAGGCGCTGGCGCGCATCATTGAGCAAAGCGCTCGCGTCCTTGGGCTGGCTCTTAGCGGTCGAAGGCGCACCCACGACAACGGGCTGCCCAGCGCTGCCTTTATTCCCCGCGTGGTTCAGTACAGTTCGCAGCCAGTCGTAGCGAACCTCGCGCGCTTCGGTTCCCGGACCTTGCACACGGTCGTTGGGGCCCACGCGGTCGGGATCGCAGGCGTTGTTGTTGGCAGGCGCCGGCTTGTTGAGCTTGAGCTGCGCCTGGCAATCGGCGACCACGCCGTCCAACGCATCGAGGTGCTGGCGGTACTCGTCAAGATTCACATCGCGCCAGCCCGGGTTGGAAGGGAGCTGCTGGGCGCGCGCATGCGGCGAGGTTGCCGCAAACGCGAGAAAGGCGGCGACAAGCGAAAGCGAGGCAACGGGGGCCAGCCCGCATTTCTGACGTATGTTTCGACGGCAGGGAAAATGGCTCATTCTTACCCGCTGCATGCCCTGCGGGGGTCTGGAGACCCCCGCGACAGCCGGTCTGGAGACCGGCGCTACAGGTTCGGGCCGCATGTGAGAAATGCGGGCCAGCCGCGCCAGCTCTCCAGCGATCAACTTATGCGACCCGGACCGCATCGAACTCATCGTCTTTCCACGTTATCAGGCGGCGTAACCAGTCCGAAAGCTCCCGTACCATCGCCCGGCGATCCCGCGGATGGCGGCTGCCCGAGCCCGAGAATTCCTGCAGATCCGCTTTCAGGTTGGGGAGGCGTGAGCCCTGCCCGCTGCATCATCCACTCAATGTCGAAGCCTTCCTTGCGGATGCGCTGGTCGTAGTAGAACAGGACCGCAGCGATCATGTAGATCGGCGCCAGCAGCACCTTCGAAATGAAATCCAGACCCACTCTCACGATCTCTGTCACCACCAATGTCGTCGATGAATTCGCGATGGTGATTCCCGCCGCGGGCAGCACGGCAACCAGGATCAGCAGGGGAACAGCCAAGGCCATTCCGATAGCAAAAGCCAGCGCCGCAACCAGCAGATTGGTGACAAAGATGCGGCCGCGCGCTCCCTGGCTCAGATGCCACGAGCGGACGATCGACTCCCAGGCGGTCTTTTTCTCCACGATGCACGCGGCCATGCCCAGCGCGAAGCTTAATGTCAGCCAGACGATAGCGCCAAACGCCACAACCCCCACCAGAACCATCAGAAAGCCAAGAGCAAAACGCGAACCAAGGTCGACGTCGGGGCGGGAAATGAGATAGATGAGCGGTCCGATGATGGACATGGCAGCGACCATGGGGACGAGGACGGCCAGAATTCCCTGCAGCAGTAAGTACCACAGATAGGTCCAGAACCGGGTGTGCACGCTTTTGAGTGTGGCGCGAATGGTAGGCTTCTCGCCGAGGTGCACGCTCACCGTGGCCTGCGTGATGCCTGCGTAGGAATACACGTACACGGCAAGGTAAACAGGCAGCGCGATGATCACGATCAGGGCGATGATCCCGATCTCAGCAGGAGACAGGCCGCCGGCTCTGCTGCTCGAAACGCCGGGAATGATGAAGACGGCTCCGGCGGGAATGGCAAGAGCGAATACGATCAGCAAGGGCAGGGCTGCTGTGCCCACAAACAGCCAGAAGTTACGCCGGTAGAGCTGCGCAGTGCGGTCAAGAATCTCGCCGAGATTTAAAGGCCGTAACTGGTTGTCCATACCCACCCCTTGTGAGCCCGGAACCTCAAGTGCGATCCGTGCTGCTGTTCTCAAGAAAGGCGTCCGCCGTAAGCCGTGACGGAAGACATTTTTCCAGCCACGATTCGGCGCAAAGAATCGAGTTCGTGAACGCTTCCACGGATCGTAGCACAGGTGCGTGCAGGGAAAGCTTCCTTGGGGGCTGCGCGGCTTGACGACCGAAAAAATATCTGGAAAACTCGAAACTAATCCTTTAGTTGTTCGTCTATAGGAACGTAAGACCCAGGGGATTCAGGAAATAAGAAGGCAGAATCAACAGGTTAGCGATGCCGCCAAGAAAATCCAACACGCTTACCGCAGCCGAGCTCAGGCTGATGAAGATCCTGTGGCGGAGGGGCGAGTCGGCGGTGACCGACCTGGTGGCTGCACTCCCCGAGGACGAGCCGCTGGCCTATAACTCGGTGCTTACCACCATCCGGATCCTCGAACAGAAGGGCTATGTGGAGCATCGCCAGGAAGGCCGCGCCTTCGTGTACTCGCCCAGCGTTGCCGAGGACGAGGCTAGCCGCACGGAGGTACGCAACGTGCTTGGCCGGTTCTTCGGCAACTCGCGCGAGCAACTGGTGTTATCACTTTTAGGCGATGAGGAGATCAGCGCCGAAGAGTTGCAGCGTTTGAAAGACGCGATTCGGAGCGCGAGTGCGGAAAAGGGGAGCGAGGCATAGATGTTCCAGACCCTCATGGTGGGTGGAGTGCACGCGGTGCTGGCCGGCGCGGGCGGTTGGCTGGTGGCCATTGCACAGACCGCTGCGCCCGTGGCGGTTGCGGCCTTGTGGCAGAGCGCGGCAATCGCACTGGTTCTCTGGGTTTGCCTTGGCCTGACGCCGCGTATCAAAATTCACCTTGGCGCGGCGCAGCGCTTTATCATCTGGGTCGCGGCCTTCGCGGTGGTTGTGGGTCTTGGGTTTCTGCCCTGGCTTGCGCGCGGCACAGCAGGCGCAATCGCACCGAACGCTCTTCCGGGCGCGTCGGCTGCCACACCGTGGTTTCGGATCGACGATCGCTGGGCCTTCGCCATTGCTGCGCTGTGGCTGGTGGCATCGCTCGTGCGCGCGGCCAGCCTCGCCGTCCACTCGCTGCAACTGCGCCGGCTGTGGAATTCAGCCTCGCCCGTTGCAGTTGACGCAAAACCGCACGCTCTGCTTACTGCTGCCTCTCCGACGCGACGCCCTATCGAATTATGCACGACGCGCAAGCTCGACCGCCCCAGCGTGATCGGCTTTCTGGCGCCGCGCATTCTGATTCCCGAATGGCTCTTCGCCCGCCTGACGCCCGGCGAACTTGAGCAAGTAGTTCTGCATGAGGCCGAACACTTGCGCCGCCGCGACGACTGGACCAATCTTTTCCAGAAGCTGGCGCTGGTTCTGTTCCCGTTGAACCCTGCGCTGGCCTGGATCGAAAGCCGCCTGTGCCGCGAGCGCGAGATGGCTTGCGACGAAGGCGTGGTGCGCCGGACCCAGGCGCCGCGCGCCTATGCGGCCTGCCTCACCAGCCTGGCCGAGCGCCAGCTTGAGCTTCGATTGGAGCGACGCCGCGCCCACGCGCTCTCACTCGGTGCATTCGAGCGCCGTGCCGAGCTGGTGCGCCGCGTCTACAGCATTCTGGCGCGCAAACAGGCGCTTCATCCCATGGCGGCGCGGGTACTGGTCGGCGTGGCAGGCTGCAGCTTGCTGGTTGCGTCGGTGGAGCTGGCGCGCTGCCCGCAGATGGTGGCGTTTGTTCCCGCCGCGCAGACTGCAAGGCTCGAGACTCAAGTGGCGCGGGCCGGTTCGCCACCTCAGCTCGGCGATGGAGATCGCGCATTCGTGCAGCCAACGGTCGCACGCGGCGATTCCGGTTTGCGCGTGGTGGATACCAAGGCGGTTTTGCCTGCGGGGCACAGTGTTGCGCAGCAAACTCCGGTTTCATTGCGACGTGCCATGGCGCCATCGACCGAGCCCGCGATTGCATTGGAGCGTCAACTCGCGTCGACAAGCGACGCGCCGCGTGAGGAGCTGCTGCGGGCAGAAATGCCGGATGCAAATGCCAGTGCTGCCAGGCGAGATGCAAATTCCGGCTTCGCCGGTGAGCCGCAGTATGTCGTGCTGACAGCGTGGGAAGAAGTACGAACCTCGCGGCGACGCGGCGGCCAGATCGCTGACTATGACATCAATACGGCTGCGCCGCCGCAATCTGCCGATGCCGCAGATCAGCCCGGCGAGCAGACGATTACGCGGGTCACCGTGACGCGGCTGATTTTTGCGGTGTATCCCATCGGCTTTGGGCCCGACGGCTCCGGGCTCAACGGCTCTGGGCCCGGCTCGAAACCGGCGCATGCAGAAGACTCTGGCCGGCCTCCCGCTCCATTGCCTGAGAGCGGCTGGCTGGTTTTCCAACTCTAACCAGAAATTTCAACCCCAACGGAGACAAGGTATGTCCATGACAACTAATTCATTAGTAGTAAAAGCGAAGAAGCTGGCAGTGCCTGCAGGCATTCTGGCCACGCTTCTGTTTGTCTTTGCGTTTTTCATCGGCCACAACAAGGCAATGGCTGCCGCGGCGGGACCGCTGGACGACTCGAGCGTGTCTTCGCTGGTGGCGCTCGACAACGCGGTGGAAGCCGTTGCGGCACGGGTTACGCCGGCTGTGGTCAATGTGTCGGTCACCTCTCGGGTTTCGTCCGATGAGTCGGCCGATGGTGACGGCGAGGGACAACACCACGGTCAGGGCCGCGGGCAAGGTCGCGGACAGGGCCAGGACTTCGGTGGCATCAACCCGCAGGACTTGCCGCCGGGATTCCAGCAATTCTTCTTCGGTCCTAATGGGCAGGGTGGCGGGTCGGGCATGCAGGGGATGAAACCGCAGCCCCAGATTGAGCATGGTGTGGGAAGCGGCGTCATCATTTCTCCGGATGGCTACATTGTGACCAACGACCACGTGGTGGACGGCGCGACAGAAATGCGGGTCACATTGAACGACCGGCGGGTGTTTACCGCGAAGCTAGTGGGCGAGGACAAGCTGAACGACATCGCGGTCATCAAGATCGACGCGCATAACCTGCCCAGCATTCCGTGGGGCGACTCGGCGAAACTGCACCCCGGGCAGACGGTGCTGGCCTTCGGCAGCCCCTTCGGCTACTTCCAATTCTCGGTCACGCGGGGCATCATCAGCGCGCTCAACCGGCCTAACCCGTACACGGACGATGCGCGCAAGCCGGGCGATTTCATTCAAACTGATGCGGCCATCAATCCCGGCAACTCCGGCGGACCGCTGGTGGATGCGCACGGCGAACTGATCGGCATCGATACCTTCATCATTTCAAACAGCGGCTCGTTTGCAGGCGCGGGTTTTGCGATTCCGTCGGGGATCGCGCAGGCATCGGTGGACCAGATCATCAAGACCGGCACGGTGCACCACGGCTACCTGGGCATCAGCATGAACGACGTGACGCCCGACAACGCGCAGTTCTTCAACCTGCCTGACGCCAGCGGCGCGATCGTGAGCCAAGTGACGCCTGACTCGCCCGCGGGCCGCGCCGGACTGAAGAGCGGCGACGTGATGCGCGAATTGAACGGGAAGAAAATCCTGGACGGGAGTGCGTTGCAAGTTGCGGTGAGCGAAACCGCGCCGGGAACGGGGATCGACCTGGGTATTCTGCGCGACGGCAAGCCCGAGAGTATTCACTTAACGGTGGGCGAGTTCCAGAAAGAGAAGAGCGAAGAAGCCAGCAATGCCGGTGCGGGCGAACAGCGCGGCCGGCTGGGACTGACGGTGGCGGATCTGTCGCCTGACGTGCGCCAGCAACTGCATGTGCCGGAGCAGGTGCATGGCGCGGCCATTGCGGAGGTGCGCCCGGGTAGCGCGGCCGACAATGCGGGCCTCACTGCCGGCGACGTGATTCTCGAAGTGGATCGCCATCCGGTCGCGGACGCGGATAACTTCGTGAGCCAGGTTCACGCGGTGCCGCAGAACAAAGACATTCTGCTGCTGGTGTGGTCTAACGGAGGGGCGAGCTATCGCGTGGTGCATCCGGAGGAGAACGCGCAGAGCGGGATGTGAGTGGCGAGTGAAGAAGTGAAGAGAGTGAAGAGAGTGAAGTGGTGAACGAGATTGCGGAGTCAGGGAAGTGCCTGCTCCGCGCGGCGAGAGAAAGTCGAAGAGGTTGCCCGGGGACAGATGTGGGAGACTCGGGAAACCGCGCGCCCAACTCAGGAGTCGGGGGACGTCTGGGTTGGGCGTCGTATTTTTTGGCCGGGGCATCGGGCGCATTTTTGTTTTTTGCTCGGGCGTTGGTTGCGGGTGGGGAAGTCCCATGGAATGAACGCAGATGTTCGCTTCGGGGGTGCGCTGACCCAGCCAAATGTTCGCTTAAGTGGTGCGACGCACTCCGGGAATGTTCGCTTCTTAGTACTACAGTTGTATTTGGCCGGACGATAGAGGCCCGGGCCTAAAGGCCGTTTCCTTTTGACCTGTTTTCAGGGGCCTGAAGGCCCCTGCTCCCTCCGAAATCCTTAACTCCAACTGTTCCCATCGACACGTCAAAACAGGCTCCGGAGGCGCTTTTTGGGGCCTGTTTTCGCATGTTCTGCATGCTGGAAAGCGTTTTCCGGCGTAGGAAAAATGCTAGACCGTGGGCTTCTTCCTGCCAATTGAGGTCCGGAGTCTCCCCGGTCCCCAAGAGCGAGGGACCGGGGGCACCCTCGAGTGGATGAGAATCCTCTTCCTCGTCTGAACGAAACTCCGCTTCCCCGGTCCCCAAAAGCGAGGGACCGGGGGCACCCTCGGTGTGGTTTTTGAGGCGTCGAGACCGAGGCCACCCGCCGGCTTCGCCGCGTACTTTGTTTCTTGAAAAATGGGTGGCTGGTTTGCGGCTTGGCTGAAGCCAAGCCCTAGAAAGAAACAGAAACGTGAGTCCAACAAAACGAACGATTTGACAAATTGGCGGGTTGGCGCCGCGTTCGCGGCGTTGGCAAGTTGGCAGGTTGGCTTGGCGTCAACAGGCTCTTTTCATCCATCGAGGTCGGAAAACCCGGTGAGGGACTGATACAAAAAACATGGATTATGGAATAGGGAACGAGGAAACAAGGGGAACAAGGGAGCTCCCATCCGACCCTGCGCGCGGTGAGACGGCGCGAAGGAGGAGGCTCCCTCGATGGTGGGAGAACGAGGTTGAGATACGGGGGCGGGCCAGCCGCCAGGTTTCCAGACAGTGGAGTTGGGGGAACGTCCCGTCTGTCCCCGGGTTCCCCCTCTACTCACGAATTCGATGACTTGGCTGACATCAATATGCCGATACAGCCTGGCGTGAGCCCGGCCGGTTGAACCTTAATGGGGCGCCTCGCTGACAAGCACCACTGCTCTTTCAAAACCCGATTTGTCGTGGTCCGTGAAGGGTATCCCTTCAGCGGTCGAGAACTTATACCATTGGGGCGCCCACTTCTCAAAGATGTCCTTGACTGGAACAACCGGTTGCAAGCGCCCTTGCCCATCCGGTTTGATATTGGCATCGGACGGTTGACCGTTGTCCAGGGTGTACGTAATGCGTAGGACACTGGCCCACGCCGGAATCGCCTTGTCGGGGCCCTGGTAACTGTCGTCGTGACATTCTGCAAAGAGAATGAAGGCGACTTGCGACTTGGGGTGCATTGCGTCTCCGAGAATGGCGTAGCCGGACTTGTCAAGCTGGCTCTGCTCAATGAGCACATCGCCGCTAGGAGTGCTTTCGGCCACGGCCGCCTGGAATGTGTTCCGAGTTTCTTTACGGCAACCCGTCAGGCAAAGCATTGATCCGATGAGAGAGTAGAGCATGACTCGTCGCACCAAGGTCAAGATGGTTCTCCGTTGCGATGTCATTCGGAAATTCCTTTCGTGGACTGATTCTCGTTTTCTCCGGCGCTCCCTGTCTGGTCCAACAGGGCCGACGGATCGGAGCATTGATTCTACCGGGAGAGGCTCTTGGCCGGCGATGCTATCTGCGGGTGGCCCCGATCCCTCGCCTTTGGGCTTTCGACCCTATCAAACGGGCGTGCGCGGAACTGTGGAGATCGAATCGGATTGGATGGCTCGACAAAGAGGTTGGGAGTTGCCCGAGTGGATGCGCGATCCCCGGGCTGTCTCCTCGACCTCCCCGGCACCCTCGACTGGACGAAATTCCGCTTCCCCGGTCCCCAAAGGCGAGGGACCGGGGCACCCTCGAGTGGATGAGAATCCTCTTCCTCGACTGGATGAGATTCCTCTTCCCCGGTCCCCAAAGGCGAGGGACCGGGGCACCCTCGAGTGGATGAGAATCCTCTTCCTCGACTGGATGAGATTCCTCTTCCCCGGTCCCCAAAGGCGAGGGACCGGGGGCACCCTCGAGTGGATGAGAATCCTCTTCCTCGACTGGATGAGATTCCTCTTGAGAGTAGGGCCGCAGGACTGATTCAAATTTGGGGTAACCTGCGGATTGGCGACAACTCAGGTCGAAGGGCACAATCGGGTTCAGCTTTTTGAGAACACCGCACTCAGCCACAGGACCAGCCCCACGAGTGACACCGGAAATATCAACAAGCAAAGGAAGAACAGTGGGCCGTGGACATTGGTGCCCCCAATACTGGCTCCCGCCACGCAAATCACCAAGGAGATAACCGTAGTGAGCATCCCAACCTTGGCACGTCCGCTACTCGGCAACTGCTTTGTCCAACCAATTAGACCAATCGCGCACAGCAGCATCCCAACTATCGATGCCCACAGAACAACACTGAAATGTTCATCAATTAGGTCAATGCCACCCTTGAACGCATAATCCGCGTACATCGATCCGAGCCCGAACAAAAGCACCGCTCCCCCAACAAGAGATGCGGCTCTCCAGAACGCAATCTTGGGTGAGTTAGACATAAGCCCATTTTAGAGCGACGGGCTCAAGAGATCGGTTCTGAGCCAATCACCGCCCATCCGGAAGTTACGCCAGTTTTTGGCGGGTGGCCTCGCTCCCGGTAAGTTCTCTAAGCCGAGACGAGGGTGCCCCCGGTCCCTCGACTGGATGAGATTCCGCTTGAGATTAGGGCTTCCCGGCGGGGGTCGGGAGACCCCCGCTACAGCCGGTCGGGAGACCGGCGCTACAAGTTCCGGTCGGGAGACCGGCGCTACAAATTCTCGGCGGTACAGGTTTTCGGCGCGTGTGAGAAATGCGGGCTGAGTCAGCGAGTTCATAGGTCGGCAAGTGAGCTTTCCGGGCAGGAGGGTCGCGCGCTTTTCTGAAAGCTGAAAAAATGGCCCACTATTATTGATCGTTTCTGTGCGGGGGGTT
The DNA here is from genome assembly GCA_050012895.1 of Occallatibacter sp. GTDB lineage: Bacteria > Acidobacteriota > Terriglobia > Terriglobales > Acidobacteriaceae > Telmatobacter. The sequence goes on from JBEKGH010000079.1 coordinate 27,547, forward strand.
GTTATGATTGCGGCAGGATTGTTCCCCCCCCGTTTAATTGAAATCCGAGTCCCCCACGCGAACGTAGTCCCCACGCGAATGTAGAAAAAGGAGGGTCCATGGCCGAAACGGTTGTTGGACCGCTGGTATGTCCACAGGGACACGGGCCGGGAGTACCTGGTTCACGATTCTGCACCATGTGCGGAAGCGGGCTGGTTGCCGAAGGGCAGATGACACTGGCGCAGCCTGTGGCCATGGGCGCGCCGCTGCAGCCTATGTTCATAGGAGCGCCACCGCAGCCTATGTTCGTGGGAGCGCCACCGCAGCCTATGGTCGTGGGAGCGCCGCTGGCAGGAACCGGCAAGCCGCCGTGCAAGGTATGCGGCGGGAACGGAGCGGGGCTGAGCGCCGCGGAGATTGTGTGCCCGGGGTGTGCGTGGCTGCGGCCTTTGATGCCCGGGTACCAGCTCGACCGGTCGGTGTTTCTGTGGGCGCAGGACGGCCAGGCGATGGCGAAGCTGCAGAGCCTGACTACGCTGCACGCGGTGGTGCGGAACGTGTCAGACAAAGTGGGCCGGCCGTGGATCGAGTCGACCTTCAATGCCATTCGACTTGGGCCCCGGCAGTTCGCCGATGTCTGGAACCAGGCGGTGCTGGCCGCGCGCATCCTGGGCCTGCCGAAGATGCCGGACCTCTACATCTCGGGCGACCAGATGTGGAACACCTACACTTACGGCACGGAAAACAGCTCTTTTATTGTGCTGGGCACCTCGCATCTGATCAACTTCGCGGGCGATGAACTGCTGTTTGTGCTGGCGCGCGAGATGGGTCACTGCCGCGCCGGTCACGCGCTGTGGAACACGGTGCTGCGATTTGTCGCGGGCGATGTGAGCGTGCATACCGGCCTGCTCTCGAATGGCTTGATCAATGCGATCAATCCCACGAAGCTGATTCAGGGCGCGATCGACCTGCCGCTGATGGCGTGGTCGCGCCAGTCGGATATTACCGCCGACCGGGCGGGATTGATGGCCGTGGGCGACGAAGCCCTGGTGCGGCGGGTGCTGCTGGCGTGGTCGATTCGCTCGGCGCGGCTGCTGCAGCAGGTGAACATCGAGGAGTGGCTGAAGCAGGAGTCGGCTAGCGACGACTCGATGACGCGTTTCTCGGAGATGACGACTTCGTCGTCGATGTATACCACGCGGCGGCTGCGGCTGCTGGGGCAGGCGGCGCACGAGGCAGAGCTGATGCGCTGGAGCCAGAGCATCCAGCCCGTGCGCCAGAAGCTGGCGCCCGTGCCGGGGCAAGCGATGCCGGGATTGGGCGTGGGCACGGTGAGGGCGGTGAAGGCTGTCGCGGCGCGGCCTACGGTTCTGAATGCCGGTGCGGCGCCGGCGGGAATGGGTGCGCCGGTGGGCGCAACGCAGACGGCAGGCGGTGCATCCAAGCCCTCTGCGGTACCAGCAAATGCGACGCAGGCGGCGACGAGCCAACCGGTTGCGGCGGCGAATCCGGCAGTTGCGCCGGCGCCCACTGACTCGATCCGAGTGATCTGCAACAAGTGCCATGCGGCGATGCGGGTTCCACTGGCGGTGCTGCGGGGCAAGACGACGTTGAATGTGCGTTGTCCGCAATGCCACACCGTGATTATCCTGCGCCCGAGGGCGGCGACACCTGCGGCGGGTGCGGCTGCGGGATCGGCGGTTCAAGCTACGCCGCCAGCCGGTGCAGCGACAAAGCCGGTTGCGCCGCCGGCGACCGCGGGCAGTATAGCGCCAAAATCAGTTGCGCCGCCGGCGACGGCGGGCGGCGTAGCAGCAAAGCCAGTTGCGCCGCTTGCAATGGCCGGCGGAGCAGCGGCAAAGTCCTTTGCGGCGAAGGCAGGCGCCGGAAAACACGCAGCCGTACCGCCTGCACATACTGGCGGGAAGAAGTGATCGGGGAATTGGGGGAAACTCAGTTTGAGAGAAACCATTCCTCGGGGACAACCGTCCATAATGCATTTGCGAGCAATTACGATAGCTTCAAACTGAGACGCTCAGAATTCAGAAAAGAGAGGATACATCATGCCGGACGATAGTAGCAGCCAGGTGAACGAGGTCGAGGAAGTGGTGGTGGTTGTGCCGGAGGAGCCCGCCGCGACGAGCGCGGCAAGCACGAGCCCGGGAGACGGTACGTCTAGTTCGGATTCGGGGTCGGTGACGGAAGAGATTATCGACGTGGTTCTCGATCCGTTGGGAGGCAGCAGCACGCCGGATGCAACTGGAGCCGTGGAAGAAGTGGTGGTGGTGGAGGAAGTGGTCCCTGATCCGGATGCGAGCAGCACTGCGACGGCTACCGATCCGACCGACCCGACAGACCCGAGCGCAACGGCTACAGATCCGACCGATCCGAGCGGAACGGCGACGGCGACAGACCCAACTGGCGCAGACCCGAGTTCCCCCGAAGGATCTTCGGCCGTCTCGGCGCCAGATGACGGGCCGGGCCTCGGTGGCGGGTATGAGGGTAGCCCGAGTTCTATCTCGGATGATGGGCCGGGCGGCTCCGGAAACCCTGGAGGCGAAGATGGATGGGTCGCGTCGGACGCGACGGATCCCTCGCTGGGTGGGTCGGTTGGCGACGGCACCGGGACGGGCGACGACACCGTGACCGGCAGCCTTGACCCGGATACAACGGACCCGACTGCTGATCCAACCACGGACCCGGATGCGACGAGCACGGCCGACCCAACGGATAGCTCGCAGGTGCAGTCAGACCAGGCAACGGTGCAACAGGACGAGGCACAAGAGAGCGCGGATGTGAGCGCAGGCGACTACTCGGCTGCGTCGACCGATGCGTCGCAGGCGTACCAGGACTCCCAAACCGTGGCCGGCGAAGGCGGCCCGGACAACACCGATGAGACCTGGACTGCGCAACTGAACGAGAGCTGGGCCAACTCGGACCAGCAAACCGCCGACCAGGACGCGCAGACGGCCGACAGCTATGCCGCGGCAGGCTTTACCGATGACGCCCAGATGTACTCAGGTGACGCCCAGGGCGAAGAACAGACTGCCGACGCCGCTGCAGAAGAGGGCCAGTACGGCGACCCAGTCGGCCCCGAGGCAGACGCGTCCGCGGAGGAAGCGCCGGCCGAAGATGCGGCCGCCGACGAAGCACCCGTAGACGATGCACCTGTAGACGATGCACCCGTAGACGATGCACCCGTAGACGATGCGGCCGCGGACGATTCTGCCGGTGCGGACGACTCGTCGAGCTAGCCGGTTCCAGGATCGATGTACCCAGGCTTTTTGCTTTCCCACCCTTTTCGCAAAAAGCGCGAAAAGGATGGGGCACGGATGCGATGGGTATGGCTATTGTGGAGTTGCTCTAGCCGTTCAGTCGATCGGTGAGATGAAGGGTTTCCATCCTGAATTTCGCGGCCATGCTTCGAAGTTCAGGATGGTGCGCGCGGTTATTCGTGCTTTCCCGCGGCATTGTCCGCGCGCTCCCTTGAGTTCCTCAGCCACTTGGCAAACCCGAGCAGCAGCAGCAATCCGCCAAAGGGCAGGCACATGAGCGCCACAATGAGCGCGAACCAGCCGGCGTTGGTGCTTGCGCCCAGGCGTGAGTAGCCGCCGAGCATAGTGACGAGGAGAATTGCGCACAGCAGGCCGGTTGCGACCATGGAGCCGCCCCACTGGAGAAGCTGGCGGGTGCCGTCGTCGGAGATTGCACGGGACGGGCTAGAGAGACGTTCGGTCATTCGATTCGATCTTTACAGTGTTCCCACCCTTCCGGCAAAAGGCGCCGGAAGGATGGGGCAACCCATTTCCAGTTACAACTCAGTTCCCGCGAGCATGCGCTACGATCCTTGCGCGAGGCGCAGCATGACATAGGTGATGACGCCGGTGATGGAGACGTAGAGCCAGATGGGAAAGGTCCAGCGGGCGATTTTGCGGTGCTGCGGGAAGCGGTCGGAGAGCGAGAAGAAAAAAGTGATGAGGATCAGGGGCAGCGCGACGACGGCAAGAATGATGTGGCTGGCGAGAAGGCAAAGGTAAAACGTGCGGAAGGCGGCGTGGAGCGGGTAGCGCACGTCACCATGCAGCGCGTGGTGGGCAATATAGCTGACGAGAAAGAGCGTGGAGAAGATAAAAGCGGTGATCATGGCGGCGCGATGTCTTGGGATTTGCCGCGCGCGGATGAAGGTATAGCCGATCGAGAGCGCGATGGCGGCGAGGCCGTTGAGGATGGCGTTGAGCGCGGGGAGAAAGGCGAATTGTGCGCTCGAGGCTGAGGCGGGATGAATATAGATAAGCCAAAAGAGAAAGAGCGAGGCCGCGGCGCTGACGCATAGGATGGCGGCGATGGCCGGGGCTGTGCCGGAACGGGGAGCGGAGGTGGGTGCGGTGGTGGTCATGTTTCCTTGTTCTTCCACGGATGAATTTCTGTTTATTCAGGGGCTAAAACGACTCCAAAATGGTTGTAGCCAACGTTTGTGATGCCATCATCCCCGGTCCCCAAAAGCGAGGGACCGGGGGCACCCTCGACTTTTCCGCACCCACCGTTATTCGACACGCGACCCGCGGCGGCTCCGCCACGAAAAGCAACCGCAGGTCCTTCGACTTCGTTTGTCGCGTAGACGCGCCAAACTCCGCTCAGGATGACAGCGTATTTTCTCGCTCCGTTTGTTGTTTGTGCAGAACCATGCGGTCTGTTGTTCTTGCAGAACCAAGCGTTCATGCAGCTATCCCTTCGCCTTGGCGCAGAGCATGAGCGTGGTGAAGAGCAGCGGCAGGTACAGCACGCTCACCTTGAGCAGGTCGCGGGCGAGCATGCGGCTTTCGTCTTCGGTTTTGGCGCGGAGAATGCGCGCGAAGCGGATGGTGTAGGCGAGATAGACGAGGCCGAGCGCGGTGGCCGGAATCGCGTAGAGCGCGCCGGTCATGCCCAGACGCCAGGGCGCCAGGCTGACGGGAATCATGAGTACGGCGTAGAAGATAGCTTCAACGACGGTGGACCATCCGTCAGGCTGGACAACGGGCAACATGCGAATGCCGGCGCGTGCGTAGTCGTCGCGATAAAGCCAGGCGATGGACATGAAGTGGGGGAACTGCCAGACGAAGAGGATGGCGAACAGAGCTACGCCGGGCCACTCGATGCGGTCGCGGGCGGCGGTCCAGCCGAGCAGGGGACCCATGGCACCCGGAAATGCGCCGATGAAAGTGGCGAGCGAGGTAACGCGCTTGAGCGGCGTGTAGATGGCGACATAGGTGAAGGCGGTGAGCAGCGCGAGCGCAACGGTGAGCAGGTTGGTATAGAGCATGAGCCACACCGCGCCGAGCGCGATGGCGCCCAGGCCGGCGAAAATGCCGACGGCGAGCGGGAAACGGCCCGAGGCCAGCGGCCGGTTGGCGGTACGCTTCATGCGCGCGTCGGTGGTGCGCTCAAGGCACTGGTTCAGCGCGCCGGCGCCGGCGGATACCAGGCCGATGCCAACCAGGACATCGAGCAGGCCGCGTTGCATGGTCGAGATGCCCCACTGCATGGAGCCGAGATAGAAGCCGCCCCAACCAGTGACTACGACGAGGCTGACGACTTTGACTTTGAAAAGTTCGCGCAGATCGTGAATGAGGGTCGCGGTGGCGCCCGGTGACGGGACGTGAAGGCCGCGCGCGTGCGGGGAGTCTTCGCCGTGGATTGCGGCGAGATCAGCGGAGACAGCGGCCTGGGAGGAAGGAGTCATAGGAACGGCAAAAAATACCTGCGGCTGCGCGAGCGTTGGGGCAGCGGCCTCCATTGATCATAACAAGCGGCAAGCCGCGCTCCGGGTGCGGAGCGACAGCCCGAGATTTGTTTTGACACGGTTCTCTCGCCTGCTGTAGCGTCCGGAATTGGCGCCGCCTGTCGCAAGGCAATTCCACGGGGCCGGAGGAGCATGTATGCGCATGATGCTGGTGGCTCGTTTTCCCATTGAGCCGTTCAATTCCTTGGTTCGCAATGGAACTGTGGGTTCCATCATCAAGAAGATTCTCGACGACATCAAGCCGGAGGCTGCTTACTTTGGCGAGCGCGATGGCAGGCGCGGCTGCGAGTTGGTAGTTGACTTGCAAAGTCCTTCGGACATACCACGGCTGGCCGAGCCGTTTTTCCTCTCTTTGAATGCCGAGGTGGAGTTCAGGATTTGCATGCTGCCGGAGGATCTGGCGAAGGCGGATCTGAGCGCGCTGGGCAAGAAGTGGGGTTGAGGAGTCGGGCTAACCAGGCGGCGGGGCCAGAGCTGATCTCTTGCCGGCGTCCCTCCCCGGTCCCCGAGTGCGAGGGACCGGGGGCACCCGGCGAGTCAGCGAGTTGGTGAGTCGAACATTCGGCCGGCGGGGACGCCGGCCGCACAGCCGGCCGGGAGGCCGGCGCTACAAGGTTAACCACCGGAGCTACATAAAGGGCGCCGATGGGCGCGGCATGTAAAATGAAGTCAACCGGATGATGCATTCCCCTCCAGCGGCTGCTCCACAGGCATCCCGCGCCGCGCGGGAGGGTGAGTCACGGGCGTCCGGAACCCAGGAAAACTCAACCCTCCTCACCCAGGAAAACCCGGCCCCACTCGCCCAGGAAAGCTCAACCCTCCTCACCCAGGAAAACCTGGCCTCACTCGCCCAGGAAAGCTCAACCCTCCTCACCCAGGAAAACCTGGCCTCACTCGCCCAGGAAAACCCGGCCCCACTCACCCAGGAAAGCTCGGCCCAACTGATCCAGGAAAAACCAGTTCTACTCGGCGAGAAGCAAGCTCCGCTCGGCGATGTTCCGTTGATCAGGGTGGAGGGACTGCGCAAGTCGTATCGCACGGCGCGCGGGGAACTGATCCTTTTTGAGAATCTCGATCTCGAGGTCGAGGCCGGCGAGATGGTGGCGATCGTAGGCCAGTCGGGCGCGGGTAAGAGCACTCTTTTGCACATTCTGGGAGCGCTTGATGCGCCCACTGCGGGAACGGTATACTTCGCGTCAACCTATGCGGCTCCGGTTAACGTGGCCTCGCTCTCCGCGCGAGAGGCGGCAGCTTTCCGCAATCGGGAGATTGGCTACGTGTGGCAGTTCCATTATTTGCTGCCGGAGTTTACGGCCGAAGAGAACGTGGCCATGCCGCTTTTGGCACGGGGCATGCGCCAGTCCGAAGCCATGAAAATAGCGGCCAACTGGCTGAAAGAGGTGGACCTGGAGGATCGGGGAACGCACAGGCCGGGGGAGCTTTCAGGCGGCGAGCAGCAGCGCGTGGCGCTGGCTCGGGCGCTGGTGTGCAGCCCGCGCCTGTTCCTGGCCGACGAGCCCACTGGCGACCTGGATGGCACCACGGCGGGCCGCGTTTTCGAGTTAATTGAACGGCTGCACGCGAGCCATGGGCTTACGTCCATTCTGGTTACGCACAATTTGGAACTGGCGCAACGCTGTACACGGACTCTTCGCCTCGCGAACGGAAGGCTGACGGCGCTCACAGACGCCGCGCAGCCGGCAACTTAACCTATAACCCTCAAGCGGCATTGCATCATTTTCGGCGATTTGTGAGTCTTATAAGTATCGGCCCGAAACGGATTTGCCTGGTTGGGCTGTAGAGGTCGGGGTGGAAGTCAGCCGGGTGAGCGAGACCGGCGGACGGCAAGGGTAGAAGCTGATCGTCGAAGCTGATCGTTGAAGCAGCCCCGGGACCATCCAAAAGAGCTGTTCGGAGCGCGGATATTCATTTTGGGGCCTCCGGCGGCGAAGCAACGGGAGGGTGTGCGCGCTTGAGGGCCGAGGCCGGTAGAATCACCGGACGGCTACTGAGGCGGGCAGCCTGAGAAACCCCGAGGGCGGGGAGGAGCAAAATCAATGTTCGAACGGTATACGGAGAAGGCACGGCGCGTGATCTTCTTCGCGCGGTATGAGGCCAGCCAGTTCGGCTCGCCTTATATAGAGACCGAGCACCTGTTGCTGGGGCTGCTGCGCGAAGACAAGGCGCTGACCAACCGCTTCCTGCGCTCGCACGCATCGGTTGAATCAATACGCAAGCAAATTGAAGCGCACACCACCATCCGTGAGAAGGTATCGACCAGCGTCGACTTGCCGCTTTCGAACGAGTGCAAACGGGTGCTGGCCTACGCCGCGGAAGAGGCGGAACGGCTGGGCCACAAACATATCGGAACCGAACATCTGCTGCTCGGATTGCTGCGGGAAGAGAAGTGCTTTGCCTCGGAAATTCTGCAGGAGCGCGGATTGAAGCTGGCGCAGATTCGCGACGAATTGGCGCGTGTGACGCAGGAGAAAGCGCCGCCGCAACAGCGGCAGCGCGAGTCAAGTTTGCTGGCGGAGTTCAGCCGAGACCTTACTCAAGCCGCAATGGATGGGCAGCTTGATCCGCTGGTTGGGCGCGAGGGGGAACTGGAGCGGTCGATCCAGATTCTTTGCCGGCGCACCAAAAATAATCCAGTATTGATTGGCGAGCCGGGCGTGGGCAAGACCGCCATCGTCGAAGGCCTCGCCCAGCGCATTGCCGACGGCGAAGTGCCGAGCTTCCTGGCGGACAAACGCGTGCTGGCGCTCGATCTTTCGCTGATCGTGGCGGGAACCAAGTATCGCGGGCAGTTTGAAGAGCGGCTGAAGACCATCATGAAAGAGCTGATGGAGAATCAGAATTCGATCGTGTTCATCGACGAGCTGCATACCCTGGTAGGCGCGGGATCGGCGGAGGGTTCGCTCGACGCGGCGAACATTCTGAAACCGGCGCTTTCGCGCGGCGAGATTCAGTGCATCGGCGCCACCACGCCGGCCGAGTACCGCAAGTCGATCGAGAAGGATCGCTCGCTGGAGCGGCGCTTCCAGGCGGTGAAAGTGCCGCCGCCGAATGAGGCCGACGCCATCAAGATCATCATGGGCATCAAGGACCGCTACGAGAAGTTCCACGCGGTGAGCTACACCGATGCCGCGGTCGAGTTCGCCGTTTCGCATTCGAGCCGTTACATTCCGGATCGCTTCCTGCCCGACAAGGCCATCGACCTGATTGACGAGGCCGGGGCGCGCGTGAAGCTGCGCCAGACCTCGCTGCCCGAGGAGATTACCGAGGTGCAGAAGCGCATCAAGTTCATCGTGCACCGCATGGATTCGGCGATTGCGAACCACGAGTTCGAGAAGGCGCGGTTCTATTCGGACGAAGAACGCAAGGAGCGCGAGAACCTGCGCGCCCTGCGCGACAAGTACCATCTGGACGACTCGGCGGCAGGAATCGTGGGCCGCGAGGACATTGAAGACGTGGTGAGCCGCTGGACGGGCGTACCGGTAACCAGCATCAAGGAAGAAGAAACGCAGAAGCTGCTGCGGGTTGAGGAAGAGTTACACAAGAGAATTATCTCGCAGGACAAGGCGATCTCTGCGCTGGCGCGGGCCATTCGCAGGTCGCGGGCCGGCTTGAAAAGTCCACACCGGCCGATTGGAAGCTTCCTGTTCCTTGGGCCTACGGGCGTGGGCAAAACGGAGGTAGCACGCTCGCTTGCCAACTTCCTGTTCGGATCGGATAAGGCGCTGATCCGCTTCGATATGTCGGAGTACATGGAGAAACATTCGGTCTCCAAACTGATCGGATCGCCTCCGGGATACGTGGGCTACGAGGAGGGCGGCCAATTGACCGAACGGGTGAAGCGCTCGCCGTATTCGGTGGTGCTGCTGGACGAAATCGAGAAGGCGCACCCGGATGTATTTAACATCCTGTTGCAGGTGTTTGAAGACGGGCAGTTGACCGACGGCCTGGGCAACACGGTGGACTTCAAGAACACCATCCTGATCATGACCTCGAACATCGGCGCCAAGTACCTGGTGAAAGAGAAAAAGTCGCTTGGCTTCCACGGCGATGGTGAAGATCAGATCAACGAAGCGGTCGAAAAGAATGTAATGGCCGAGGTGAAGAAGGCATTCAATCCTGAATTCCTCAACCGCCTCGACGAAACCATTCTCTTCCAGTCGCTCACGGACTCCGACCTGATCCAGATTGTCGAGTTGCTGGTGCAGAGCTT
>JBEKGH010000080.1:0-34687 GCA_050012895.1 Occallatibacter sp.
GCTTCGCGACGCACTTGCTTGAAGCCGGTGTTGACCTGCGCACTATCCAGGTTCTGCTTGGCCATGCCAAGATCGGCGACACGGCACTCTACCTGCATCTGTCCCGCCGCCATCTGCAGGCTATCGCCAGTCCTCTCGAAGCCATCGAGGTCTCGAGCCCCGATGAAGTGAAGCGGTCCAGGAGGTTGATGAAGCGGTGAGCCGGCCCACCCTCGAGGTGGCCGACATCGTCCGCGCAGCGGGCAACAGATTCTGGGAAGGGCACAAGTCTCACCTTGCATGGGTGCATCGCAAGGTGCTCGATGCCATCGTTCGGTGCCGCACCGCAGCACTGGGCGGTCATCGCGATAAGTGCGTCCGCTGCGGCCATCTGACCGCCTCTTACAACTCATGCCGGAATCGGCACTGCCCCAAGTGTCAGGGCAACGTGCGCGCAAAATGGCTGGCCGCGCGCTCGGCCGAGTTGTTGCCTGTGCCGTATTTCCACATCGTCTTCACGCTGCCGCACGAACTCTCAGTTCTGGTCCTCCAGAACAAGCGGCTGCTTTACGATCTGCTCTTCCGCACCAGCGCAGCTTCGCTGCTCGAACTGGCTCGCGATCCCAGGCACCTCGGAGCAGACATCGGGCTCCTCGGTGTGCTCCATACCTGGGGACAGAACCTCCAGGTTCATCCCCACGTACACTACATCGTGCCTGCCGGCGGCCTTGCTCTCGATGGTTCCAGATGGATTCACTCGTCACGCCGATTCTTCCTGCCCGTCAAGCGACTCAGCCAGGTATTCGCAGATAAATTCTGCGAAGAACTCTGTGAACTGTATAACCAGGACAGGCTCCGGTTCCACAACTCACTCGAGCAACTTGCCTCCCCTGGCGCATTCAGTGATTTCCTCTGGCAACTCGGCCAAAAGGACTGGGTCGTATACGCCAAGCCGCCTTTCGGCGGCGCCGAACATGTTCTCAACTACCTGGCTCGCTATACGCATCGCGTCGCTATCTCCAACCATCGACTCGCGGCCTTCGAGAACGATCGCGTGTCATTCCGCTGGCGGGACTATGCCCATGGCGGCAAGAAAAAGCTCATGACCGTTTCAGCAGATGAGTTCCTGCGCAGATTTCTTCTCCACGTCCTGCCCAAAGGCTTGGTTCGCATTCGCCATTTCGGTTTCTTCGCCAACCGCAGAAGGGAAACCGCCCTTGTACGCTGCCGCGAGTTGCTTGGCGTGGCGGCCAGCGCACAGCGCTCCGAGACAACGAATCTGCCGCGTTGCACCATTTGTTCAGGAGCCATGCTGGTCATCGAACGCTTCACCAGAGCTCAACTTTACTTCCAGCATGACCTGTGTTTCGCCACTCCACGGAGGTGCAGCGTTGACAGTTCATAAAACATCCGTGGCCCACGATGCATCTACCCCGGTCGCTCCATGGCACGCTCGCGCATGCAACGCCGCACTGTGCCCGCAAGCTGCTCAGCCACCCTGTCTTCGGCACTCGCGCACACCTTGCAGCACTCAACTTCCTTCACTGAAGGGCTTCTCCTCACTCGGCTGGCTCAGTGCCGTGCTCACAATAGCCACGCTCGGCGGGGCGGCGCCATTGAAAGTACATAGGTAGATCACCGCATCCACCGCAAACGCCGCAGGCTCAGTTCAAACGATCCTATCGAAACTGCCCCGGACGAATGCACCGGGCTCGACCTCGCCTCGTCCGCCGGGGCAGTCCCGATAGGAACCTAACGTTTATCAGTACTGACCTTGCTCTCGGTGAACGCACTGCTGAGTGCTATCCAAATGAGAATCTTGGAATCAGACTGACGTGCGCCAGCGGCAACATACGTAAATTGTCCGAACTCAAACAGTAGAACCTACATGCACAAAGACTGAGTGTCCTTTGTTTGATTCTGAGAGTTCACAGACCGATGCGACTTCCCGCCCTTCCAAGCACGCCGCAATTGATTCCTATTATGTTCATGCCTTCCTTATACGAGGTATTTCATGCTCCTTTCATCGTTGCTTTTTCTCCCGCATGAGTGATTACTGCGCCACATTAAGGCGTGACACCGCGATTGTATCAAGGATGACAATTTCACATTTCCACCCGGCTCGGAACAATGAGAAGTTCGCATCGCGATGTTCACGTGCAGTGAGAGAGCTCTCTCGTGACTCTGCACTTATGACTTCTTTACAAAACTCCGAGGTGCACTCAGAACTTATGAACTACTTAGAACAAATTCATGCTTCGCTCACGACGCGTGATTTGCAATGACAATGTGGGCGAAGCACGAACGACGATAGTCTTCGCCGACTGGAACAATGGCCCAAACGTCTTGGGGTACTCCCCTTGACTCGATAGGTCTGGCAATCACCATGTATTCATGCCCGGAGAGCTAATCGAAAGCGCGTTGAACGCAAAGCTTGATCTCAATCACGTAACTGACGAGCCAATCCCCTAAGGAGGCGAGAGGTAAGAATGAGAAATATCGTTTGGACCGCCATGACGCTGGCAGGACTAACCCTTGGCACGACATGCGCTGCCAAAGCGCAGACCGCCGCAACCACCCTTTCGGGCCCGGCGCAAACAGCCGCCGTGACGCCTTCGCAGCCCGCACAAGTAGCGGCTACCGATCCATCGTCTGCCGCGGGCACCACTACCAACCATCCCGCGGCCTCGACCGCAATTCCAGAGTCACCTCTGGAGCAGGAGGTCGATATCCTCAAGGCCCGCATTGATCAGCTCGAGAAAGAAATTGAGCGTCCTGCCACACTCCAGGGTTCCAATGATGCTTCTGCTTTGAGCACTGCGGAAAAGAACCTCCTCGGCCCCAATGACGCCTCTGCACTCCGCGCCGCCATGCCTGCGCCCGGCACGTCTTCGTCTTTACAGGCCGCAACACCGACTGCTCCCGCAGAGCCGCCAGCCCCGGAGATTAGCGCGCAAACAACCACCAAAGGCGAGCCGTTCCCCGGCGACTGGACATGGCTGAACAGCAACGGACACCAGACAGACAGCCCCATGGCCACCAAGTACTTCACGCCGGAGTTCAGAGCTGACGCCAATTACACGCTCGATTACAACCATCCCAAGGACGACACTCTGGGCGGATCCACTGAGACTTTCCGCTCGGATGAATGGCAGCTTGAACAGATCAGCATTGGCGGCGACATTCATATTAACAATGTGCGCGGACGCATTCTCACGATGGATGGCTTGTTCGCGACGACGACTGTGCGCAACGACGGCAGCCCTAACCGCGGTCAGTGGGATCTGGCAAACGCATACAAATACGTCTCCGAAGCTTGGGGCGGCTATCACTGGGATGTAGCTCATGGGTTGAACGTCGACGCGGGCATTTTTGTTTCCTACATCGGCCTGTTCAGTTACTACAACTTCGATAACTGGACTTATCAGCCATCCTTCGTCTCCTCGAACACGCCATGGTTCTTCAATGGCCTGCGCATCCAGTATTTCCCCACATCCAAGCTGAAGATTGAGCCATGGATCATCAATGGTTGGCAGTCGTATGCGCGCTATGGCAGCAAGCCTGGTCTTGGCGGGCAGATTCTCTGGCGTCCCAAGCCGTACCTCGACTTTGTGTGGAATAACTACGGCCTGGGCGAAGATGACTCCTCGAATCTTGGCCGCTCGCGCATCCATGCTGACTATAGCGCCCAGGTCAAAGTGTATGACCAGCCCACGAAACTTCTGGACAAGATCGCGTTCACGGTCACCGGCGATGCGGGTTGCGAATACGGCGGCGGCCCCGTCTCATTCGCCACTTCGAATGGCGCGTTGAACTCCAAAGGCCTTTCTCCAATGACAGGCACTACCGATACTTACAACGGCGGCGTAAACTGCCACGGCAACTCCAAAAACGGCCGGCCGAAGCAGGACTTCGTCGGCTGGATGATGTACAACCGCTATTGGTTCCGCAAGGACCTTTACGCAGTTACCCTTGGCGGCGGCCAAATGAATAACCCCGGCCGCTACCTTACCCTGCTGCCGCCCATCGACGGCGCCACGGCCATTACCGGCACGCCGTACTACACAGAGAATGCCGGCGATCGCGCCCAGATGCACGACGGAACGGTCACCTTTGACTACATGCCCAGCCAGTTCATCACCTTCCGCCTGGAAGAGGGCTATCGCTACTCGGATACACCCTACTGGACCGGACGCGGCGGCATTACCCCGCCCGGAGGGAACAACGGCGCGCCCGCGCAATACGCATGCGCCAGCGGTGCGCCGTCAGGCTATGGCTACGGCACGGATTTAACGACTGTCAATACCGCCTGCGGTGGATCAGGAACGTGGACCAGCACAACCGCTGCCAACAATGCCATCTGGTGGCCGGATCTCCGCACCAACCAGACGGTCAGCACCATCGCAATCATGGTTCGCTTTTAGGCACGGCTAACCCCACTCGGCCGTACGCTGGCGAGGGCGGACGGACTTACTAACTCCGAGCCTGGACACAGCACCGGGAGTTTATCGAATTCCGGTGCTGTTCAGGTACGCGAATAACTTCCGCGCCGCGAGTACTTATCGGCGCATAAGTTCCGGAAAATGGCCGCCCGAATGAAAGTGGAAGGCAAAGGGAACCGCTGATGGAGCTGGCCCTCAATCTCGGCTGGATGGCGATGGCTGCAGTGATGTGCTGGCTGTGGGTACGCCATGCGCCGCGCGAGAGCCCGAAACGCTCGGCGCAATTCGTATCCATGGCGTTAGTCCTCTTCACGATGTTTGTTGTCATCACGACGTATGACGACATGGCGATGGCGCAGAATCCCGCCGAGGCACGCTGTATCCAGCGCGAGGATGATTTAGGCGCGCATGTCCACGCCTCACTTCATCCGGCTGTGGCATCGACTCCAACGCTTGCCGCGGAGCTTCATTTCTACGCGATTCGCATTACAGTGCCGGGCAGTATCCTTGTCCCGTCTGTGAAGGTTCCCGTTCTCTCCTCCATTCAGAATCGCCCCCCTCCCGTGGCCTGATCCACTCCTCTCATTCCATAAATCTTTAAGCTTGATAACTTTCTGCTGCTGCTGCGCGAAGCAATGCGCAGGGGCTGCTTCGGAAAGAGACTTGCTCAGCAATCCGGCCATGTTCACAACGGCCACAGCTATTGGAAGGTATCCGGGTGTCCAGATGTTCGAAAGACACAAGGGGGCGGAAATCATCATGAAAAGCAAAGCTCTGGGATTTGCACTGCTGCCGATGGTGCTGTTCGCAGCTCTCGTTATCAACGGCTGCAAAAGCGATAAGTTGAATGCTGACGCCGAGGCACCGCCGCCGGCCAAGATAGTTCCCGGAGTGGACGTTTCCTTCTTCGCGGTCGAGCATCCGGAGTTGTATCCGATCGCAACAGCGACCGAATATAAGGCCCCGTCGCAAATGTCCGTGACCGGCACTGTCTTTCCGGACATATCGCGAACAGTTCCGGTGATCTCGCTTGCCTCCGGCCGCATCGTGGACATCCGCGTTCGCCTCGGCGACGCAGTGAGGAAGGACCAGCTGTTGCTGCGCGTGCGCAGCGACGACATTTCGGGCGGCTTTGACGCCTACCGCAAGGCTGTCTCCGATGAACTCCTTGCGCGCAAGCAACTGGATCGAGCCAAGCTGCTCTACGAGCACGGCGCTATAGCCCAGCAGGATCTGGAGGTCGCGCAAGATACCGAGGACGACGCCAAGACCACCCTTGATACTGCGACTGAACATCTTCACCTGCTCGGCAGCGATCCCGATAACCCCAAGGGACTTGTCGATATCACCGCCCCTGTTTCCGGTGTGATCACCGATCAGGAAGTGGCGATCGGGGCGGCCGTGCAGGCATACTCTACGCCAAACCCGCTCACGATTTCCGACCTGACCACCGTGTGGATCGTCTGTGACGTCTACGAAAACGACATGGCCGGCGTGCGCGTCGGGGAACCCGCCGAAATCAAGCTGAACGCCTATCCGGACAAAGTTCTCAAGGGCACCATCAGCAACATCGGATCGATTCTCGATCCCAATATCCGCACCGCGAAGGTCCGTATTGAAGTGGCTAATCCGGGCGAGATGATGCGGCCTGGCATGTTCGCCACGGCCACATTGTTCGGCAAGGGAAAGCAGAACTACGCGGCTGTCCCGGCGTCCGCGATCGTGCATCTGCACGACCGCGATTGGGTCTACATCCCAGTGCAAGGCAAGTTCAAGCGGGTTGAGGTCGTTAGCGGCGCACAGTTGCCGAACAGCATGCAGTCGATTCTATCCGGGTTGCAGCCGGGCCAGCAGATCGTGACCAACGCGATCAATCTCGAAAATGCGATCGACAACGAAGAATAACGCCCGGCTCCGGGACTCGAGGAAGAAACCATGATTCGCAAGCTCGTAGATTTTGCTCTCGGTAACCGGTACGTAGTGTTGGCGGTCGGGCTGCTATTGCTCGGCTGGGGGGCGGTGTCGTTTCACAACATGCCCGTCGAGGCCTATCCGGACATCGCCGATAACTACGTGAATATCATCAGCCAGTGGCCCGGGCATTCCGCTGAAGAAATGGAACAGCAAGTATCGGTTCCCGTCGAAATTCAGGTGTTTGGGATTCCGCATCTCACGACGGTGCGGTCGGAATCGATTTTTGGTCTTTCCCTGATTACGCTGATCTTCGACGACCAATCCGTCAACGATTGGAACCGCCAGAAGGTGCTTGAAAGGCTCACGCAGGTCAGTGTGCCGCCGGGCGTGCTGCCTCAAATCGGCACGGACTGGAGCATGACGGGCCAGATCTACTGGTACACCATTCGGAGCACGAATCCGGCGTATGACCTGATGAATTTGAGGAGCATCGAGGACTGGACTCTTTATAAGGAATTCAGAAAAGTTCCGAACGTCGTAGACGTGAGCGATTTCGGTGGCACCGCGCGCGAATATCAGGTGCGCGTCGACCCGAGTAAGCTCATCACCTACGGCTTGAGCATCAGCCAGGTCGAGAACCAGTTGGCCATCAACAACGTGAACGCGGGCGGCAGCTTCGTTGAAGAGGGCTTGCAGCAACTGAACGTCCGCGCACTCGGACTTTTCCGCAACGTGCAGGATATCGAGAACACCGTTCTTACGACTTCGAATGGGGCTCCGGTTCGCGTAAAGGACATCGCGGTCGTCGAATGGGGCCCCAGAATTCGCCTGGGGCACATGGCCAGGGCCGATCATCGTCCGGACGGCGTGATTGTCGATGAACCCGACGTCATTCAGGGCGGCGTACTGATGCGCAAGGGGGCCGAAGAAGGCCCCACGCTCGAAGGGATTCACAAGAAGGTGGATGAGCTGAACAATCACCTCCTGCCCGAGGGTGTGAAGGTCATTCCCATGCTCGACCGCAGCGACCTGATTCATTTCACATTGCACACGGTGCTGCACAACCTCGGCGAGGGCATGATCCTGGTTACGATCATCCTGCTTCTTTTCCTCGGCAATGTTCGCGCGGCCTTGATCGTTGCGATCACGATTCCGTTCTCCCTGTTGTTCGCCTCCATCTTTCTGAATTTGAGCAATATCCCCGCAAACCTGATTTCACTGGGCGCGCTCGACTTTGGGATGGTGGTTGACGGCGCTGTGGTGATGGTGGAAAACATCGTTCGCCACCTGAGCCGTGAGTTTGGCTCCAACTCAGCACACGGAGAGCAAACCGACGGCCAGCCCAGCGGCCGGCAAACGCATCCCAAATCTGTCTCTACCGTAATTCGTGAGGCGTGTCACGAAGTTCAACGGCCGGTTTTCTTCGCCATCGCCATCATCATCACCGCCTACATGCCGATCTTCACGCTGCAACGAGTCGAAGGGCGTTTGTTCCGGCCCATGGCCTGGACCGTTGCCTTCGCACTACTCGGCGCCATGACGTTCTCGATCCTGATCGCGCCGGTGCTTTGCGCCCTCGTCTTCCGGAATGGAGTCAAGGAATGGCGCAATCCGGTGATGGTTTTTCTCACCGATCGCTACCGGACCGGCGCGCGCTGGGCTGTCAAAAATCGCGCGATTGTAGTCTGCGTTGCCTTGGCTTCGTTGGCCGGCGCTCTTTTCCTGGCGTTCAGCGGTGTCATTGGCTCGGAGTTCCTGCCGCATTTGGACGAAGGCGCCATTTGGGCGCGCGGTGCGATGGCCAACAGCGTAGGCGAGACGGAAGGCACGCGCTTCACCCAGCAATCCCGCTATATCTTCGCCTCCTTTCCCGAGGTCACCAAGGTCGTTTCGCAAGCTGGCGCGCCCGACGATGGAACCGACACGGGAGGATTCGGCAACACGGAATATTTCGTCGACTTGAAGCCCAAGGACGAATGGCGGCCCATCTTTCATCAGAATAAAGAGGAGCTGATCGCCGCAATGGATCGCGAACTCGAGAAACACCCGGGGGCTTTCTGGAATTTCTCCCAGCCCATTGAGGACAACGTGGATGAAACAATGACCGGCACGAAAGGCGGACTGGCTGCCAAGCTTTACGGGCCGGACCTGGACGTTCTCGAGAAAAAGGGAGAAGAGATCAAGGATGTTATGGCCAATATCGACGGTGTCCATGACTTGGGAATTCAACGCGACACGGGCCAGCCGAATATCGATCTCACTGTCGACCGACAGGCGGCCGCGCGCTTCGGCATCAATGTCGCCGATATCCAGGATGCAATTCAGACTGCGGTTGGTGGTAATCCCGTCAGCCAGGTCCTGCAGGGAGAGGCAGTCTACAACGTGGTCGTGCGCTATCAGAAACAGTATCGCGATACCAAGGAGGCCATCCAGGACATTCGACTGCTCTCTCCCTCTGGTGAGCGCGTCTCGCTGGCCCAGGTGACCAAAGCCCAGATTCGCGATGACGCTTATGACATTTACCGGGAAGACGGTTCCCGCTATGTGGCCATCCGCTTTGAGGTTCGCGGACGCGATCTGGGCACCACGGTGCGGGAATCCATCGACAAGATCGCCAGGAATGTGCAACTACCTCGTGGTTATCACCTCGAATGGACGGGAGAATACGACAGCGAAAAGCGCGCCGAGGCTAGGCTGGCACTCATCGTCCCCCTGACCGTCTTTTTGATCTTCATCATTCTCTACGCCATGTTTCGTTCCTTCAAATGGGCGCTGCTGATTCTCGCCAACGTGGCCATGGCTCCCCTCGGAGGCTTGCTCGCTCTCTATTTGACCGGCACATACTTCAGCGTATCTTCCGGTGTCGGATTTCTGGCGCTGTTCGGCGTTTCGGTTCAGACGGGCGTCATCATGCTGGAATACATCAACCAATTAAGAGTTCGTGGCTATACCGTTGAGGATGCCGCTGTCGAGGGCGCAGTCTTGCGGCTGCGGCCGATCATGATGACGATGCTGGTAGCTACCCTGGGGCTTCTTCCGGCGGCGGTATCCCATGCCATTGGATCCGACTCGCAGCGTCCCTTCGCCATTGTCATTGTGGGGGGACTCATGGCAGCTCTCGCGATGAGCATCTTTCTGCTGCCCACTTTGTATGTCTGGGTGGCGCGAGAGGGCGACACGCTGCCGGAACCGGAAACGGGGGCGTCCTTTGAACATTGATCTGATTTCTACATACATGCGGATTCGGAGAATACGCAGAAGTCTCGCAGTGGCTTGCGGATTGATCGTCGCGACGGCAATTACGCCGGTTATGTTTGCCCAGCAGCCGCTTGACTGGGGCCAGGTCAAGGCCAGGTTCATCGCCGGCAATCCGGCTTTGAAGGCCGATGCCGACAACGTGGACGAGATGAGGGCCGAGGAAATTACCGCATTCCTCCGGCCAAATCCCCAGTTCACTCTATCGGCGGATGGCACCCAGGCCGCGCCCCACAACGGGGTCTGGACTCCCTTCAAGGGCACGACTGAACAACCAAACGTCA
The DNA here is from genome assembly GCA_050012895.1 of Occallatibacter sp. Taxonomy (GTDB): domain Bacteria; phylum Acidobacteriota; class Terriglobia; order Terriglobales; family Acidobacteriaceae; genus Telmatobacter. The sequence goes on from JBEKGH010000080.1 coordinate 9,875, forward strand.
GTTATCTGCATGAACGTGATCACAAGCGCGAACTGCGCCTGGAGAGCGCTCAAGAAGGTACGCGCATCACGCAATCGCAGCACGAAGACATGCAACGGAATATGATCTTTTCCTTGCGCGCGGCATTTGTGGGAACGCTTCAGGCAAAGTATATTCTCGATCTAGCGAAGGCCGACCTCGACTACTACGACAAGATCATCGACATCAGCCGCGCCCGCTTCAAGGCTGGGGATCTGGCGCAGATTGACTTGGATCGTATTGAGTTGCTTCGCGTGCAGTACGAATCCGAAATCGAGAACGCGATCGTCAACCTGCGTACCGCCAAGATTCAGCTGCTGCAGATGCTCAATGATCGTACTCCGGTCGACCAATTCGACGTGACCGGCCCATTCGATTTCAGTGACGTTTTGCAGCCATTGGATACTTACCGCGATGCGGCGCTGGCGGCTCGTCCCGACTTGCAGGCGGCACTGCAAGCGATTCAGCAATCCGACACTAACCACAAACTGGCGGTTTCGAACGGCTCTACCGATCCAACTTATGCTGCCTGGTTCACGAATAACTCCTCTACGAATAACCCCAATGGGCCTGAGACGATCGGCGTCAGCGTGAGCATCCCGCTGCGTATCTTTGACCGCAACCAGGGAGAGAAGAAGCGCACGCTGATCGACATCGACCGCAGCAAGCAGGCCAGCGACGCCACGCGCGCGCAGGTCTTCAGCGACGTGGACACGGCCTATGAACTAGTGCGCAGCAACATTGCGCTGCTCAAGCCGTATAAGGAGAAATACAACGACCAGGCGTTGCGCGTGCGCGATTCCGTAACCTTCGCCTACGAGCATGGGGGCGCGTCCTTGATGGACTTCCTCAATGCGCAAAGCGATTATCGCCAGGTGCAATTGGCCTATGCACAGTTACTCGGATCCTATCTAACGGCAGAGGGCCAACTCACTCTCGCCGTAGGCTCCGATAACCTTCCGTAGAAATGCTCGAGATAGATAGTGTGTCCGCGCTACTCTGTTGTTGAAGTCAGTCACTTAGACTCCAGGTGAGGTCAAGAGAACTGTATGAAACGGGAAATGGTCAACGCTCTCATTGAAGAAATCGGGATCTTTCCGGGCATCCGCGTGAAATCGGGCGAGCACGCCCTTTACGCCGCTGAAACCTTGTATCACGCCGGAATCCCTGTCGCGGAAATCACCATGACCGTGCCCGGTGGAATCGAAGTAATTGGCAAGCTTGCGAAGGCTTTTCCGAATATGGTGGTGGGCGCTGGAACGGTCCTGGATCTGCAGACAGCAGAGCGATGTCTCGACGCGGGAGCACGCTTCCTCACCAGCACAGGCCTCGTTCCCGAAGTGGTTGAATGCGCCCTGAAAAGGGGGATTGTTGCGATTCCGGGGGCTCTTACACCGACGGAAGTCATCGCCGCCATGAAGTTGGGCGCGGACTTTGTAAAAGTATTTCCCGTCGGCCCTGTGGGAGGCGGTCTATACATTCGCTCCTTGAAGTTGCCATTGCCCGAAGTCAAATTGATCGCTGCGGGTGGTGTAGATCAGCAGACCGCAACAAGTTTCATCGTTGCCGGCGCATCTGCTCTAGGAGTGGGGTCGGAACTGATCCCTCGCGATGCGGTCGAAAAACATCAGGATCATCGCATTCACGAACTGGCTCGACGGTTCCTGAACTTCGTAAAAGACGGCCGCACACCGAAATAAGGCGTCGGATAAACGCACTTGAGCAACTTAAGAAAGATTTATAACCGTACATATCAACTTCATATAAAAGCTTCATGCCTCCTTCACCTTCCTTGGCCAAACATAAGGATGAAGGAGGTCTCATAATGACCCGACTAGTTTCCGTTGCCGTAACTATCGCCCTTTCAGTTGCCGCCTGCGGTGCGATGTATGCACAGCCGTCGGATGGCCACAACTACTCGCAAAGTGAGATCAAGCAGATGATTCGCGATGCGCACACCGCGCAGCAGTATCACGAGATTGCGACCTACTTCGAAAGCCGGCAGCAGTCATTCGAACAGCAGGCGCAATCAGAGAAACTCGAGTGGAAACGGCGCAGCCAGAATGTCACCGGCCCTGCGGCCAAGTACCCAAGGCCTGTGGACTCCTCGCGGAACCGCTACGAGTACTTCACCTACGAGGCCCAGCAGATGGCTCAGCAGGTGCAGCACTTCGAGAGCCTTTCTGCGAAGAGCCAGTAATTAAAGCCGTATCGCAGCCAACGACAAAGAGGGTCAAATCATGAACGCCGCAGGCGTTCTGTTCGACCCTCATAGTTTCTTTGCAAGTTGTTTATGTTTTCTTGATTCTTCTCCCTGTACCTTCTCTGTACAGGCCTCCCGGAGAACACAATCTTGAAAGTTATGACGATTTCAGCCTTCCTCGGGAAGCGGGATCGCGTTACTCGCGCACAACTCATCGGCGAAAGTCTCGCCGGGTGCTGGTTCATAGCTCTGCTGACGTTTGCCGGGTACGTACTCCATTTCAATCCGGCGCCTGTGGGGTTCCTTTTTCTGCTCATCGTAGTATGCGAAGCGATCCTGTGTGGGTTTTGGCAAGCCTCCGTGGTGTCGGTGGTGGCATGTTGTAGCCTGGACTACTTCTTTTATCCGCCCCTTCTGAAGTTCACGATTAGCGACCCGCAAGACTGGGTTGCGCTAGGGGCATTCGAAATCAGTGCGCTTGTTGTCAGCCGGTTGTCGTCGCGCGAGCAACTGCAGTCGCGAGAGGCGCAGATGCAGCGCACGGCAATGGAGCAGCTTTACGAACTGAGCCGGAGCACTCTGCTGATTAACCTGCATCAACGGCCGGGTCCGCAGTTGACGCAGCTGATTCAGCGCATCTTTTCGGCGGAAGCGGTTGCGATCTTCGATGCCAAATCGTGCATGAGCGATCTGGCAGGTGCATGGTCAAAGGATGAACAGGAGATTGCCAGGGGATGCTACCTGCAGCAGATTGACGATGAGGACCGCGCTACTTTAACTTCCAGAAGAATTCTGCGAGCCGGGGCGGAGTCAATCGGCGCGCTGGCAATCAGAGGCCAACTCGGTCCGCTGGTGATCAATGCTCTGGCTTCACTGACGGCGATCGCCCTGGACCGGTGCGTGTCATTCCAGAAAGAGAGTGAGATCGAGGCGGCACATCAAAGCGAGCGGTTGAGAGCCGCCGTTCTGGATTCGCTGGCACATGCGGTAAAAACGCCTCTGACTGCGATTCATGCGGCAAGTGCCGGGTTGGGCGAGGTGGGAGGTCTCAACCCAGCGCAAATGGAACTGATTTCGCTGATCGACGATGAATCAAACAAACTGAGCCTGTTGAGTACGCGGCTACTGCAGACGGCAAAGCTTGAGGTAGAAGAGTTGAGCATCGCGAAAGAGGAAATTGTTGTTGAAGACCTGGTGACGATCGCACTCAAGGAACAAAGCAAACGCCTGGCTGGCCATCCAGTTGAAGTCGAGGTACCGGACCACAACTTGACCATTCGCGGAGATCGCGATTTGCTGTCGATGGCGCTGGCACAGTATCTCGACAATGCCGCGAAATACTCCTTCGCCGGGACCATGCTGAAGGTAGCCGCATGGGAAAGTCACTCGGAGGTGCTTATTTCGGTGCATAACTTCGGCCCGCCGATTCCCATTGTGGATAGGGAACGTATCTTCCAGCGCTTTTACAGGAGTGAAGGAACCATGCACCGTGCGCCCGGCACTGGGATCGGACTTTCCACGGTGAAAATGGCCGCCGAGGCGCACCAAGGTCATGTTTGGGTGATCAGCAATACCAATGAGGGGACGACGTTCTTTTTGTCGCTGCCGCAACAGGGAGGGAAAACACGGTGAATAGAGAATCGGGGCGTTTGCTTATCGTGGACGACGAGCGTTCAATACGGCTCTCGCTTCGAACGATCCTCAGTAACTTCGGGTACGAGGTGGTTGAGGCAGCACGCGGGGAAGAGGCGCTCGCTCTGGCTAGGACAGCTCAGTTCGACGCCGTTTTGCTGGATATCAACATGCCCGGAATGGGGGGCATTGAGGTATGCAGAACACTGCGAAGAAATGATTCACACCTGCCGATTGTGATGCTGACAGTGCAGGAGAGCGAGGATCGGAAGGTCGAGGCTCTCGATGCAGGCGCAGATGACTACATCACGAAACCCTTCCAGTTGAGGGAGCTAACGGCGCGGCTGCGAGCAGCCGTACGCCGCAACAAACTTGATGACGACAGCAACCGCATCATCTCAATCGGTGACGTTCTCCTGGATCCGGATCGTCACATGGTAGAGAAAAAGGGAAGGCCAGTACACCTGACACCGAAGCAATTCGAGCTTTTGCAATATCTGATGGTCAACGCCGGCAGACCGATTCCTCACGTCCGATTGCTGCGATCTGTTTGGGGACTGGAGTACGGCAATGAGTTGGAGTATCTCAGAACTTTTATCCGGCAAATCCGCATGAAGATCGAAGATGATCCAGCCAACCCTGTGTACCTGCTAACCGACTCCCACATTGGTTATCGCTTTGTCGATACTGTCGGGGAAGGCCCTTGCGAAGAAGCTATCAAGTGATAGGGAGGGACGATCATCCTGCGTTCCGGCCGAATTCAGGACGCGCTAAAACTGGAACTCGAGCAGTCTATGTCTTCAGCAAGAAGGTGGACCAACGGGAGAACAGACTGTGGCTTCAGCGCCTGTGCTACCATCTGTCAGCCTGAACCCAAGACTTGACTTTTTCCCGTCCGGCGGGCAGGATCGGTCCTCGAACGCCACAGGATTGCGTAAGCTTCCTAGCAGCTGCGGTAGTCGGTTTGTGTTTTCCTGTATTAGAAGATACTGGTTTTGAACGGCTCTTTTCGTCCAAAATTATCTTTCGTTTTCAGTGAGATAGAAGGCACAGTTTGCGAGGGCTTTGCGAACGAGAATGACTGCTATTGCAGGGTTTTGGCCGTTTCAAAAGGCCGCCGCGGCGGTTCGATTTTCGACACCCCTTTTGAAACACGACATGTGAAGGCCTCGCCGGAGTTTCAACTCCGCGAGTATCATCAGCTACCTCGCCAGTGCTCGACCCGTCCGGCCAGTGTTTACAAATCCAATCCACCTGGACGTAAAACCGGCTTCTCGGCCAAATACGCCAGGCGCGTGATGCGGGCTTGCGCCCAACTTTGTGCGTGATGAAGGTCGCTATCATTTACGGCCATGTTCTGGGTTCGCGGCGAATGATCAGGCCAATCTTGCCAACCATATTCCTTCCTAAGGTGAAGAATTCGGCACACGTGTAGCCCACGCGGCCGCTGCTTACGATTGGTTTTATGGGCGGATCAGGGACCAGGAGACTGACGGGGGTTCAGCACCTGCGTTTCCCTGAAGGGCCGCGGGTTTGCCGCCAGTCAGGCACACGACCGTGATCCTGAAGCGGATGAGATCAGGTTATATATAGTGAAATCACTTGCGAACAGAAGCAGATTCACTAATCCAGGCGGGCACAGCACGTCCATAATGCGCATGAAGTTGTTGTGGTTTTCAGCCTTCAACTACTGGCAAAATCTCTCAGTCAATTCTCGATGGGTGTACTTTTGGGTGTATTTATATGAAGTGATTTTGCATCAACCTCATTCTTAACGGCTTATGTTGTGATGTGAATCCCTCCCTCGCCATCTTACAACGCAAGCTACTGATTATAAACACATATCGAACAAACAAAAGATGTTATTCTGACAGAGATGATGTGCATGGCGTGTCTGCCGTGACCCTTGATACACCCCGTACAGCGGTTTTATCTTACAAAACCGATTGTGGCTTACAACGGGTCTTGGATGTGCCGCAGCGCACTCGGTGAGTGCTAAAATGAGTGCGATTTACTCCGAATCCTACCACGAACCCAACCCCACACGCATATACTTCTCGACATGAAGATTACAACGCTTGCCCTTGTTATGGTCGGCACCCAACGGATGTCACCAACTACGCAGCGATGATGTTTCAGATCGTCTGCCGCGTTACGCCGAATTCCCGCGCAAGAGCAGCTCTCGCTTAGCAAGGACCACGGCTATTTGACCTGCATTTTGCCCGTTCGATTTCGCCACGCGCCGATTCAAGGCGCTTGTTATAGGCAACATGACGGTCCTCGTCAACAGTAGTCGGCGTCAGTGGCAAAGCATCTGTATATGTCTTCGATATTCCCGCTCGTGACGCTCTACGCATTTGGGAATACACGCGAATGAGGTCCCTTCCAATTAGATTGTTGAGTGGTGTAGTCCTGCTCCGAAAGGCACTAGAGAATTGCGCTTCAATGGTGCTTCGGTTTCCATGCATGAGCATCGTTTCCAATTTAGGGAAATCACTTGGACCACAGTTGTATGCCAATTTGGGAGCTTTCCCGTAGCAGAGAGGCATCTCGGCTGGCGTCCAAGTTGCTTCAACGGTCGAAGTTTCTTCAGCCTTGTTCTGATGGACGACAACGCGAACAGGCGGTGTCAGATGCACCAATCGGGTGCCCTCTGGCCCTCCCTGTGCAAATGCCAGCCTAGCACCGCTCAAACGGTCGGTGTTCTTCGGATTCATGAGATTCCTCGCATGACATCCCGTTAAACCAAAGCTGCCGAACTCCCAAAATGGGTCGCTACGTGGGTCGCTCTTGGACCTTGGGCGGCGCAAATGCACGATGAACACGCAGTCTCCAGCCATGTCAGAATCTCTTTTGCAAAAGGTTAACGCGCTGGTGTTGGAACCAATTGAGGAATCGCTCAACATCATTGAACTCAGGCGGGACGGCGCTTCTCTGGATGTAGCCGTTCTTTACACTGAGACCTCCCCATGCATATTCAATCTCAGGGCGCAAACGATATGCATTGTCTCGCCAACTGCCAATTGGGATGCAACGGTCGAAGCGTCCTGATTCGCCAGCTCTTGCACGAACCACAACATCGTTCTCGCTGACAACTGTCCAACGTGTATGCGCGTTTTCATCTCGCCGCGCTTTTGGCACATCTACAGCTCTAATAACCTCATCAATCACGTATAGGCCAACCAAGCCGTAAATCAATTCATGAGGCGGCGCTATTGACCTGAGACTCCCATAGAAGACCAAGATGTCGCCTCTGGAAAGTGATGCGACACCTGCGCCTCTGCGATTACCGTTGTCACCATATGTCAAATCCTCAAAGTCTGGATCGAGATGCATATTGCAATCTAACAATTCATCAGGAAGACGCAAATTCGTGAGGTTGTTTACGAGCGCAAACTCCGCGAGTGGCCTCTTCACTTCGTCATAACGCTTTGCATGGCCCAGAGTACATACCTTCTTGGGACCATCAGGAATCGGCACAAACACAAAGCTCCCCGTCATCACATTCACAGGAGCATTCCATTTGCCGTAGGCTTGGTCAATTCCGACTCGAACCAGAAATCCTCGCATCTGTAGTCCCACCTTACGCAATCATGCGACTGGCAAACGGCGTGTGGACCACTTGGAGAGGGATTTGGACTGCCATGTCAGAATTGGTGGCTTAGTCTCCGTCGCCCTCATGGACCGCATAATCGACAACCTTCTTTATCGTCGCAGCCTTTGCGATGAGATCGTCAGTGGTTAGCCTCATCTTGACAGTGCTGCTACCGTTTCGAGTCGCGTCTAATCCCACATCATCGCATTCCTTTAAAACGGAGTCGAGGAGTGCATCGCCCACCCTCAATTCGACCACGCAGTGACGGCTCTTCCTTGGGCTGAACCAAGCAAAGTTCCTCTTCGATCCTTCAACGGCAACAGCAATATGGTCGACGTTGTAGGCAATTCGTGCCTTCCGTCCAGACGATGCTGAAATGAGTTCTTCAACTTTCTGAAATACCGCGAAGGACTCTTTGCTGGCGTAGTCAATCCACCCTTGCAAAGTTCCACCCTTGCGTTCTGGGTCGTCGGTTTCGGGAGTTTCGTAAACATTGAGCACTTTCGTGAACGAAATAGCCAGCTTTCCTTCAATCTCCAGTGCGTCCAGCTTGATCGCGGCAATTGGGATTGATTGGCTGAGGAGCCAAACAACATTAAAGAATCTGTTTGTGATTTCTTCCGCGACAATCACTGCGCGATGCTGTTTGGAGGGCCGTTTCCGTCGTTCGATGTCCCAATATTCGATTGTGCGAATAATGTGACTCTCGTCGGTGGCGCCAAGCATTATCTCGACTTCATACATGATGTCGGATTCCAGATCGGCCAGCAGCAGGTCAAGTCGCCCACCCGCATTCTGCTTGACTTCGCGGGCTATGCTCTTCAGGTCTCCTAGGCCCAGAACGGAGGGGTCCTTTTCAATGAAATCCTGAAGCCACTTTTCGCCGTAGCCAGCTTGGCGGATCGATATGCGCTTTGAAGCGACAAAGTCGAACGGCATGACACTCCCCCGCAATTGTGTTCAGGGTTCAGCGTCTGGCCATTTCGCCTTGAACCGTGACACGCGAGAAGTATATACCTCGGGTTCTGGAACTGTCTGTGGTGCGGTAGTGTCCTAAGACTGCGTCGCTGAAATCAGCCGCTGCTCTCTAGGCCAAAGGAAAGCTGGGTTTCCTGAAGGGCAGCGTAATCGAGAAATCTATTTGCACGGACAGGCGGCTGCTCTGGTGTCCGTATTTCGAATGTGCAATTAACAAAGCGCACATTTTGAAGATCAAGATCCCCGCCGTAATAGATAATGTGGGCACCGATAAAGACGATATCATGCCAGTGAATTCCATCCAGCACTTGGTAACCAAAGATGGTCGGCTTCCCGCTCTAACATGCCCATGACTACAGCCTTCCCTCTGTCGGCCTTCATGCCGTTGCCTAGGCCGTTCCGACGTGATCTGTGCATGTTGTTGTATTTGCCGCCGATGAAAGTCTCATCAACTTCGATTGGCCCACCGTCGCCGTTGATCTTGCCCCAAGAACCATCGCGGAGTGCCATCCGGATGCGGTGCAACATGAACCAGGCTGATTTCTGAGTCACCTTCACGTCGCGCGCAATTTCGTAGCTGCTGATGCCGTTCTTGCAATTGACCACGAGCCACACGGCGATCAGCCACTTATCGAGTGGGATCCATAGCTCCGCCGCGAGTGTTTGGAAGCGAGTGTATTGAGTACGGCCGTTTTGGATTGCTGCAGTTCAGGGATGGTGGCGGTCGCAGAGAGACCGACAGGATTGGACTCCGTTTGTGGATTTTAGCCGCCTCCACAGTTTTGTACTCACGGGCCTATCGCCGCAGAGTAGCCAGCGGACGCCGAGGTCTCTTCTTCCAAGAAGCGCGATCCGGGATCATTGAAGCAAACGTCCTTTATCGTTCATAACCTTGACTGTGACTCAATTCAAATCATTTCTGCCAACTGTGACAATTATCCAATGCTGCCGTCCGGCGAGATCTCTTGCTGCATCCAGATGGGAAAAAACTCTACCCTCGTGATTTACGGATACAACTTCGCCGCGGCAATCTCCGGGTCGGCTTCTCCTGCGACAACCATCAGCTTCTTCAACTGGTCGCGCAACTGGTCAGCGGTCCCGCGGTATTCTTTCCTGCCGGCAAGGTTCACCAGTTCATGGGGATCGTTGCGCTGATCGTAGATTTGGTATTCGTGATAGTTCGTGCTCGATGGTTGGCTTGTTGCGCCCGTCGGATCGGCAACGCAATAGGTCCAGTCCCTGGTGCGAATCGCGCGCCCCGTCATCGATTCGCTGATCTGAATCAATTCCGCATTCGGCCACGCCGTTCTTGCCTTGGCGTCGTGTACCAGCGGGAAAAAGCTCTTGCCCTGCATGGAGTCCGGAATTGCCACGCCGGCCGCATCGAGCAGTGTGGGTGCAATCCCAACCATGCCCACAACCTCCTGAATCACTCGGGCACTCTCGAAACCCGGTCCATCGACTAGAAGCGGCACGCGCAGAGAGCTGTTATGCGTGCTGCGCTTGTACTCCTGATTGCGAGTCATGAAGTGGCAGCCGTGATCGCTCATGAAGACGAAGATGGTGTTGGCGGCAAAGCCTTCTTCTTCGAGGGTTTTGCGAATGCGGCCGACGGAGGCGTCGATGCTTTCGCAGGCGCCGTAGTAGTCGGGGAGTTGCTCATGCCAGTCGCCGGGTAAGCTGCGCAGATCCTGGGGCACATAGGCATTGATAAAGCGCTCCGCAGAACCTTTGGGGCCAACCATGCGGTGCAGATCGTTCTGCTGGTGGGGTTCGAGTTGCGAGATCATGAGGAGGAATGGCTTCTCCTGTTTCTGGCGCAGGAACTTTTCCGCGCGATCAGTGAGGAAGTCAACGCGATATTCATCCTTGAATTCGATTGGATTGTTGTCGCGGTCCCAGATGGTTCCTTCATAAGGATGGGTGGAAAACTCGAGTGCATTGGAAGCTTCCCAGAGATCGAGGAAACCGCCTCGATGTTCCTGTTTCACGGGGCCGCGGCCTCCGCCTTCGGCTTCAGAGCCGGGAGCGAGGTGCCATTTGCCGATGTAGTTTGCGGTGTAACCTGCCTTGCGCAACTCGGTGGCGAGGGTGGGCAAATCTTCTTTGAGACCGAGGCCGTTGCGCCAGACTCCGGTTTCTGTCGCATAGCGGCCGGTGAGCAAAACCGAGCGCGACGGCGCGCAGACGGGCTGGTTGGTGACGGCGTGGGAGAAGTTGGCTCCCGCAGCAGCCAGCGCGTCGAGGTTTGGGCTGTGGGTGGAACTGTTCAAGCCGTTGGCGCCGACAAAATCCCAGCGAAACTGGTCGGAATGATAGATAACGATGTTGGGCAGCGGTTTCTGCGCTGCTGAAGGACTTATCGGATCGTTGTTGGTCTGCGGAGATACGGGAAGAGCTGCTGCCACACCCGCCTGTGCGACAGCAGCAGCCGTCCCGACCAGGAAGTTCCGTCTATTGACTGTCAACTTCAGCTCCTGACATTGAAGTCTAAAATGCGCGGGCCTGGATCAGAAATAGTACTTCAGGCTCAATTGAATCTCGCGCGGATCGTTGGGATTGTCGCGCGTCGAGCTGATCGACGCAAAGGTGTTTGGCGTTGTAAAAGTCAGATTGCCGGGTTGAGAAAAGTTTGGCGTGTTGGTGAGGTTGAAGACCTCGGCGCGAAACTCGAAGTGCGTCTCGGCCACCGCTGGAAATTCCCGGAACAGAGACAGATTCAATCTGCGATAGGGAGGCCCGCTGACCTGGGTCGGACTTCCGCCAAGGTTAGCCGGGCTGGCAGACGTGGCCGTGGCCGCAGGTGGATTGGCAAAAGCGGATGGATTCAGGAATTGGTGCGCATTGTGGCTGCCCGCATACGGACTAACTCCCGCGACTAACAAGGCGTTGCAACCCAGTCCGGCAGCATTGGTGGTGGTGCAACCGACGGTCAGGGGTTGTCCATCCTGCGCCGAAAGAACGCCATTGAATGACCATCCTCCAGCAATCCATGCAGCGGGGCCGGAGGTCAGCCAGTGCTGGCCATTGCCGAAGGGAAGCTGATAGATTCCGCTGGCATGAACAATTCTTTTCGCGTTGATGTCGCAAAGGGCGTAGTCGGCAGCCATACCCATGCCGGCAACGTAGGGGGCCCGATAGCCGCCGATATTGTTGTCGAGCAGATCGCGGGTATCGCCCATGCATTTTGACCACGTATAGTTGGCGAGCAACCTGAACCCGGCGCTGAAGCGGTGTTCTGCATTTACTTGCAGGCTGTTGTAACTTGTTTCCCCGGCTCGCGCAATGAAGGTTCCACCTGTAGCGAAGTCCGGGAAAAAGGAGTTTGCTTTGTAATTCGCGGAGGGCGGCAAAATGGTGTTGACGGTATTAGTGTTGACCCCGCCAACCTGCACATGTCTCGATGCCGTACCAACATACCCGGCTTCAAGGACGGTGTTGGGCGTCAGTTGATATTGAAGCTGCAGGTTGTAAGCCTCCGCATACGAGGTCTTCGCGTTGCGCGGCTCTCCCAGAAGCGAAAGGCTTGTGTTCGATGAGGCCACCGCAGCCGCGGCGGTCAGCGGCACATTCAGCAGTCCGTTCTGCAACGTTCCAACGGAGTTCGTCGGTGTGAGCGGCGTAACCGCGTTGCTGTCGCTGTAGGAGGTCGTGATCTGGAAGGGGAAATTGACGTAGTTGCTGACGCTGAGTCCGTGGTTCTCGTTGCCTTGGTAGAAGATGCCGAATCCACCGCGAACGACCAGCTTGGGCATGGCCTGCCAGGAGAATCCGAGGCGCGGCGCAAAGTTGGTTTTCTGCGCCAGTACAAGGCTGTCTCCGCTTACCGGAGTGAAGGTAATGCCGTCCTTTGCCAGCAACGCCTGAAAAGCCGCAGGTACATTTGCGACCTGCGACTGAGGGATATAGAAGGTGGAGGTGTTGTTTGGCGCCAAGCCTGTTTGTGCGGGCACCACATTCGCGAAGTGACCATTCGACTCCTCCGGCGCTCCGATGAAATCCCAGCGCAAGCCGAGGTTGAGGGTCAGTTTTGTAAGGACGCGCCAATTGTCCTGCACGTATGCGCCGAAAACCGGCCGCACCAGATGGAATGCGGGTGGGAAGTTGGAGGCACCTAGCGCTTCGGCCGCGCCCACATCGTTTATGCCGTTGGTCACGGTTGCGTTTTCAGGGTTGATTACGAACTGCGCGCGGTCGGTCGAGGTGTCGGTTGAATTCACGACGGAGGTGTAGATGCCGTTGTTGGTAAAGCTGCCACGCGGGGTGGTCGGCGTCAGCGTGGGAAAGACAATGTACTGATACTCGGTTCCCACCCGAATCTGATGGTGCCCCAGATCGATGGAAAGGTTTTCCGAGATCTGGAAGATATCGCTTGCCTTACTGCTGGGCAAAGTGCCTGCCGCGCCCATGGCGGAGAGAATTCCATAGTTGAGCGTCGGCAGGCCTCCATTGGTCGGGATCTGCGGAATTCCTTGAATGCCGTACTGCGCCGGAATCCCCAATACATTGGCATCATACTGGATCCGCAAATCGGCAACGCGGCTGTAGCCGGCGCGCACCTCAAGTACAAGTTTCGGCGTGAAAATATGGGTCTCGTCGATGGCTTCATTTTGCGACTCGGTCCAGCCTGTGCCGGGACGGGACGCGCCCCCATCGGCAACTCCCAGGAATGGGCTGGGCTGGAACTGATTGTTGTAGTCGTAGCTGTAACGTGCGAACGCCGAATCCTTTGCGCTGAATATTTGATCGAGACGCAGATCGAAACTGTTAATGCCCGTGGTGGCCCTCGGACTGGTTGTGTAGTTATTGGTCAATGCGGTCGACGTTGGAGTGGGATACAGATCGAGCAGAGCAACTGCACCTGAGTTGATCCGCGAGGAAGGCAGCTGGTTCATGAGTGCTTCGGCGGCGGCGCCGGTAAAGTTGGTCATGCCCGCAATCGAGCCGTTATAAAACGGATCGCGCACGTCTCCGGTGCCTGTGGCAGTCAGTCCGGTCACGGGATCGGTCGCGGCCGCGGTCACGGGGCGGCTGGTCGCGGGATCGAAAACTGTCCCGCTGGGAAATACGCGCCCCAACAGGTCCGTCCTGGTACCGGTTTGCAGCGAGATCAAATCCTGCAGATTGGTAAATCCACCTGTATTCTCCGCAGCCGTCGGCACGGTCTCGGTAAACGTCTTTCCCTGAACTACTCGAGTTCCCTGATAATCGAAAAAGAAGAATGACTTATCGCGGCCGTTGTAAAAGTGGGGAATCACAATCGGGCCACCAAGTGTTCCGCCAAACTGATTCTGCCTGAACTCCGGTTTGCGCTGCGTGCTGAGAACGAAATAGTCCTTGGCGTCAAAGAAATCGTTGCGCAGAAACTCCCAAAGGTCGCCGTGATACGCATTCGATCCGGACTTTGTAGTTACATTCAGAACCGCGCCTGCCGAATGGCCGAATTCGGCCGAATAGTCGCTGGTCTGCACGGTGAATTCGCGCAGCGCATCGGGCGGAGGCAGTATTACAAATTGGCTCTGGTTGACAAGGTCCGCAATGGCCACATTGTCATCCATGCCGTCCAGCAGATAATCGTTCTGTGTGCGCCGCGATCCATTGGCAGTGAAGGAGCCGCTGGCCTGCAAGTTGCGGCTGTCGTTTTGCGAAATGGTTACGCCGGGAGACAGTTGCGCCAGAAACGCCGCATTGCGCCCATTCAGCGGGAGATCGTTGATGGCTCTCTGATTCACAAGTTGCTGAATGGAGGAAGTCTGCGTCTCCAGGATAGGACCGCTTGAGGTGACCTGAACCTCTTGTGTCACGGCGCCAACCAGCAGCTTGGGATTGATCTCGAGATGTCCCTGCACCGTGACTTCGACGTGCTGCTGGATCGAGGTCTCAAATCCTTGCTTAGCGACGGTCAACGTATAGGTTCCGATTTGCACCGGGCTGAAGGTGTAACTTCCGTCCTGGCCTGAAAGCTGTGTCAGCTTGCGCCCGGTTGCCTCATCTTCAATGGTGAGGGATGCGCCTGGAACCGCCGCCCCGGTACTTTCGGTGACGGTTCCAACAATGGAACCCGTATCCACCTGGGCTGCGGCGAATCTCTGCGACCAAGGCAGCGCGAGAAGTAGAACGGCCAAGTAAAACACTTGTCTTACTTCAAGGTGCCTGGTGCACATTTTCCAATCATGTTTGCCTTTTGTATTCGTATTCACGCCAAGTATCATAAGAGTGGTCATCCTCGTCTCCCTTCCTGTGATTGGATCTACCGGCCATTGCGGTATGCGCGAAGGGACGCATTCTGCGTGCTGTTACGCGGCTGGTGCCCGGCCTTCTTGTCGACCGAATGGGAAGAATGCGCCGGGTTGGTTACGGCCGGTCGATTCCATTGCGTTTCCGCAAGAAATACAACCTCGACGCTCATCGTTAACCTTAGAAAAACAAGCTGTCAAGTCACAAATGCCTCAATGACTGTTTATATGTGTGAGGTTTTCTGTAAGGTCATTGAAATGTGAAAGTTACTAATCCAGCGGGACGTGAATGCGACGGGCGTGCGCGGCCTCCAGCGCTCCCACGACCATCAAGCCGTTTGAGGCCACAACCGCCGTGGGCCCCTGCCGCTTCACTCCCTTTACTCGCCTGATTCCGATCGCCAGTTCCGAGCTCAGCCAACCGCTCTCGGCGGATTCATCGGCCAGCCTCCGGATCGCAGAAAGGTGCAGGTAGATCGTGGCCGCGGATAGGGAGAGGCGCTCAAGAAATGAGCCGTACCTCACCACGACGGAACGGTTGAACGTCAGTCGGGGCTCGCTACAGTGCCAGGCAATAAGCCTCTCCATGGCGTATCCATAGCTCCGCCGCGAGTGTTTGGAAGCGAGTGTATTGAGTACGGCCGTTTTGGATTGCTGCAGTTCAGGGATGGTGGCGGTCGCAGAGAGACCGACAGGATTGGACTCCGTTTGTGGAAGCGGCTCCTTTTAGCCGCCTCCACAGTTTTGTACTCACGGGATATCGCCGCAGAGTAGCCAGCGGACGCCGAGGTCTCTTCTTCCAAGAAGCGCGATCCGGGATCATTGAAGCAAACGTCCTTTATCGTTCATAACCTTGGTGGGTATTGAATGAAGTCAATTCTGCCAACCGATCCACATTTCCAAGACCAGCGAAACCTCGAAATGTGCTTTGGCGATTTACGAACGACTGAGGCTTAAAGGTTATCCTAAATAATTGATAGCGTCTTGAAGAAGCCCTTGGTGCTTTGCGACCAGCAACGCCAAGATTGCGTGCACGCTTTCGGCTCACAGAAGGCGGGGCGAGCGACGCACGCTGGATGTTTGGAGGCAAGCCCATACGGCAAAGATGGCTCCTACCAGGATCACAATGTAGTAGGGGATATGGATGATCGTTGCCAACAAGGCGAGCCCAAGGAGAGGCAACCACGGTGCACTTGATCGCCACGCTGTTATGAGTGACCTTGTTTCGTGCAATTCCAGAAGGAACAAGAATGTGAGGAATGTCACGATTCCACCGCACGCCGATCCCATATGGAATTGCCATCCGGGGAACTTGTTCATCTGGCTTCCCCACAGATCCATTACGTCTGGAAGTGTCGTCTCGACGGCAATGAAGGCACATGAACCTCCAAGCAATGCGACCATCAGCGTTGTAGGGGTGTGACTGTATTCGTCACTCGAACGGTTCTTCCGTCTTCCCATCTGATTCTCCGGCGAAGCGAGCCGCTTCTCAGCTTCTAATCGTCAGGACTGGGCAAGGAGCATCTACTATGATCCGAAAGGCCCCAGATGTTCTCATCTCCATGCCGATATGCGAAGTCTTCCGGATACCGAGCACCAGGAGTTCGATAGATCGCTCTTTGATGTGTTCAAGGATCTTGTCGTGCGCCACGCCAACGGCCACATAGGTTCTTGGATCACAGAATTCTTTGGCGGATTGCGGCACGAGTTCGTCAAGGGCGCTGAAGAAGCGCTTCTGAAGATCGGCGAGACGATCTGGATGCTCGATTACGGCCTCCTGAATCACATTGAGCACATCAATCTTCGCCGCGAAAACCTCAGCGAACGTGACCGCATAGGCCGCAGCATTGGCGGCCGCCTCAGTAAAGTCGGTCGCAAAAAGAATTCTCTCGAACGGGAACGCTTGTGATGTCAAGGGCTGAACATGAGGCCCAACGGTGAGCGCTGGCCAGCAGGTGGACCTTAGGATTTTCTCCGCGACCGAGCCGATGATTCCTCGCTCAAATCGACTTCCACCATGCGTTCCCAGAACGATCATGGACGGTTCAAGCCTGTCCGCCAGATCCGGAATCACATCTTCCGGATTTCCTTCCAAAAGTGTGGGAGTGATCTCGATCGAACTTGCTCCCAGGGAATCAGCCTCCCTCTCTAGAAGATGCGTCAAGTTCTGTCTCTGCTGGCTTGATCGTCTGTCACCAACTTCAACTTCCAACGCGGCTTGTTCCAGCGTGAAGGCATGAGTCACCAGCAGCTTTGCTGAGAAAAAGGCAGCCATGCGCGCGGCGTAGAGGCCGGCGTTCTTGGAGACAAGAGAAAAATCTGTTGCGTAGATAACGGTCTTCAGGTTCAATTCGGGGCTATCGCCAATCACTGGCATGGTCGCTATCTCCTGGAAGCATGGCTCAAAATCAGAATGATCAACACGGTCACACCTTGCGGCATAGAAACGGTCCCTTAGGAGTGAGAATCCAACCACGCCGAAGAGGACATGACAAATTTCACAAGGCTACTGGCCCGTCTGGAACCGAACCACCGCCAGCGCGGTTTGATAGGCGTAGCGGGCATTCGCATAGTCGATCTCTGCCTGCGTTTGGGCAAGTTGCGCCTGGGTCAGCTCCACGATCCCGCTCAAGCCGATCTTGTACCTTTCCTCTGAAAGATCGAGAGCCATGTTCGACTCGTTCAGCATTTCCCGCGTGACGCCGATGCGCTGGAACGCGTTCTGTGCATTCAGGACCGCGGTGCGTAAATCGCGCGCAATCACATCGCGCAAGTTTCTCACTTGTTCCCCGGCAGCATTGGCGCGCAGCTTTGCCTCCTGTGCGCGGGCGTTGTACAGAAATCCATTGAAGACGGGAATACTAATGTTTGCGCCAACGGCGCCGTACCACGAGGATTGAATCTGATCCGCGCGCACCGGCGTGCCGCCCGCCGCGGCCAGCGCCGAAACGGTCGGCATCCACAGTTCGTGTTCGGCAGTGCTGAACTGGCGGGCAGCTGTGTAGCTATAGTTGAGCGCGGCAAGATCGGGGCGCGCAGTAAATGCCGCCTGCAAAAGCGCCTCTGCGTCCTCGGGTGCCGGGTCAGGACTGGCCGTAGTCTCATCCACGAGCGTGTATTGCTCATCCTGTTCGGAGCCCAACACGGTGTTGAGACTCGCCATGGCGTCGGCGGCGTCATTCTGGGCGTCCAGCAAAAGCAATTTGGCCTGCGAGAGTTGCACTTCTGCAAAGCTCAGATCGAGATCCGACCGCAGTTTTGCCTTGGAGAGAGCTCCAACCTGGTCCACCGTCGCCTGGCGCTGTTTTACCGTTGCTTCCGCCACCTTCAGCACCGCCTGGCTCGTCAACGCTTGATAGAATGCCTGTTCGACTGTCAGCGTGATGTCGAGCTCCGTGGCACGCTCGTTTTCGAGTTGCGCCTTCGTGTTCGACTGCGCGCTCCGCACCAGGTTATGCGTGCGCCCGAAGTCGGTGATCAGTTGGCTCACTGACAGGCCGCCTGCAGCGCGGTCGTAGACTGATGGATTATTCAGTAGGCCTGCGGTGATGCGGCTGTTTTCGTGCGCGCCTACGGCCGTCAGGTTACCCTGTACCGTGGGCAGTTCGGCAGAACGCACTTCACGCGTTACTTGCGCCTGCGCTAGCGCTATGAGCCGCGCCACGCTAATGTTTGGGTTGCGCTCGATCGCCATACGCTCCGCATCCGCCAGCGTCAGTCTCGGTCCCAAGGACGCAACAGGCCCAGCTGGCGCTTGTGCAGCCGGAAGTTGCAGGGGGGGCATTGGTGCTGCCGGCGCCTGCGTCTGTTGCGAACGCACTGCGCATGGCAACAAGACCAGTGACACAAACGCGCACGCAGCAGGGAACAATCGTCTCTTTACGGATTCAGTCATATCTATTCCTCTGCGACTGCGATCTTGGCTTCGTCCCGTCCATGGATCACCAGGTACACCGCTGGAACCAGGAACATGGTGACTACAACAGATAGAGCCAATCCACCGATAATGGCCCGCGCCAGCGGTGCATACTGTTCGCTACCCGCCTCCAGTCCCAGCGCCATCGGAATCATGCCGAGCAGCGTCGCCAGCGAGGTCATCAGAATGGGGCGCAGACGAACCTTGCACGACTCCACCACCGCTGATGCTGTTCGACACCACGATGCCGGCCATCATGATCACTCCCATCAGCGACATGATGTTCAGTGAACTGCCGGTCAACAGGAGGATGAGTGCCACGCCAGCCAGCCCCGGCGGAATCGCCATCAGGATGATGAAAGGGTCGATGAACGAGGCGAACTGGGCCATCAGAATCAGGTAGACGAGCAGGATGGCAATGATGAGGCCAACGCCGAAGTCGTGGAATGCCCGGTTCATGCTCACCACAGCCCCCCTCACCTCGATCACCGTGTTCTTGTCGTGCTTCGTGTCAGCCAGCAGACGCTCGATTTGCGCGCCCACACCCTGCAGTGCCTCGCTTTTGGTGGCCACATAAATGTCGATCACGCGGCGAATCTGGTTGTGGTCCACCTCAGTGGGCGTGTTGATCTGCTGGATATTGGCCACCGCGCCCAAGGGCACGTAGCCCGCCGAGTTGTCGTTGCCGGGCGCCTGCGATGAGGCTGGATCCGACTGCCCGCCCTCCTGCATCGGGCTGTAGCCGGCAGGGCGCACGCCGCGCAGCGGAATATTTTTCATATCCTCCATCGACATGTTGTCGATCCAACTGTTTGCGTATTGCACCGTGACCATGTAGTTGTTGCCGCTCTTGGGATCGATCCAATAGCTAGGAGCCACCATGCCGTCTGAGGTGAGCGCCGTAATCACGTCGTCTACCACTTCTTTGGCCGAAAGCCCGATCAGGCTGGCGCGCTCGCGATCGATGTTCAGCGCGAGACCCGGATAATCGATGCTTTGCGGGATATACACACTGCTCACGTTGGGCATCGCTTTGATCTTCGCCGCCAGTTGCGTGGCCAGAGCATAGGAGCCATCCATATCCTGCGACTTGATCTGAATGTCGATGGGAGCCGGCAGCCCCTGATTGATGACCGAATCGACCAGACCGCCGGCCTGGAAATAGGTCGAGAGCTCCGGCATATCGCGCGCAACCTTGTCCTGTACGCGGCGCATGTACTCATAACTCCCGGTACTGTGGCCCTCCTTCAGGCTGGTCTGTACAAAGGCGGTGTCCATCGAGGCATTGGTGGTGTAGATGGCCGAAAGATCGGGATAGACGCCAATGTTGGAGACGATCATATCCAGATCCTTCGCTGGCACCACACTGCGGATGATGCCTTCGACTTTTGCGATGTAGTCGTTACTCACTTCAAGACGCGTGCCGCTTGGCATGCGCACGTCGATGACGAATTGGCCTGGGTCAGTGCGGGGAAAGTACGCGCGGCCGATGAAGGGAACCGTAATCAAAAGCAGCAGCACTACACCGCCGAGGATCGCTGCGGCGGTAAAGCCGGGCCGTTCCATCGCTCGCATGGCACGACCTTCGTACCAATTGAGCATGCCCTGAAATTTCTCATTGAATTTGGTCTCGAAGCGCGTGAAGAAGCTCAGCCGAGATGGTTTGCCTTCGACGTCGCGGCGCAGGCGGATGAATTTGGCGCAGAAGAGCGGCACCACGGTCATGGCAAAGAAGTACGACGCGAAGATCGAAACTACCACGCCCAGCGCCATCGGCGTGAAGATGTACTTGCTCACACCTGTGAAAAACGTCACCGGGAAAAACACGATGGAGGTAGTGAAAGTAGCGGCCAGCACCGCCATCGAGACTTCTGTTCCTCCCTTCTCCGCCGCAACTTGAGGCGATTCACCCATCTCCATATGCCGAAATATATTTTCGAGGACGATCACGCCGTTATCGATCAGGCGGGAGAAAACCAGCGCCAGCCCGCCCAGGATCATGGTGTTGATGGAGCCGCCCGTATAACCGACGATCAGAAGACAGACCACCATTGAAAGTGGGACCGAAAGCACGACGGCGATCATGGCGCGCGGGCTGCCCAGGAAAACGAGAATCATTACCCCGGTCAGCACCAGTCCGATCAGCGCTTCCTTCGAAACATTCTTGATCGCCAATTTGACGAAAAGGGATTGGTCGAATACCACTGCTGTCTTCAGGGATTCAGGAATATCGACCAGATGCTTGATCGCGGCCTTCATTCCGTTGACGATGGTGATGGTGTTGCTGTCGCCGCCCTGCTTGAAGACCGGCACGTAAACCGAACGCTGTCCGTCGATGCGCACGATGTTGTATTGCAAGGCTCCAGAGTCGATCGCCTTGCCGATGTCGCCCACCAGCACCGACGAGTTGCCCACCGACTTCAGCGGCATCTGGTTCATCGAATTCGCATCGGGAAATTGGCTGTTGGCGTAGATGTTGTAGTCCTTGGAGCCGATGCGCACGTCGCCCGCGGGCAAAATCAGGTTTGAGCTATTTACCGACGTCACCACGTCGTTCAGGCTCAGGTTGCGCGCCTCCAGCTTCAGCGGATCAACGTAAATCTGAATCTGCCGGTAGGTTCCTCCGTAAGGCTGCGGCACCGATGCGCCCTGGACATTGGAAATCTGATTGCGCACCTGGAACTGGGCCAGATCCTTCAGACTGGTTTCGTTCAGTCCCTGACCCTTCAGCGTCACCAGGCATACAGGCTGCGTCGATGCATCCATGCCCAGCACTACCGGAGGCAGCGTCCCCGGCGGCAATCGGCGCAGATCGGCCATGGCCAGATTGGCGATGTTGCTCAACGCCGCATTGGGATCGGTGCCAGGCTTGAAATAAATCTTGATCAGACTCACGCCCGTCAGCGAGCGCGACTCGCTGTGGTCGATATTGGCGCCGAGTGTAAAAAAACGCTCAAACGTATTCGTAATGTCGGCTTCAATCTGCTCTGGAGGCATGCCGTTGTAGAACGTGGCCACCACCACCACAGGCATATCAATCTTGGGAAACAGATCCACCGGCATCTGAATGATGTTGACCGCCCCCACAAGAGACACCAGCAGGCACAACATGATAATGAAGTAGGGGAATCTGAGAGCAAACTTCGGCATCAGTGCGCGCCTCCATCGCTCGTTTCGGCCTTCATATCGATCATGCCGCCCGTCTCCTGCACGGTCTCCGAGGCGGACGAAGCCGTGAGCAGCGGGCTCACTTCTTCGCCCTCCTGGTACTTATCCTGACCCCCTGCTACCACCCGGTCGCCGGGGTTGAGTCCGCTGGTGATCTCGGCGAGCTTCGATCCCTGCAGGCCCACGGCGACGTTGCGAATGTGAATGCGATTGCTGTCGTCTAGAACGTAGACCATTTCTTGTTGCCCATTCAGCACCAGTGCCTCCACCGGAATCGTCACCACGTTTGTCACGTGCCCCAACTGCAAAAGCGTGTTGGCGTACATTCCAGGCGCGATGGACAGATCCTTGTTCTCTACGTCTACTTCGGTCTCCATGGCCCGGGTTTCGAAATTGACTTCGCGCGTAAAGCGCACGATCTTTCCGGTAAAAGAACGGCCGATCGCATCCACGCGCACCTGCAACTGGTCGCCGATATGGACGTATCTCACATCGTCCTCGGGCACCGGGATGCGCAGCCGGAGAAGATTGCTCTGCGACAGCCGCACGATGGGAAGTGCCTGGTCGTTGGAGTTGGTGCCGCCCTGGATCAGCGCGCCGGTGTCCGCGTAGCGCCAAATCACAACACCGTCCAGAGGGGCCGTCACGTCGGTGTAGTTTTCCATCGCCGCGATGCGCTGATTGTCTGACCGTGCTGCGTTCGCGTGTTGCTGCGCCGCCGCCATCGCAGATTTGGCTGCGTCTACCTGTGCCTCCGACGACAAATCCTTGGCCTGTGCATCGTCCAGTTCCTGTTGCGCAATCAACCCCGGCCTTCCCGCGGCCGCCTGCTTCAGCCGTTCTGACGCAGCGTGCAGAGCCGCGTGTTCCGCCTCGGCGCGATTGACCCCGTTCTGCGCTTGCGCGATCTCTTCTTTGCTCTGCTGGAGTTGAAACACGGTTTGCTGCAACTCCGCCTTCAACTCCGGCACTTCCAGGATCGCCAGCGTCTGGCCCTGATGAACGACGTCGCCGATATCCACGTTGATACGCGACATGTAGCCGCTAACCTTTGGGTGCACATCCACTACCTGGTAGGGCTGGAACTGACCGGCCAGCGTCAGCACATGCGAAATATCGCCCCGTTGCACTGTGGCGACCTTTGCGGATGGAGCACTCGCTTCCGATTTGCTATCTGCCGTGTGACAGGCGACTAGACTGGCCACAACCGGAAACGCCAATCCGAAGGCGAAAATCAAGGAGGTCTGCTTTCGCATGTTTCGATTGCACCTCGTCCATGAAATCTTGTGACTACTGGGTCAATACGTCATGAGGGTCATGACATGTTCGCCAATGACGAACATCCCACGCGAATGCCGGCCACTTGGCCCAAGCCGGATGCGTCAGTCCTTTGCGGAGAGGAACAACTAGGCGGGAATGGGCGGGGGGCGAACGAAGAAGATATCGAACAAGCCGCGACGAAGATGCCAGACACCACTCGCGCGCTGTTCCCTTTGACCCGATGATTGTGGGTTCAATATGCTGAGCGGCAACAGCAGAATAAGGAAGTCGGCAGTAGGAACGGTGTAGCTAACCCTGGTGGAGGTTTTCGCTCGAACTACCAGTGGGTTTTCCGCGATTCCAGATCGCTCATTTCTGGATAGGAGCTTGGCCTGTGAAGTCTTATGAGGAGCTGCCTGAGGTGGATTATAAAGCGAAAGCTTATATTCGAGACCCCATGCGAACACACAGAAAGCCAACCCCAGAGTCGCGAAGATCGCCCAGAGACTGAATGGCCGAGTTGCACTCCACCGTTGCATTTTCACCAGGCTGCAGATCGAATTCTAACGCTTTCGGCTGACGTAACCGATGACCCGTGCCAGCCCATTAACAATCGCCCAACTATCAGATGGCACAATCGCGCAAATAGGTTGCTCAACCGTTTTCCAAGAGCAGCCAGTCGCGGCAAGAACCCTCATCAGCAGCCGCTATTGCCTGACATGGCCGCGCTGGTCAACGCGACTGCCTTGAAAGAAACGGTGATGCACCATGCTTAGGCCGAGCAGGTAAACGGCCACTACAAAAGTGGCGAGAAGCAGCACCTGCACCACTCGAGCCCAGGTGACCTTTGTCTTTCAGAGGCTGTCGTATTCAGATCGGTTGCCATCTGAGCAACCCTCCACCAGCTGAGGCGACTGTATCGTCGCCGACATTCATGCGATCTCTCGGTCCTGTGTCGCAGTCAAATTGCATCGAATTCGCATTACGCGAATTTGGAGTGCCCCCAAAGCTACGCCCGCGTGCACAATGCCTCGCTGCGGTATGCCTTTGCAGTTTATCGATGCAGACGGCGAAGTTAAGTTGTAAACCCAGGCAGCAAAAAGTGCTTCGTGTATTATGACGAAGACAAATCGTTGGAAATAGGGTCTATGCTACTGGGTTCCTCTTTCCTTTCACGAAGAAGGGACTGTTTGACCAGTTGCCAGTCCGGAAACCATCGCCGATTACCCCAAGCGCAGATCTGGCGGATGCTCTGATTAGGAGCATTTTACGCAAAAGCATTCGATGAAGAATGGCCAATTTTGCTCACCTGAGTTCAAATTGCACCGTCATCGAACAGTGAAAGCGCCTAACTTTATCGGTTAAACTCAATCCGGAGGAGCACCATGAGGATTGGCTTGGTTGGGCGGTCAGGGACTGCCGCTCTTCTCGGATTTGCTTTCCTCTCTCTCTTGCCGCAGATCCGAGCGCAGTTCACCCCGGTTCTCACGGGAAGCGCGTCTTCCATTCCAGCAGCTCAGTTGCTGAAACCGGAGGCGCTGGTCCAACTGCTGCATGCGACAAACAAAGACAAACCTCTGATCTTGCAAGTTGGTTCGCATATGCTCTTCGCCCAGGCGCATATCCCAGGTTCGGAATACGCGGGGCCGGGATCGCAGCCAGCAGGAATCGAGAAACTGGAGAGTCGCGTGAACGCACTTTCGCGGAAAAAGCTCATTGTGCTTTATTGCGGCTGCTGTCCCTGGAATCGCTGTCCGAACCTTGGGCCAGCGTTCGCGAAATTGCGCGACATGGGTTTTACCAATGT
>JBEKGH010000081.1:0-19026 GCA_050012895.1 Occallatibacter sp.
ACCGGCGCACATGCCTCCAACAGTGCCGCGTAATTCAAATCGCGGCAAGAAAAATCGCACCTTAAACAATCACCCTGCAAGCACTTGCAGGCAACGCAGGCGATTTAAACCGGACAGCAGTGATCTGCCTTCTTGTTCCCTCGGTCCCTTGTTCCCTCGTTCCCTGTATTAGTGAGCTAAATCACATCCCCACCCCCACCCCCCGGTTGACCATGGTGATGCAGCCCCGTATCGTTAGAGAAGGTCATCATGAAGGTTTCTCCCAACACTCTGCGCATCAGCATCGCCGTCGCCGTCATTCTCGGCACCATCGCCTGGCTGGCTTTCACCGGTTACGGGTCCAGCAAGAGCTATTACGTCACCATCGCCCAGCTGGGCGTAATGGGCGATAAGGCGTATCACAGCAATCTGCGCGTCGAGGGATTCGTCGAGCCCGGCTCGATCGAGCGCAAGGGCCCGCACGTCGAATTCGTATTGAACGAATACGAAAGCCACTCGCCTAAAGCCGCTGGCGGACGCCTCCTGAAGGTGAGCTACAAGGGATCCGAACCGCCGCCTGATACCTTCAAGGACGACTCCCAGGCGCTGGCCATGGGCACCTATGGCCGCGACGGCGTGTTTCATGCCACCGTGCTGCAGGCCAAGTGCGCCAGCAAGTACGCACCTGTGCAGCCCGGCGCGCAGCCGCCTGCGCCAGCCTCCACCAAGCCGGCCAGCGCATCGAACACTGCGCCTCCTCCCTCCTCAACGCAAACCGCAACAAACTGAGCGCATGACCGCGAGCGCATCATGACGGCGAACGCATCATGACAGGGAACGCATCATGACACGCAACGCGTCGAGCGCCGAACCCACAAAATATTGCGCTCGGCTCGATCAGGTGTCCAAGCTGTTTGGCAGCTTTGCCGCGTTGCGCAAGGTCACCGTCGATCTCGAACCCGGTCGCTGCTATGTGCTGCTCGGCGAAAACGGCGCTGGCAAATCCACGCTGCTGCGCATCCTGGCAGGATTGCTGCGCCCCAGCTATGGCACCGTCCGCGTTTTCGGCAACGCGGAGCCTCAGCAGGAGCGCGCCCGCATCGGTTACATGAGCCATGCGCCCATGCTTTACGACGAGCTGACTGCGCAGGAGAATCTGCGCTACTTCTCCAGCCTCTATCCGGGCCGCAACTGCCTGGCGCCTGCCGATGCCCTACGCCAGGTGGGCCTCGATCCCGAGCTGAACCGGCCTTTCGGCCAATATTCGCAGGGTATGCGCCAGCGCACCTCGCTCGCGCGCGTGCTCGTGCCCTCGCCGGAGCTTCTGCTGCTCGACGAACCGTTTTCCAACATGGACGTGGAAAGCGCGCGGCAGATGGTCGAGCTGCTGGCCCGCTTTCGCCAGAGCGATCGCACCATCGTGCTCACCACGCACCAGCGCGACCTCGCGGCGCCCATCGCCGACTGGGTGCTCACGCTCCGTGCCGGACGCGTGGCCTCATTTGAGCCCGGGAGGCCGACGCTATGAAGACCAATGGCGCACGTTCTCTCGAGTCGCTCGGCATCGCCTTCGAATTGCGCGAGTACGAGGTCGATCCCAACGATCTGACCGCAATTACGGTTGCGAAGAAGATCGGCATGCCCGCCGAACAGGTTTTCAAAACCTTGCTGACCACCACCGGCGCGGGCGATTTTGTTTTCGCTGTGATTCCCGGCGACGCTGAGCTCGACTTCAAAAAACTTGCGCGTGCCGCAGGTTGGCGCAAAGCGGAGATGGCGCCCCTCAAAGACGTGCAGCCGCTCACCGGCTACATTCGCGGCGGCGTCACCGTCTTCGGCGCGAAAAAGCCTTATCCGGTTTTCGTCGATGAAACCGCCATCCTCTTCGATCGCATCAGCGTTTCCGCGGGAACCCGCGGCACGCAGCTGATCCTCGCTCCCGATGATTACCTGCGCGCTGCCGCGGCAATCGGCGAACCGGTCCAGACCATCGATCTCACCAAAGATACGAAACCATCAGACACGAAGCCATTCACGGAGGGCCGCGCATGACCCGCGCTCTCTGGACGCATCTCGCCAAGGATCTCCGCATCGAGTGGCGCTCGCTTGACGCCATGATTTCCATGCTCTTCTTCTCCGGCCTGGTGGTCGTGCTCTTCTCCATCGCCTTCGATCCCCGCGGCGAATTCGCGCAGCAGATCGCCGGCGGCGTGCTCTGCGTGGCCACCATGTTCGCTTCGGTGAGTGCGCTCAATCAGGCATGGGCGCGCGAAATTCGGCATCAAGTGATGGATGCGCAGCGCATGGTTCCCGCACCGGGCGCCGATCTCTTCCTGGCCAAGGCCATCGCCAACTTTCTCTTCGTCACCATCGTGCAGGTGATTCTGGCGCCGTTCTTTTTCGTGTTCTATAACCTGCACATCGCGGGCAACGCGTGGCTGCTGGCGCTGGTGCTGCCACTGGGCACGTGGGCGCTGGTCGGCAACGGCGTCTTCTTTGCCGCGCTCTCCATGAGCAGCCGCAATCGCGAGCTGCTGCTCTCGCTCATTCTCTTTCCCATCTTCATTCCCGCGCTGCTGGCCATGGTGCGGTCCACTACCGCCATCTTCACCGGCGACGAGGACCCGACACTCTGGATCAAGATGCTCCTCGGCTACGACATCATCTTCACGACTGCGAGCCTGTTGCTCTTCGACGTCATCTTCCACGCGGAGTAGCCGACCCGGAATCGAGCGTCGTCCGGGGCGAGGACGAGTCGAAGAACCTGCACTTTTGCGTGCGGGTTGGGGTGTCTGGTTAAGTCCAGCAGAATCAGGAGGAATGTTGGTTTTCCTGGTGCGTTTGACCGGCCAAATGTTCGCTTAAGCGGTGCGGCGCGCCCCACATATGTTCGCTTCTTAGGTTGCGATTTTGCGAGACAAATACCTTGAAATTGGCCATCCAACGGGTGAGTGTAACCGTGAAATTAACCGAATAAGAGCGAAGGTTCATAGAGAATTACCCATCAACACGTCAAAACGGGCTCCGGAGCGTGTTTTTGGGTGCCAGGAAGCGTTTACTTCACTAAATGCAGAGGACAGAGGTCACGGTTCAGGCATTAGTGGTCGGTGGTCAGCGCGACAAAGTGGCTGGCAGGCACCCGCGTGGATGTGCGGTCCCCGGCCCGTCTCCTCGGCCTCCCCGGTCCCCAAAAGCGAGGGACCGGGGGCACCCTCGACTGGATGAGATTCCTCTTGAGACCGGGGCCACCCGGCCGGTCGGTGATAGCGAGTAGCCGGCACCCATGGTTTGAGTCGGTTGAAGACCAGGGTCGGGTTTCGTGGTTTCCCACATCTGAGAAACGAAATGTCACCCGACTAGCCCGGACAGTTTACTCTTGACAATCTGTTTCGGGCCGGAGAATCTTTCCCTGTCTGTCTGCCCTGCGTACTGAGACGTACTTCGAACTTCCTCGTCCGCGCAATTCGGCTTTGGCATGGGCTCCGTGGCCCGGTTACGGTTTCGTCGGAGGTCTAAAGAAGATGCACTGCAGTGCACTGCGAATCACGATCGTTGCGCTGGCTGTTGGCGCGGCTAGTGTGGCCGGGGTTCGTGCTGCCGCCGCGCAGGACATCCGGCTCAACGTGACCTATGTGTGCAGCGGCGAGCGCGTTGTTATCGACAGCTGCAACATCCGCGATACGTCGGACACCTCAACGTGCATGGTGGGACACCCGGACACGGTTTTGCCGAATGGATTGATGAAGTATACCTATGAGACGCGCGGCAATTTGAAGAAGCTGCTGCCCACATGCACGCAGCCTACCGCACAGGAACTTGCACGGGAAGAAGCCTTCAAGAAAAAGCAGCAGGAGATCTACGACGCCAACGTAGCCAAGGCCAACCCGCAGCCGGCCGCGCAGAACCCGCAGGGCGGTGGAGGCAATCAAGCGGGCATGAATCCTGCGCAGGTGGTGCCCCCGAAAAACGCTGAAGAGCGCGCCCTGCGCCGCTGCGTCTCTTCAGGGCGCCCCGCTTCCACCTGTACCGGCAACGGGCTGCTCGGCGCATTCTCGCAGATGGTTTCCCAGATCCTTCCCGGCGCCGACAAGAAACCGCAGCAGCCCGGGCCCAACATGGCAGGCGTGTTTGAGGGCGCGGGCCATTGGCGTCTCGACTTTATTGACGAGGGCGTGCTGGTGAACTGCGCAGACCTTTCGCCGAACCAGGAGAGCTATTCTCTCGACTTGAAAAGCGGCCACGCCACGCTCACCATCGACACCACTCCGCGGCCACTGGTGCTCGCCGTCCATAACGACGGAACCATCAGCGGGCCGCCGGGGCCCGTGACCATCAACGGCGTGATCGCCGCGGGCTACGTGAGCGGGGCTGCGGGAACGGGCGCCACGCAGCAGGACTCCGCCGGCAACCTTTACGACGCGGCCGGCAACCGCGTCTCCGGAAACGCCAACGCCGGTTATACCCGGTTCGAGCCCAGACGTGCGACGTGCCCCGCCATCAATCTCTCCTCAAAGGGAGCGGGCGTGGGCGTGCAGACCATGCAAACCGATTTGCTCAAATCCATTGTCGGCGGCGACAAGGGACCTGCCACGCCGCCGGGCATTCGCATGCACGGCATCTTCGCCGCCTCCACTGGATTCAGCGTGCAGTTCTTTCCTGAATCCGTAATCCTCGGCTGCGGTCCGGATGCCGCACGCGCCTATCCCTACACGGTGGAGGTGGGCGGAGCCGGCGCAGTGGTGAAGATTGCCGCGACGGATCACCCGCTCGTCCTGGCCTTCAGACCTGACGGATCGCTCGACCCGGGCAGCACCAGCCCCTACCAGGTGCATGGGCGCATCGTGACCGGCCAGGACGACAACGATGACTTCACCTTCGCTCCCATGGAGATGACCTGCAACCGTGCCGTTCTGGCCCCGAGCCAGCAAATCCCCGCGAGCGGCGGAGGGCCGGCGATGATGAACGCGGCAGGTCCGGGCGGTGGTCCAGCCGGCGGCGCGGGTGGTCTTTCCACTCCTGCCGCGCCACTTGGAAACGCCGTTTTGTCCGTGATTGCGGAACTTGCCGCGCAACCCGGTGCGCTCAATCCCCTCGCCGGCCATCCATACGTCCTGCTGCGCTCCCGCTACGCCGACGCCATCGCTAACGGCGGCGTCACCGTGCCGGCCGGAGTGTCGCCCTATGTGTATGTGGGCACTGTCTGCGGCAATCGAACGCCGGATTGTCAAAAAATCCTGGCCGCCCTCAATGCCGACGCCGCCTCGGCGGTCCGCGCGGACTCGAGCGGCAGAGGCACCTTCCCCGGCGTGCCCCCGGGCGTCTACTACCTGATGATCTCCACGCGCTACAACAACCAGCCCCTCGTCTGGGAACAGGCCGTCCAGCTCAAGCCCGGAGCAAACTCTGTAACCCTGAGCCTCAGCAACGCGACTGCGATCAAGTGAGGCGTGGACGCCGACTGCGCTTGTGAGCTGAGAGCTGTTGGTGATAGGTCAAGCTGCCCTTTCATGATGGTTTCCGGGTGACCCGCTACGCATTTTGTGCAAACTTCACTTCGTGCCGCGTGAAAAATCGCCGCTTTTGCCGCCGGATTTTGTCTCGAGGCGAATCTCGCGAATCACGATCGCTTTGTCGAGTGCTTTGGTCATGTCGTAGATCGTGAGCGCGGCGACGGCAGCCGCGGTGAGCGCTTCCATTTCGACGCCGGTTGGTCCGACGGTGGCAGCGGTGGCCGTGATGCGCACGCCGTCGGCGACGAGCCTGGTCTCGACGTCGACGTGCGTGAGCGCCAGCGGATGGCACATGGGAATCAGCTCCGCGGTGCGCTTGGCGGCCTGGATGCCGGCGATGCGCGCGACTTCAAGCGGATTGCCTTTGGGGTTCCTGGGCAGCGCGGCAATGACTTTGGCGGAGAGCGCGACGAAGGCTGAAGCGGTTGCGGTGCGGCGTGTGGGCGGCTTGCCGCCGACGTCGACCATTGCGGCTTGGCCGGATGCGCTGAAGTGCGAAAGGCGCGAAGTTTTGGGTGCGGGCTTGGGTTTGGGCATGAGAGTCCTCAGGGCAGAAGGATGTTGACCATTGCGCCGGCGTCGAGCGAGTCGCAGTCGTCGGGCACGACCAGGTAGCAGTTCGCCAGCGCCATGGCGGCGAGATCGCCGGAACCTTGCCACGCAACGAGCTTCACTTCCGGCACTGGGATGGTGAAAGTGCACGCGGCGGGCAGAAAGCGCGTTAGACCCGGCTTGGTTTTGACGTCTGCGGCCAGGCGCGCGAGAGCGAAGCGCGGCCCGCGATCAAGACGGCCGGCAAGCGCGGCCAGAACCGGCGCGGCGAAGAGCAGGAACGTGACGGCGGAGGAGATGGGATTCCCCGGCAGCCCCATAAAGCAGCACTTCGTGCCGTTCTGGTTGCGCTTCGTGCCGTTCTGGATTTGGACGGAGCCGGTGCGACGGCGGGACAGCTCTCCGAATACCACCGGCTTGCCCGGCTGCATGCGCACGCCGGTGAAGTGGAAGCGGGCTCCCAGGCGGGCGAGGGC
The DNA here is from genome assembly GCA_050012895.1 of Occallatibacter sp. Lineage (GTDB taxonomy): Bacteria > Acidobacteriota > Terriglobia > Terriglobales > Acidobacteriaceae > Telmatobacter. Next base: position 6,518 of record JBEKGH010000081.1, read on the forward strand.
GGGCTCGACCAGATCGAATTTGCCCGCGGATACGCCGCCCGTGATGAGCAGAAGGTCGGCCGTGGCGGCGCGGGCGAGAGCGGCGTCAAGCGATTTGGCGGTATCGCGCGAGATGGGCAGAATCCACGGTGTGCCGCCGGCTGCGGCAACCATCGCGGCGAGCATGGCGGAGCTGGAGTTGCGAATCTGGCCCGGCGCGGGTTTGGCGGCAATAGGCACAAGCTCGTCGCCCGTGGAGAGAATGGCCACGCGGGGCTTCAAGTAGACCGTGAGCTCGGCGAAGCCGCAGGACGCGGCAAGAGCAATCTGCGCGGCGCCGATCCGGGTTCCGGGGGGCAGCAATGCTGCGCCTTTGCGCGCCTGTGCGCCACGGAGCACGATATTCTCGCCTTCCTTGACCGTGCGGGGCGGCAAAAGGCGAACGGTTGCCGCGGCAGCGGTTCCGGAAGATTCAACGTGCTCGAGCATGATGACCGCGTCGGCACCGCGAGGGACCGGCGCGCCGGTCATAATTTCCCAAACCGCGCCGCGCGGCAGCGGCCCCGATGGAGGGTTGCCCGCACGGGTCGAGCCGGCGATGGGGAGCGGCCGATGCGCGGAGGCTTCCGCGGCGCGGCACGCAAAACCGTCTCGCGTGGATCGGGCAAAAGGGGGCTGGTCAGTGTCGGCGCGAAGGGTTTCGGCGAGTACGCGTCGGGGGGCGGAGACCAGCGTCACGCGCTCCGTCGCGGGCTTGCTGCGCGCAAGGCGCTCGGCGCGTTTGGCCACGAAAGCTGCTGCCTGGGCGTAAGTGAGCAAGGCGTTGTTCGGTGTTGGGGTCGACCTTCGGGCCATGCAAAGGATTGTAGAGCGTTGCGGCGCGCGGGCGATGTGCGGGCCGGGAGGCCCGCGCTACAGCCGGTCAGGAGACCGGCGGTACTCTTCGCGGGCGTGACGTTGCGATGTCAATGTGCGGGCGGGGACGCCCGCACGACAGCCGGCCAGGAGGCCGGCGCTACACTTTGCTGGCGTGGCGGTGCGGGGGCGCTGCTTTGCTGGCTTGACGAATTATTTTTGCGCGGGCGGGGTGGCGGCGCCGGTGTCTTTTTCCGTGTTCTGTGGGCTCGTGTTCTGGAAGTCCGCGTTCTGCAGGATGGTGGTGACTTGCGCGGCGTACTCCCCAGTGGGAGCCAGCCCCAGGTACTCTCTGAGCGCTACCAGGCACTCCGGAGACAGTTTGATTTTGTTGGTATAGGGATCGATGGGCGCGTTCAGCGCGAGTCCCTGGGCCTTGATGAAATAGAGGACGGCGTCCTGGGGGTTGGCCTTGATGGCCTCGTCGGCGGCATCGATTTGCGCCGACGCATTCTTCACCTGGAAGAAGATGACGGCCAGATTGCGGAGGTACGTGGCAGCATGGGCGGGATCGGCCTTGACTGCAGCGGCTATGGACTCATTGGCTTCGTCGACCATACGCGTGCGGGCGTAGACCTCGCCGAGGCCGGCGTCGGCAGCTGCGGCAAGTTGCGGGTCGATATTCGCGAACTGCGGGCCTGTATTTGCGGCCTGCGGGTCAGGACTTGCGGCATGCGAAGTCAGATCGAGGGCTTTTTTGAAGGTGGTCTCCGCGTCAAGGTAATTCTTGAGCCCCAACTGGGCGCGCCCAAGATAGATCCACAGGTCCGCCGCGTTCGGCATTTCAGCGGTCGCCTTGCTCATCAGCGATTCGATCTCGGTGTACTTCGAGATTCTGATATCGCCGGCCATAGAATCCGCGTCCGATGCGGAGGCTGTCGACCCCAGGGTTTGGATTGCCTTGGCCCGCGCATTCGCCGCGTCGTCGAAGTCCCGGTTCGCGGTCTGCATGTCGGCGTTGATGGAGGTAATCATCTTGTTATCGGCCGCCGCTTTATCGTTCGACACTTTCATCAGCCGCAGCTGCTCTTGTTGCTCGGGCGACAGCCGGTCATAGAATTCCTGGCGCGTCATGTCGACGTCCTGCACCGTACCTTTTCCGGCCAGGATGACGACGCTATGGATGAAGTCAGTGACTTTGCCTTCAGGGGTATCGGGCGCACGGTAAACCAGCGTGTATTCGCCAAGGGGCACTCTGCCGGTGTAATCGCCCTTGGGGGAAACGGTAAAGTTATACCGCAACGTGAGGCCGCCGTCGGTGGAGAGGCTCACGGTGCCGCCGTTCTGGGGCACGCCGGTGGGACCGGTGACAAGCCCGGAAATCCAGCCGATATCCCGTTCATCGTCTTGTTGATCGGACTGTTGGGCGGGGGCGTCCGCAGGCTGCTGCGCAGCCGCACGGGCAAGCGCCAATACAACAAGGCCAACTGCAACGGGGAGGCTGCCCGCGCCGCGTAGACGCAAAGCGAAACTCATGCAATGCATTGTACGGCGATTTGAGAGCTGGTAAGAGCATTCAAGAAAAAGGGCGTCGGCCGCGGCGGACGCCCTTCGATCAACTCAAGCGATCGCCAAGCTACTTTACCTTGATGCCGGCCTGCAGCAGGATGCCAGTCACGTCTGCTGCGAATTGGCCCTTGGGCGCCAGTTGCAGATATTTCTGGTAGGCTTCCGCGCAACCCGGAGGCAAAATGTACAGCTTCGTTTTGGGGTCGACGGTAGCGTTCATAATCAACCCCTGGCCTTTGATGTAGTAAAGGATGGCGAGGTTGGGATCGTTCGGGTTCGGATCGGCCTTGATGGCGTTATCCGCCGCGGCAGCCTGCGCTGTGGAATTGCCTTCCTGGAAGAAGATGATCGCCTGGTTCTTGAGATAAAGCTGCGCGTTCCCGGGATCGGCCTTGGCGGCTGCGTCAAAGGCGTCGTTGGCCTCGGGGACCTTACCGGTGCGAGCGTAGACCTCGCCCAGGCCGGCCTGGGCCTGACCGATTACGGGCATGCGCGGCTTCTTGGAAACCGTCTCCAGATCGACGGCCTTCTTGTACGCCGTAATAGCGTCGTCGTAATGCTTGAGCCCGGCCTGTCCGTAGCCCAGTTGGTTCCACAACAAGGCCTCGTCCGGCTTGAGGCCTGTATCCTTGGTCGAAAGGCTCACGATATCGGTGTACTTGGCGGTCCGGATCTCGGTGATCTTGGCGGCAAGATCGGCCTTGGAAGGGTTGGCGCCCAGGGCCTGCGCCGCAAGTACGGCCGCGTTATCGATGTCTTTCTTGTCCTGGTTGACGATCTTCAGATCGGCGTTGAGTTGGTTGATGAGGACATTGGCCTGCAGGGCTGCGGCGTTGTTCTTCTTCAACTCCTCCAGATTCTTTTTCTCCTCCGGCGTCATCTTGTCGATATATTCCTGGCGCGACATGTCGACGTCCTGGGCCGTATCCTGCCCGGCGACGATTTTGACGCCGCGGATCGAATCGACCATTTTGCCGGCCGGCGTATCTGCCGCGCGATAGACCACCATGTAGGTTCCCTGGGGCGCTTCTCCGGTGTAATTGCCGGAGTCATCGACCGGGAAGCTAAACTTCAGGGTCACGCCGCCATCGGTGGAGAGGCTCACCGTGCCGCCGCCCTGGGGTTGTCCCGTGGGATTGATGACGCGGCCGTGAATTTTGCCCGTATTTGCAGCGGGCGCTGGTTGTGAGTGTCCGGGCGCGAGAGCCAATGCCAAAAGTCCCGCAGCAGCCAGGCCCAGCCAACGTGAAAGAGTGCGATTCATGTTTTCTCCTTAAGAGCGGCGGGAAGCACAGTGCCCGCGGGCTCAAAAAATTCAAAATCTCAGGCGCGGCGGAAGAAACCCATCCGGCAGAGCGCACGTGTGAGCAAACCCCAAGTTAAATCCAACCCAGCCTCCTGCACAAGAGGGCTCCGGTCAACGCTGTTCCGGCGCGCCGGGTGTTTTGGCGCCGACCCAGTTGTCTGGACGAAAAGGCCTGCCCGCAAGTTGCCCTTTGCGCCGCGCAGTCTTCACGCGCCGAGTCGATAGCGATTCTCATGGTAGTGGGACAGGCGCGGGGGCGCGTGTGGCCTGTATCACAGTGTAAAGACAGCGGGGTTGGTGGGGTTAGCGGGTCCCGGCCAAGTCTCAGAGCGCATCAATCCGAGCCTGCGGGGTTCGTGCTATCCCATCCTTTTCCGCAAAGAACGCGGAAAAGGATGGGGCACGGACACGGTATTTCGGCTGGATCAATAGAATCAAGACATGGGAACGGTTATTCGGAGTGCTGCCGCGGCAGATGTCGCACAGATTCTTGCTTTTATTCGCGCCCTTGCCACCTTTGAGCGGGCGCCGGACGCGGTAGTTGCCACCGAAGAGGGCCTTTTGCACGATGGATTTGGCCCCAACCCGTATTATTCCTGCCTGATTGCCGAGCACGATGGGCAGCCTGCCGGCTTCGCCCTGTTTTTCTACAACTACTCGACGTGGGAGGGCCGGCCCGGCATCTACCTTGAGGACCTATTCGTGTTGCCGGAGTTTCGCGGGCTGGGGATCGGCAAGGCGCTGTTGCAACGTGTGGCTGCTGTTGCCGTGGAAAAGGGCTGCCAACGCCTGCAGTGGGAGGTTCTGGACTGGAATACGCCGGCCATTGATTTCTATCGCGCCATGGGCGCTGAGTTTCTGGACGAATGGCGGAATGTGCGGTTGGGCGGCGAGGCGATCAAGCGGCTGGCCGAGAAACCGAGGGAGGGTGGCCTCCCACCCTTTCGCCAAGAAGCCGGCGAAAGGATGGGGCAACAGGCGGCAGGGGAGAATGGTCTCCCACCCATTTCCGCAAAAAACGCGGAAAAGGATGGGGCACGGGGGCATTCCACTCTCCCACTCATTCGCCAGGAAACCGGCGAAGGGATGGGGCAACAGGCAGAAAATGGGGCGCATGCGGAACAGAAGAGCCGGGCGGGGGCCACGCCGTGAGGATTCGCGTGATTGGCGGCGGGCTGGCCGGACCGGAAGCGGCGCTGACAGCTGCTCGGCTGGGCTGCGAGGTGGATCTCTTTGAGATGCGCGCGGTGGTGGATGGAAAGCCGCGCCTGACGCCGGCTCACCAGACCACGGATTTCGGCGAGCTGGTTTGCTCGAATTCGCTGAAGAGCGAGTCGGAGTGGACTGCGCCGTGGCTGCTGAAACAGGAGATGCGGCGCGGGCACTCGGCGCTTTTGCGCATTGCAGATGCATGCGCGGTACCGGCGGGCCATGCTCTGGCTGTCGATCGCGTGGAGTTTTCGCGGCGTATTTCGGAGGCGATCGAAGCGGAGCCGCGCATTCGCGTGATTCGGGAAGAGGTCACGCGCCTGGAAGATACGCTTGTCCAAAACCGTGGCGGCACGAAGTGCCCAAACCAGGACGGTCCGAAGTACTGCACGATTGTTGCGACGGGGCCGCTTACGTCGGACGCGCTGAGCAGGGAGATCGAGCGGCTGACGGGCGCGGGGCACCTGGCGTTTTACGATTCGATCTCGCCGATTGTGGATGCCGAATCGATTGACATGAGCCGCGTGTATTTTGCCGCGCGCTGGGACAAGGGAACGGCCGACTACATCAACTGCCCCATGGACCGCGCGGAATACGACCGGTTTTACGAGGCGCTGCTGGCTGCCGAAGCCGCCGAAAGCAAGGAGTGGGAGAAGCTCGAATACTTTGAAGGCTGTTTGCCGATCGAAGTGCTGGCCACGCGGGGGCGCGATACGTTGCGCTTCGGGCCCATGAAGCCGGTGGGGTTGCGCGATCCGCGAACGGGAAAAAATCCGTGGGCCGTGGTGCAGTTGCGCAAGGAGAACTTGCGCGCCGACAGCTACAATCTCGTCGGTTTCCAGAATCATCTGAAATTTGGCGAACAGGCGCGGGTGCTGCGGCTGATTCCGGGGCTCGAAAACGCGCGCTTCCTGCGCTACGGGCAGATTCACCGCAACACGTACATCTGCGCGCCTGCTTTGCTCGACGAAACGCTATTCCTAAAAGGAAAAGCGCGTGAGCGCCTCGCGTTTGCGGGGCAGGTTTGCGGCGTGGAGGGGTACACGGAATCCATTGCGACGGGAATGCTGGCGGGGATTTATGCTGCGGCGATGGCGCGCGGCGAGGAGCCTCAACCGGTTCCGCGCGCGACGGCGCTGGGCTCGCTGGTGCACTACATCACGCACGCGGACGCGAAGAATTTTCAGCCGGCCAACATCACCTTCGACCTGCTGGAGCCGCTGGAAGAAGAGGTGCGGAAGAAAATCCGCGACAAGAAGGAGCGGCATCGGCTGCAGTGCGAGCGGGCGCTGGCGGTGTTCGATGCGTGGCTGGAAGCGACAGGACGCATAACAACCGTGACTTATTGATCTGGTCACCGAGGATCACGACGACTTTTCGATTACGGCAACAGTAATCTGGCTGTATCCTTATCCTTCCGCGTTGGGGGATATAAGAAATGTGGGAAGTCAGGGTGCAACATGCCGGACTGAAAGCCTACCGCGTCGTCCGTGGAGTTACGCAGCATGAGGCAGAGCTTAAGGCCAAATTGCAGGTCGCTGCTTGGGATGAGCGTTGGGCAAATAGACTCTTAGCCTTGAAGGCCAAACAGGAGAAACTTCAGGTATCTTGGGACCTCGAAACAAATAAGAAAACTGCGAGGGGGCGAACGGCGGAGCTGGAATGGCAGCTGAACCGACTGGAGACCCTTCTGGTCACGGGCATCGAGCAGGAGCCATTTCGCTGGTCGAATCTTACAAATACAGCGACGTTTACGCAGCCTCGCCCGAATCCGCCAGTCCCTCCAACCAAGCCAGTGAGACCGGACTATCCGGCTGAACCAAAGAAGCCAAACCTCCCAAGTGAACCAGATCCCGACGCATATGTCTTTCGATGGTCTATATCGGGAGTCCGTCGTGTTTTCAGCGGCCAGACGACGGTTTTCTTCGCCGTCGGCTCAACAATCCGCCAGTTGATTGGGCGTCTTTTAGCGATCTTCGGGTCAAAAGAAACGAATTGGGCGAAACGCCCGCTCGAAGAAGCAAAGGCAGAGTGTCGTGCAAAGGTGGATCAGACAGAACGCTACTTTGAAGAGGCGAGTACAAGGTGGCGCGCGGAGTGCGCTGCAATAGACGCATCGTACGAGAAACTCCTCGATGCGCATGAAAAAGCGCACCAAGAGGCTCTTAGGAATCATGCTGCCGCAGTTCACGCGTGGGAATTTGCAAAAGCGGAGCACAATGAAGAGCAGATAGCGCAGAATGCGCAGATAAAGGCGCTTCGCGAGGAGTATAAGGCGGGAGAAGCATCGGCAGTGGAGTACTTTTTTGCTGAGGTGCTGAATCACTCTAAATACCCTAAGAGCTTTCCCGAAGGGAGCACGCTCAGCTTCAATCAGAGCAGCGGGGTGCTGATCGTCGATTTTGAACTTCCGAATCAATCAGCATTCCCCGCTATCAAAGAGGTGAAGTACATCGCAGCCCGCCAACAATTTCAAGAGGTTCCGGTCTCGGACTCGTGGTTGAAGAAGACATACGATGAGGTTCTTTATCAGATTGCTCTCAGGACGATTCACGAACTCTACAAGGCCGATGAGTCCGAAGTCATTAAGAGCGTGGTCTTCAACGGTTGGGTTCAGAGCATAGATAAGGCAACTGGGGTCGAGGCCCGTGGATGCGTTCTTTCCGTCCAGGCGGGCCGCGAAGAGTTCCTTGAGATTAACCTCAGCCAAGTAGAACCGAGGGCATGCTTTAGAAAACTGAAGGGAGTCGCCAGCAGCAAACTGACAGAGCTAACACCTGTGCGCCCAATCTTGTCAATCAGCAGAGAGGATCACCGGTTCGTAGAGGGCTATGCGGTGGCCGACAGCCTAGATGATCGGACAAATCTGGCGGCAATGGACTGGTTAGACTTTGAAAACCTAATTCGCGAGCTATTCCAGCAGGTATTCAGCAAGAACGGGGGCGAGGTCAAGATTACACAGGCGAGCCGGGATGGTGGAGTTGATGCGATTGCGTTTGATCCTGACCCGATACGCGGCGGCAAAATCATTATCCAGGCCAAGCGATATACGAATGTAGTTGGCGTATCTGCGGTTCGCGATCTCTTTGGCACAGTCCATAATGAGGGTGCAATCAAGGGCATTCTTGTAACCACTGCCACCTATGGCCCCGATGCCTATGAATTCGCGAAGGATAAGCCTCTCACGTTATTGAGCGGCAGCGAACTGCTTTCGTTGCTCGCCGAATACGGCCACAGGGCGAAGATCGATCTACAAGAAGCGAAAGCCCTTTACCTTTCGAAACAAAATTAGGGTCTAGTGGCGAACGGGCGCTCGCGGTGTTCGATGCGTGGCAAGGCGGGGCGAGTAGCCGCCAGGAACCTTTCTGCACGCTTTCGTGTCCAACTGAGTAGGCTTTGCGCGCGGCAGCGGCGAAGCGCCAGCGTGTACCCTGAAGATTGGGACGAAGCATGTAACAGGGCGCTGCGCGCGCCGGGGAAGTGGGTGGTTTTTGATGCAATGGTTGGCGATGATTTGCGGTGTGGCGGCGATCGGTTGCGGCGCGGCGCTGGCGTGCGCTCAGGCGGCGCAGCCTACCGCAGCAGAGAAGAAATCGGCCACAACCATCGTGCTTCCACCCTCGCCCAAAGCACTTCTTCCCGACGCATTTGACGGTTGGGAGGCGGCGGAACCATCGAAGGTAGTGATGGACGCCGCTCAGGCCGACCCGGCCAATGCCGCGGCGCTGAAAGAATATGGGTTCAACGCGGCCGTCGAGGCCAGTTACAAGCGCGAGGGCGAAACGCTAAGCTTGCGCGCGCTGCGCTTCGATGATGCGAGCGGGGCCTACGGAGCTTACAGTTACTACCGGCAGAATGGCTGGCCGAAAGTAGAAATCGGCAACGGTGCGGCTTCGGACAAAAATCGCGTTCTGTTTTGGGTGGGAACGACGGTGGTGGACGCCACGTTTTCCCAGGTGGACCCGATGTCGGCAGGAGAGTTGCGCGAGATTGCGCGCCAGTTACCCGCGCCTGAGGGAAGCCGCGCGCTGCTGCCGCCCATCATGGCCTGCCTGCCTCAGACCAAGCTTGACCCGCAAACCACGCACTATGCGGTGGGCCCGGCCGGCTATGCGGGCGCGGGCGGAGTGTTGCCGCCGTCGCTGGTCAACTTCGACAAAGGCGCCGAAACGGTCACGGCGAATTACTCCCTCATCTCCGGCTCGGCCACGCTTACGCTCATCGATTACCCTACGCCGCAGATCGCCCACGCACAGGTGGACGCGATTCGCGCTTATCTGAAGGCCGGCGGCCAGGCGCAGCCACCGTGGCCGAAACCGCTCGGCGACTCGGACGTGGCTTCACTCGAGGTGCGGGGTAGCGGCCCCGTGGTAGCGATCGTGAGCGGCGATGCGATTCCCGAAGAGAGCCACCGCTTGCTGGAGGCCGTGCATTTCGACGCCGAAATGACGGCGATTCCGCAGCCGGTGGAGTCGGAGATCGAGAAGACCGGCCAGCTTCTGCTGGGCATTACCGCCTTGAGCCTGATCGGCGCCGCAGCGGCCATTTTGCTGGGAGGGTTCCTGGGCGGGGGCAGGGCGCTTTACCGGATGGCTACGGGCAAACCGGCGTCCTCGGTATTTGACATGGAGTTCATTCATCTCGATCTCAAGGAGAAATGGGTCGAAGTCCGGGAAGAATCGGTGGAAGAAATCGAGGCAACCGAAGGGCCGCATCCGAAGGGTTAACTCGGGCACGATCCTGTGGAAAAATGGCCATAAACCAGACAAAACAAGGACAAATCACGGCAAATCACGAAGATATGCAGGCGAACGATCGGCGAAGAAATCGACGGGGTTCGGCCCGCAATCGGCTTGTTAAATTATTGAAAATAAAGCTAGTTATTTTCGCAGATATTTTCCCTTGACACTGCTTTCCCCCGACCCTAGTATGCAGCCAGAAAGTTCTATCGGGTTTGCCTCCGTTGGAACTATTCTCCCTGAGGAGAGAGCTGCCCCGTTGCCGGGCGGCTCTTTCCGTTTATTGGGGGTTTTGAGCCGCTTATGAGGCCTCACCTTCCGGCTCGGGCGGCGGGTCGGTCCATTGAGCGTCGCATTGCTCGCAGCGCCAGGTGTTTTCAGGGTCGACGCCTTCGAGAACCACGTCATCCGATCCGCACTTGGGACACTTGGGTTCGACAAACTCCGGCGCTTCCTCCTTTTCCTCTTCGACGATCTCCTGCGGACTCGTTTGTGCGGCGATGGCGCGCGCCTGATCGAGCTGATCGGCGGCAACGATCACGCGCGCATTGCGGCGTCCGAATTCGCTTGCCTGCTGAATCCAACTATCGATGCCCGCCTGGCGCAACACTCCCGTGAGCTGCTGCGCCTCCTCGTTGGTCTCGCAATCGCACAACACGGTCTTCCACGTGTACTCGTGCGGACCATCAGCTTCGTCGGGCGTTTCAGGAGTATCCGGTACCGGTTGCGGAGCCCGGGCGCCGAATGCGCCGGATGCAATGTCGTCCGCCGGATCCGATGGCGCGTTGCTCAGCGCAAGCGGAGGTTGGGTTGGTTCTCTTTGCGCCGACTGAAGCGCCGGCGCGGATCTCGCACTCTCCGGGTCGCCCAATCCGCGGCTGCGCATCTCGCTGCGCAATGCCTGCTGCGCGGGTTCGGTCAGATCGGCATAGTCGCGGGCCAGTTCGAGCAGTTCGTTGTCGAATTTTTGGCGGTACTCCGCGGTCAGTCTCTGCCACTCTTGAACAGGATCGATTTGCATGGGCAAAAGTATAACGCGGCGCGCGCTTCGCGTACCTTTACCTTCAACCGGCGCAACGATACAATCAAGGATGCAGGCCGACGTAGCTCAGTTGGTAGAGCAGCTGATTCGTAATCAGCAGGTCGTCAGTTCAAGTCTGACCGTCGGCTCCAGAATCCGGATGAAGGCATGGCCTCTCGAGTGCGAGAGGTCATTTTTATTGATGCGCTCTGCCATCCTCCCCGGTTCCCAAAAGCGAGGGACCCGGGGGCACCCTCGCCGACCTCGTGATTTCGAAATGATCCTCAGGCGAGTGCGGGCGTGGACGCCCGCACGACAGCCGGTCAGGAGACCGGCGCTACTATCAGGCGCTTATTGCGCTTGAGCCTGCACGTACACGGCGACACTGGCTGAGACAAGATCCTGCGGTGGAATCACCGGCATCTTGCCTTTCGGCGTGAGTGGCAGCTTGACACCGGGCTTGAGCTCGATGGCGACGAGATTGTGCTTTCCGGCCACGATCATGGGCATGGTGAAACTGGCCTGGAAGTTGCCCAGCGGACCCACCGGCGCGGTGCCGGCCTTCGTGCCCTGCACACTATCCACCCAGATCCACACTGAGCCGCCGGGGGCAAACTTTGAGCCGCGCAAAACCACCGGCAGCCCTACTTCGACAATCGAGCCCGGCGGATAGAACGTGTTGTTGGAAGTGTTGAGCACTGCGACCGAAGGCCCGCAGCCGCCGACCTGGCAGACCGTAATGGAGGCGGTTGCAGGCTGGCCGCCGGGGCTGCCCGCATGGAGCAGATGTGCGCCTGGCGCGGTCGTGGCCGGGATGAGCACGTTGGTGAGGAACTGTCCGCCTGATGCGCCCACGGTGTTGTGTCCGATGATCTGGCCGGTGTTGTTGTCGAGCCAGAAGTAGACGTCGTTGCTGCCTGTGGCCTCGGTGGCTGTCGTGAGCACATCGCTCAGCGGCGCACAGGATATTCCGTCGCACTCGTGCACGCGGAACGTGTATTGCGCCGCGGGCTTGAGATCGATGGCATTGAAGGTAAGCGCCGGGGTGGTGATGGTGACCGGCGGAGGGCCCCATACGAGCGTCGATTTCGTGTCTCCGAGCACCGTTTTGTTCCAGGCGATGTTCAGCGCATTCACATAAGCGCCGCGCATAAACGATGCCGTGACGGGAAGCATCTGTCCGGCCACGACCTCGGGCTGCGAGACAGCGATAGTTTGCGAAAAGAGACTGCCCTTGTTATTCGCCGCCGTCGTGTTTTGGATTTGCGGCTTGGCCGGGAGCGGATAGATGAGCCCGAAATCGAGGTTGAGTTTGGGGCTGACAGCGATGACGAATGGGCGCAGGCCACCCAACGTGGCTTGGTAGAGATTCTGGAAGAGGGCGTTGAAATCGCTGCTCACGTTGGTCGAATTGGAATCGAGCGTGGGCGAATTCACGAACCCTACGATATAGGCCGAAACCTGGTCGCGCAGGTGTGCATCGGTTCCGGCCGCGATGAGTGTGCCGATGCCCTGAACGGCGAGATTGAGGGCCCCGCCGATGGCTGCGATGGCCGCCTCCGGCGCGACGGTGCCTCCGCTGGCCGCCGCGGCTGCGCCTTCAGCCGCAAGCTGGGCTGTAAATTTCGTGGCGGAAGCAACAAGCTGGCCGGTCACATCGCCGCCATACACGCCCTCCACGGCGATGTCGACAGCGGGCGTGCAGGAAACAGGGCAAACGCATCTTAATTCCCCAGCAAATGGAGGAGGTAGTCATTGTCCCACCCTGCTTTGAGGCGTTTCCCGTGGACACCTCGTTTTGAGGTCTTGTCCTGCTTGAGCAAGTTGAGGG
>JBEKGH010000082.1:0-18807 GCA_050012895.1 Occallatibacter sp.
TCCTGCGCCTTCTGCTACTACGAATTCGCCGACATCGCCGCGCTCACTCCGGCCCTGGCTCCGGGCCTCGACGCTCTCGATATCGTTCGCCAAACTCTCGATCGCATGCTGGCCGGCGGCTTCGCCTACGGCATGTCGGTCGTGCCCGACCACCCGACCGTCAGTTCCGACACCTGGCCTTCGATGGTCATCGCCGCGGCCAATTGTGTGCGCGCAGGGCAGAGCGATAAGTGGCTCGCCGCAAACTACGCCGGTATTCGCGGCTGGACTGAATCCATGCTCGCCACCGATTCGAGCGGCGACGGCCTCATCAAATACTCGGTCAGCGGCAACTCCAACACGTGGCCCGGGGGAACTCCCAAAATCCGGCCATCGAACTGGTGGGACACTATCGGCTTCGGCTACGAAGATGCCTACGCCAATGCGCTCGCCTATCGCGCGCTGGGCGATATGGTGATGATGGCCCGCAAGGACGGCAAGCCCGCCGATGCCGCGCGCTTCCAGGCCGCCGCGGATAAGCTACGCGCCCATTACTACGATTGTTTCTTCGATCCCGCCACCGGTGTTCTCGCCGGATGGCGCAGCGCCGACGGCGAGTTGCACGACTACTATTTCCTCTACGTCAACGGCATCGCCATCCACTATGGTCTTGTTGATAAGCCGCAGGCCAACACCATCATGGACAAACTGCTCGCCAAGATGAAAGAAGTCGGCTACGACAAATTCCACATGGGCCTGCCGGGCAATCTGGTCTCAGTTGCTTTGAAAGATTGTGTCGACAACCGTGGAAACGGCCGGTACGGCTGTGGTGCACGTCCCGATAACTCCGACGGCTTTCAGAACTACGAGAATGGCGGAGCCACTGGCGCCTATGCTTTCTTTACCCTGGCCGCACTTTATGACCTGGGCCGCGCTGAGGAAGCCGACGCGATTCTGTTCCCGATGCTCGAAACTTACGGCGAGTGCGGCTTCGAAGGGCGCGATGCAGCAGGGCGCTCGCCCGACTGGCGGCGGTGGGACGGGACCGCGATGGGATATGAGGGCCTGTTGACCGACAACTACTATGCGCTACTGGCTGTTCCGCTGCGCCAGACAGAGACGCGTTGGCAAAGCGGGTTCCGGCCAGCGACCACGCTGACGTGAGACGCGCTTCGCTACGCTCAACGGCGCCAGCGCGGCTTTGAGATTTGCAGAATTAAAAAATGGCGGCCAGGGACGGGATTGAACCGCCGACGCCGGCCTTTTCAGGGCGTTAATAATTTGCATTTACAACTACTTAGGAGCCTTCATAGGCCGCTCAAATAAGGCGAAACACGCGCAACTGCCTCGCGAGCCAACAAATCCATGCCTGACTCAGGCAGCCCTCGTGCCAGGACAGCTCTCTCTACTCTCCGAAGGCACCATCCAATCCCCATACATTCACCGCGCTAGCGGCTCACTGCAAATCGCCGTATCCACACCGCTCCGCGCCAACAGCATCGGCAACCGCGTACTTCTGCGTGCGGAGCGCTGTCGATGCGGGAAACTGCTTAGCAAATGGGAACAATCGGGAACGCCGTCACTCCGATCGAATTCAACGGCGAGCGGTCTGGGTGCCCGACAAACGGCCTCACAGGCAATGCTGGACGATTTCAAAATTCCGGATTCGCCCGAATCGGGCGCCGCATGTTCTAGAATGGCCTGAGTCCAGTCGGAAGAGGCCCTTATGATTCACGCGTCAAAGCGTGCGTTGGCGATGTTCCTGACCCTTCCCGTTCTCACCTTGTCTGCATTCGCACAGGCACCCTCCGCGCCGTCGCCATTTACGACGGCCGAACTCAACGTGACGCCTTCGCCCGCATCTGCTTCAGAGTTGAGCCTGCCCGCCGGAGCTTCCGTTGTGGACTTCGACATCTGGCCCACCGGCGCGGATGCAGTCATCCTGACCCACGACAAAGCCGGCAACCATGTGGTGAGCTGGCACGCGGGCGACACGAGCGCCGTCCCGCTGCTCGACTTGCCGGCGACCTTTACCGCGGCTTCCATCGCCGTCCATCCCCTGGGACAGAGCTTCTTTATCGAGGGAAAAACCGGCCAGCAATCCCAGATTCTGATTGCCAATAGCGTGAATGGAAGCTGGACGCAGCACACCATCTATCAGACCACCGCTGACGTGCGCCGTCTTCTCGTCGCCCCGCGGCCCTTTGAAATCGGCTTTAACGACACAACGAACCAGGCCATCGAGAGCTACAGGCTGTTCTTCGCGGAGCGGCTGCCGAGCGGCGTGTACTCCACGCGATCGATTACTGAAGACGGCCAGCGCGAATACCAGGTGATCGGCCCACAGTCGACTTATGTAAAGATTCCCGACGAAAATGAAGACCCGACGCCGAACTTCGTTGCGACGGCGCTGCCGGAGTCGTTTCACCCGGACGGGCATTTGCTGATCTGGGAGGATGGCAATGGCTGCTTCCAGCAGCTTGCCTACGCGGGTCAGAACTGGGACAAGCCATCGCATGTGGCCGGCAATCCCTGCGGTGGATCGCTGACGGTGACCCCAAACGGAGCCGGACTTTTGCATTGGAAAAGCGGCGTGCCCGGTGTCGCCGTGATCGGCGACCATGGCAGCACAACTTCAACGCAGGCCGGCGGCTATCAGTTTGTTTCGACGCCCTCGTCTGTGCCGGACGGCAAGGGAATTGTCGGGCTGGTCGAGAAGGCGGGCGCGCAGGCATTGGTCTACGTGCCGATTACCGTCCCGCTTGCCGATGTGGTCGATGCGTGGATGTTTACCCAGGACGCCGCCGACCGCAACAGCTACACAAAGAGCGGAGGCCTGCTGCGCACGACCGACCAAGACCAGATGTACGAGCTCTACGACACGGAATCGTATGCCTGCGGCAGATTCGATAGCGCAACGCCAACGCGGCCCTATCTTGTGACTACCGACATTTTCTGGGAGCTGGTTGCCTCGGCTTACGAAGGCACATTCATTGTCGAGGAGCGGCAGCAGGCGATGCCCGCGTTCTGGGCGTTTGTGAACGCAGCGCGCCAGTCGCTTGATGCAACCGCACCCACTTCGACGTGGGCCCTCGCCTTCAATGCAGTGGCAGATTCAGAAAGCACGACTAACTCAACCGACGCCGAAGCGCAGCACATTCAAGCGGCGCAGGGAACATTCAGTTCACCTGTATTTGGCAAACCGTTCGACTTTACCGAACTGACGCCGCGTGGTTATTACACGGCTACGCCGGAGATGCAGGAATACTTCAAGGCTGTTCATTACCTCACTACTGCTGCCGCAGCGATCGACGCCACTCCGTTGAATGCGCTGCCCGCCGATGTCAAGGCGAAAGCGCAGCAATGGATCGCGGCCTATACCGCCTACATCGCGCCCAGCCGCTCACCGCTGGTGTGGAGTGCCGGAGCATTTGTTCCGCCCGCGTTTGCCCTTCATCCCGTCACCAACCCGCAGATCTTTCCCCTCTCATGGGGCTTTGACAACGAAGTCCTGCTTTCCACCGTCTTCCACTCCGACTGGCCTGCCGCCGTACAGATCACCGGGCCAAAGGGGCCGCGTGGTTTGCCTTCGGGTCTCGATCTGGCGGCAGCACTGGGCAGCGGCTACGCTCGCTCGTTGCTGAAGACCGACCTTTCAGCGTATCCCGCACTCGGTCCTGTGCTCGATGCGCTGCAACGGCGTGAGCCGCAGGGCGCAGCGCAGCCGGATCTATATGACGCGTGGATCGCCGCGCTGGCCGTGCAGTGGGCCGACAATGCCACTTTTCCCGGCAACGCGCAGGACACACTTTGGGATGTGAAAAGGATCCAGACAGGTCTCGGTTCCTGGGCTACGCTGCGCCACGCAACTGTGCTCGTCAACGAGAGATCGACCGCGGAGTGCGGCGAGGGCGGCTTTGAGGCGATTGTCCTGCGTCCGCCAAGAGGCTACGTCGAGCCGGACCCCAAGACTTTCGAAGCCATTGCATCTTTGTTCGATCAGATGGAGCAGGTGGTCGCGAAGTCGGCGAACTTTACCGGGGACCTGCCTCAGGACGATCCCACGGGCGAAAAGGCAGCTCAGCCTTTGCGCGACGGCATCATCCGGCGCCTGCAGGCAACCGCGAGCAAGGCGCGCCTCTTCGAGGCCATGGCCGAAAAGGAACTCAAAAATCAACCGCTCAGCGATAGCGATTATGACGAGATCTTGCATGTAGGCGCAGTGGCCGAGCATGACTTCCTGGTATACAACAGTCTTGCCAGCGCAGACCTCGCGCTCTCCACGCCTAACCCGATCATGAAGATTGCCGATGTCGCAGGCGGCGGTGAAGTGCCCTACCTCGAAGCAGCTGTCGGTCGTCCGCTTGAGTGGGACCAGGTGGTCCCCTACTTTGGCCGCCGCGAAATTGTGAAAGGCAGCATTTATTCCTACTACGAGTTTCCCTCGTCCAAGCCGCTTACTGACATCGACTGGGCCGGAAAGCTCGCCAACCCCGACGCCGATCCTGTGCATCCATTACCCGCGGACAAAGCGGTTCCGGGCAAGGTCGAGACCCAGGCCCATCCGGCGTGGGTCAGCTCTTTCATCTCCAGGGAGAGCCTGTCATGTCCGGCAGAACCGCCCTTTTAGCCGTAGCGGCCGCCGCATTTCTCATCATGCCGGCGGCCTCGGCACAGCCGGCACCCGGCGACTTCCGCCTGCTCTTTACAGGCGATGTCATGATGTCGCGCCTTGTCAAAGCGGAGATTGATCAGCGCAAAACAAACCCGTGGACTAGCTTTTCCGATCTCTTTCACAGCGCCGGCCTGGTCGGCGGCAACTTCGAGGGCGCTCTTGGCGACCCGGCAAAATGCCCCGCGGAGAACAAGCTGTGTTTTGCCGCGCCCGACGCCGCGGCCGAGTTGATGCGCCAGGCCGGTTTCCGTCTGGTGACCGCGGAGAATAACCACTCCGGTGACCTGGGCCAGGCGGGTCGAAATGAAACACACGCAGCATTCCAGCAGAGCGGCTTGCTGGCGCTGGACTTTGACAGCTCTCCGCAGTTCTTTCGCTTCGGCGAGCTCACGGTTGGTCTTGTCGCGGTCACAACCATCAGGGCCGCCGATGGCCGCGTGCAGCAGATTCCCTCAGTCGAGCTCGCGCAGAAGCTGCGGCTAGCTCGCCAGTTGGCGAACCTGGTGGTTGTATCCATTCATTGGGGCAACGAGCTGCAGGATTGGCCGACCGATGCGCAGCAGCAGCAGGCACGCTGGCTGGTCGAGCATGGAGCGGACCTTATCGTCGGGCATCATCCCCATGTTGTCCAGGCGCCTGCATGTGTCGAGGGCAGACCAGTCTTCTTCTCACTCGGCAACCATCTTTTCGACCAGAAATATGCCGAGACCAAGGACGGCCTGATCGCCGACTGCCACATCCGCGCCGGCCGCCTGCTCTGCGGAGGCCTTGGCACACATACCGATGAGACCACAGCCTTTCCCCGATTGGCGGGCAGAAGCACATCAGCCGATCAGGCTCTCGCAGGCTGTTCTCCACAGCTTGGTCCGGGTACGGAGATCAAAGGAGTCACCATTCGACCCGAACCATGGTCTCCTGATCAGCCAGTCAATGGAATCGTTCTCGATGGATACCAGGCAGGAAAGTTGGTGTGGCAGTCCAGGCGCCAGGCCCTGGTTTCCCTGCAACTGGTCACCACCATGGCGTCCGAACCGTTGCTGCTCTCTCTTGAACGCCATAACTCATCCATTGACGATGAGGTTGGTCTGCGGCCCTATGTCTACGCCGTCGGTCCCCATGGCCTCATTGCGCGATGGCGAGGTTCTGCTCTGGCTTGGCCGCTGATCGATGCAGTGGAATCGAAAGACGGCGTTCTGTGCGCGCTGCATCGCGGCGACTCCTTCCTGCTGCCCGATCCCGCCACGAAAACAACTCGGATCGCTGCCTATCGATGGAACGGATTCGGCTTTACCGGCATCGAAACTCCACCGGAATGCGAGCCGATCCTTCGTCAGTCCATTCGATGACTTCTGTTTCCGCACCCAATCATGATCCTCATTGAGTCAGCATTTTTCTCTTCACCATGACGAGGATTTTAGCGTGATCTCGAATTGTGCCCGGTTGGTCGCCGCCGGACCGGTAGTTACCCCAAATTTGGATCATTCTTGTGAAGTCGGCCAGGGTTCGCCGATCTGCCTGCGCATTCTCCCGGGGTTAGTGGATTGTTTAGATCACCAGGCCTTCTTTGAGACTTCCCGATAGTCAATCCTGGCCATGTCTTCCTTGCGGATAGACGCGCTCGTAGCGCCCGCGACAACCTCCTGCGCGCGCAATCCGTCAAGATGAGTAATCGGAAATGGCTTCCCGTCGCGGCAGCAGTTGAGGAAGGTCCTGAGCTCTTCTTTGTAGGCCTCGCCGAAGCGATCAATGAACTCCGGAAGAGGCTGGTCATATCGCCGCATTTCAAACGTCCTGAATGCCAGTGGCTCTTTTGCTTCCCGGGTTCCATACGCCTCGACCATAACCTCAAGCAGCTTCTGCTTGAAGCATCCTATGCGAATCAAACCCTTCTCGCCATAAATCACGGTTTCGCCGCGATAACCCGATACATGATTGCGTGTAACCTGGATTTGAGCGATAAGTTCATCGCCGAAATCGAGGATCATCAGGGCATCGTCAAAATCTTCCTGGCATGTCGTCAGTTTATGGCTATAGATTCGCGAGCCGATCGCCAAGGCGAGCTTCGGCTCCCGGCCCGAGAGCCACATAACCTCGTCCACATTATGGACCGCCATGTCGGGCAGAATGCCGGGGCTCGCAAATCCGTCAGGCGCAGGGCCTGAATCTTCGAGCGATGAGTAGATCTTGAAGATCTGTCCTATCGCGCCTTGATCGATAAGCTGCTTTGCAAAGCAGATGGGCGCGTCGAAGCGCCGTTGGAATCCCAACATCAGTGCCTGTGGATGCTCGCGTTCAAGAAGCTCTGCATATTCGCGATCACCCTGCAGGGTACCGGTGAGAGGTTTCTCGAGAAACACCCGCTGTCCGCGCCGAATCATCATCAGGGAATGCTCGCGATGCAGCGGCGTATTTGTAGCGATCACCGAGACGTCGCACAAGCCTGATTTCGCCAGGGCTTCGATGTCATCGAACACGGGCGTGGAACCGCCAGTCAGCGAAAGAAACGCATCCGCGGCTTTCCGGTCGGTGGTTGAGACGCATGTCAGCCGGCACAGATCGGATTCTTGCGCCAGTTCGTGGATATGCAATGCATGGATCAACCCCATGCGGCCGAGGCCTACCACGCCTAAACGAATCGGTTGAGTTAAAGGTTTGGATGAAGACATTGAACCCTGGGTAGACATCTTGCCGCACCCCTTATAAGTTCAGGAAATCTGTGAGCAGGTTAGCATGAGTGACATCGAGTTAGGCCGTGAATATGCGGATTTGATGTTAGTTCTCAGGCCCGCAGGACAACTCTCCTGGCTGTCCGCGGACTTGCTCGGAATTGACCATCAGCCCGCATTGATTGTCGACAAGCCGTATGGTGGCGCCGAGGTAGTGGGCAACCCGAGCAGCTACCTCGCCAGGGCTGCCGCCATCGATTCGCACTTCAACGACGCCAGTGCTGAACAGGCGAGCGCGAGCTGACGCCATCCAGCCCGTCATTTTGAACCATCTTCGCTTCCCGTCTGCCGTGCGATCGACCATTTGAATACTCGTAGATTTCATGACATAGGATGGGCCGCGGTTCATGTCTGACGCGAGGAGTTCCAAGAAAAGCATCGCGATATTCGTAGCCGAAGAGGCACGTTCACGTAGGACGTTCTGTCGCAGGTGCTCGGGGAGACCAGATAGATACCTGTCCGTTATTTTGGGGCAATTCGGTGCGCAAATCGGCATATAAGAAGATTAGGCACGGTGTGGCTTGGGGTGCGAAGAATACCGGCTCTGGACTGAGACGTTCGGGCTTGAATGGCGCTTATCCAGGGCTGACTTGGCCGATGCAGGAACTTGTCATCGATGGGATTGCCGAGTTGCTGCTCAGGTGCTCCAGGAGTCTCCTGAGCGTTCTGTGATTAGAGGAGTGGAATGGCCAAGAAGTTGATCACGATCATCACTCCGTGCTTCAACGAAGAACTCAATGTGCGGGAAGTTCATCGGCGCGTGACGGCGATGGCGGCACAGCTTCCCGAATATCGCTTCGAACATCTGTTTGCTGATAATGCATCAAAGGACGGTACAGTTGCCGTACTGCGCGAGATGGCCGCCGAAGATCCCAGCGTCAAAGTGATCGTCAACGCACGCAACTTTGGCCCCGACCGCTCGGGAATGCATGCTTTTCTGCAGGCTGAGGGAGATGCGGTTGGATCGGTAGCTGCCGACCTCCAGGACCCACCCGAGCTATTCGTGGAAATGATTCGCGAATGGGAAAAAGGCCTTCCGATCGTGGCCGCCATCAAAAACTCGAGCGATGAGAGCGGACTGATGTACCGCCTGCGCACCGCCTACTATCGCCTGGTGGCGCGCCTCACCAACATAGAATTCCTGGAGCACTTTACAGGCTTCGGGCTCTATGATCGTTCGGTTGTGGAGCAGATCCGCAACAACTTCCCAGACCCCTACCCTTACTTCCGGGGGATGATTGCGGAGCTTGGACTGCCATGCGCCAAAGTCTTCTACAATCAGAAGCGCCGCGAGCGCGGCTTCACCAAGAACAACTTCTATTCTCTTTATGACTTCGCCATGCTGGGCCTTACCAATCTTTCCAAAGTGCCCTTGCGCCTGGTGATCGGGTGCGGCTTCGTCTCCGCCGCAATCAGCTTCTTGCTCGGAGTGGTCTACCTGGCGTACAAACTTGTATTCTGGAGCAGGTTTTCTGTCGGTGTCGCTCCAGTAGTCCTCGGCTTGTTCTTTCTTGGTTCGGTACAGTTGATTGCGCTGGGCATAATCGGTGAATATGTGGGCTCCATCCACACATTTGTACTGAATCGCCCCCTGGTTACCGAGAGAGAACGCATCAACTTCTGAAGGATCTCGATTTTAGTGAAGCCGCATTCGCACAGATCGGTTGGGCAATTTGTGCGATATATCGCGGTTGGCGGATTCAATGCCGTTTTCGGCTATGGTCTCTTTGCGCTACTCACCTGGTCGTTCAGGGGGCTGGGTCATTATAACTACATGTACGCGGCGGTTTTGGGGAACTTCGTCGCCATCAGCGTGGCGTTTCTGGGATACAAGTGGTTCGTTTTTCAAACCCGCGGGAACTACCTGATTGAATGGATACGCTGCTTTGGAGTGTACGGGAGCAGCGCGCTCATCGGTTTGGCAGGCCTGCCAATTCTGGTTCCAATTCTGCGCCACATATTACAAAAGCCCGAACGGGCCCCCTATATCGCAGGGGCTATTTTGATGGTAGTGACTGTGCTGTTCAGCTTCCTTGGTCACAAGAACATCTCCTTCAGGCAGAAACCCGTCGAAAAAGACGAGAAATCTGATTCCAAAATACCGTCCGCATGAGCAGCGGATACCAGACAATTTCTGTATCGATTGCGATAAGAGAAACCGAAGCGATGGCGGGGCTGGAGCGCACGAATCTCAATCTCGGTCGAGTGGTTGGTTCTCAGCTTGCGCGAGCCTTGATTGTGACCCCACTCTGGGATATCAACGTTCCCCGACTTTGCCGGACTTCCATATTGACAACCGGAAACCTCATTGCGAGCAGTTCTCGGTATTGCTCGGGATAACGCACATAACGCCCTCGATCGCGTGATGTGACGAATCGTTCAAGTCGCTTCATCCCGGCCACGAAGCAGGGATCTGCAGTAATCAGAAATCCACCTGTTTCGAGCAAAGGAAGAACCTCGTCGCAGAGGGCCAGGACCTCCGCGTCGGCGAGATGGTGGAGCAGCGCCAGCGCAATGACTGCCTTGAAGGGTTTGAGACCTAGTTCCCGAAGTTTCCCAACCGGCGCCGAATAAAACTCTGCGCGATCGCCGTATCGCTGGCGGGCATAAGCAATATATTTCTGGTTCTGGTCACATCCGACAAACTCAATTTCTCTCGGCATCCAGGCGCAGTTAGTGGCAGGCCCGCAGCCCACTTCCAAAACACGGGCGCGCCCGAGCGGTGCAATATGCTCTGCTATGAAGGCGCGGCGTGGCTTGTCTGCACCCACCGCCTTTTGGAAGAGATTGTAGATCGGCGGAAATTCCAAGACCTTGCGAGGGTCCCAGTACGGAAGGCCCGTCGGCGAACGATTTGTGGATTCCATGGCAGGTAGTGGTTTCATGATCTTCTCTTTTTGATTGAGCGGGTGGTTCCCAAGCGACCTTTCGGACGCGCCTCCCTTCATTCTTTCAAACCATATTCCCAATCGGGACGTTTTTAGGGGCGAGATCGCCTGAAGAAATCGACGACGAACCATTCGGAACACGTGGCCGGAGCCGCCCACGGGCGGTAATATTTAAGAGAATCATCGGCGAGACAGGGGATCCTTTGACTGGCAGCTTTACAGTTCAGGACGTGCTGGGAATCCTCCTAGTCTTTCCTTTTTTTTCACTCATCCTGGTTGCCCCTGGCTACCTCATCGGCCTGGCTTCAAATGTCCTGGACTTCAAGCGACGAGGGTTCCCGGAGCGCTTGCTGCTGGCCCTCGCGCTCTCAGCCGCGGTGTCGCCTTATGCGATCAACATTTTATGCCGCTTTTTCTCTGTCGGAATTGTATCGGCGCTGTACGTTCTCATCGGCATCGCATTCCTCGCGAGACTGCTGTTTGAGTGGAAGCGCAGCAATTACACGTTTCACATTAAGTTACATAAGACTACCAAGATAGCCATTTGTTTGGTTTCTGTCTGGATTGTCGTTTGCCTCATCTCTTTGCCAGACATGCAATTGGGACAGAAGATTTACTCTACGGCGGCGACCTGGGACTACTCGGTGCGCGGTCCCTTCATCGCTTCAGCGCTTCGCACCGGTGCTCCGCCTGCTAGTCCATTTTTCTATCCGGGACATGCTGTACCTGCCCGCTATTACTACTACTGGAACGTATTATGCGCATTGCCGGCATTCATGTCGCGGGGCAGCGCCCGGGTTACGCTCTACGCCAGTTGCATATGGGGCGGTCTGCTTTTAGCTTCAATGATTCCCCTCTATCTGAAGCATTTCCTCGAACAATCTTCCAGATTGCGCACCGCATCTCTGGTCGGGATTGCAATGCTTGCGGTGACGGGCCTGGATTTGATTCCAACACTCGTCATTATTGCCTTTAGACCTCCTCCCGCCCCTGCCGACATGGAATGGTGGGACCCGGGCCAGATACCATCTTGGCTCGATGCATCAATATGGGTACCTCATCACGTGGTCGCGCTGGTGGCCTGTCTCGCGGGGTATTTGTTTCTCTGGAAGGCTACCTGCAAAGTTGAATCCTCGACACGGATTTGGTTGTTGGTGCTTGCCGCAATCGGATTTTCCAGTGCCGCCGGGCTTTCCGTTTACGTCACGTTCACTTTCGCAGCTTTCATTCTCGTGTGGGTTACATACCTGCTGATGCGAGGTAAGTTTTCCGCCGCGGTCATGCATGGTGCTGCCGGCGTCCTGGCTCTCGTGCTCTCCATCGGTTACCTTCGAGATCTTCTTGGCACAGGGACGAGCGATAGCGGGGCAGGCGGGGCGAGCGGTCATTTTGTTGCGTTTGCTCTGCGTAGCCTCCCTTTCAGCCCTCAGACCTTTGCCTCCGCTATGGGCCTTCAGAGCCCCCTAGCGGACGGTTGCATTTGGGTTCTGTTTGCATTCTTCGTTCTATTTCTTGAACTCGGAGTGTATATGCTGCTAGGCCTGATTCAGGCGAACCACGATTGGCGCCAATGGCGAACCCTTTCAGAAGCACATAAGGCATTGTGGGTTATGGGCGGTTCGTCCCTTGTGGTCATTATGTGTATACGGTCCACTGTAATCGGCGCTAACGATCTCGCCTGGAGAGGCTCCATGGTACTGCAGTTTGTGCTTCTCCTTTGGGCCGCCGTCTATCTGGCGAACCGGGTTGTAACTCATCGACCCTCGGCAAGGGGCCTGACAGACCAAAAGTTGTTGGACACGGCTCTTATCGTGCTCCTGGCAATTGGCGCAACGTCGTCTTTATATCAATTGTGCAGGCTCCGTGTTTACGCGCTCTTGCGCGACAGGAACCATTGGCAGAACTATCTGCAGATGGCAAACGGAGAGGATGCCTTTGCCCTTCGCAGCGCATACGCCGAGTTAGATCGCGTTGTACCGGCCAACGCGGTGGTCCAATACAACCCCGATAGCAACCTGACCACCTCGATGCTGATCTATTCTCGCTATCAGCAGGCAGCTGCAGATCCTGGCTGCATGACGCCATTTGGTGGATCAGCGGCCGAGTGCGCGCGTGTGCAAACCGGCTTGCAGGCTATCTTCGATCCTCATGCCGGTGGTAATCCCTCAAGCGCCGAGGTAAATAAGATTTGCCAGTGGTTGCACATCAATGTGCTGTTAGTTAATAGCCTTGATCCAGTATGGAATAGAAAAGATAGCTGGGTTTGGCAAGATACTCCCATCATCCGGAATGATTTCGTACGGGTTTACAAGTGCGGAAGCGAGCTCTGATCGGGATACGCAGGTCAAATCGTACAACCGAGAACCTTCTAAGCTGGTTCGCGTTGCACCGTGAGATAGAGCGGGTAATGCCCTTGTAACAGGACGATCAGTCGCCCTATCCAATTTCCGAAGTTCAGATGCTGCATGACCCGGATCAACTTACCGAGTTGCGACGCTGTACGCTCCATATCAAACTCAAAAGGCTGCTTGAGCCTGTCCATGAATATCTCAGCTCCAACTGAAACAAGCTTTGCCGGATACTGTTTGCTCACCTGTTTGACGGCTCGCCTGCACCACATTGGGTTAATTTCCGTGCGCAGCGTGTATGCAAATGCAGGGTCTCGGCCCAGAAGACGCACCCATGCCGGTAACACCCAATGCCAAATGAGTGGCGGCTGCACCACGAAGTAATGCCCCTCAAAGTATGAAAGGAAATTTGGGATCTCAGCGTGGAAGATGCCTCCAGGCCGCAGGACTCTCAGACCTTCCGAAAGGACCTTTATTGGGTCCTCGGTGTGCTCCAGGACATTTCCGGCATACACAATGTCGAATGAGCCGTCCGCGAATGGCAGGGTGTCGTCAGTCACCCGGACGATTCGTTCCGGATCGAGTCCGTTTGCGGCGAAGATCTCCCGTGACGCCTTGAAAGAGCTGCCGAATCCTTCCGTGTCTCTCTCTGTGCCAAATCCGTCGAGATGGTATCTCTTGATCCAAGACGCCAGGTTTGCTCCGTATCCTGATCCAATCTCCAGTAGCTTCTTTCCACGCAAGGGAGTGAATTTCTCTAACAGTTGTCCCGCCCTCACTGCCCTATGTGGGTCGGTATGATCTCGCGCGGTGGCTGCCCGATTCTGCTTTGCAACACCCTCGAAATACACCCCTACAGAGTTCTCTGCAACCTCCCGAATGGAATCGGGAACTATGATCAATTCATTGTCCATTGGTCGGGATTATATACCTATTCCTCTTGTTCCAACTCAGATTGGTCATGCCAGCGAACATCTGTGGCAACCTGCTAGTTTCGGAACTTCGTAATGAAATGCGGTGTAAGACGCTGTGGCAGCCGGACAGAACCACCTTGGTCTTTACAAGGCCAATGGAGCGTTCCGCAAAGTCCTTTCCGGCGGAACGGCATACATGACCGTCTGGAACCCGTCACCTTCGTAGGCGCGCAGATACAACCTGTGCCCGGGGAGCATCTCACGGACGAGGAGCGGGATGCGCCAGATGTCGTTTTGCGTATGGTAAACGCAGATGGCAAGGATGGGCTGATCGCGCTGAATGACCTTTGCAGCGCCGCGCAAAGCATCGTACTCCGCTCCCTCGATATCCATTTTGATCATGGTGACAGGCGTGTCTGCGAACAGTTCGTCAAGTGGGACGCACTCTACTTCAACACCGCCTTCGTCACAGATTTTTGAGTCGACAGTTCCTGTTGTTTCGAATCGCACTCGAGCGCGTTCCGCGCCCACAGCACATGGATGCACATTGATTCGACTACGAATCTCCGAGACCATTCTGCTAAGGGACATGTCCAGCTTATGCAGAGAAAGCGGATCGGCCTCGATGGCGTGGATTGCCTGAAAGGCGTCGCCTACAAGGTCTGTCGCCTGCCTCACCGTATCGCCGTCATAGGCGCCGCAGTCAACGAGCACTTCCTTCGGTGAGATTGAAAGGATATCTGCGGGGAAATAGGAGTTTTCCCGCGGACGACCCGGCAGATGGGACGCGTCGCCCGTAGCATACCAGTGAATAAGGGACCTATAGGAATCGGTGGAAATTCGGTCAGACCAAAGAGCCTCCGCGCGCAGCACACTCATCGCATCCTGATAGACCTTATGAGGCAGATCATTCAGCAGAAAGGGCAGGAAAGTTGCAGCAAAGCGCCAGTATACGGGCGAATACGAGGAGATGAACCTGCAGCCCAAACCCTGTAATTGTGCCAAAGTCTCCGAAAACCAGTGGGCTGCGTTCCAGATAGTCACAATAAAAAGCGCTTCTGCGCCATGCCGTTTGGCTGCCTCAGTTGGCGACAACACAGGGCAGGCATCAACGGTCGAGTTCCAGCGCTGCGGATTATTGTCGGAGATACAAAGCGGTTCGATACCAATACTTCGCAACTTTGCAAGAACGCGCCCGCCCAGACTGCCCGCGCCAAAAAGAACGACGCGGCCGCGGCATTCTTGTACCAGCCGTTCAAGCGCATTCTGTTCGCGCTCGATCACCGACGAAAGAGGCTCCTGAAGCAATTCCTGTAGTGGCAGCATCGAGTCCTCCTCAGCTTCATGCGCTTGGTTGCCAGTGATGTTATGACTCACTCTTCCAGCGGCTTCACAATCATGTTGGCCAGAAACTCTTCGCGCGGGAGGAACGGGAACAGATCCTCCAGCGGCTTGGAAACCATCGATCCGTCAGGCTTCTGATACGACTGGAGGCGTGGCGCGCGCATCTCATCGGGAATGACGTGCACATCAACGACCACGGGACCTTCCATCGCCAGGACGCGCCTGACGTCGTCGCGCAGATGTCTCTGATCTTCGATCACAACGGATGGAATGCCGTAGGCCGCGGCCACCTTGCTCAAGTTGGGGACGGTAAGGCCGGTGCTGCTGTCGCAGCCAATGTTGGGCTTGCCAAAATAACCTTTCTGCGAGGCACGGATGGACGCGTACCCGTCGTTATTCAGGACGAAAAACTTCACCGGCAGCTTGAGCCGTGAGGCCGTTTCAAGTTCCTGAATATTGAACTGAAAACCGCCGTCGCCATCGACGAGGATGGTGCGCCTGCGGCCTCCACCGATGCAGACCGCAAGAGACATCGGCAGACCGTATCCCATGGCTCCCAAACCGGCCGTGTGGTAGATGCGCTGAGCGTTGCGCGTGGGACAGGCGAGCAGGAAAATCTCTATCCCGCTGCCCGAGCTGCCGGAGACAAGCAAGTCGTCGGGACTTGATTCATTGCCGATCAATTCAGCGAGATGAAAGATGCTCACCCTGCTGTCAGGTTTGCGATGTTCGTCCGTTACCACGGGGTAGCGCGTCTTCCAGTCGGCGCAGCGCGCGTTCCATGCGCTGTGGTCTCGCATCTTGATGGAGTCTTTTTGCCGTAGCAGCTCCTTAAGAAACGCCCTTGCGTGTGCGCAGATGGGCTGCTGGATATGCGGGTAGAGCTTCTTCAATTCGGCGCCGTCGATGTCCACCGCGGCCTTCCAGGCCTCCCGCGCCAAATTCTGCGGAGCATAGCCGGTAATGGCAAAGTCGAGGCGAACTCCGATGGCGAGCAGAAAATCACAGTTCTGTAGTGCAAAATTAGCGCCGCGCGCCGCGACAGAACCCGGCCGGCCGACAAAGGTCGGATCGCCGCTGGGCACCATGTCGGCGGCGCACCAGGTAGCGACGGTTGGAACGCCCAGCAAATGGTGAAACTCTTCAAATTCCGCAGTTGCATGCGCAAGCCGGATTCCATTGCCGGCAAAAAGAAGCGGGCGCTCGGACTGGTTCAGTTTTTCGATCAGGCGGCGGACTTCCTGTTTCAGGCTGGCGTTGCCCGAGTGTTCTTCCAGCTCAGCTGGATCGAAAGCGCGTAAAGAGGTGGGATCTTCAATCGGCGATGCTTGCACGTCGAGAGGGATGTCGATCCATACCGGCCCGGGCCGGCCGTTGAGCGCAAGATAAACAGCCTTCTCCATGTGGTAGCGGATGTCCTTCGGCTCGAGAACCGTGACGGCATACTTGGTAATCGGTTTCACGATCGAGACGATGTCCACCTCCTGCACGCCAAGCTGGCGCATGCCGAGCGGTCGTCCATCCTTGTCGAACATGCGGTCAGGGCGCTTGACCTGGCCGGAAACAACCAGCATGGGCGTCGAATCGAGCCAGGCGCCTGCAACGCCAGTAACAGCGTTGGTGCCGCCGGGCCCGGTTGTAACCATGCAGACCCCAAGATGATTGGTAACTTTGGCGTAAGCCTCGGCGCACATCGCGCTGGCCTGCTCATGCGAGTTGCAGACGGGCTCGATTGCCGCCGCTGCTCCTAGCGACTGGTTCAGGTGCATGGCGCCGCCGCCGGTTACCAGGAACACATGCTTCACGCCCTGTTCGACAATGAATCGAACAACGTAGTCAGAAAGCTTCATGAGTGGAACCGCCGGTTGTTTTGGTTGTGAGTCATGGGCGCGAAAAGACCTCCTGCGCACGCAGGCCTCGCGCCGCCAGCAGGGCCTCGATCAGCTCACGGACCGCGCCGTTGCCGCCGGTGTTCCTGGCAACAAATTTCGCCTCGGCGAGAACATCTGAAACCGCGCTGGCAGGAGCGGCGGAGAAACCGGCAATCTGCATCGCGGGGAGATCGTTCACATCGTCTCCCATGTAACAAATCTCCGCGAGCTCGATCCCGGCAGATGCTGCAATTTCGCGCAGCGCAGTGGCCTTGTCACGGCAACCTTTTATGACGTGGCGGATGTGCATCTTTTCCGCATAACGGCTCACAAGCGGGCTGTCCTCGCCGGAGACCAGCGCCAGTTCGAAGCCAGCGCGCCGCGCGAGAGAGATGCCCATGATGTCGGCGAAGCAGAAGCGCTTCCACTCTTCACCGCCGGGCCCCCACCAGAGCCCGCCATCGGTGAGCACTCCATCGACATCAAACACGATAGCGCGGATGCGTTCAAGGCCGCCATTTGCAGGATTGGCTTTCATCGTACCCGGTCTAGACTGCCGCGCCGACACGGCGAAGCTTCTTGATGATGGGAAATTCGCGCTCGTACACGCGCTTAACGCCGTCGCCTTTGGACTGCTCCCAGAGCCGAATGTCACGCACCAGGCGCGTGATGCCGTTTGGCTCCAGCGAAGCCGCCTGATCGGAGCCCCAACCGGCGCGATCAAGGGTGATATGGCGTTCTACACAACAGGCGCCCAGCGCGGCCGCGCAGACACTGGTTGGTATACCGGTTTCGTGCCCGGAGTAGCCAATCGGGACGCCATAACGTGCCGCCATGATTGGGATCGCGCGGAGATTCAACTCGTCATAGTTAGCAGGGTAGGTGCTGGTGGCGTGCATCAGAATCAATTCATCTTTTCCCAGAACCTCGACGGCATGATCGATTTCATCGTATGTGCTCATTCCGGTAGAGAGAATGATCGGCTTGCCGGTCTTGCGAATGTGCCGCAGCAGGTTGTCGTCAGTGAGCGATGGGGAGGCAACCTTGTACACAGCAGGCTTGAACTGCTCCAGAAACTTCACTGAGCCTTCATCCCAAGGAGAGGCAAACCAAAGCATCTTTACCGACTTGCAAAATTTGTCGATTTCCGAATATTCTTCCTGCCCGAATTCAAGTCCATGTTTGAGGTCGCCGTTGGTTGGGCCGAAGGGATTCTCACGCGGTTTGGCCAGTTCTTCACGTGTGTACACCACCTCAATTGAACGTTTCTGGAACTTGACGGCGTCGCATCCTGCCGCGACTGCTACGCTGATCAATCGCTTGGCGAGATCAATGTCACCGTTGTGGTTGATACCAATCTCCGCAACGATGAAACATGGCCGATCGTCGCCGACCTGCCTGTCGCCAATCTTGACCGTACTCATGATTAATTCACTCCTTATGCTGCTGCCCGGCAGCGGCCGCCAACGCAACAAACGAAGGCGGGCGATGCGGACACCATAGTTCTCCGAGAACAACAGAGACGGCGGCACGGTATCGCAGCCGGAAATTCATTTCAACATGGTTACCGAAGATACCACACTCACACGAAGGTGGAACCTCGTATGTTTCGTCGCCTGCGTATTCCGCAC
The DNA here is from genome assembly GCA_050012895.1 of Occallatibacter sp. GTDB lineage: Bacteria > Acidobacteriota > Terriglobia > Terriglobales > Acidobacteriaceae > Telmatobacter. The sequence continues at coordinate 18,377 of JBEKGH010000082.1, forward strand.
CACGCAGTGTACGGGTTATGCTGATTGCGTGAAGCCACTGCCAACAGAAGACTTGGATCTTGTTTTGGGGCATACGCTGCCGCTATGGGAGCAGGCGCGCGGTCGTCGCGTATTTATTTCGGGGGGGACAGGGTTTTTTGGTGCCTGGCTGCTGGAAAGCCTGGCCTATTGCAATCGCGAACTTACGCTGGGCCTATCCGCGACGGTTCTCAGCCGCGACCCGGAAGCATTCGCCCGGAGAATGCCTCACCTCGCCAGCGAGCCCTGCATCCAGACGCTCCAGGGAGATGTTCGCGATTTCGCCTTTCCTCGGGAGGAGTTCGAATTCGTCCTGCACGCCGCGGCGCCCACTTCCACGGCTGCGGCCGGCCAGCCGCTCGAATTGCTGAGCACCCTGCTTGATGGCACAAAGCACATGCTTGCGTTCGCCA
>JBEKGH010000083.1:0-18275 GCA_050012895.1 Occallatibacter sp.
CCCCCCGGGCCAACCCTCCGAGCACACGATCACGCAAGTCCTGCGAATACGATTGCATGCAGCCCTCCCTCAAACGTACAGGAGGATTATCGCACAAATATGTAGATACTTAAATTAGAAACTCTCTAGTGCATAATCGCCTGAGCGCGTTTTCAAGTCGGTCAGTGGCTGAAACCCCTGTTTGGGCTGTTGGTGAAAAGTGAAAACCAAACCGGTGGATTGGAAGATACTGGCCGAATTCGCGCTACCGAGCATGCCTGGGGTCAGTGTGGCAATTCAGGGCCGACTCTTTGCTCCCAAGACAGCTCAAATGGTTCATAGAAACCCGTTGAATTCAAGCGAAGACAAATGTTTTAACTGGATTTGCACAACCATTAAGGAGGGGAACTCAAGACGCTCAGGATGCCGCGCCACGCTCTCCGTTCGCCGGGGGATAAAAAGTGTACGAAAGCGTGTATCGCTGTCCATGCAGAATCGGCGTTACGGAGTGGTATGAGCGTTCGGAAACCTCGAAGGCAAAACCTGAACGGTGAGTGGGCGGCACGGTCTTGTGCAGAGTTTCCTGACTTGAGTGCGGGTCTCCGGCATGAAGACAGAGCAAGCCTCCACAATCGGGGTTCCATCCGCGATTGAGCTGCACGTTCAGACGGTGGGTGAAGCGATTATAGGAGACGTCGGTATGCGCGCTGAGAAATCCGCCGGTCAGAATCCTGTGCGCGGTGGCCCGCACATAGCCGTTGCTGTCGATCGCGAAGAACTGCGCCAAGATCTGCCGGAGCTGATTAAGAAAACCGGGCGCGACCAGGCCGCTTAGGGTTTCGGGAAGATTCGAAGCCGTCAAAGGCATGTCGCAATAGCCGTCGTATCCGTCCAGTCCCACAGACCGCCACGGCTGGGCCTCGAGCCACGCGAGCAGCGCATCCGCGGTCGCGGCATCGAAAAACTCCGGGCATACAAAGTGGGGAAATGGCTCGGAGAAGAACGCGATGCGGCGAGAGTCCGTGACGGGCAAAGGCGGCGGAGCTGCAGTGATTGCGTCCATGATCGATTCCTCAATTCGCGGCAGGCGAGGCGGTAGCAATGCCTGCGATCTTCGCCTGCTCGCCCGGCCTCTTATCCGCGTAGAGAAGCAGGATATAAATCACGTCGAGAATGAAGATGTTGACGAACAGGTACAGCAAGAAGGAGCTCTGCAGCCAATTGGTGATGGTGAAGCAACTGCCCACCGAGAGAATGCCGGTACCCAGCATTTTGCACCAGGCGGTGCCAAGCGACTGGCCGGTCGAGCCGCCTCGGCCAAAAAACATAAAGATAAACAGCATGCTCATCACGAGGTTGATGAGATAGGCGTTCGACATGCCCCACGTGTCGCCAAAGGTATAGTGAAACGCTAGTTGACCCAAGAAAGTAGAGACAAATGTAATCACGGCCACGGGGTAAAAGTACTTGCTCATGAGCGGCGTGGTCTGCCACTCGCGGCCGTAGCGAAACAGTTGGTAGGCGATGACAATGTCGAGAAGGAGCCATACCCAGCGTAAATAAGCGATGATGTCGTTCGGGAAGCGGAAGATGGCCGCGTAAATCAATTCCCAGCTCAGGTTCAAGGCAATGCACAGCATCGGGATTCCGTATGTCTTCTCTTGGAATCCCTTCCGGATCGCCAGGATGTAGGCGACGATCCATAGCACATCGCCGATAACATTCACCACCCCAAGCCATAGCGGCACCTGAGCGAATTGGACTAGATGATGCGACATCGTCGTGATCTCCAAAAAGCAAGCGGTTTCAGGTGAAGTGCAAAAGTTCCGCCCGGAACAAGAATCGCGGGGATGCCGCCTGCGCGAGCGCAATGCACGCAGGGAACGATCCACCGGCTACGCAGGTTCGCGAACTCCTGCTAAGGGGAAATTGCAAAAGCCGCCACCCAAACGGAAGCGGCGGCTCACATCCTTTGCAACGCCCTGCCTGAACCCCCGATCCGGTCTAACAGACCGGTGCGCTGAGCGGATCGCAGGCGCGAAAAACTCTGCGAATGGCGTTGTAATCGAGATTCTTCAGAGAATCGATCACCATCGGGGTTGCCTCATAGCCGGCCTGGGTGATGGCTTGAGCCGGGTTATCTTGCATCTGTTGGAAGAAGCCCGGATTGTTCAGACAAGCGTTGATAAGTTCGCCAAACGTGATCGGATTGCCGCCCATACATTCTCCTCTTAAATCGGTTTTGACATCGTGGTGGTTTCTTGAGCGCCTGCTCAGGTGATGCTTGTGCCGGCGCCACAGGACGATTTGGTACGCATTGCGTGGCCGAGAATGCCGGCGAGGCGCGCGAGCTCCGCCAGCCCATTGCGAAGCGTCGAATGTTGCTCTGCGGCCCAGGCCTTGCGTCCGGCCAGATATTCCATCAGGCCGGGGCTGCCGAGCTGGACGGCGGATTTCTGCAATCGATCCATCCATTCGTTCAGCAGATCGAACCCCCAATCGCAGCCTTCGCGCAGAATCCATTCCTCCAGGGACTCCTCGCGCCGTGTTTGCCGCTCTCCCTCGGTCAGAAAATACGTGGCTCGACCGAGGCTCCGGTCCTGATGCCAGTCGAGGATATCGTCCACCATTTGCGACCATCGGCCCAGGCCGTCGACAAGATCGAGCCACGCGGGAACGAGATCGGCGCGGCCGTAATGGTGGCATGTGGCCGCTACCGGGATACTCGCGGCGGAAAATTTACGCGAACTGACGCGCTCGAATTCAGCAAAACCGACGGAGCGCTGCATGGCATCTTCCGCCGACGATGCCGCGGAAGCGGTCCATAACCGCCGAAATGCCCGCCAGAATTCGTGCTCCGCCGAAAAATACTTCTGGTATCCAAGCTGAAACTCGCTCAGGAAATAGCCGGCGACGGGAAGAATTTTGCGTTCCAGCTCAAGATCGCGATCCCCGTCGACAATATCGTCAATCAGCCGGATGTAGAAATAGCCATGCACGGTTGAAAAGATCAGCGACCGGTGGAATGCCTCATCGGGCGCCACGGCGAGCGACTCCAGTACAAAATCGGGTAATTCGAGAATGGGGAACATCCGCGCGTCCAGGAAGTGTGCGGAAGGTTCACCGCCCGGAGATATCCGGCGAATCCAGCGCACAACCTGGTTGGCGAGAGATGGGGAGGAAGCCCCGAGATCGGCGCCAATGCGGTCAACAACCGCATCGATCTGCGCTGCGAGTATGCACTTGCTCATGCTCATCGGACTCTGTCCGCGTACGCAATAGGTTTTAGTTTCTGAAGGGGGGTCTCATCAACGGGGTCTTCTTCTGATTAGCAGAGCCGACTGGGGAAGTCAATTGATTTCTGCGATCTTCGATTCGCTTCGCAGGCGCGCCAGGTCACGGGCCGCGCCCAACCTGCTGAAGATCGACTCGGCTTCGCGCAGGTGCCGATTGCGGTCCGAGTCGTCATTGTTGATGTAAATCGCCAGGCCGCGGTGCGCCAACGCCTCATAGTATTCCGACTTCAGGCTGCGCGCAGCCACAAGAGCGAGTTCGCAGTGCTTGATGGCCGTTGCACCGTTGCCATTGATCCACTCATATTCTCCCTGGCGCAAGTGCAACAGCGGTCTGCCGATCGGAAATACCCGGCAGAAACCGCGCAGCCTCTTGAGGGCTTCGCGGACCGCCGCATCTGCTGCAGTTGCGCTCAACTCAGGCATCGCAGCGCCCAGCGCGCCGTGACGCGCCATCGCGAGCAGCCGGAGCTGCACTTCGAGAATTGCCGAGTGAATGAGAATATGGTTGAGCTGAAAGCCGCCGCGACTGGCCGCCAGCGCCTTGCCCGCGTGCTCGGCGGCGCGCTTGAACTCACCGTTCGAAGAATCGAGAAGTGCGTAGAGCGAATAAACGTCTTGCTTGCGATGCCATCCGCCAATCTTCATCTGCGCGGAACGCAGCAGATCCAGCTCTCGAATGCACGCGGGAAGCTCCTGTGGCCGGTCCAACAAGAGCAGGTTCCAGGCTTTGCCGTGGAGGGCTTCCGCCTGAATCCGAATATCAAGCCGCTCCTTTGCGGACTTGTAAAGCAACTCGGCGCTGCGCAGGCTTTCAGAAAACTTCGCCTGGTAGAGCTGAACCAGAGTGAGAGTGATGCGCGCGTCGTCTCCGCGGCGGCGGTCGCCGATGCTGTCGCTCACAGCAATCGCCTGTTCCAGCAGTGTCGCGGCAACGTCCCATTGCCCCACTCCCGTGAGATATACCGACCGGGCGAGCGCCACCCATACGTTCGAGGCCGGATCGGCAATGTCGTGGGAAACACGCGCGGAGAGATCGAAGTAAAACACGGCGACGCGGTGCATGGTCAGGAATCCAAGCAGCGAGGCAACTGAAGAATAGCCGCGAACAAGTTCAGGCGACGGACCCGCCGCCTCAGCCAGGTTCAACGAGTGGAAGACCGCGTGAAGGCAACGCAGAGGTTCGTCCTGTAGGTAATAGATTTCGGTAAGCGCCTCAAATGTCCGTGAAAATTCGAGGAGCCTGTCGCGACGGGCGTCAGCGGAGGAGGTCCTGAACCGTCGGGGCATGAGACGATGCACGACCTGGATGGCCGCTTCTTTCAACAGCGCCACTGCCGTGCCGGCGGCATGCAAAGGAACCTTCAGTCTCTGCAGCGATAGACCGCGTTCGAGGTGGGTCCGGCCTTCGACGTACTTCGACCAGTTCACATAGGCCTTGCCGAGAAGAAGTTCCCATTCGCTGCGGCGTTTGGCTCGCGCACGCGGCATCGCGCCGTTGGCCGCACTTTCGTCCAGCCGCAGTGCTTCGCTGAAGAAGTGCGCCGCTTCAGGATTCGCATGATTGCGCAAGGACTGCTTGCCTGCCTCCGAACAATAGTAGACCGCCTTCTCCAACGACTCGCCCTGGGTCCAGTGATGCGCCAGCAAGGCGAGATGCGGAGCAAGGTTGCTCTCGAACTCACGCTCGTACCATTCCGCTACCGACCGGTGAAGCTGCCGCCGCCGGGCGAAGGGAACGGAATTGTATGCGGCATCGCGCACCACCGCGTGGCTGAAGGCGTAGAACGGGCTTTCCCTGCCGGAGCGTTGCACTAAATTGAGCTTCTCAAGCCGGTCAAGATGACCGGGAAGATCCGAGCGGGGATCCTCGACTCGATAGAGGCTGGTCAGCAGCTCAAGACGGAAACTCTGCCCTATGATGCTCGCGATCTTTACGGTCAACTGCTCTCCGGGCGTCATGCGGTCAAGACGACTTGTGACCACGCCTTCGACGGTGGACGGAAATCGCATTCCGGTCAGTGCCGCATCGAGCGAGGCGCCAGGGACGGAATCCGTAATCCGGCACTGGCCGTCGCTGATCGCGATCAATCCGTTATCCCGAAGCGCATATGCGAGCTGTTCGGAAAACAGAGGATTGCCAGCGGCGCGCGCATCGATGACGCGCTCCACCTCTGGTGGGAGCCCACTTACGCCCAGGCTCCGGCAAACCATCTGCAATGCGAGCTCCGGCTTCAAGGCATCGAGCACCAGGCGGCGAGTCACCGGGAGAGCGATCAGCTCGGTAAACTCGCGCGCCGAGGACTCGGGCTGGGGACGGCTCGAGAGGATGAGCTGGATCTCTGGGATCTGCTGAAGCATCAGCAATGCGAAACGCAGGGACGACGCGTCGCACCAATGCGCGTCTTCGAGGATGACGACGACAGGCGAACGCCTGGCTGCGTGCTTCAGGATTCCCAGCAGCAATTGCTCTGTATTTTGCGCGCGCGCCTGGCCCTCGAGCGCGGCGGTAGCGGCGGTTTCAGGAAAATCCAGCGACAGCAGGACGTTGAGCAGCGGAGCCAACGGGACGAGATTTTCATCGCCTTCGAAGGCGGCCCGAACTTTGTCGCGCTGCTCGCGAACGGGAGCACCTGCGAGTTCCAGTACATCCCGGAAAATAGTCCGCCACAGGTGGTACGGCGTCGACTGCTGGATCGGATCGGCAGCGGCGGACCAGCAGGCAATCGGGTTTCCGTTCCGGCTGAACTCTTCCACCTGCCACGAAAAATGGCTCAGCAGGCACGACTTCCCGGATCCCGCTTCCCCTTCGACAAGGATGCATCCACCCTCACTGTGGCTCGTGAGCCTGTCGAGCGCGTGGGCCAGAACGTCCAGCTCGGCTGCGCGCCCGATGGGAACCTGCATTTGACTGTGGGCTCGCGAAGAAAGGTAGGCGGCGGAATCGGATTTGAGGCCGGGCGCAAAGACGGCAACCGGCGAGGAGCGGCCCTTGAGGGCAACGTCGCCCTTGCACTCAAATTGGAGAGAAGGAGCGGAGGCAGCCTGGCGAGTTGCCTCGTCGCACCAAAGCGAACCGCTGGCCGCCTGCATGAGGCGGGCGGCCAGGTTCACGGTGTTTCCCAATACCGTGTACTGGCGGCGCGTGTCGCTGCCGTAGATTCCGCAGAAAACAGTGCCGGTGGCAATGCCCACTGAGGTCGGTATGTTCCGGAGGTTCAATCTCTGCCGGAGCTCGATCGCCGCTTCAATCGCGCGCCGCGCATCGTTTTCGTGTGCCAAAGGCGGCAGTCCAAATCCGCAGATCGCCGTCAACCCCTTATCATCCATCAGGAACTGGTAGAGCGTGCCCTCGAATCGCTCCAGTACCTCCTGAACGCACCCTACTGTCTGGTGTAATGAGGCAATTTCGCTGGAACTGGCGGGCGGATTCTTCCCCAGATTGACAAAGAGCATGGTCAAATTGCGAAATTCGGCGATCCAATCCTCTTGCCCCGACTGGAGCCGGTCGACCACCGCCTTCGCGACATACGGTTCGAAGGCCGTGAGGAATCTTTCCTCCGAGACGCACCCTTCAACATTGAAGGGCTGCGCCAGGCCGCTAAAAGGCGATGCGGATGAGGCTTCTCGCACGGCCGTCACCCGCACAGGTCCATCTCCCGGAGCAGGCGCGCGCGAATCAGGAGCGACGGCGAAATCCTTCACCAGATCCCATGCGGCCGGCGAAAGCACGACCTCTCCTGCTTTGGCCACAAGCTGAGCGCCGGCAGCGTCTACCAGCGGCTCGCCCGTCACGACAAACTGCCAGCGCCCACCGACGCCGCCCAACTCCATGATGCGCAGCGTGCCGCAGGCCACGCCCGCGCGTTGCCTTAGCGTGACGCCCGGATGCGGCTCCGAACCGTCGAGTTCCGATTGAATCTTCAACGCCGCCTGGACGGCAAGGATCAGATTCGCCGTCAGCCGCGATTCCTCACCCGGCCACATCGCAATGGCCGAGTCCCCGGCAAAGGCGACGATGTCGCCGCCATGCGACTCGGCAATCTCCGCGATGCGCCCGAGATGCCGGTTCAGAATGCCGGAAAGCTGTTCCGCACCCGCTGCGCCGAGTTTCGCCAGGCGTTCAGTGAGAGCCGTGAACTCGGAGATGTCTACCATCAGGATCGCCGCATGACTGCACTCGGCAAAGGCATCCTGACCCCGCCTGCGGCCTTCCGCAATCAGCCGGCGTTGGTAGCGGGGAAGATAAGACGCCAGAGTCAGTGACGATCGCACGCAGCGTTCGCTCCCGGAACTGAATTCATCGTAATGGAATCCTTGCATACCGGCGTCGAGGCTGGAGGGGAAAATCGAGTGCGCGTCCGGTGGAATGTACGAGACTGTATTGTAAGGACATGGTAGAGATTCCTCCCAAAGAGGTCACCTCAAGCCTTTTGCGCACGAGCAATCGGCCCGAGCCGCGGCCTGAGGGCGATTCCGGCCAGGCGGCCGGAGAGGAAACCACGATTCACTCCGAGGGTTATTCTCTGCCTTCCCAAAGAGACGCCGTCATCTCAGCCGATCCAGCGCAATCGGCCGATCCGATCCATGGCGGCGGCGAGGGAATTACCTTTGCGCCTGGAACTCGTGTCGGGCCTTACCGAATTGAGGCCCCGATTGGCGCTGGAGGCATGGGCGTGGTATTCAAGGCGCGGGATACGCGCCTCAATCGCGATGTCGCCCTCAAAATCATTCATCCAGCCTCATCGAATACGCAGCTCGAGGAAGCATTCCTGCGCGAGGCACGGCTGGCGTCGTCGCTCAATCATCCGGGAATCGTAACCATTTACGACATGATCTTCATAGGCGGCCTCACCTGCATCGTGATGGAGTTTGTATCCGGTTCGCCTCTTCACCATGTGATCCCGCAGGGAGGACTTCCCATCGGCCGTGCTCTCGCGATTGGCTGTGCGATCGGAAACGCCGTCGCCGCGGCGCACGCGGCAGGCGTTGTCCATCGCGACCTCAAGCCGGCAAACGTCCTGGTAAGAAGCGACGACAGTATCAAAATCCTCGATTTTGGCCTGGCGAAAATGATGGCAACGGCATCCCCGGATGCCGAGACCGAGGCGCTCAGCATCTTCCATGGCTCCGCAGTGGGCACGGTCGGCTACATGCCGCCTGAGCAGGCCGATGGCGAGCAGGCCGATACGCGCGCCGACATATTCTCCTTCGGCGTCATTCTTTATCGCATGCTCACTGGCGCCATGCCTTTTTCCGGCGCCTCCTCCATCGAGGTGCTACGCGCGACACACAGGCAGGACCCTCCGTCGATGCGCAGTATCCGGCCGGAAATTCCGCAGACGATAGAGAGGTCCGTCCGCCGTTCGCTGGCGCCGAACGCGGCTGACCGTTTTCAGACCATGAGCGAATTACTGGAACAATTAAGCCCGGAAACCACCAAGCCATCCGCCGCATCGCGGCAGCCCGCGGAGCGCACCATCGCAGTGCTGCCCTTGGTCAACATCAGCCCCGACCCCGAGAACGAGTACCTCTGTGACGGGCTGGCCGAGGAGCTGATTGACGGGCTCACCCGCATTGTCGGATTGCGCGTGGTGTCCCGCAGTTCGTCGTTCCAGTTCAAAGGCACCAACCCTGATGTGCGCGAGATCGGCCAGCGTCTCGGAGTCCGGCTGGTGGTGAATGGGAGTCTGCGCCGCTCCTCCGCGAATATTCGCCTTGCGGTTCAACTTACACAAACCTCCGACGGCTTCCAGGTGTGGTCAAAGCGGTTCGACGCCAAGGCGCAGGATCTTTTCGCCCTGCAGGATGAGCTCACGTCCGCAGTTCTAGAGGAACTCCGGCAGCAGCTCGGCGCAAGGTTCTCCGCGCTCAATACCATTCACGATTCCCCCGCTCCCGAAGCCTACGATCTGTATCTCCGCGCGCGCTACGCGTTCAATCGCGAGACGCCCATGGGGTTCCAGGAGGCGCGCGACCTGTTCCGCAGTGCCGCCGCGGCGGATCCGAACTTTGCTCCGGCATGGATCGGAATCGCCGAAACGCACATGCGGCTTGAATGGTACGGGCTTGAACCTGCATCGAAAGCGGCGCCCGCCGCCAAGTCGGCGCTTGACGCCGCGTTGCGTCTCCGGCCCGATTCCGCGGCGGGTTTGTGCAACCTGGCCATTACCCAGGCCGGATGGGATTGGGACTGGGCTGCCGCCGGCGAAACCTTTCAACGCGCACTCAATGCCGGACCGGATCTGGCCAAGGTCCATTTCCACTACGGCCTCGACTTCCTTACTCCCCAGGGCAGGCTCCAGGAGGCACTCGAGGAGATGCGTCTTGCCGGACAGCTCGATCCCCTCTCCGCCATCGTCAACACCGCCATCGGGGGCTGTCTCTATCGAATGCAACGTTACGCGGAAGCGGCAAGGACTCTCAAGGCCACGCTTGAGACAGCGCCGGGGTTCGGCCACGCATACTGGTCTCTTGGCCGCGTCCTGCTCGAACAGGGATTGTGGGACGAAGCCATCCGGCACTTCGACCGCGCGGCCGAAATCATGGGTCACCCACCCGCCGCGCTTGCCGAGAGCGCGTACTGCCATGCACGCATGGGACGTCGCGACGCGGCCCAAGCCGCAATCAAGGAACTGCGCCGCCGCTCCGAAAACGAGCCGGTTTCACCGCTGAGCGAAGCCCTGGTCTACGCTGGACTCGGAGAAGACGATGCGGCCATGGAGCGTCTCGAGCTTGCATTCCGCAGACGTATGCTTCATTTGATCTGGGTGAATGTCGATCCGCGTTTCGCTGCACTGCGCAACAATCCTGGCTTCCGGGACCTCCTCTCCAGCATGGGATTGCCGGCGCTACTCTGAACCTGTACAGCGCTTCAATGCAGAACAGCAGATTGCCGCTTTCGAGAGACAGTCCGCAATGACGCAATGAGAGGGTCAAAAAGAGAGTGAAATGCAAAGAGCCCCACAAAAGCCCCCACAGTGGCTCAATGAGCCCTGAGCTAGTCTGCCTGTAAGTTGTTGAAGGAGTTGGAGGCGCGGGCCGGGATCGAACCGGCGCATAAAGGTTTTGCAGACCTCTCCCTTACCACTTGGGTACCGCGCCTTGGGCCAGGCCGTAAGCCGGAATTGCTCCACTCCGCCGTGCACCTCGTCCATTGCTGCCGGGGTGGCGCGGAATGGAGCGGGAGACGAGACTTGAACTCGCGACCCTCGCCTTGGCAAGGCGATGCTCTACCACTGAGCTACTCCCGCTTGACGCAGATTCGAGTATACCGGGCCGCCGAAACGGGGTCAAACCGGCAGCCCCCGTCGCGCAACGGCTTTTGCCCGCCGAAGTTAGACGCATTCCGCGGTCCTGCGATGCGCCCCGCGTGCACCCCGACTGTGGTCAAGCTTGAAAACGGTATAATCGTGAGGTTCGGGCCGATGGCCAAAGCGCTGAGCAACGCAATAGGAGCGATCTCCGATGGGCATCCTGCTTAATCCGCGGTCCTTGATCGTAATCGCAATCGTAGCGTTTCTTTTATTCTTCACGATGGGCAGGATGTCGAACTCAAAGTAGCTCAGCGGGGCGTCCCTGTGCCGATTGACCCACCTCCCGAATTCCCGTAGACTAGGAAATTGCGAGGGATGTGGCTCGACGGCCTTCCACCCCGCATCATTCCAGAAGACCACTCCCTGAAATTCAGGCTTTGGAGATTGAAGCAAAACCATGGCAAATCACGTATCGGCGCTCAAGCGCGCACGCCAGACCGAAACCCGCACCGAAGTTAACCGCGCCAACCGCAGCCGCGTGCGCTCCAGCCTTCGGGCGTTGCGCGAGGCGCTGGCCAAGGGCGATGTGAAGGTCGCCCAGGCGCAGTATCGCGCCACGGTCTCAAGCCTCGACAAGAGCGTGCAGAAGGGCGTACTGCACTCCAACACGGTTTCCCGTTACAAGAGCCGTTTGAACTCGCGCCTGAAGACGCTGGCCACTACGGGCGCCGCCCCTAAGACCAAGAAGAAGTAGTTTTTAGAGCGGCAATTGGACGGCGCAGAAGTTGAACAGCCGGGAGCGATCCCGGCTGTTGCTGTTTCTGGTGTCGAGGATTGCTCATGGGCCTTTGTGAAGCAGCGGCCGGAGCACCGGAAACAAGGTGTCGGTGATGATCGCCGAACCCTTCGCGGTAGGATGGATGCCGTCGTCCTGGATGGTTCCGGGCACGTGCACCAGGTCCTTGTAGAGCATGGGCACAAACGCCACGTGGTGCCGCGCGGCCAGGTCGCGAAACATCTGGTTGAACGAGCGGATGTAATCGGGCCCGTAGTCGGGCGGCAGCGTGATGCCGGCGAGCAGGATCTTCACGTGAGCATTCTCAAGCGCCGTCAGCACCTGGTCGAGATTGCTGCGCGACTCCTCCACGGGTACGCCGCGCAAGCCGTCGTTGCCGCCGAACTCCACAATCACGACGGCCGGATGCAGGCGCAGCACGAACGGCAGCCCGGCGAGCGCATCTTTGGTAGTCGCGCCGCTCGTTCCCTGGTTGATGACCTTGTACCGGAAGTCCTGCGCGTCCAGTTTCTTCTGGAGAAAGTCGGGAAACGCTTCACCGTAGGCGAGGCCGCGTCCAGCGGTGATGCTGTCGCCGTAGCAGACAATAATTGGCCGATCAATTTTTGGCGGCTCCGCGGCATATAGCGTCGCAACCCAAAATATCGGCAGAAAGAGTGCGGCAGGAACCAGTCGTCGAACGTCCACGTAATAGAGTGTAGCCGGGATCGGGAAGAATCTGTCGAAGCATCCCCAGCTACACTGTCGATAGGCAGGAAACCGCATTGATTCAAGTTAAGAACGCAAAAAAGTGGATCCAGAACGGCGCGCGGCGCGTGGAAATTCTCCGGGGAATCTCGTTGGACATTCCGGCAGGGCAGTTTTTGGCCATCCTGGGCGCGAGCGGCAGCGGCAAGAGCACGCTTCTCGGCCTGCTTGCCGGCCTCGACACGCCCAGTGAAGGCGAAATCTGGCTGGACGGCGTGCCCATCCACAATCTGGCTGAAGGCGAGCTGGCCGCGGTGCGCGGGCGCAAGATCGGGTTCGTCTTTCAGTCCTACCAACTCATCCAGACGCTCACTGCTCTCGAAAATGTGCTGCTGCCTTACGAATTGAATGTGGAAGGCAGCGGCCTTGCGCAAGCGCGAAGCCTGTTGAATGAGGTCGGCCTCGGGGAGCGCATGGATCACTATCCCGTGCAGCTCTCCGGCGGTGAGCAGCAACGCGTGGCGCTGGCGCGGGCCTTTGTGGTGGCGCCGCCCATCGTCATGGCCGACGAGCCCACCGGCAACCTCGACTCAGTGAACGGAAAGATGGTTCTCGATCTGCTTCTCGAACGAAATCGCAAGGCCGGAACCACGCTGGTGCTGGTAACGCACGATGCCGAAGTTGCCAGCCGGGCCGACCGCAAAATTGTGCTGAAAGACGGGCTTGTGGTCGAAGATATCCTCGTCCAGAACAAGGAGAAGAATGGCTAAGCGCGCATTGAGCTGGAAGCGCGCGGCAGCCATCGGTTGGCGCGACCTGAAATCTGCTCCCGGCAAGTTCGGCTTTGTGGTTCTCTCGGTCGCGATTGGCGTGGCTGCATTGGTGGGCGTGCGCGGCCTGAGCGAAAGCTTCCGCCGGACTTTGAACACCGAGGCGCGTTCGCTGCTCGCGGGCGACCTGAGCGCGCGCATGTTTCGCTCGCCCACGCCTGAGGAATCGAGCAAAGTTGCCGCGATTGCCGATCAGAACAGCGGCATTCGTTCCACTTGGGTGATGGAGACGGTTTCGATGGCCTCAGTGCCGCCGAACCCCGTGCCCATCCCGGTTTCGCTCAAGGCCGTCGACCCGGCGGAATATCCTTACTACGGAACCGCCGATCTGGAGCCATCGATGCCGCTCGCGCAGGCGCTCCAGGGCGACTCGGTGGTCGTTTCGGACGAGTTCTTGATCCGCCTCAACGCGCACGTCGGCGATACGCTGCGCCTGGGTGGACGCGACTTTCGCATCACTGCGGCTCTCGAGCAGGAACCCGATCGCATCAGCGAGACCATGTTGATGGGCCCGCGCGTGATGATCTCGCTGGCGTCGCTCGAGGGCACTAAATTGCTGGCTCCCGGCAGCCGCGCATCCCGCCGCCTGCTGTTCAAGTTGCCTGCCGCGCCGCCACGCGGCCTGACCGCCGACGCGCAGGCCGCGGCGGTGCGCGCGCAACTGGAAGCGGCGCTGCCCGACGCGCAGGTGATGGACTTCCGCGAAGGCAATCCCGGAATCACCCGCGGCCTTGATAATGCCACTTCCATTCTGAGCCTCATCTGCCTCGTAGCGTTGGTGCTGGGCGCCATTGGGGTCGCCATGGCCATGCATGCGCATCTCGAGCAGCACATGGACACGCTCGCGATTCTCAAGGCCGTCGGCGCCGATTCCGCGGATTTGCTGCGCATCTTTCTGCTGCAGACGCTGAGCCTCGGGCTCGCCGGCGGATTGCTGGGCGTCGCCATCGGTGTCGGCGTCATGGTGGCACTGCCGGCAGCGTTCGGGCCGCTGCTCACCATGCATTTGCGATTCGCATTTCCCTGGCAATCGGCGCTGGCGGGCCTGGCAACGGGCCTGCTAACCACGTTGCTCTTCTGTTTGCCGCCGCTGCTCGATGTGCGCGCGGTGCGCCCCGTGCTGGTGCTGCGCAGGCTTGTCGAACAGGGACCAACAGGCATCGGCGGCTGGTTGGCGCGTTGGTGGGCGCGCCGCCTGCAACTGGGAGTCGCTGCCGCGGTGGTGGCGGCGCTCGGCGGCATCGCCTGGGCGTTGACTGATTCGCCCAAAGTTGGCGCGTGGTTTGCCCTGCTGTTCACCCTCGCGCTCCTGGTTCTGCTGGTGCTGGCCGCGGTGGCCTTGCGCGCGTTGCGCTTCCTTCTTAATCGCACGCGGCTGCATCTGCCGTCGTCGCTGCGGCATGGGTTGGCGAATCTTTACCGCCCCGGCAATCAATCGGCTGCGGTGCTGGCGGCGCTGGGCACGGGAGTCATGCTCATCCTCGCGGTCTATCTCATGCAGAAGGGCCTCCTGCGCGATCTGCAAGAGACCGCCTCGCCAAGTCTGCCCAACGTTTTGTTCGTTGACATGCAGACCAGAGAGGTTGCCGGCATAAAGGAGTTCTTCGCCCATCAGCCGGGCGTTAGCCGGCAATTGAATCTGATCCCCATCGTTCACGGCCGCTTCATCTCCATGAACGGCCAGCCGGTGGAGCTGATGAAGGGCCAGCATTATCCGCGCCGCATGCTGGAAGACGCCGAGCTGAGTTGGGCCGACGCACCGCCCGAGGGCGACAAGGTGAGCCAGGGAAAATGGTGGACCAGTAGCAGTGCCGCGCAGATCGCCGTCAGCGACGGCGTGGCCAGGCGCCTGCAGCTTGGCGTAGGCTCCGCGGTCGAACTTGAGACCGGCGGCGTCACGCATGCGCTCACCGTCGCCGCCATCTACAAATCCGACGGCCAGCACCTGGGCGCGCGCGTGGAGTTCATCTTGCCCTCGGGGCAGATCGCCGACCAGCCATCGACGTGGTATGGCGGTGCGCACATCGATCCCAGGCAGGTGGCTGCGATGGAGCGCGCCTTCTTCGCCGTCTATCCCACCGTCACCGTTATTAACGTTGCTGACGTCTTGCAGCGTATTGAAAACGTCGTCGATCAGATCACGCTGGTAGTTCGCCTGCTTGCCTGGTTTTCGATTCTCGCCGGCCTGACAATTCTGGCCTCGAGCATTGCCAGCACGCGCTTCCGCCGCATGCAGGAGGCTGTCGTGCTCAAAACTCTGGGCGCGACGCGCATGCGCATCGTGCGCACTTTCAGTGTGGAATTCAGCGTGCTGGGGCTTTTGGCGGGTGCAGTCGGAATCGTTTTCGCCAACCTGCTCACGCGCATTCTGCTGCACCGGCTCGAAGTGGACTTTCAATTCGAGTGGTTTGCAACGGTCATCGCACTCGCCGGGACCGCGGTGCTGGCCACAGCTACCGGATGGATCGCCAGCTACCGCATCCTTGGTTTGCGCCCGCTCGAAGTGCTGCGGGAGGAATAAAATCGACCAGCCTGCGAATCATTGGCCCTCAACCGTGGCTTGAAGATTCAGGACGTCTTTCACTACATGCTGCCCGGCCGTAATGCCCGACAGAATCTCCTGCTCGCCTCCGGGCATCATCGAGCCGCCGGTCACTTCCACGCGCTTGAATTGTCCCTGGCCCGCGGGCACAAAGACCCATTCGCGATCGTGCAGGTGCAGGATGGCGCTGGCCGGAACCGATGCGTGCGTCACCGTGGTGCGGCTCTGCAACGTCGTCGTCACAAACATTCCCAGGCGAAGAATGCCAGGGTTCGCCACTTCAATACGCACCTTGGCCGTGCGAATGGTGGGATCGAGCACCGGCCCGATATCGCTCACGCGGCCGGTGAGAATTCTGTCGGGATACGCGGTGAGCTTGATCTGCGCCTCCTGTCCCAGAGTCACTTTGGACAGGTCGTTTTCGTACACATCGCAAATAATCCACACCGAACTCAGGTCGGCAATGGTGAAGGCCGTTGCCGTGCCGGAGAGCGCCACGCCCGCGGCGGCGGCTTCAGTAATGTTCTGGGAGACGATGACGCCGGAGGTCGGCGCGTACACCTTTACGATGGGGCTGGGATGGTCCTTGTCCACTCCGAAGATCTTCAACTGCTCCTCGGCCGCCACAAGATCGGCTTTGGCGTCCTTTTCCGTGTCCTCTGCCTGCTCCAGCATCGCCTGCGAAATGGCCCCGTGCTGATACAGGTCCTGGGCGCGCAAGTACGCCTTGTTGGCGAGCTGCTCGTCGGCCGCAGCCTTTACATAGGTGTCGAATGCGCCACTGATGTCTGGGCTTTGCACGCTGAACAGCAACTGGCCCTTCCTCACGTAGTCGTCGAGCCGCGCGCGAATATCGACCACGCGGCCATTGGCGATGGAGATCACGGGAATTTCGCGCGACACGTCAGGAAACACCGAGCCCGTCACTTCCAGCTTTTCCGGTTCGTCGATCCGGTTCGCCGCCACGGTGGGATATTGGTCGGGGTGGTCCACGGTCACCAGGCCCGCATTGCCGGTCTCCACCACCTGTGCGGGAGAGGCAGCTCCGCTGGCCGGATCGAAACTCTTCTTGCAGCCGGCCAGCGCAAGCCCTGCGGCCAAAAAGCACGCGCTTCGAAAAAGGGAAGTCTTCGTCATGGGATTACCTCGCGTCCTACGGCAAGATTCAGTTGCGCTGCGGATGTAAGATACGCACCGATCAGTTGTGTGTAAGCCAGTTGCACCTGGCGGTAGTCGCTCTGTGCGTTAAGAAAATCCATGAGTGAAGCGCCGCCGCGGAAATAGGCGTAGCTAACGGTGTCGCGCACCCGCAGCGCCTCGTCGTTGTACTTGGCTTTGTAAGGCTTCAGCAGTTCGATGTTGCTGCGCACCACCTCGTACGCCGTGTCCACGTCACTGAAGACCTGAGCCTTCGTGGCTTCGCTGGCCTGTTGTGCACGATCGATATCGATCTGGGTGCGCTTTTTCTCGCCCTGGTTGCGGTCGAAGATACGCAACGGGATGTTTACACTCGCGCCCAGCGTTTGCGTCGCGTCGGGATTGTTGTTGGAGGCGTTCCACGTGTACCACGCGCTGTAGGTCGGGTCCGTTGAGCCGTTCGAGATGGCTAGTTTGTGATTGGTCTGGGATTGCTGCATGGTTTCAAGCGCCGCCTGCAAATCGGGACGCGCGGCCAGCGCCGCCTGGCGGAAGCTGTCGAGGGGATCGAGCGCGTCGGAGAAATCGAACATTCCGGTCACATCGAATTGATCCAGCGGCGTGCGATCGTCCATGAGTCGCAGCAACTGAATCTTGGCGGTACGAAGGTTTACGATGGCCGTCTGCAACTCCGACTCGTACTGCACGCGCAAGAGCTCAATGCGGTCGAAATCGATCTGCGCAATGTCACCGGCGTTGAGCCGGTCGCGGCTGATCTCGATGATCTTGTCGTAGTAAACGAGATCGGCCTTGGCCAGGTCGAGCACCGTCTTGGCCTCGAGCGTTTCAACAAACGCCGCGCGCAGCGTAAACTCCAGGTTGCGCTGCAGGTCTTCGTGCTGCGCTTCGGTAATGCGCGTGCCTTCCTGCGCGCTTTCCAGCCTCAACTCACGCTTGTGATCGCGCTCGTGCAGGTAGCTTAAAGTGGGTACGAAATCCGTGCCCCGGAACGGCTGCCACACGCCATCATGGGGCAAAATCTGCGTTCCGTCGGCCGCGGCCGTCAGCTGTGGATTGGGCCGCAGATACGCGGTGATCTCTTCGGCGCGCATCTCGTCCACGTTGTCGGCATCGGCCTTCAACGCCGGATTCGTGGCTTCAAACCTGGCTTTGACTTGATCCCACGTCAGTGCCTGCTGCGCTGGCGCACACCGCGGCGCCAGCGCGAGGACCACGCCCATTGCCCCAACGGCAACGGAAGGGAAGATCCGCTTCATACCAAACCTTTGCGCCGTGGTCTGCACGGCGGACACGGAACATCAGAGAATTGACGACGAAGACTTCAGCGGCGAGGAGCGATCAGGCGGCCGGAGGAGGCCGGCTCTGGATCGAAGTCAGGGAGGGGTTCTCAACCAAAGGAGAAGGGAGATTGCTGGGCCCGGCCAAGCCCACAAAGGCGAGCGATATGCCGGCAAAGCTGGGCAGCGGAAGGGACGCGGCCGCCGGAAGGATGGAATGCGGGCTGGCGCCGTGGTCGTGATTGCGGCGTGCGCAGCAATCGATCTCTGCGGGGTTTTGTGCCGCCTGCAGGTCGTCGGTCATGGAGATGGCCGGCAGCAGGATCAGGATGACCACCGCCAGGGCCACCATCTGAATGCGGCGATCCGTGGCTCTGCGCGGTGCCTTGCGCACCCATGCGCACAACATCCACATGGCCACCAACGCCCAACCGAGATTGAGAGTCAGCTCCATCCC
>JBEKGH010000084.1:0-18184 GCA_050012895.1 Occallatibacter sp.
TGGTGTGCGGGCGACAGGACAATCAGGTGACCACCATCCCGAAGGTGCTCTGCGGCTCGATTCAGTTCTTCCTTGTCGTTTTCGACGTGCTCGAGGACGTCAATGTAAATGATCGTATCGAATTGCTGGCCGGCCAACGATTGCAGTGTTCCGCAAACGGCCTCGGACGCTCGCCGCGGCGTCGTTTCTCCGAGATTTCCGATTAACTGTTCGGCGAGGTCCTGATCGGGCTCCAAACACACCCACCTTCCCTCGCCGCCAAGATCCAGGAATTGCGCGTTCGATCCGATCCCGGAGCCCACCTCCAGGGTGTCTCCCTTGAGAAACGGCCGTATCTGTGCGGACCAATATGTCTTCCAGTTCCACGCGGCCGCGAACAGTTTAAGCTCAGAGCCGACGTATCTGAATTCACTCATGGGAATAGATGTCCACGACCTCATCCATAAACAATGAGCAATCCCGGAGTGGAACAAAGCCCACATTCGCCCTGTTTGAAAGCACAAAGAATGTAAAGCTCGTGGCAATCGAGATCAACTGAATCGCGATAATGGCCAGGGTGCCGATTGCATAGGTAGCCCACCCAGGTATGGCCCAGTTTGTGAAGATCCGGAACGCGGCCACGACCAACATCCCAAGTCCGGCCAGCAAGGAACCGGCTAGAGAACCAATCAGAAGACGCACGCCCACTATGTCTCCGAACACCGAGATGGCGCTTAGACCGTGGGAGACCAGGGCGACGAAGTTCATCCTGGAATTTCCGGCGATCCGGGTTCCCCTCGGAATTGGGATCATCGTGAAGGGAAGCTTGCTTCGAAATACTGCGGCAGCGTAATGATTCCACAGTTCGCTCATCACCACGAGCGTATTCAGGTACGCAATGGGCAGAATGCTGAAGTTTCCTACCTGCACACGAATGCCCGTCAGCCATAGATGCAGGATCTTATAGAGACGATAAAAGAATTTGAAGACAAGAGATTCCGACCGGCGGCTCCTCTCCGCAAATACTGCCGTTGCGCCATGAGTGTCGCAAAAGGCCCGCAGGAGTTGTGCCACGCCCTCGGGTGTATCCTCTCCGTCTGCATCCATCACCACCACGGCGTCGCATTTGGCCGTTTGTTGAATGTATACAAGCCCGATGGCGATTGCGCGCTGGTGGCCAAGATTGCGGCGCAGACGCAGGACCCGTACGGCCCGCACAGCAGAGAACTCATCTTGGCAGTCGTTCCAGTCGCACCTTTGCACCGAGCCATCGTCGACCAGGAGAATCTCCATCGTTCCGTCATCGGGAGACACGGCGTTGCCAAGCCGCCGGATCAGCTCTGCGGCAGAGGTCCAGTCATCCCGGACCGGCATGAGCACTGTCAGGCGCAAAGATGGATGTTGAGTCACTGCACGTCTATTATTAACTTTATTCCTTTGGTTTCAAAGGAATAAAAATTAACAACAACCGGATGGGGGTGCTTTATGTCGGCGAGGGTTGTCTTTCGGATTACTAAGACGGCAATGATACCTTGGCGGGCATGTCCAATGACGCAGTCACTATACTCTTAGATTGGACGTGTCCGATATCGCATTCCATTCAGTTTGGCGAGAGGTTTTCCGCAATGGATGAACCACAGATCTATGCCCGCTTGAAGGAGATCTTCGAAGATGTCTTCGATGAGGATTCAATGACCATCACGCCGGAGCTGTCAGCCAAGGATGTGGCCGGCTGGGACAGCCTCACCCATATTCGGCTGTTGCTTTCCGTTGAGAAGGCATTCAAGATCAAGTTCTCAACTTCAGAGATTGGCAAGCTCAAAAATGTCGGCGATCTTGTAACCCTGATTCAGGCGAGGGCTTAGTACAATATATTCCAGGGATACGGACCCCTCATTGAGTGAGGAAACAGGACGGTATTTTTCCCTTGAATCGACTCTATTCGGAATTGCAGTGGCTGCCGCGCGCTCCTGAGGCGTTCGCCCGTGCCTTGAAGGCTCTGGCGAACTCTGCTGGTCCGCTCGGACGCGAGTTGCAGGCCCTGGCATTGCATGGCTTGGACCTTAACCAGTTGACGAAACTGGCCAAAGTCATCGCAAAGGCCCGCTCCGATGGCAAGTCTCTTGATCCTTTGGTCCCGTTTCGTCTCGCCGTCCTCTCCAACTCGACAATCGATTTGACGGTTCCGGCTCAGGTCGCCAGCGCGGCGCGCCATGGGATCGCTCTGGAGGTCGTTCAGCCTTCCTATGACCAGGTGGCACAAGAGGCCCTAACCCCCGGTTCCATGGTCAATGCCTCCATGCCAGACGCCGTGCTTTTTGCGCTCGACTATCGCGCCTTGCCGCTGAAACTTTCTCTGGGAAACGCAGAGGCCGCCGCCGCCACCGTTCAGGGAGCGATTGGCTACCTGCGGGCATTGCGCGACGGCATCAGGAGCAATTCCAAGGCCGTCTGCATCTTTCAATCTTTTGCTCCTCCCGTCGAACCGCTTTTTGGCAGTCTCGACCGCGTGCTGCCGGGCACGATGCGCAGCATCATTGATTCCATCAATCGCGAGCTGACTGCGTTGGTTTTCGGATCGGGCGACGTGCTGCTCGACGTAGCCTCCCTTGCGGAGATCGTGGGGTTGGCGGACTGGCATGACACCCAATTGTGGAATCTGGGCAGGTTTTCCTTTACCCAGGAGCTGATCCCTCTCTATAGCGACCACGTTGCGCGAACCATTGCAGCCCTGCGCGGCAAGAGCCGCAAGGCGCTGATCCTCGATCTCGATAACACGGTGTGGGGCGGAGTCATCGGGGATGACGGCCTGGAGGGAATCCAGATTGCCCAGGGAGATGCGCGCGGAGAAGCCCACCTCGCGGTGCAGCGAATGGCGCTCGATCTGCGCCAGCGCGGGATCGTTCTCGCCGTATCTTCCAAGAACACGGACGAGGTTGCGCGAGAGCCATTTGAGAAGCATCCTGAGATGCTGCTCAAGCTCGATCACATCGCTGTCTTTCAAGCCAACTGGGAGGACAAGGCCACAAATATCCAGGCCATCGCCAAAGAGCTTTCTCTTGGACTAGATGCCATGGCTTTTCTGGACGACAACCCGGCGGAACGCGCTTTGGTGCGACAACTTCTGCCACAGGTAGCCGTGCCGGAGTTACCCGAAGAGCCGGCCTGGTATGCTCGCACGCTTGCGGCAGCCGGCTATTTTGAGGCCGTGACCTTTGCCAATGAGGATCTGCAGCGCGCCGGCTTTTACCTGGACAATGCCAGGCGCGCCAGCCTGCAAAAGCAGGCCGGCGATGTCGACGCATACCTGGCTTCGCTGGATATGACCATCACCTTTCAGCCATTTGACGCAACCGGAAGGGCGCGCATCGTCCAGCTCATCAACAAGTCCAATCAGTACAACCTGACCACCCGTCGCTACGCCGAGCCTGAGGTCATTGACGCGGAAATCGATCCGCAAGTCTTCACCCTCCAGGTTCGCCTCGCCGACATCTTCGGCGACAACGGCATGATCAGCGTGGTGATCTGCCGCCCCGGGGAACCTGGCGCGTGGGAGATCGACACATGGCTGATGAGCTGCCGCGTGCTAGGGCGCAAAGTTGAGCAAATGGTGCTGTGCGAAGTTCTTGAGCACGCGCGCCGCGCGGGCATCCACAAGTTGTCCGGATCTTACCTGCCTACCGAACGCAACAAGCTGGTGATCGATCACTATTCAAGACTCGGATTTACCAAGGTGGCCGAAGAAGACTCCGGCCACACCCGCTGGGAGTTGCGCGTGGAGGGCTCCAAACCGGAGAGCGCGCCTATGAGGATCGTTTCGAGCGGCTTTCGAACTCCCAAGGAAATGCTGACCGCATGAGTGCGTCGCACATCCCCGATATTGGAGCATCGAGGAAAACGAAGCTGCCGCGGCGCGACTGGATCCTGCTGCCCCTGCTCAGCGTGCTCACGATTCTTACGCTGGCCATCTCAATGCAGTGGATCGGCCGGGTTTTTTTCCGGTCGGATAACCCGGTTGGAGACTGCATCGTAAGTGACCCCTTGACGGGCCGCCACGGAGTTCCGAACCGCGCATGTTGGAAAAAGGAATCCGAGAGCCCCTCGGTTGACTACAGCTTCAACTCCTGCGGGCACCGCGCGGGCATGGAGTGCGGTCCCAAAGCGCCGGACACTTACCGAATTGTGCTGACGGGTTCCTCCTATGCCTTTGGATGGACCGTCCCGAGAGAAGAGACATTCGCCGCGTTGCTGCCGCTTGAACTCTCGCGGCGGACCGGACGCAAGATTGAACTTTACAACGAGGGCATAATTGGAGATGGTGGCATTCCAAGGAATGTCGTTAAGCGCTTCAATGAAGTCCTGGCGGCGCAGCCCGACGCAATTCTCTGGGTACTTGACCCCTGGGACATCGATAAAGCCGACCGTGATGCTCCGACGCTCGCCTGGAGGGACATCGGGGCCGCGGAGATGGCGAGGCAAGCGCTGGTCGGAAAGTCGCGTCTTGAAGTGATCCCCACAATTCTGGGCTTGATTCGGGACAAATGGGTAGTTTCAAAGGCCGGGATGCTGATCCAGCACTATATATTCTTGAGTCAGAGCGAGTATGTGAAGCTCTATCTGGCCAGGGGAGCGCAAAGCGGTTTCCTGGATGCAGAGCCCGATTCGGATTGGCGGCACCGGCTGGAGTTATTCAACGGCTATGCAGCCGACTTCGAGGGGCAGGCCAATGCTGCCGGCGTGCCAGTGATCGTAACGCTGGTGCCGAATCGCGCCCAGGCGGCCATGATCTCCATGGGCCACTGGCCGCCAGGCGACGATCCTTACAAGCTGGGCGAAGAGGTGCGCGCCATTGTCGCCAGCCACGGCGGGACTTACATTGATATTCTGCCGGACTTCCGTGCCGTGCCAAACCCGGAGCAGTATTTCTACCCGATCGACAACCATCCGGATGCGAGCGGCCATGCGATCATCGCCGAGATGCTGGCCAGGGAACTTACCAGTGGATCTGTCCCCGCACTCAGCGCTGCCGATCAGTCGCGCAGCGCCCTGGAAAAGGGCCGATAGCCATGGACACAGCCTCTTTTCAGTTTGTGCTCCTTGGCCTAGCCGCTGCCTTGGTCTCGAACCTGAGCCGCTCGCACATTTGGCGCTCGGTTATGCTTTTTGTGGCTAGCGTCGTCTTTCTAGGTTTGCTGGCGCATAACACGATCGTTTTACTACCGCTGATCGGATTCCTGCTGCTTGGCTACGCCAGTCTCGTTCTGATCCAGCGCGGCTGGTCCAAAGCGATGGGGTGGATCATTCTGGTCGTCGTCTTTGTCTATATCTGGTTGAAGAAGTACACCTTCCTGCCGGAAGGGATGTTTCTGCGCACTCCCTTTCTCACTCTGGGGCTTTCTTACATCTTGTTCCGCGTGCTTCATCTGCTCATCGAAACCGGCGATGGAAACGAGAAGCGGCGCATCGGACTCGGCGCTTACCTGCTTTACACGCTAAACTTCACCACGTTTATATCCGGACCCATCCAGCGTTATGACGAGTTTGCCCGAGATCAGTTTGCCGGCGAACCCATTCCGCTCGAGGTCAGTGTGGTTGGCCTGCAATTCGAACGCATTATTCGCGGATTCTTCAAGGTGAATGTACTCGCCGTGCTCCTGCAGGCGTTTCATGAAGATGCGCTGGCGCAGATGTCTCAACCGTTGCCCGCAACGCTCAAACTCTTCGCAGGCCTTCGCCTGGTTTTCCTCTATCCCATCTTTCTCTACTGCAACTTTTCTGGATACATCGACATTGTCATTGCATTGGCGCGCCTCATGCGCCTGCGCCTGCCAGAGAATTTCGATCGCCCGTTTTCCGCATCCTGTGTGCTCGATTTCTGGAACCAATGGCACATGACGCTTTCCAACTGGCTCAAAACCTATGTTTATAACCCGCTCCTGGTGACACTGATGCGCCGCTTCTCGTCTTTGGCTATGCAACCGTTCCTCGGTGTCTTCTGCTTCTTTGTCACGTTTTTTCTTATCGGCGTTTGGCATGGCCGCACATCGGAGTTCATTTTCTTCGGTGTGCTCACCGGCGGCGGCATGTCCATGAACAAGCTCTGGCAGTTGGGCCTGGCGCGCGCCATGGGCCGCAAGGGTTACAGGGCGCTGGCGCAGAACTTCATGTACGTGGCATGCGGCCGTGGCCTCAACTTCGTCTGGTTTGGCTTTACTCTTTTCTGGTTCTGGGGCACTTGGAGTGAAATTGACACGGTCTTCGCCGCGCTAAACTGGAGCCATTGGATCTCCATCTGCCTTGCTGCATGGCTTTCCGCTACGCTGGTTTTGGCCTTTTGGGAGTGGCTGCGCGCCGCGCTCTTGTCCATCAAAACCTCCGCCGGTCCTGTTCTCCTCAGCCGCTATGCGCGCGTCGTTTATGCATCCGCGCTGGGTCTTGCTGCCTTGATAATGACGGTTCTGCTCAATCAGCCTGTCCCGGATATCGTCTACAAAGCTTTTTAGCATGCATTGCCGCGCCAATGCCCCGACGAATCATTGCGGATTGAAGAAGAAACTCCGCGAATATCTCGCTCTTTGCACGACAGGCTTCTTTTTGGTAGGCTTCACGCATTCTATTTCTCCGACCTGCCGTTCGCCGTTGCCGTTCAGCCGTGATTGACTTCTCATCAGAACCCTCGTCCAATAATCTAGAAAGGGATAAGAAGTCTGTGAATCAGTTCAAGTTCCATCATCTGGGAGTAGCCGTCCGGAGTTTATCGACAGCCATCCCAATCTACAAGAATCTTCTTGGCTATGAAGTAATCTCTGGGCCTTTTGATGATCCTATTCAGGACGTTTCAGTTTGCTTCTTGAGCCGGGGCGCGGGAGATCCGGTTATGGAGCTCGTGGCGCCGCTCGGGCCGAATTCACCCATTCATGGGAGGCTAAAGATGGGCGCAGGCGTATATCACGTGTGCTACCAAGTCCCGAATATGCAATCTGCCATCACCCACCTGAGGGAACAGGGTTCGCTTCTGCTCAGCGAGCCCCAGCCGGCGGTAGCGTTCGGGATGAGAGATATTGCGTGGCTATTAATGGAGACAGATATGCTGGTGGAGCTGCTGCAGGAGTCGTTTCATGCGAACCATCATGAATGAACTCGCCCGCGGCCACCGGAAGTCAACAATACCAGGAATTTTCATCTCTCCGGCAACATTCGAAGCCGGCTTGCGGCCGCGTGTTGCATTTTTGGAGTTTATTTCTTGGGGCACGTCCGTCGATCGCACCGGAGCGTCTTTTCGGGCGCAGTTGCTGATGGTGCTTTACTCGATCCGCTCGGAGGTTCAGCGGATGGAGCAGTTTACCTTCAACTTGCTGTATCGGCAAGCGCAGATTCGAGGAGAAGCCCTAGTCGCCGGATAAAGGCACGGGCGCGCGGGAACGCAAGTTGCTGCGCGACACGCACCAATCGACGACCGATGGCGATGCGCGGCTGTATCGGAAGAGTGGTTCGGGGGCGGTGGCGCCAAGCTATCTGGGCCATCTGTTGACGGAGAACCGCAACGGGCTGATCGTGGCCGCTGAAGCCAGCCAGGCGGGCGCGGCCGAGGAGCGGCGGGCGGCGCTGCGCATGCTGAAGCGGCTGAAGCGTAAGCCGCGCATCACGCTGGGGGCCGATAAGAGCTATCAGGAAGAGTGCTTCTTGAGCGGGCTGCGGCGAGAAGGTGTGGTCCCGCATGTGGCCGAGTACAGGCCCAACCCGAAGTGGCGGAACTGGCTGACGGAGAGCGAGCGCAATGCTGCGGGCATGGCACTGAGCCAGAGAAAGCGCAAACTGGTGGAGAAGTCGTTCGTCGCTGAAACAGGACCGGCTGCGGCAGGTAAAACTGCGTGGACTCAGCGGGTCGATTGGCTGTTCCGCTTCGCTGCTGCGGCGCATAATCTGCTGCGGCTGAGCAAGCTGATCCCGATTCCAGCCACGGCCTGAGCAGGGAGTGGTGTCTCTGCGGAACCGAAAACGGTCCCACAGAGACGAAAATCAACGCACCAGAACCCCACTCCACACGCAAAAAACTCGCGTAAGCGAATAGCAAAAAGAAAATCACGGACTTTTTCAGGAAGCTGGAGAGTCGTGCCCTTTCAACAAAGGACCTAAGTAACCTAGTTCTAGTCTATTTTTAAAATTATTATCTCGACCCAAAGTATAATCAGCCTAATAAAAACCTCCTTTCGGGAACCTGACTTGGCAAAAGCGTGCATACTCCGCAAAACTTTAATTCCCCTTTCTTTCCTTGGGTCTATTTATCTTGCCGGATGCGGCGTCACTACTGCGTCGAGCTTTCTTGCTGAGACTGAATCGCAAGCAATTAAGTCTGTGAGCGTCTCCTGTACGCCCGTAGGTCCCCAAACCGGACAAACCAGCCAATGCACGGCAACTGTTTCTGGATCTGGCAACTTCAGCACTAGCGTGACCTGGGCAGCGACCGGCGGCCCGATCAATTCATCCGGCGTCTTTACGCCTATTGCTGAGGGTATGGCGACCATCACCGCGACCTCGACCCAGGATTCAACCAAATCGGGATCGGCTTCGGTGATGGTGAACGCATCTCCCTCGATCACGTCGGTCTCAGTAACCTGTTCCGCAAATTCCATTCTGACCACGCAGACACCAACCTGCACGGCAAGCGTGCAAGGAACAGGTGCGTTCAGTTCGGCGGTGACCTGGGCAGCGACGGGCGGCACGATCGATTCATCCGGCGTCTTTACTCCCGCCGCTGCGGGCCCTGCGACCATCACCGCGACCTCGACGCAGGATCAAACCAAATCGGGATCGGCTACGGTAATGGTGAGCGCATCTCCATCGATCGCATCGGTTTCAGTAACCTGTTCTCCGAGTTCCATCCTGACGACGCAGACATCAACCTGCTCGGCAACCGTGCAGGGAGCCGGTGCCTTCAATTCCGCGGTGACCTGGGCAGCAACGGGGGGCACGATTAATTCCTCCGGCGTCTTTACGCCCGCCGCTGCTGGTCCGGCAACCGTCACCGCGACCTCGACGCAGGATCAAACCAAATCGGGATCAGCTACGGTAACGGCGAGCGCATCTCCTTCGATCACGTCGGTCTCAGTAATCTGTTCTCCAAGTTCAATCCTGACCACGCAGACATCCACCTGCTCGGCAACCGTTCAGGGAGCCGGCGCGTTCAATTCAGCGGTAACCTGGGGAGCAACCGGCGGCACGATCAATTCATCCGGCGTCTTTACGCCCTCTGCTGCAGGTCCGGCAACCATCACCGCGACCTCGACGCAGGATCAAACCAAATCGGGATCAGCTACGGTAACGGCGAGCGCATCTCCCTCGATCACGTCGGTCTCAGTAATCTGTTCTCCAAGTTCAATCCTGACCACGCAGACATCCACCTGCTCGGCAACCGTGCAGGGAGCCGGTGCCTTCAATTCCGCGGTGACCTGGGCAGCAACGGGGGGCACGATTAATTCCTCCGGCGTCTTTACGCCCGCCGCTGCGGGTCCGGCAACCATCACCGCGACCTCGACGCAGGATCAAACCAAATCGGGATCAGCTACGGTAACGGCGAGCGCATCTCCCTCGATCACGTCGATCTCAGTAATCTGTTCTCCAAGTTCCATTCTGACCACACAGACATCCGCCTGCTCGGCAACCGTTCAGGGAGCCGGCGCGTTCAATTCAGCGGTAACGTGGGGAGCAACGGGCGGCACGATCAATTCCGCCGGCGTCTTTACGCCCGCTGCTGCGGGTCCGGCAACCATCACCGCGACCTCGACGCAGGATGCAACCAAATCGGGATCAGCTTCTGTGACGGCGAGCGCATCTCCCTCGATCACATCGGTCTCGGTAATCTGCTCTCCAAGTTCAATCCTGACCACGCAGACATCCACCTGCTCGGCAACCGTTCAGGGAGCCGGCGCGTTCAATTCAGCGGTAACCTGGGGAGCAACGGGCGGCACCATCAATTCATCCGGCGTATATACGCCCACTGCTGCGGGTCCGGCAACCATCACCGCAACCTCGACGCAGGATGCAACCAAATCGGGATCAGCTACGGTGACGGCGAGCGCATCTCCCTCGATCACGTCGGTGTCAGTAACCTGTTCTGCGAGTCCCATCCTGATGACGCAGATATCCACCTGCACGGCAACCGTTCAGGGAGCCGGTGCGTTCAGTTCGGCGGTGACCTGGGCAGCGACGGGCGGCACGATCAATTCATCCGGCGTCTTTACACCCACCGTTGCGGGTCCGGCAACTATCACCGCGACATCGACCCAGGATTCAACCAAATCAGGATCGGCTTCGGTGGACGTGAACTCTACGGTGACGGAGGGCTCCTGCAACATCACGGCGACGGGAGCGATCCAGGCCGATGGCTCGTTAGGCGGCGACCCTTTCCTGGGCGATGTCTACCAGATTCAGGGCACAATCACGGCGGACTACGTGGACGACGACGAGGCGGCGAACTCTACGGTCACATTCACATCGCCAACAGGAGACCATACCGTCACCGTGGGCATGTTCCTGTTGAATGCCCACGCCAACGGAACGAACACGTATGCGGTGCGTGTGGCGTCAGGGTACGTTTCGAGCGGCAACTGGATGCCGGGATTGTGGACCTGGAGCATGAACTATTCCGACCGGGCCAGCAACACCTGCACAGCAACCGGCTCTTTCACGGTGCAGAACACCTTCGCGCCTAGCCAAGGATTCTTGCGGCAGGTGGGCAGCACGCCGAATCTCGAAACAGACGGCAACGCCAAACTATTCATCCCGACCGGCACCGGATCATACCCGGAATATTGGAACGGGACCGCCGAGGTCTACAACACCGCCGAAGTTCCCTGCTCAGCTACTGTGAACGTTAGCGGTACCACGGTTACTTACGTGAGCGGCAACTGCACTTCGACGACCGGCTCGGGATTCTCTACGCAAACCTTACCCACGGGCGTCTACAACGACATTTACATCTGCCCAAGTCCGACGAGTTGCACGGCGTACTGGAACACCACAGTCGATAGCTCAACTCAAATGACGCTTGGCTCCAATGGCGGCAACTACAATCTGGTGCAGGCTTACGTAGGTTTCGAGCGCGATATGGGCGATGGCGCAAACCACGCCAAGGGCTATCAGGCAACACTGGCGCAGGCGGCGCAGTTCTCCATGCAGTGGGGCAATAATTTCACCAGATTCTCGGATGGGAATCTCGACACATCGATAAACATTGTCGCTGGCAGTCCCTATCTTGGAACTGGCTACAACGACTACAACTGGAATAGCACCACCGGCGACAAGTGGGGCATTCCGGCGCTTGATCTTCAATTTGCAGCGGCACACGCAGCGGGCCAGCATATTCTCTGGGGTGGGCCAAACTCAATGTCCTCCGGCCCTTGCCCGAGCTTCACCTGCACGTCAGCAGAGCTATCGAATCTCCAGAATTTGTTTGGCATGGTATCGGCTAGGTGGGGCGCGTTCTATGACGTTCTGGAACTCGCTAACGAGCAGGAAAATACGCCTCAGACTTGGGTGGATGATGTAGGCGCGATGCTCAAGGATGGAGTAACTGGAATCGCCGGTGGCAATCCAGCCGATCCCTACGGCCATTTCTTCTCGACCACCTATTTCCCAAACAATCCGATCTACATGACCTCAGTAGCGCCTTATGGACCATTCAGCAGCGGCGCGGCAGACGCCTACTTGAACTTCGTCGAGATTCCGCATCTTGACAATCAGACCGGGCAGACAAATTACAACTGGATGTCAAGCCAGATAGGGAACGTGAATCACTGCCCCGGATCATCGGGTTACGGGGGCGCCACGCTCCCGCGCTACAACGGGGAAGAGTCTACAAACGTAGGCATCGCGCCATCAACTTCTTCGGCCTCCGCTCCCAACAACGAAGTGAACGGCCCGCGCATCGTGGACGAGCAACTGGTATTTAACCAATGCGGCGGAGGCTATTTTGGTACCCTGAACGATCAACTGGCTTTCAACTCCGCTACACCGGAGGTCTACAACAGTTGGTACGATTTCGCTTTGGGCAGGACTGTTCTCCAGGGGTTCATGATCGGCCTCGATACTGCCGCTGCTCCCATTACCGTCACCTTGGGGGGTGGATGCGATTCCGGTGCTTGCTCCTACGCGGCTCTAGGCTCTTCGAGCCATATTCGCCTTGTGCTGAACAGCGCGACAGGCAACGCCATAACCGGCGTCCCCAACACGGTCACGAATCCGTCTGTGAAGCTGACGGTTCCTGCTGCAAACATGACGGTGAATTGGGTCAATCCTGCGACGGGAGCGGTTCTTGCGTCCAGCACAACCACTTCAGGCCCGCAAACGCTTACCTACACCGGGACATTTACTTATGATCTCTACCTGCAACTCGACTACTAGGCTCCGCTGTCGCAGTTCGCTGGGCTGTTGACAAGCTCGACGGACCTTACATGCGTCGAGGTTGCCGAACCAGCTCGCTCGATGTGTGACCTAATGGGGTGGACGCGCCACGTCAAGGCGATTTGAGCGTATCCGTCCGAGTAACCCACCCTGTTGCGGCGCTGGGTTTTTCCGTGATCGAAAGCTGCCGCCGCCTCAAAATCCCGGTGCGCGATTACCTCGCCGACATCCTACCTGGGCTCGCCGACGCGCCGCTTCAGCGCATCGCAGAACTTACTCCTGCCGTCAGGGCCGCAAGGACGTCATCCATGCATTTGGTCTGACGCTTACAGTTGATAAGCTTGCCTTCACAAGGCGCGTCCATCTCATTAGGTCACAGCCATTATGGTGGGCGCCAAAAAGAGATAGCTCCCCCGCGATCGCCTGTGGACTCTTTAGTCCCGGTGCGCAGTCACTACAGAGAACTGTGTGCGGAGCAAAGAAAAAGGACACGTTTCCGTGTCCTTTTACAGGCTTTCGCCCGGGGAGAGCCAAGAGGATCAAACTGACTACATGCTCAATACTACGCCAGACGACTTCGCCTTGCGGAAGGCAACGAACGCCAAACCGAGCAGACCGGTGCCGAGAAGCAAGAGGCTGCTGGGCTCAGGGGCTGGGACCAAGGCAGGGTCGCTGCCAACAGCCGTGTCTTGGAGGGTGATTGTCCCCCAGTCAGCAGCGGTTGCGTCGGTGTACAGGATGTAGGTGGAGGTATCGATCCCGGAGCCGACCCCTGGAGCACCCAGATCGCCAGCAAAGGTGACAGTGATTGTGCCGACGCCGTTATAGATTCCGCTGACACCGTCACCCGATACGGCATCTAGCAGCAAGGACCCATTCGCCCAGGATCCGTAGTTGGTGGACATATGATTAATTGAGTCGACCGCGCCGGCTGTGTTCGTGACGGTATACTCAAATGCCAAGTCGCTCCCTCCGCCGTAGGTCCAGACGGACTCGGAGAAAGTAGCGCTGAAGTTCGGGGGTCCCCCAAGGGTGCCGTCAATGGGAGTAGTGGCGATCGAGGCAATTTCCGTGTTGAGGACGCCGCCAGCCCCGGTAGGTATTGTTGTGTTTGCCAAGGCACTTGGCGTGATCGCAAGAGCCGTTGCCGTTGCGAGTAACGCTAGTAAAAACTTGTTCATTGCTACCTCCTGGAGTCGCCCTCGCGGGCGCTTGTGCTGTTTGAGCCCCCTGCAGAGGGCTGGCCAATGGTTGAACTGCAGTTTCAACGGCCTTCGCGTTGAAGTTCGAACGACATCCGATGCTACCGACCCTTGCGCCCGAATTTCCTGCGCACTTCCAGGGGCGTATCGCCTCGAATTTGCTGAGCCCGGAGATTACACGACTGCTGGAATAGGAGTTTGCAGAGCCAGCCTTTCCGTCAACCGTGTGCGCTTTTTCTTATGCACATTAAGGGCCAAAAATATGGCCTGTATTTGCAGAGACTTACGGCTACGACGCTTGCGGGACGTGCAATATCTTGCGCATTGATGTACTAAAAAGGTTCCCTTTTCCACCGATCAACTGGAATTGGGAACGAAGATGCTGGTGGATGGACCGGTTCGAGCGGCAGGATGGCTTCTGGATTGGACGCGGATACCGCCTTGTCGTGCGCAAATGCTCCTTCCGCCACGCCGCTCCGGAGGAACTGTCACAAGCCGAGCCGTTTCCCGTGCAGTCACAAACGGTCCCAATCAGACGGTCCGGCGCAATGAAAAAGGGCACATTTGCGTGCCCTTTTTCATTGCGCCGGGAGAAACAAATTGACTACATGCTCAAGAGGTCAGGCCGGACGCCTTGGCCCTCCGGAAGGCTACGAACGCCAGACCGAGCAGGCCGGTGCCGAGCAGAAACAGCGATGATGGTTCCGGAGTTTCCGTGAGGCTGCCCGCGAAGTCAACACCTGCGGCACTCCCATTGGATTGCCAGTCAACGATAGTGAGCGTGTTGCTCGCCAACAGGGCTTGATCGATAGATTCTGGGAAACTCTCGTTGCAGGTAGGTCCGCCGCCACCCTGCGCGCAAGGACCGTTCGGGCTGTTGTCGGCAAACCCTCCAATTAGGACGCCGTTGAGGAAAACTTCAGCCGTATCGTCCGCAGCTACGTCGAGCACGCCAGTGTAGGTGGCGCCTGCTACCGCGCTGAAGGTCGTGGTGTAAGTGTAGTAACCGTTTGGCTCAACGTTGCCGCCACAGCAACCGTCTCCGGCATTTATTGAGACCCAGCTAGAGTTGGAAAGAGCGGGCGACCAGGGCGATTGAACATTTAGGAGGTCGTATGTCGTTCCTGTTCCAAGTGGCGACGACGACGTGATTGCCGGCAGGGTGGACGTGTATCCGGCGTAGGCCAATGCGGCATTGTTGTTGCCCAGGCTCGAATCACCGGTACCGTAGGTGCCTAGCTGAACTGTGCTGGCGTACGCCGCTGACGCAAGTGCGAGCAGCAACGCAGGTAAAATCGAAACTTTCAGAATATTCCTCATGTTCCTCCTTCATTACCCTCGCGGGTTTCTTGACGCGTTTACACCTTCGTCCGCTGATTGCCTTCCAAGAACCAAGAGTCTGTTTTCCGTCGTTTGCTGAGCAACGCCGCGCAACTTTCAACGCTGGGGGCCACAAAAAAACCAGCACTTCCTATCGGTTTCTGACAGCGCGTTGGCCGACACAGCTCAATGTGTGAAGCGCCCGATTGAAGAAAGTGCAACCCCCAACCGACACGCTCACTAACGCTTGCCTCCCTGTATGCACATGACAAGCCAAAGAAATCTTCTTTAGATACAGTGACTTGCGCTCGCGCCCCTTAAGATATGTGCAACATCTTGCGCATATACATACCAAGAAGGGTCACTTTTCGACGGATCAACTGGAATCGGGAAGGGAAGTGCTAGCGGGCGAATAAGCGGGGCACTGATATGATTCGTTTCCACTGCCGGTTCCAGAGGCGCGCCAAAGACGACCCGGCTGAGAGACGTCACAGGCCACGCGCATTGCTCAGGGCCTGGGCTCGCGGCTCATCCTGCGGAGAGCAAATTCCTGTAGGCGCCGGCGATCTGAATCATCATGGCCTCGGTTGTGAACTTTTCTGCCACCAGGTTCCTTCCCGCTGCGCCCATCGCCTTTGCCTCGAACGGATCGGAAAGCAACCGAAGGATTGCTGCCGACAGGGCGCCCGGATCTTCCGGGGGAACAACGAACCCAGTGACCCCATCATTCACGGCCTCGGCGTTTCCGCCCACATCGGTAGCAACAACCGGAAGAGACGACGCCATCGCCTCGATGATGGCACTGGAGAAGCCTTCGCTGCGCGAGGGAAGAACAAAAATGTCGGCCGCTGCAAGATGTTGTCGCAGATTCGTGACTCCACCGTCGAAACGGACATGATTGACGAGGTCCAGATCCCGAACGAGGGTTTGCAGTTCTGCGAAATAAGCGGGCTCCAGCACATCGCCGGCGATGCTAAAGGAAACCTTGGGAAACTGCTGCACGATGGGCGCGGCGGCCCTGATGAATACATCGTGCCCCTTCACCCGCCGGATATTGCCCACGGTCGTCACCAGAAACTCGCCGGGGTTCTTGGCAGGCCTGGAGGCCGCATCCCAATCGGCAAGATTCAGTCCGTTGTAGATGGTGTGTACACGAGCGGCGTCGATTCGATCTACCTCGATCGCATGCCGCCGGACCTGTTCCGAGACGGTAAAGACCGCATCGGGTGCTCCAGCCAAAAGCCGATAGGCAATGTGATGCTTGCGAGATCGGAGAATCCCCATATCGCGGCGGGCCCATACCAGCTTTGCGTTGGACATTGTCTTGGTAACGAAGCCTGCCCAGATGTCGGAACTTTCAAAAAATGTATGGACGATCCGGATCCTTTGCTGCTTGAGGAATCGTCTGAACTCGAGCGCAGCTCGCAGCGCCGCCAGGTCGTAAGTGCGCTGCAGGGGCAGTAGGTAGATGGGGCAGGGAGGCGACTTCAAGGCGGCGCTATCAGGATGCGCGGAAAAAGTCAGGATGGATGCCCGGTATCCATAGTCGGGCAGAAGCGCTGCGAGCTTCATAGCGATGCGCTCTCCCCCTCCCAGCACCTTCGCAAACTGATCGACCACGAGCAGGACGCGCGGCAAATCGCCCTGGGCCGAGTTCGCCTCAATGGGCGGTTCCGGCGCTGAAGCAACGATCGCAATCATCGATCTACCTTTTAGCAGCTAAACAACCGGCAAGCTGCTTCAAGGATACGACGCTCGCTGGACAATTCGCATCTCCATGCGCCGCGCCCGACATAGCAAGGACGATTCTCGATTCATCTTGATTCTGTATCTGCAGGAGCGCGCTTCTCCCTATATTGTGATTGGATTTTCGGAGCCAGCGGAGAATAGAACACCCTTCCACTCGTTTTATTGCCTGTCATCGCAATTAGCCCCCGCCAGCTCAATGACACGCTTGGCTTGAGAAGTCGCGCTGCCCAAGGCATGAAAGAAAATGCACTCTCAAACTCACCGCTTCACGCTGCTTTGGAACGAAACCGGGGGGAAAACTCCCAGTTCATCGAAAGGAACTTCAATGTCGCTGGAAAGCGACTCCATCGGAATACGCAGGGTGGGGCTCTCTGGCCGGTCGGCCTGCAGGTTTTCATAAAGCAACAACGTGTAATCTTTCCATTCGGGAGAGTTTCCTTCCACGGGATAGCTTCCCAATAACCGAAACTGGCTCGATTGCAGGTAACTGCGGAGCGTGGTGTTGATCGGGAAATTTTCCGGCGGACGATTGGAGACCACGATAAACCGGATACCGTCAGCACGGAAAATGCTCGCCAGGTCGTTTGGCGAATTCAGATAGACCTTACAGCCGAATTTATCCTCGATCTGGCAGGAATAAAGTACCTTTCGCAAGATAACGAATCGACCTTCCGGGTCTTCGTTGCGCATGAAGAAAATGAAATTGGCAGGGATCTCAGCGTCAATGAGAATGATGCCCGAATTGGCAGTCTGGCTAATCTCCCTGGCCACTGGAGCGTAGCCGGCGACGTATGGCCGATCGATCTGCCAGGCAGACCACCCCAGATACGCGATCAGAAATCCAGACGCAGTCGCTGCTACCCACCGGGGCACAGCCTTCCAAAGAAGTGGCCAAAGGGCGAAATAAATAATAGGGGGGACCAGGCAAATGACGAACCGCAGTTCATGGCGGCCGACGAAGTTCATCATGATGTAAACAGCCACAAACCAGCTTCCGAAAATCAGAGCATTTTTCCGTGGCGCCCACAGAAAGCACGTCACGAGCCCTGTGAGAGCCAATATCAGGATCGGCCATCCAGTCAATGCCGGTAGCGCCGTGAAGTAAAAGATGAGGCTGTCGAAGACCGATGGTTGTTTTTCCAGAGCGACGAGCGCAATGGTAGCCCCGTGCACTTTGTAGAGCACCAGATAATATGGCCCGGCAAGAATCACTCCAATTGCCAAAGCAATCAGCGCAGCCCGGCGATACAGAAGCCGCCAGGAATTTAAAGCTGCCATACTCAAGAGGCAGAATATCAATAAGTAGACATCAGTCTGCTTAATCAGCGCTGCCATAGCCGCTGAAACGCTAAACCAGTACAGGAACACGTTTCGTCGTTCCAGAAGAAACCGTATCCAGAAGTAGCTTGCGATAATGGCGAAAGTTAGAGAGGGGACTTCAAGCATTACAAGTTTGTCGTAATAAGCGACCACATGCGCAAGTCCAAGCACGAGGGTCGCGACCAGCGCCACTTCGGTAGAATGCAGACGCT
>JBEKGH010000085.1:0-17948 GCA_050012895.1 Occallatibacter sp.
CCCCCGGGCCAACCCTCCGAGCACACGATCACGCAAGTCCTGCGAATACGATTGCATGCAGCCCTCCCTCAAACGTACAGGAGGATTATCGCACAAATATGTAGATACTTAAATTAGAAACGCTCTAGTGCACGTCCACCGACCGGTCGCCTTCGTACTGCATGATGTGGAAATACCCCTCCCACCCGCTCCACGACGCCGGGGCGGGCAGCTTCGCCATGGGATCCTTCAGGTGATCGGCGTACGCCTGCACCATCTCCCGCGTGCGATACACGCCCGTGAGCCAGTCGCCGCGATACCAGTTCTTCCACTTGCCGTATTCCGCAGCGTGCATTGCGGTTTGCATCTCATCGAGCGCCTTCAGTGCATCGGCTGCTTCGCTTTGCGCTCTCGTGGTGTCTCCTGCGTCAACGTCTTTCATCGACTGCGCGACCTCAAGCAGCATCCGGTTGCTTTCGCGGTTGATGGCGATCATGGTGAGGACGGCTTCCTGGTAATAGTCGCGGCGCGTGGGATCGATCAGGCTTTCGGCCGCCACGGCATCCTTCCACACCGCATCCCAGCGCGGCTGGGCGTCCGTGCAGTCCTTGATGTCGCGATCGAGAAAATCCGCACGCCGTTCCGCCGTCATGGTGAAGCCCGCGCGCGGCTGCGTCCACTTGGGCGACTGGCTGGGAATACCGATCACCTGGTGCCCGCTGAGGTAGTCGGCGAGAATCCGCCGCGCCTCGCTGTGGTAGTGCTGATCGCCGTCGACCAGTGGAATGTTGCTGTAGCGCGGCGGAGGTGGCGGAGCATTGCCGGCCGAAGTCATTCGCGGCGGGGCAAAGGCAAACGGCGCGCGCGGTGAGGGCGCGTCAAAATACTCCCGATAGACTTTAGTGAGCGCATCGGCCGATTTCGCGCCGAACTCTTCCGTCGCCCACTTCCGGTAATACGCGGCGTCCGCGTCGCCCCCCGCATCGCTCCCCAGCTCGCTCGTGGTCCCGCCCGTCGTTGCCGGGACCCCGCCCCACGCCATCTCCATCACCGCGCGCGTAGTCATTACCACCGGCCGAATGTCGCTCGTATTCACGAGAAAATACGACGTTGCCCCCGCCTTGATATACCTTCCAATCTCGGACTGAATGATCTTGAGCGACACCATCTCCGAGAGCTGATTGGCCTGCCCGTTCATCATGGCCACGTGGAAGTACATGCCGTGGCCCGCCGCCACCTTGCCGCCGTCCTGCATGTCGCCGTAGCCCGTATCGGCCCACACCAGGCTCACCTCCGGCGGAATCTTCAGGTAGCCCTCCTGCGTCAGCCGCGCGCCCTCCTGCCAAAGATCGGTCACGAACTGCGCTTGCGGATACTTCGCCCGCACAATCTTCATCTGGTCGACGATGGCATCGCTGATGCGTTGCCCGAGCAGCGGATCGTTGTTCTGCACGCTGGGATCGAGCGAGCTGTAACTCGAGTCGGACAAACCGCGCAACCCCACGCTCCAAAGAATCTCCTGGCCCGGCTTGTAATCGTTCACCGCGTTGGTCCACGCGCGCTCCAGAATCTCGGGATGCGTCGAGTAGTTGTACGGCACATCCTGCGGCCAGCGCGCCACGTTCACGCCCAGCGGAATGGCATGATGCTGATTCATGATCAGCCCGCGCTCCGTCGCCGCCTGCACCTGCGCGTCATCGGGGAAGATCCACGTCCCCGGCACCACCATGTTTCCCTTCAGCCGCAGAATCGTCTCAAAGACCATGTCCCACGTGGAGAGCGCGATGCCCGTCTGATCGCCCTTCTTCGGCGTCACCCATCCGGTGAGCAAGTCTTCGTCGTTGGAAAAGAACCCGCGGTACTTGAAAACGGGGCTGGGATAGGTGTGCGCAAAATCGGCGGCCAACGTGATCGAAGCGCGTTTCGCGGG
The DNA here is from genome assembly GCA_050012895.1 of Occallatibacter sp. Lineage (GTDB taxonomy): Bacteria > Acidobacteriota > Terriglobia > Terriglobales > Acidobacteriaceae > Telmatobacter. The sequence goes on from JBEKGH010000085.1 coordinate 1,910, forward strand.
CTGCTTGTCGGTCCACAGGTACATCGGGTCCACACCCAACACTTTTTGCGAGAACTCATAGATCGCGTAGATGGTCCCGCGCATATCCGCGCCTACCAGGCAGACGGCGCGGCGACGCGTAGGGCCAACGCCTGTGTCTGTCGTCGACAGCGCAAAGCTCTCCCGGTCGCTCGTCGTCGCGCAGCCCACTCCCGCCGGCACGTTCTGGCTCTGCGCGATCACCAGTGTCACAGGCCCGCTCGCGTCGAGAGCATCCACCATCTTCGGCGCTCTGCCAAGCACCTTCGTAAAGTCGGCGACGAGATCCTGCGTCGCCCGATGCACCGGCCCTGGCTCCTGCGCGCTCTCCACAATAGTCACGGCTGAGGTAATCAGGATGGGCTTATCTTGAATTGGGTTATGCTGTGCACGCGCGCGGGGCTGCATGCTGCAAACCAGGAAGCTCAACGCGGCGAGAACGGTCAGGACAGGGAAGAGTTTTTGCAGAGAACGCAGCAGGGACATAAAGAACTCCGGGCACAAAATCTTCGATTTCATTCGCGCCTCGAATTATACAGAGAAAACCCTGAAACGAAGTCAATACCACTGATTTTTCTTCTATTTTGGCAGCTGCGTCACGTCCCAGCCGCCGCCCAGGGCGCGCACCAGGCTCACGCTGGCCGCAAACTGCCGGCTCTCAAGATTGATCGCGGTTACCTGGTCACCGAGGAGGGTCTGCTCGGCGGTCAACACCTCGAGATAACTGGTCACGCCGCCCTTGTAGCGCGTATTCGATAAATCATAGGAATGCTGCGCCGAATCCACCGCGCTCTGCTCCACCCGCGCCTCCTGCTCCAGGATGCGCAAGCTCGCGAGCTGATCCTCCACATCCCCGAAGGCCTGAAAGACCGTGTTGCGATAGCCGTCCGCCTGCGCCTCGTAGCTGTGGCGCGCGGCATCGGTGAGAGCGTGGCGCTGGCCGGCATCGAACAGAAGCTCCGCAGCCTGTGCGCCCAGGGTCCAGAAAGTGCTCGGTCCCTGGATCCACGTGCCGGGATTGGTACTTTGAAAGCCCCCGGTCGCATTGAGCGTGATGGTCGGATAAAAAGCGCTGATCTGGATGCCGATTTGTGCGTTGGCCGCGGCGGCCAGCCGTTCCTGCTCAGCAATGTCGGGCCGGCGCTCCAGCAATTGCGAGGGCACGCCCAGCGGGACCTTGGGCAGCGCCATTTCCGGATATTGCCCGAGCGGCGACGCCGGAATGCTGAAGCCCGACAGATCGTAGTTGGCGATGGTCCCGACGGCGTGTTCGTACTGCGCACGCGCCACACCGAGGTCCACAAGCTGTGCGCGCACGGTTTCGAGCTGGGTGCGCGCTTGCGCCACATCCACGCCCGTGGCCACACCGCCGGTTAACCGCCGCTGCGTCAGGTCGAGCTGATGCTCGAGGTCCGCGACCGTGGTCGTCAACAGCTTGATCTCGGAATCGAGGCCGCGCAAAGCAAAGTAGTCGGTCGCCAGCTCAGCATGCAGAGTCAGGTCTATGTTCGCGGCCTCGGCCGCGCTGGCCTGCGCGTTGGCTCGCGCCTGCTCCACCGTGCGCCGGATGCGGCCCCAGAAATCCGGCTCCCAACTGGCCTGGCCCGCAATCGTCAGGTCGGTGTAGGTGGTGGGGTTGGCCTTATTCCAAAGCGGCTCATTGGCCGAGTACTTTCCCGTTTCGGGGTTCACGCTCGCCGAAAGCGTGGGATACAAGTTGGCGCGCGCCGCACTCACCTGGTCTCGCGCCGCAAGGTAGGTCTCGAGCGCCTGCTTGAGTTGCACATTGTCGGTTGCGATGCGCTCTTCCAACTGGTTGAGCTGCGGGTCCTGGTAGATCTCCCACCACTTGCCTTTCAACATGCCGTCGGAGGGATTGGCCGGCTGCCATGCGCCGCCGGCTGGGTTCGGCGGAGGCGTCATCGTCGACGCGCCCGCCTCCTTATATACCGATGGCGCGTTGTAGCCGGGGCGATTGTAGTCGGGACCCACGGGTTTGCAGCCAGCGAGCAATACGAGTGCCGCTCCAGCCAGCAAGAGCTGATCTGCAAATAAGTAGCGCCGGCCTCCGGGCCCGCGCCGCGCTTCTGGCGGCGTGGACGCCGCCAGTACAGCCGGTCCACCACCCCATCGAGCCAAGTGCAGGCTCGTCGGGGGCCCCGGTCTGGAGACCGGCGCTACATTCACGCTTTGCGGCCGTCTCGGCACTACAGTTCTCCCGCGGGGCTGGGCATGCTCCCCGGTTGCACCACATCCACTTTTTCGCCGTCGATCAGCGAGTCGGGGGGATCCTGGATAATCTTGTCGCCCGGATGCAAGCCGTCGACGATCTGCACCGTAGCTCCATCGTCCTCGCCAATCACCACGTGCACCATGCGCGCCTTGTCGCCGTCCACAACCTTCGCCAGCTCCAAGCCGTCGCGACGGAAGATCAACGCCGCCGTGGGCACAATGAACGTAGCGCCTGCGGTGGGCGTTTTGAAGTGAACCTGGGCCAGCGAGCCGGGCAGCAGTTCGCCCGAACGGTTATTTACGTCGACCTCGGCCAGCAACGTACGGCTCGCGGGATCGATGGCATCGGCTGTTCGGACCAGCGTTCCGACATAAATCTTCCCCGGATGCTCGGGAAAGGTGAGATTGATCTTCATGCCGCGCTGCAAAGTCTGCGCATAAGCCTCCGGCACATTCGTATACACGCGCAGAGTCTCGATGGCCTGCATGTGAAAGAGCTCGGCGCCTGAACCCTGGTTGATCAACTGGCCGGTGTCGACTGTGCGCGCGGTGACCACGCCGTCAAACGGCGCATAGACCTTTTCGAAGGATTGCAATTCCTTCACCCGCTGCACGTTGTCCTGCGCGGAGCGAACCTCGGCAGCGGTGGCCGTGGCCTGGTTCACGTAGGTATCCGCATCCTGCTGTGAAACCGCCTCGGACTTGACCAGCGCCGTGTAGCGGTCCGCCTGAAGGCGTGCGATGTTGGCGTTGGCTTGCGCAGTAGCCAGGTCCGACTCGGCCTGCGCCACCTGTTTGTCGAGTTCGGGCGTGTCAATGGTGGCCAGCACCGCACCCTTTTTCACCTTCGAGCCGATGTCGTAGTACCAGCGAACCAGGTAACCGTCGGTGCGGGCGTAGATGGGCGCGTCGGTATAGGCGGTCACATTGCCGGGCAGCACAAAATTATCCACGGGCGCGCCGGGCCGTGCCGGAGCAATCGTAACCGTGGGCGCGGCCAGGTCGTAGGTCCGTTCCTTAAGAACCGTGTGGGCGTGCATGCGGCGTAGGATGCCGATCACGGCGAACACGGCCAGGATAAGCAGGACCACAATCGCGCCGGTCAGAATCTTGCGCGGCGAGATAGGGCTCGGATCAGGTGCTCGCTCGTAGCGTTCCACATCGGGTTGAGCGCCGGGCTTAGGGTTCGGATTGGGGCGGTCGTTCATAAGCGGTTACTCATAAGCAGTTACTCCGGGGTCTCGTCGAATTCATCGAAGCCGGTGGAAGCGCGACGCGACTCGCGCTGGCGTCCGCGCTCGATGCGGCCGTGAATGAAGGAAAAGAATGCGGGCACAAAGAAGAGCGTTGCCACTGTGGCCAGTAGCAGGCCGCCGATCACCGCGCGTCCCAGCGGAGCGTTCTGCTCACCGCCGTCGCCCAGGCCGAGCGCCATCGGCACCATGCCGATAATCATGGCCATGGCAGTCATCAGCACCGGGCGCAGGCGCACAAAGCCGGCATTCAACGCGGCGCGCCGCGCGTCGCCCACTAGCACTTCCATCTCCTCGCGCGCGAAACTCACCACCAGGATGGAGTTGGCCGTGGCCACGCCCATGCACATGATGGCGCCGGTAAGCGCCGGTACGCTGAGCCGTGTATTGGTCAGGAACAGGAACCACACGATTCCCGCCAGCGCCGCCGGCAGTGCAGAAATGATGAGAAATGGATCCAGCCAGGACTGGAAGTTGACCACGATGAGCAGGTAAACCAGCACGATCGAGATAACCAGGCCGCTTAGCAGGCCAACGTAGGACCGGTACATGGTCTCGCTCTGCCCGCGGAAGATGAAACTTGAACCGCGAGGCAGGTCCTTCGCGGCTTCATGCCGGGCGACTATCTTTTCCATGGCGCGCGTCACGCTGCCCAGGTCGGTTCCTTCCACGTTGGAATAAATATCGATGACCGGCTGCACGTTGTAGTGACTGATCTCGGCCTGCTCCGCGCCGGGAACGATCGTAGCCAGGTTGCCGAGTATCTGCTCCGGCGCGGGGGCTCCGGGCGCGGCCGTCGTCTCTGCTCCCGGCGCGGCAGAGGCCTCCGATCCCGGCGCCGCGGTGGAAGGCGCTGTCTCTCGCGTGCTGCTGGCCGCGGTCCCGGTGATGGGCAGGCTTTCGAGCTGCGCCATCGTGTCCATGCGGTACTGCGGCGCCTGGATTGCGATGTTGTACGAAACGCCATTGCGCGGGTCGAGATAGAAACTTGGGCTGGTTTGGAAGCTCCCGCTGAGCGCCACCAGCAGGCTCTGCGCCACGTTTTGCTGCGTCAGCCCGGTGGAGGCGGCGCGGGTGCGATCCACATTCACCGTGAGATTGGGATCATTGAAGGGCTGCTGAATGCGCACGTCGGCCGCGCCGGGAACGTAGCGCACCTCGTTTAACATGCGCTCGGCAAGGGCGCGGTTGGCGTACAGATTGGGCCCCACGATCTGGATATCGATGGGAGCGGCCAGCCCAAAGTTGAGGATCTGGGTCACGATGTCGACGGGCACGGTGTAAAACGTCACGCCGGGATACTCGCGTGCCAGCACGCCGCGCAGCCGCTCGATATATTGCTCGCTGGGATGATGATCGCGCGTCAGCTGCACCTGGATATCGGCGTCGGAGGGGCCCACGGGCGCGGAGGTCGAGTAGGAAAGGTTCAGCGAGGAGTAAGGCAGGCCGATGTTGTCGAGAACCGTGACCACCTCATTGGCCGGAATCTGCCCGCGGATGGTCTGCTCGATGTGGTCGCAAAGAGCAGCCGTCTCTTCAATGCGCGTACCCGTGTGGGCGCGCACGTGAATGATGAATTGGCCCGAGTCGACCGACGGGAAGAAGTCCTGTCCCAGCGTGGGGATGAGCGCAAGCGAGGCCAGGGCGAAGACGATAAACACGATCAGGAACGCGCCTGCGTAATCGACGCAGAAGGTCAGCAGTCCCAGGTAACCGTGGCGGAAGCGTTCGAAGCCGGTTTCAAAAGCGGCCTGGAAACGGGTGAATGGATTTCGGCTCACTTGCTTTCTTGCTGCTGCCGCATCGTCATGCTCGTGCAGCAGATACTTTGCCATGGTGGGCACCAGCGTGCGCGACAGAAAGTAGCTGGCGAGCATGGCGAAGACCACAGCCTCGGCCATGGGCACAAACAGGTAGCGCGCTACCCCGCTCAAAAAGAACATGGGCACAAACACAATGCAGATGGCGAGAGTGGAAACCAGCGCGGGAGTGGCGATCTGCGCCGAGCCCTCGAGAATGGCCTGCTCCAGTTCCCGGCCCGTCTCCAGATAGCGGTTGATGTTTTCGATGGCCACGGTGGCGTCGTCGACGAGAATGCCCACGGCCAGTGCCATGCCGCCCAGGGTCATGATGTTGATGGTCTCGTGCAGCGCGTAGAGCAGAATCAGCGAACAGAGAATCGAAAGCGGGATGGAGACGGCGATGATGATGGTGGAGCGCCAACTGCCCAGAAAGATCAGGATCATGATGGCCGTAAGACAGGCCGCGATGATGCATTCGCGGATCACCCCGTTGATGGCGCCGCGCACGAAGATCGACTGATCGGCAAGCGCCACGATCTTCACCTGCGGAGGCATTTGGCCCTTGAGACTGGGGCTGGAAAGGATGTTGCGCACGCCCTTGATAATATCGAGAGTCGACGAAGAGCCGGTCTTGAAAATGCTCATCATGACCGCGCGGTGGCCATCGACACGAACGATATTGGTCTGCGGCGGATTGCCGTCACGCACGTGCGCCACGTCGTGGATATAGACAATCGTGCCGTTCACGGTCTTGACCGGCAAGTTGTTCAGCGCATCCACGAGGGTTGGGGCGGAGTTGGTTTCCACCTGGTATTCAAAGCGATCGAGCTTGATGGTCCCCGAGGGTGCGATCACGTTCTGCGCGGTAATGGCATTGACGACGTCGGTGGGCGAAAGGCCGCGCGCCTGCAAGGCGTTCACGTCCAGGTCCACCTCGATCTGGCGCTGTCTACCGCCGAAAGGGAAGGGCGTCTGCGCGCCCTCGACTGTACTCAGTTGCAGGCGGATGGTGTTGGTGGCGATGTCGTTCAGTTGCTGTTCGTTCAGGCCCTGCCCGGAGATTCCCAGTTGCAGCACGGGCACGCTGGAGGCGTTGTACTGGATGATGAACGGCGGAAAAGTGCCGGGCGGCAGCGAACGGATCTGTACCGTGCTGATGGCGGAGATCTCGGCCACTGCCTGGGCAATGTTCACCCCAGGGTGGAAGAAGACCTTGATGATGCCGACGCCCACCAGAGACTGCGATTCGATGTGGTCGATGTCGTTGACCGTGGTGGTCATGCCCCGCTCGGCATTGGTCACGATGCGGTTGGCGATCTGATCCGCCGACAGGCCGGCGAAGTTCCACACCACCGTCACCACCGGGATGTCGATGTTGGGAAAGATGTCCGTAGGCATCGATTCGATGCTGAACACGCCAAGGATCAAGATCAGCAGCGCAAAGACGACAAAGGTATAAGGCCGTCTAAGCGCAAGCCGGACAATCCACATCATAGGGCTGGTATTTGCTCCTCGGCCGGCGTTCTGATGGTGTTGAGGCCCGCAACCGGGTCGCGCTCAATCCTGCATTATCGCAGGGTTAGATGCGATCGCTCTCCGGTTCGTGCCGGCTCCTCGGGTTCCTGACGGATTGCGCTTCCGCGCACCCCGGCCAAAGTTCCACTTGAAAATAATATGGTAGCTGAAAGCTGCAGACGATGATGGCGGATACATGCAACCCGTTTGCTTACCTTCGTTCCTTTATTAAAGACGGCCCGGCAGGCGAAAAGGATTTCCTCGGGGACTTTCTCGCTTTGCCGCTGGCTGGCCCTTGTTCCGGCCGGAAATCTCCCTCGGGCTGGGGTGCCCTGCGCGGTCGCGGCACGTCTAAAGGGCAGATTGCAAGGTACAGAGGGCGCACGGCCGCCGCAACCCGTCTGAGTCCGGTAGACTGGGAAATGGATTCCAATCAGGGATTCATCCCCGCTTCCGGCGCCTGGCGCGGCAGGGATGTCGTGGGAAGGAAATGGTTCAAGAGCCAAAATCCCGTCCCGGGAGTTTTCTCGCTCTGCGACAGCGGCCTGTCGGCGAGGACCGCGAAGTTTGGGCGAGGTGGCCGCGGTCTTGTAGAATCAATCTTTCCTTTAGGTAGACCAGATTTTCAGCAATGAGGGTGTGCAAATTCTTCCTGTGAAGCAGAACTATTGTACGAAAGAGTATTTGTGCTCGCCGCAGGGCTCAAACCCGGTGAAGATCAAGCACGCTTCGATCTCTCGCGCCGTCTTTATTGCCCGGCGCTTTCTGCGCTTTGCGATGGTTCTGGTTTTGGTGTCAGCTGCCTTCACGGCCATGGCCCAGACCCCGAGCCAGACATCCGACACCATTGACCAGATCAGGGTCATCGGCAACCGCCGCATCCCCAAGGAAACCATCCTGGCCCGGATGTTCACCCATCCCGGCGACACCTACGATCCTATTTCCATCGAGCGCGACTTCCACTCGCTGTGGAACACGGGCTATTTCGAGGATCTGCGCATTGAGCGCGAGGACTCTGAGAAAGGCATCATCCTTAACGTCTTTGTCCGCGAGAAACCCAGCATCCGCGAGATCAACTACAAGGGCCTGAACAGCGTTTCAGTTTCCGACGTGCTCGACCGCTTCAAGAAGGAGAAGGTTCCTCTTTCAGTGGAAAGCCAGTACGACGCCACCAAGGTTACTCAGGCTGAAACCGTCATCAAGCAGTTGCTCGCCGAGCACGGCCACCAGTTTGCCACCATCAAGACCGACGTCAAGACCATCCCGCCGGCCTCGGTGCAGGTCAACTTCAACATCAAGGAAGGCCCGGTGGTGAAGGTGGGAAAAATCGAGTTCGTGGGCAACCGGCATCTGAGCGCTCTTGACCTGCGCCGGTCCATGAAGAACCTGAAGCCCATCGGCATCCCGTACTCCATCGTCTTTGAGGATCTTTTCGCTCAGACCTACGACTCCTCCAAGCTCGAAGAAGACACCGAGCGCGTGCGCCAGGCTTACCGCGACAAGGGCTACGCCAACGCTGCTGTCGAGGATCCGAAAACGCAGATTCGCGACGAGGGCGGGCTGAACTGGTTCACCTTCCGGCCGAGCAAGGGCAAGCGCATCGACATCCAGTTGACCGTCGAGGAAGGCGGCCGCTACCGGCTGGGCACCATCACCTTCACGGGCAACAAGCAGATCCAAAACGTCAAGGCCCTGCGCGCCCAATTTCCCTTGAAGGACGGCGACTGGTTCAGCGCCACGGCCATCGGCAAAGGCCTCGACAACCTGAAGAAGGCCTACGGAGGCCTGGGTTACATCAACTTTGGCGCCGTGCCCAAGCTGGACACAGACGAGCAGAAGAAGACCGTGTCCATGAACATCGATATCGATGAGGGCAAGCAATTCCATGTCTCGCGCATCGAGTTCCAGGGCAACACCATCACCCGCGACCGCGTCATCCGCCGCGAACTAATGCTGGACGAAGGTTCGGTCTACAACTCCCAACTCTGGGAGTACAGCCTCCTGCGCCTGAACCAGTTGGAATACTTCGATCCGCTGAAGGTCGACCAGGATTCCGAGGCCCACCAGGATCCCGATGCCGGCACCGTCGATCTGCTCCTCAAGGTCAAGGAGAAGGGCAAGAACTCCATCGGCATGAATGGCGGCGTCAGCGGCTATTCGGGCGCGTTTCTCGGCGTCAATTACCAGACCAACAACTTCCTGGGATTAGGCGAGACCCTGAGCGTGCAGGCCAACCTGGGCTCCATCAGCCGCACCTTCCAGTTCGGCTTCACCCAGCCGTATATCCGCAACCGCCCCATCAATCTTGGCTTCCAGGTCTTCAATCAGAAGCAGGATTACAATGCCGCCAAGAACTACCAGGCCACCACCGGCGCGGATCTCAACCTCTCCACCGCCCAGAAGTCGCTCACGCAGAACTACAACGTCGGTTCCGACGGCATCAATTTCTCCGTCAGCTACCCGTTGAAGCGGCATGCGTTCCAGCGCGTGGGCGTTACTTATTCGCTCACCAAGTCCACGATTACGGCCTTCAGCACCGCTTCCTCAACTTTTTTCCAGACCATCGCTTTCCGCTCGGGAATACAGGGCTCGAATCCGCTGGCGGGGATTATCAATAGCAATCTCGGCCTCAGCTACACGTACAACACGGTCTCGAACCCGCTGCGCCCGCACGATGGCAAAGAGTACACCGCTTTCCTGCAGATTGCCGGCCTGTGGGGCGACGTGCGCTATATCAACCCCGCGGTTGCCTACAAGCGCTACATCCCCATGCACTATCTGATCCCCACCCCTGGCGGGCGCAATGTGCTGGCGGTTCGCGCGCAGTTGAATTACATCCAGGGCATCTCCGGCGATGTGGCGCCGCCCAACAACCGCTTCTTCAACGGCGGCGAGATGGATCTGCGCGGCTTCGACGTGCGCAGCACCACGCCTTACGGCTACGTGCCGACGCGGGTCAACTTCCAGCTCACCAATCCTGACGGCAGCTGCGTGCCCCGCGACGTGAACAATCCGCAGGACAACCAGTGCATTCAGGTGCCGCTGCCGGTTTACGGCATCGCCTCCATCGGCGGCGACGCCAGCTTCACCGGCAATGCGGAATACCGCATTTCCGTCGTCGGGCCCTTCACCTTCGCGTTCTTCGACGACTTCGGCATTGATTCGGCGACCAACCATAACCAGTTGAAGCAGAGCCCCGAAGGCTTTGCCTCGCTCACCGCGCCGCTTTATGGCTGCCCAGTGTACAACAACGGTTCCTGCCAGGGCGGCATACCCGGCTCCCAGGTCGGCTTCAAGCAAAACATCCGGCCGGTCACCGGCACCAACTTCGTTCCCCGCATGTCCACCGGCGCGGAGCTTTCGGTGCTCATGCCCATCATCAACGCGCCCTTCCGCCTCTATTACGCCTATAACCCGCTGCGCCTCTACGAGCGGCCCTATTGCAACGACGCCATCCTGGGGCAAAAGCAGCAGAGCTGCTCGGCCGAGCTGATCACCCGCGACATGTTCCCGCCGGGCGGCGCGGGCGATTACACCTACTCGGAGGCCATCCAGGCCTACGGATCGGGGTACGTCTTCCGCGAGCCCCGCAAGACCTTCCGCCTCACCATCTCCACGACGTTCTGAGAAACAGGGACCAAGGGAACGAGGGACCAAAGGGCCAGGGATAAGCTCCTGGCCCTCCACTTTTGCGGGCAGCTCTTCGGAGGGGCCCTTCCCGTTTCCCGCGCAGGATTTCTTTTGAAGAAGGGCGTGAAATTGCTTGACGTCCCGGGTCCTCAGCGCCAAACTGGCGTGCATGCAAACCCTTGGACTTTCTGGTGAGAGCAAACGCTCTGACAGCTGGCTGAAGAGCATCTTCTGGCCGGCAGTCGAGAACGCCTGGGACGTGAATTACCTGGGCCAGCAAGGGTTCTGGATTTGCCTGATCATTGCCGTGCTGCAGGCGCTGGTCGGCATGCTTTCCGGCAAGCCCATTCTTCTGGTCGTCTACCTGGCCATGGCGCTGGTATTCGTCCTCGGTGGCATGGGCGTCCGTGAAGCAAGCTGGCCTGCTGCGGCCATGGTTTTCGCCATCTTCTTTTCTGACATTCTCTATCCCCTGGCTGTAGGCCGGCTTCCCGGAATTCTGAGCATCCTTGCTGGCGGCATCCTGCTGTCGAACGTCCGCGCGGCCTTTCTCGCTTCGGAGTGGAGGCCCGCCAGGGAGGGGGAGGACCGGCCCACCCGTTTCGACGAGACCTTCTGGGACAAGTTCGTCGATCAGTGGCCGGCCAAGGCCTGGCGGGTTGTGCAGGCGCCGTTCTTCGCTTTGGCGGCGCTGTTGCTGCTGTTGAGTCTTGCGGGCCTTGGCAATGCGCTTTGGCACCGCATGGGCGGACTCATCGGCGCGTTGCAGCCGTAGCTGCGGCGTCAGGGAGGTTTGCTCCTCTGCTCCCAGGCTCCCTCGGTCCCTTGTTCCCTTGGTCCCTGCTTCTCGCGTTTGACGCTCCCTGACCCGGAACCTATAATCCCTCTAGTTCCCGGCGATGCCTCCGCGCGCATCATTGCCTCACTTGCCGCGCGCGATGGAGCCTCCTAAAGAGAGTCCAAAGGGCATTGTGGAACGGGTCGCCGTGCTAATGGCGTCCGAACAGGGAAACTCCAAGGAGCATTTGATTCGCATGAAGCGCCTGTCCGTATTCGCTCTTTTCCTGATCTTTGCATCGTCCATCGTGGTCGCCGCTCAAACCACCGCCGCTCCAAAGCCCGCCGCGCAAAGGCCCGCCGCTCCCGCCGCACAAAAGCCTTCCACCGCGGCTTCCGTTCCTATTGCGAAGGTTGCGGTCGTCGCTTTTCAGGCCGCCGTCACCCAGACCAACGAGTTTCAGCGCGACGCTGCCGACCTCGCAAAGAAATATGACCCCAGGCGGGTGCAGATCAAGACCCAGAGCGACGAAGTCGACAACCTGACCAAGCAGTTGCAGGCTCAGGGCGCCCAGTTGAGCGATGCCGAGCGCGCCAGCCGCGCGCGTGTCATCGATGAAAAAAAGAAGAAGCTGGACCGCGATACCCAGGACGCACAGACCGACTTCCAGACCGACATGCAGCAGATCATCAACGATGTGGCCGGCAAAGTGGGCGCGCTCATGAGCGACTACGCCGAGAAGCACGGCTACACGCTGGTTCTCGACGAAGGAGACCAGCAGACGCAGACCGTCCTTTACGCCCTTCCTGCAATGGAAATCACCAGGGAAGTCATCGACGCCTATAACACCAAATCCGGCGTTCCCGCTCCGGCCCCGCAGGCGCCAGGCCAGGGTGACCTGGATGCGCCGCAGCCGCAGCTGCAGCCGGCGCCTGCGCATTGATTCTCAGTGCGCAGATCATAGTTCACAGTTCACAGCGTTTGCTGAGGCGGCGCCGTCGTAACTGTGAACTGCGAACTACGAACTGTAATCTGGCCCCTATTCCCTACTGCCTGCTCCCTGCTCTATAATCCCTGTAGTTCCTGCTGACGTCTCCGTATACGTCTTTTTTGAGCTTCGCGCCGTCCGGCGCGGAGTTTCCCGCGACAAGTCGGGGTAAAGATGAGCCGAGAGGATGCGTGAGGAGACAAAGGCTCGTTTGTGCGTTGAACCACAAGAGCCAGACAGGGATTCCGAAGGAGTTTTTGATTCAAATGAAGCGCACTTTTGCACTCGTTCTCATGCTGGCCTCAGGGATGGTCCTGAGCGCCGCCGCCCAAACTCAGGCTGCGCCGGCCGCCGCGCCCGCTGCCGTTCCCGCCAAAATCGCCGTCGTTGCCTTTCAGTTGGCCGTTGCCCAAACCAACGAGGGTCAGCGCGACTTCGGCGACCTGCAGAAGAAGTACGCTCCCAAGGAAGCCGTCCTCAAGTCCCTCAGCGACGAGATTGACAACCTGACCAAGCAGTTGCAGGCCCAGGGTGCCAGCCTGTCCGAGGGCGAGCGCGCCAACCGCGCCAAGGTCATCGACGACAAGAAGAAGCAGCTGGATCGCGACTCGGAAGACGCGCGCAACGACTTCCAGGCAGATATGCAGGAAATGTACAACTCCCTCGCCTCCAAGGTGTACGACGTGATGTCGTCCTACGCGGAGCAGCAGGGATTCACCCTGGTCCTCGACATTTCCCAGCAGGCGACGCCGGTGCTGTTCTCCGCCAATGGCACCAACATCACCAAGCAGGTGATCGATGCCTACAACGTGAAGTCAGGCGTGCCCGCGCCGCCTGCGCAACCCGCCGCAGAAGCTCCCAGGCCGGCAGCTCCCAGGCTTGCAGCGCCGAGGCCAACGGGAACGGGAACTCACTAACCTGCAGCAGATCTGTTGCAAAGGCCCCGTCCGCAGGGGTCTTTGCTTTGCTGCGCCCACGTCCATCTGTGGATAAATTTGTGGAATTCTTTGGGAAGCCTGCAGGGAAGGCCCGAAATTTTTCCCTTGCCAGTTGTTGTTCTTTCCTGATAGGCGGCTTAACTCGTTTTATTTCAACTGGAATATGATCAGATCGCAGTGAACCCCACCAAGAACCTGGCGATGATGCGCACAATTGCACGCAAGGCACCTTTCCACAATCTGTCGTAAAGATTTATTCACAATACCAGGCAAACCCTAGCTGGCCGCGCCCACCAGAACCATCGGACCCGTGGGCTGGGGTCTGCCTCCCAGCGGTTCCAAAGTGACCGCAAATGCCTTGGGCGCGAGCCCCGGCGCTAACCGAACAACCACCGCTCCATTCTGCTGATTGGCGTTGACCAATCCGGCACTAACGGGCGCGCCCGACGAGGGGACGAGCCAGAGCTGGTAGCTCTTGCCGGAGGGCGCCGGCGCGATTTGGCCGGAATAGACACCCAAGCCCATGCGCGCGTTGTAAAGCATATGCGCCTGTCCCGGAGGTCCGTTAGGCTGCTGCAGGAGCGTAATCTGCGCGGAATCCGGCGCGCCAGTTACCTGGCCCATGGCCTGGAGGGCAGTAGCGTCCTCGGAAACCTGCGCCTGAAGCTGCTGGAGCTGCTTGCCGCGATTGAGATCCTGCTTCGCAAGTTCATAGGTCGCGAAGGCGAGCAAAACCGTAGCCAGCCCAAACCCAAACGAGAAGCGCAGGCCCCAACGTTTTTTCCTGATTTTGGGAGGAGCTGTTTGCGTGACCCCAACTCGTTTCTCAGCCCGCACCTTGTCCATCAACGCCGCTTTCACTTGCGGGCGCGGAGCCGCGGGAGCCGCCGCCAAACCCATCAGCGCCGTTCGCTGCCGTGCCGCCGCAAGCTGCTGCTGGCAGTGCGGGCAGGCGCGGAGATGAGCTTCGAGCGTCTGCTTCTCCTCGCCGTCCAGCGCGCCCAGCGCGTAGAGGTCAAGGTCTTCCGGATTGGCGTGCGGTTCCGTCATCCCAGTATCTGTCTTAATGATTGCATCGCGGTTCTCACCCGGGTCTTTACGGTGCCTAGCGGGATCCCGGTCTTATTCGCGATTTCACTTTGCGTCATCCCTTCAAAATAGGCTAGCTCCACGGCCTGCCTTTGCTCGACCGGCAACTGCCCGAGCGCGGCCGATATGTTCCGCGCCAACTGCGCGCGTTGAGCCTCGTCTTCGATGTTCTGGCTGGAGGCGAAGGTATTGGCATAATCGCCGTCTTCCTCTTCCAGCACTTCGCGATCTCTCCTGCCGCGCAGGCGCGAGATGGCGCGGTTGCGGCCGATCACCATCAGCCATGCGGGCAGCGAACCACGCGCGGAATCAAACTGTCCGGCGTTGCGCCAAAGCTGCAGAAAGAGATCCTGCAGAACCTCTTCGGCGGCCTGCGGGTCTCGCAGGATCCGCGTCAGCATGCCAAACAGCATCGCCGAGTAGCGATCGTAAAGTGTCGAAAGCGCGGCCTCGTCACCTGCCATCATTCGCTCGATGAGCGCGGAGTCCGACACGGGCTGCATGGTTGCAGTCACTGGGCCACGCTCCGTCCATATTGTGAATACGCGGTGAAGAGTCGCAATGGATTGCACGTGGGTCCGGAATCTCTTAGCCCCGGATGCCGCTCCTTTTGCTCTTATACCATTCATTCCCGCTAGTTGAAGCCACTGCCCGGCAAGTTCTTTTGAGCGGCGCTGGACAACACGCGGGATTTTTTCTGTTTCGCGCAATCCGATTTCGCGTTGCCCGGCGTACATCCACCAGGACGCCCTCCCCACCGTGGGGCGGCAAACAAATCAGCCGCTCCCAAGCGAACGGCTCCCACAAAATCCCCGAAAGGAAATCCACACCATGAAAAAGTTTCTCGCTCTGTTGTTCGCCGTCGCGCTGGCCACTTCGGCCTCCGCTGCCTTCGCCCAGGAGGACCCGATGGTCGGCGGCGCTGCCATGTTCCCCACCAAGAACATTGTGGAGAACGCGCTCAACTCCCAGGACCACACCACCCTGGTAGCGGCGGTGAAGGCTGCCGGCTTGGTGGACACCCTCGAGGGCCCCGGCCCGTTCACCGTCTTTGCCCCTACCAACGAAGCCTTCGCCAAGCTTCCTGCCGGTACAGTGGACAATCTGCTGAAGTCCGAGAACCTCGACACGCTCAAGAAGGTGCTCACCTATCATGTGGTCTCCGGCCGCATCTCCACCATGGACTTGAAGAAGATGATTCATGAAGGCGGCGGCAAGGCCACGCTGACCACCGTCGAGGGTGGAACGCTGACGGTCTGGATGAAGGGCGGCAAGTACATGCTGACCGATGAAAAGGGCGGCATGGCTGCCATTACCATCCCCAACGTGTATCAATCGAACGGTGTCATCCAGGTGATCGATTCGGTTCTGATGCCGTAAGAATCAATCGGGAATTCTGGTTTGGGTTCGTGCTGTCCCACCTTAACCGATTTGCAAAAAACGCGAATCGGCGAAGGTGGGGCATCCGTTTTTTGCTGGATTGAAAGCGCTAGAGCATTTTGCCTTTTGATATAGCGTGGATTTCCTACCTGGCTCAAGGTTGCCGGTCGTTGAAAGACCATGTAGCGCCGGCCTCCCGGCCGGCTGTCGCGTGGACCTCCCGGTCCACGCCGCACTCTACACAAATAGGAAAAATGCGCTCAATGCAACCCGGGGGGGTCTGGAGACCCCCGTTACAGATGGGATGAGACGGCTGGTCTCGCGGAGCAGCTAAGCTGACGGCACGCACTCGAAGGTGCCAAAAGGAGACCAGCCGATGAAGAAGGTTAGCAAACGCGGCCCGCAAATGGAAGCCA
>JBEKGH010000086.1:0-17925 GCA_050012895.1 Occallatibacter sp.
CAGGTCCATAATGTGCCCCACCGACGCGCGCACATCGAATCCCTTGCCCAGATATTTCTCGATCGTCTTCGCCTTGGCCGGCGATTCCACGATCACCAATGCTTTACTCGTTGCCATTCCTGACCCAATTCCCTCTTTTACGTTCGGTACTTCACCGGCAATCCTTAGATACCGGGATGTTGCTTCATTTCGTTCAACCATCAGTTGGTCCGGGATGTTGCTTCATTTCGTTCAACCATCAGTTGGTCCGGGATGTTGCTTCATTTCGTTCAACCATCAACTAGTCATCCTGAGCGGAGTAATCAGCTGGTCATCCTGAGCGCAGTCCGCCGCGGCGGACGGAGTCGAAGGACCTGCATTCCCATCCAAGATTGGACTCGTTTCGCACCCTTCGGTTTCGCTCCTGCGCATTTCAAATCCGTATCCCGCGCAGCGCAAAACCCTATATCGATATGCGCCCACTCCCAGGCTTCAAGAAAAATGGCCCGCAAGTGTTGCACCCTACCATGGAACACCATGGCATTTCCACCCGCGTACCGTAATTTTCTTCATGCGCCGTCCCATTTCCAGGAACAGAAAAGCCCGATTTCCCGCCGAAACCCCCGCAAATCCCTTGCTTTACCGCGCCAGACGTCCCGCCGCAAAAACGAACCTAAAAGATGAACCTAATTGCTGCTGCCCCTTACCCCGAAAATCCGCCCCGCTTCACTCGTTCACTCTTTCACTCGCTCCTCACGTCCAGGTCTTTCTACTCCCTATTGGCTACTCCCTATTCCCTGTCTTCTACATCGTTCTCACATAGTTCTTCCCCGGCAGTTGCCTTACCCGGCCCGCCATTTCCAGCTCGAAAAGCGCGGTAAAGACCTCGGAAGAGGTGAGTTGCGTCTCCAGCAGCTCCAGAATCTCGTCGATTTGCAAACTCTCGTCGGCGCGCAGCACCTCGAGCACCATCGCTTCCTGCGGCCGTAGTACTGGATCAGCCAATAAGGATGCTCCGGCCTCGGGTTTGGATGCAGACGGCGCCTCCGCCTCCAGTTCCATCCTCACCTGCGAGGGCAGATCTTCCCACACGTCCTCCCAGGTGGCGACGAGCTTGGCGCCCTGTTTTATCAATGTGTTAGGTGTCCAGGAGCCTTTGTTGGTCACGTTGCCCGGCACGGCATAGAGGTCGCGGTTCTGCTCCGCGGCGCAGCGAGCGGTCACCCGCGTCCCCGAATTCTCGGCCGCCTCCACCACCAGCACGGCCACGCTCAGCCCGCTCAAAATCCGATTCCTGCGGGGAAAGTTCTGCGGCGCGGGAAACGTGCCCATCGGCACCTCGCTCACAATGGTCCCGCCTGCGGCCAAAATCTCCTCTGCCAGCTTCCGGTTCTCCTTGGGATAGACAATGTCGATCCCCGTGCCCCACACGGCCAGCGTAGGCATGCGCGCCGCCAGCGCCCCTCTGTGCGCGCAGGAGTCGATGCCACGCGCCATGCCGCTCACTATCAGCAGCCGCCGCGCCGCCAGATCGCGCGACAGCATCTCCGCCACGCCCGATCCATACGGTGTCGGATGCCGCGTGCCCACCACCGCAATCGCCGGCCGGCTCATCAACTTCACGTCGCCACGCACCCACAGCACCGGCGGAGGATCGTAGATCTCGCGCAACCGCTCGGGATACTCCCGGCAGGCGTAGCTCACCAGCGTAGCGCCCTGCGCCACCACCCTCGCCCACTCCTCTTCCGCCGCGCGCCGCCCCTTGCCATCAAACAGAAACTGCGCCGCCTCGGCAGGAAAGCGCAGTCCTTCAAGCGCCGTAAGCGACATGGAAAAAACGCGGCTGGCCGTGCCAATCTGCTGCACCGCATCGAGAATCCGCTTCGGTCCCAGCCCCGGCGAAAGCGCCATCGCCAGCCAGGCCAGCCGCTCCTCGTCAAGCCGCGGCGCGGGCGTGCTTCCAGGCTGTGACGCAGAAGGGTTTTGGGCATGCCCCGAATTGGCCGCGGGGTCATGCGCAGCATTGGGAGAGAGCTCAAGCGGATTCAAATTCTGCACGCTCCGGCTTTCATCGAATGAAAGCCCAAGCAGATCAATGGGGTGTCCGCCCACGTTACCGCCCGCCGCGCCGGAAGTCAAGCGAAGCGGTCACCCGCGATCTCGCGATCGCGTGCGCGGACGCTGCCGAAGAACCTGCATTTGTCCCTCGTCTCTCAGCTCCAGCTTTCTATTCCCTATTCCCTGAGTCCCTGCCTTCTCGTTCCCTTGTTCCCTCGTTCCCTTGTTCCCTGTTTTTATATTCCCTACTCGCTATTCCCTGTTTCTCTACAAAGCGGCGGCGGAAAAGTCTTGGGAGGCGGGGAATGTGGGGTGTTGGGTGTGGGATCGGCGTTTCCCAGGATCTATCCTGCGCTGGGTTGAGTCTGGCCGTCGGGCACATGTGCCCTGTCCGGCACTCAGCTGCTCGATACCCTGGTCATAGCGGCCCTGAAGCAGCCTGTAACGACCGCCTCCATCAACGCCATCCGCGGCGTCGAGACCCACAGGAACCGCGACGGATGGACATCAAGCTGCAGATAGAGCAAAAGACAGACATGTCAAACCCCAAAGGCCCTAACTGTGGGGCTGATTCGCGCATTCGGATTGCTAACATGAATCCAACGGCGGCTGGCAGCTTGCAATTTGGCGCGGGACGCCCTCGAAGGTTGGCGAAAATGACTCGGAAGGGTTTTGCATCAAGGCTGTATTATCGCGCTTGCTGTTTCGCGCTGTTTTTTTTGGCTGCTGCGGCTTCGTTCAACGGTTTCTACGACAAGTGGAACCTTCGCGACACCTTAAATGGATCAACGCAAGGAACGTATCTTTTTGAAGCTATGGTGGATGGAACGGCAGCGCGCCCGTTCGTATACAGGCAACTGCTTCCGATGCTGGCAAACTGGATTGACGCGCGGATTCCCGAACAAACTAAAGACCTTCTCTTCGCGCAGAGTGGCTTTCACGGAGTGCCGTTTTTCGAGCGCGACCGGGCCCCGTTTCTTTACCACCTCTTCTTTTCACAAATTGCGCAAAGCAACTCGGTTGTCGTGACAGACCGGAAGTATTTCATGCGCTATGCGATTGTCTATGTTTTGACATTCCTGTTCGCATGGATTTCGGTATATGCGATGTACCTGGCGGGCAGGTCTGCGGGGTACTCTCCTGCCGTGGCTGCTCTTGCCGCCGTCGCCATGATTCTGCTAATGCCCTACTTCATGAGGGTGGGTGGGTATTTTTACGATTATCCGGAACTTGCATTTCTTGCGCTCGCGGTATGGATGGCATACAGGTTTAATTGGTGGTGGATCGTTCCGGTTGCTGCCCTCGCCACGTGGAACAAGGAATCCTTCCTGCTATTCATCCCAACGCTCTATCCGATCCTGCGCCGAAAGAGTTCACCGTTGAGTGCTTTGGCCGGAACCGGGGTCCTCGGAATTTGCTGTGCTGTGGTCTATTTTCTGCTTCGCGTGCGGTATCGGCACAATCCTGGGGAAACCGTCCAATTACACTTTATAGACCATTTCCGATACCTGCTTAGTTGGCCTGGTTCACGCTATCCGTTTGAGGAAACAACCTACGGCCTGACTGTGATGATCGTGGCCTTCAACTTGTTGTCGTTGGTTCTGATCGTGTGGACGGTGTGGCGTGGATGGCCTAAACTGCCGCAGGCAATCCAGCGGCACGGGCAGATTGCCGCAGTCATCAACTTTCCGTTGTACCTTCTCTTCTGCGTGCCGGGAGAATTACGCGACCTCAGTATGCTCTTTGTTACATTCTTCCTCTTGTTGGCCGCAAATCTGACCAGATGGATTGATGAGGAGGCCGGAGCCGTAGCCAGGCAGAGTGTTTAACAGCGAAGAAGGCGGTCACGCGCGATCTCGCGATCGCGTGCGCGGACGCAGTGGAAGAACCCGCATTTGTCCCTCGTCTCTCAGCTCCTGCTTTCTATTCCCTGTTCCCTGTTCCCTATTCCCTGTCTTTCAATTCCCTACTCCCTATTCCCTGCACTTATCGTCGCAAACCTCCGCAACACCACGCCGGGCCCCTTTTACGACCCCCTATTCCCAATATCGCTCGGGTGCGCGGAAAGCAGCTATAACTTGGTTGTACGCAGTCTCAGCGCATTGGCGATCACTGAGACGGAGCTGAAACTCATGGCAGCCGCGGCGATCATTGGGTTCAGAAGCAATCCGAAGGCAGGGTAAAGCACGCCCGCTGCAAGCGGTACCCCGACCGCGTTGTAGACAAAAGCGAAGAACAGATTCTCTCGAATATTTAGCATGGTTGACTTGCTCAGATGACGCGCGCGAAGAATGCCGCGCAGGTCGCCTTTCAACAGCGTGATGCCGCCAGCCTCCATCGCCACATCGGCGCCGGTCCCCATGGCAATGCCAATGTCAGCTTGCGCAAGCGCGGGCGCATCGTTCACTCCATCTCCGGCCATCGCGACCACGGCGCCCTTTTGCTGGCGCTCCTTCACGACCTCCGCCTTCTTTTGAGGCAACACATCGGCATAAAACTCAATGCCGAGCTTCTCCGCCACTGCCTTGGCGGTGGTCTCGTTATCTCCCGTGACCATAATGATCTTCAGACCCGCCGCGCGCAGTTCGCGGATTGCATCGGGCGTAGACTCCTTGATGGGATCGGAGACCCCAACCAAGCCCGCCGCCTTGCCATCCACGGCCACCAGCATGACCGTTTGGCCCTCTTTGCGCAATTCTTCAGCGCGTTCGAGCAACGGCGCAGGATCGACCGTAAGATCGCGGAACAACTCCGCATTTCCAACAGCAACCAGCTTGCCGGAGACGGTTCCCTTTACGCCCTTGCCCGTGGCGGAGCTGAATCCGGCCACATCGACCAGGGCAAGCTTCTTGGCTTCCGCGCCCTTCACGATAGCTGCTGCCAACGGGTGTTCGCTGGAGCGCTCAAGGCTGGCGACGAGTTGGAGCAGCTCGGATTCCTCGATGCCTGGCTGAGGAATAACGGAAGTGAGCGTCGGCTTGCCTTCGGTGAGAGTGCCGGTTTTGTCAATGATGAGCGTGTCAACCTTGCCAAATATCTCCAGCGCCTCAGCATTGCGAATGAGGATGCCGGCGCGAGCCCCGCGACCAGTGCCCACCATGATCGCCATGGGTGTGGCGAGACCGAGAGCACACGGGCAAGCAACAATGAGTACCGCAACGGCGTTTACAAGGGCATGCGCAAAGCGGGGCTGCGGACCAGCGATGAACCAGACAGCGAATGCGATGACGGCCGCAACGATTACAGCGGGTACAAAGTAGGACGACACTCGATCCGCCAGCCGCTGGATAGGCGCACGCGACCTCTGCGCTTCGCTGACCATCTTTACAATCTGTGATAACAGCGTGTCCGAGCCTACTCGCTCGGTGCGCATCACGAATCCGCCCGTTGCGTTCACAGTCCCGGCTGTGACCTTCGCACCCGTGTCTTTCTCGACCGGTATGGACTCGCCGCTGATCATCGATTCATCAACGGAACTGTGGCCTTCAAGGACCGTGCCATCGACGGGTACCTTTTCGCCGGGACGCACACGGAGCCGATCACCAACTTGAACCTGATCGAGCGGCACGTCGGCTTCGGCGCCCTTGTCGTCGATCCGTTTGGCCGTCTTCGGAGCCAGGCCGAGCAACGCGCGTATCGCACTGCTGGTCTGGCTGCGAGCGCGCAGTTCCATCACCTGTCCAAGAAGCACAAGCGCAACGATCACCGCTGCCGGCTCGAAATACACATCGATCTGCCCTCCGCCTCCGCGAAACGACGCAGGAAATATTTGGGGGACGGCGGTAGCGAAGACGCTGTAAAGGTAGGCCGAGCCCGTGCCAAGGGCAATTAAGGTGAACATGTTCAGGCTGCGATGCACTATCGATTGCCAGCCCCTGACGACGAACGGCAACCCGCACC
The DNA here is from genome assembly GCA_050012895.1 of Occallatibacter sp. Lineage (GTDB taxonomy): Bacteria > Acidobacteriota > Terriglobia > Terriglobales > Acidobacteriaceae > Telmatobacter. The sequence continues at coordinate 5,938 of JBEKGH010000086.1, forward strand.
AGAGAACGACTGGAGTCGCCAGCGCAAACTCGATCCACGCCCACACTCTCGCCGAGAACAAGTGTTGCATAGGCAAGGCGGGCAGAAAGGCTGAGACCATCGGCGCCAGCATCGGCGCGGCTAGCGCGACGCTGATCCACAGCCGGCGCGTCATGTCGGACAGCTCTGGATTGGTTTCTTCTGCGGTGATCTCCCGAGGCTCAAGCGCCATGCCGCAGATTGGGCACGAGCCTGGAGCATCGCGCACAATCTGAGGATGCATCGGGCAAGTGTATTCAGTCCGCTCGGCAGGTGCAGTCACGGTCGCCGGTTCGAGCGCCATGCCGCACTTAGGGCAGTTGCCAGGCCCCGGCTGCTTGATCTCCGGATGCATGGGGCAGGTGTATTCCCTTCGCGGCTCAGTCTTGGTTGGCGGCTTCAAGGGAGCTGCGTCCGGTTTGGCCTGCGCGAACTTCTCTGGCGAGGCGCGAAACTTGGCGGCGCAGCCTTGGCTGCAGAAGTAGACGGTGGTGTCCTGATAGCTGACGCTTGCCGCTGCTCTGGAGGGATCGACCTTCATCCCGCATACGGGATCGAGCACCTCAGCTTGCTGCATGGTTTTATTCTGGGCTTGCTCACGCAATTTGATCTGTGCCTTTCTGCTCTATCTGCTCCAATGACAAATGGATGCCGGACCCGAAGAGATAGTCGCTCGGGGCCCGGCAGTTAACGCGGCAGCGTGGGGCCTCCACCAGGCTGCCATGGCCATATTTGTCCTGGAAAGTCGACTGGTGTTGATCTTTGCTCGGGTGAAAGCTGCAGGGGATGAGCGCGGCTTCGCAGCAGACTTGATTTCCCGAAAAATCGGTGGGCAGATTGCGGCATGCCACCTGCGCTCGCAATGACGGCGCTGGCGGGGCACTCACTGACCACTCACACGCACGCCGCGCACTCACACCGAACCCAGTCCCGTAGCCCCGCAGTCCCCCAGTCCCTCAGTCCCACAGTCCCTGCCTTCTTGTTCCCTTGGCCCCTCGGTCCCTTGGTCCCTGCCATTCTGAAACCTGAAAACTGACGCAGGAAAACGCTTTCTGGCGTGCGAAACAGGCCAAAACATGCGCAAAAACGCGTTCCGAAGCCCTTCCTGACGCTCTTACGCGAAATTCTCTGCCAACTATTGCTCTTAACCGCGAAATTCTCTATTCACACTTGCTGCTAAAGCGCGAAATTCTCATTAATTTGTCTCAAAGAATCGCGAAACCCCAGACCAACGCGGGCGCGTCAAACGGTCGTTTCCAAGCCAACATCTGAGGGGGTCTCGGCACCCCAAAAGCGAACATTTTGCCTGATTCTGCTGGACTTAACGAAACACCCCACCCCAGACACAAAAATGCAGATTCTTCGACCACGTTTTGCGCGCGATCATGAGATCGCGTGAACTCACTCCGTTGGATGACGGCTGGCGGCTTCCGCGAGCAGGCCGCGCGTGAGTGCGCGGATGCCGAAGTCGAAAATCTCTTCGAAGGTGCGGCGGGAAGAGGACAATCCTTCGGCAAGGAGCGGAAACTCCGCGGCAGGAAGCGCCTGCCACATGGCCGCGAATTCCTCTTCGCTGGGCTCGTGGATCGGCCCCATGCCCACAGCGCCGCGCACCGACGCAGCGATCAAATTCATTCCCATGAGGGCCTCGGCGGGAGGCAGGCCAGCGTCGCGCAAAATGCCAATGAGCAGCTCGACCGGGCGCATCGCGCCGGGCGTGACGGGGCCGTGCGCGAGCAGAATGGGCAAGGCGTTTACGTGGGCCAGCAGCACGTCGCGATAGGCGCGGGCCGCGGCGAGAACGCGTTCTTCCGGAGGCTCGGCCGGGTTGTCGACAGTGAGATCGATGGAGCCCATCACCGCCTCCACGATGGCGTCGAGGAGGGCTTGTTTGTTGGGCAGGTGATAGTAGACGGCCATGGGATCGACGCCAAGCTGGGCGCCGAGGCGGCGCATGGAGAGCGCCTTGAGACCGTAACGGTCGACAATTTTGAGCGCTGCGGCGACGATGGGCTCGCGTTCGAGCGGGGTCGCGGCGCCAAGGCGGCGTTTGCGGGCCGCAGACCGCCCGGCGGGCTGGGAAGCGGGCCGGCGGCGAGAGGCGGCGCGGTTATTTCGCCCTTGCGGCGCCGATTTTCGCGGTTTCACGCGGTCCATGGTTTCCTTCCGGGGCAACGCCATTGTAGGGCGGTCGACAATAAACCGCTATCGGCAAACAAGATACTTGCCAAACTGCAATGCGTCGCAAAATTCTTGCGCCGAGGCTTGACAAATTGATTCTACACCGTAGAATTGGTTTCAGGCAATCATTTCTACACTGTAGAAGTAACGGGCCGGACAAAAGGAATTCTGCCATGCGCATCACTATCCTGAACGGAGAACCTGACGCGGCCTCGCCGTTTCAGGCTTACCTGGAAACCCTCACGAATCGGCTGGCGGCGTGGGGGCACGCGGTGACGAAGCTCGACCTGCGCGTTCTCGACCTAAAAGGCTGCACCGGTTGCTTTGGCTGCTGGGTGAAAACTCCGGGCGAGTGCACGAAGTGCGACGACTCGGCCACAGTTTGCCGAGCGGCGCTGGACGCCGATTTGCTGCTGCTGGCCTCGCCTATGACGATGGGCTTTACCACTGCCCTGCTGAAGCGCGCGGCCGACCAGATGGTTCCGCTGATCCATCCCTACTTTGTCGTCGAAGGCGGCGAGTTTCACCATCGCGCCCGGTATGCGCACTATCCCGTCTTCGCATTGCTGCTGGGCGCGGGCCCTGACAGCGATGCCGAGGACGTAGAGATCGCGCGCACGATGTGGGGGCGGATGGCGCGCAATATGAAGTCGCGCCTGGCGTGGACTGCGGTTGCGGAACGTGCTCCCGAGGAGGTGGCCGATGAACTCGCTCGTGTTGCTTAACGGCTCGCCGCGCGGGGAGCGCTCGAGCTCGATGAAGATGCTCAAGCGCGTGGCCGAGGGCTGGGTGCGCGGCGGCGGCGCGAAGCCGGAGGTGCTGCACCTGGTGCGGCGCGCGCAATTCCAGCACGCTGTGGAGGCGTTTGCCGGGGCCGACGTAGTCCTGCTGGGCCTGCCGCTCTACACGGATGCAATGCCGGCGTTGGTGAAAGCCTACATCGAGGCGCTGGCGCCGCGGGTGGAGGCGGCGCGGGCGGGCGGAGCAAATCCCACGCTGGCCTTTCTTGTGCAGGGGGGATTTCCCGAGGCGGCGCACTCGCGGCCACTGGAGCGGTATCTCGAAAAGCTGGCGCAGCGGCTGGGTTCACATTATGCAGGCACGATTGTGCGCGGCGGCGGTGAGGCACTGCAAGCGATGCCCGAGCAGGCCAACCGGAAGCTGTGGGCGCAGCTGCAGATGCTGGGCGAGCAGTTGGCGCGGGATGGCCATTTCGGCGCGGCTGAACTGAAAGCCGTTGCCGGCATCGAGCGCTTTTCGCGCTTCGGCGCCTTGCTCGCGTCATTCGCCTGCAGGATTCCAGCCGTTCAGTTCTATTGGAACGGCCAGTTGAAGAAGAACGGCGCATGGGAGCGGAGATTTGCGGCTCCGTACGGGGCGGCATTCGAGGAATAGATTGAGTGCGGAGGCAGAAGCACAGAATCAGTGTGGTGAATCTGAATCCCGCATCACAATGAAATTGTCATCCTGAGCGAAGTTTGCCGCGCATTTTGCGGCAAACGGAGTCGAAGGATCTGCGGTTGTCTTTCCGCGAACTTCTGACTTACTACGCTAGCGATTTTTTGACTGCCTTTTTGCCAGGCGCGCCAGCGTGGCCTGCTCGCGCAGCACCTGCTGCAAGGGCCGCGCGGGCGTGCCCCAATGCACCGTGCCCGGCTTGAGGCCTTCGTTGGTGATGGTCTTGCCGCTGAAGACGCCGGCCTGTCCACCGAGGATCACGCCGGGACCTACGTGCACGTGGTCGCCAATGCCGACCTGGCCCGCGAGAACTGCGCCGTTGCCGATCGAACTTGAGCCGGAGATGCCGGTGAGCGCGACGAGGATCGCGTCTTCACCGATGTCGCAGTTGTGGCCGACGTGGACGAGGTTGTCGAACTTTGCGCCGCGCCGGATGCGCGTTTCGGCCAGCGCGCCGCGGTCGATGGTGCAGTTGGCACCGATCTCCACGTCGTCTTCTATTACCAATGTCCCCTGCTGCGGGAACTGCGTGTGCGCTCCGGTGGCGGGATCGCGCACGTAGCCGAATCCGTCTGCGCCGAGCACGACGCCTGCGTGAACCATGACGCGATTGCCGATGGTGGCGCCGGGGTAAACGACCACGCGCGGATAGATGCGGCAGTGCTCGCCGATGCGTACGCCTGCGCCGATGACGGCGCCGGCTTCAATGCGGGTTCCCGCGCCGATTTCAGTGCCGTCGCCGATGACGGCACAGGCGGCGATGGTGACGTCGGGACCGAGCTGGATGTTTGCCCCGATGATCGCCAATGGATGAACGCCTTCGACCGGGAGCGGCGGCGCGAGCAATTTGGCGGCACGCGCAAACCAGAGACGCGGCTGATTGTCTTCGACGATTGCGGTGGTCAAGGCGCGCTCGGGGTCGGGCGCAAACACGGCGGCTTGGGGCAGCCCGGCTTTGAGCACCAGCGCGCTGGCCGCGGTTTTCAGAGCTGCAGATGCGGTCGCGGCATCTTCGGCAAAGACCAGGTCTCCCGCAGCGGCGTGGTTGCCGGCGTTCACGGCGCGAATCTCTGTGTGCGCGTTGCCATGCAGCATTTTGCCGCCGAGTGCGTCGATGAGTTGTGCAAGCGTCATGCCCTGCTCCCATTCAGATTCAATACAAACTCGGTTCGCCCGGCGGGCGCGTCTTCCAGCGGCGGTGAATCCACAGCCACTGGTCAGGATAGCGCCGAATCCACGACTCAATGACGGCGGTCGATCGCCGTGTGCCTTCCAGAATATCTGCGGCGCGGTCCGCGGTGCGCGGGATCTCGATTTCTGGACCGAAGTGGAGTACGTAGCGGTGCTCGGCCGGCTCCCAGAGCATGAATCCCGGAAGAACCGCGGCACCGGTTTGGCGGGCGATGTGGGCCAGGCCGGTTCCGGTGCAGGCGTCGATATCGAAGAACTTTACAAACTCGCCCTGCGGCGGGGTCATATTCGTGTCCATGAGGATGCCGACGGTGCCGCCGGCATGGATGGCCTTCAACAGCCCTCGGCCGAAGTCGTCTTTCGAGATCACAAAGTTGCCGTGCAGGCAACGGATGCCGTTGACGTACTCATCGAGGCGGCGGTTGTCGAGATTGCGGATGATCATGCCCATGGGATGACCCATGAGCGAGTGGTAGAAGCTGGAAAGCTCCCATGCGCCCAGGTGCGCGGTGATGATGAGGACGCCCTTGCCGCGGGCTTGCGCTCGGAGGTACTGATCGAGGCCCTCGGTGCGCATCGAATTGCGGCTGTTCTGGTCGCGGGTGTTTTCGGCCGTGTAGCGCGCCATACGGCAGAACTCGACGAGTTGCCAGCCAAGATGAACGTAAACGCGCTTGAGAATTTTTTTTCTGGCTTTGGACTGAAGTTCAGGCAGGGCCAGCTCAAGGTTGCGCATGCCGACGCGGCGCAACCTGCCGAAGCACCGGTAGACAGCAAAGGCGAGGCAGGCGGCCAGCAGGCGCGCCAATCCCCGCGGCGTGCGGCCCAGACAGCCGGCTACGGCTCGAACCAGCCCGTACTCCAGATTTTCCTGCATCGATGAACGCAAGGATTAGTGTAGACGGTCGGCGGAGCGTGCCACCCCACCCTTTCGCCCCAGAGTTTCAAGAAGCAGGTTCTTAGACTCCCCTTCGACTTCGCTCAGGGTCGCTCAGAATGACAGAAAGGATGGGGCACGGGAAGGCTCTTCTTCAAGCGGTCAGAGACCTAGTGGGTGGCCTTGGCTTTGACGAAGTATTGCGCGACATCGCGCACAAATGCGACTGCGCCGGCCGGTACAGGGACATTGCCACCCAGGATCTGGTTGAAGTCTTCAGGGGCGCCGTAGTAGAGCTGCGTGTCTTCCTTGTTCTGGGACACGCTGGTGCCGTCGAGATCGATGCCGGCAAACAGACCTTTAGCGCGGGAGTAGCTCAGCAGCTCGGCACTCATTTTCCAGTCAGTGGAAGCTGTGCCGGCGCGGCCCACCGGTCCGGCGGCTGCGGAAGCGTCACCGCCAATCTTGAATTTGTCCTTGAGCAGATCCTGCATCCCCTGGTCATTCACGGCAATGAGAATCAGATCCGTCTCCTGGCCGCCGATCTGGAAGCCGAAGGATCCGCCTTCCATGCGAATAAACACCGGCGCGCTCCATCCATGCCCGGTGCGGCAGGTGACGATGCCCTGGCCGTACTGTGCGCCGACTAAGAAGGCGCCCTTCTTCATGCTAGGAACCACCGCAACACAGGTGGCCGAGCGGAGAATGTCGGTGGGAACGGTCGCGTCCTTGGCGGCCATGATCTGGTCGAGGACGGTTTTGGCCGAGTCGATGCGGCTTTGCAGTTCAACCTTCGTCGAGCCCGCAAAAGCAGTGGACGTGAGCAGGAAGCTGAGAAAAACGCTGGCGATGGCCTTTTTCATATCCATGTCCTTTCCATTCCGTCGGCATGACGCCGAGGTTCTTGAGAATCGATCCGAGGTCTTTGAGCCGGAGGAATATCGAACGCTGCCAAAGGGGTCGAGCCCGAGGCTAAAACCGAACAAACGGGGGCAGCGCCGCAACCTCTTCGAACAGCCTACCGCATCCGCGGTCAAACGCGCACTCTCGGTTGCGGAAATCCGCGGCTGGCGAGATGGATTCATTGCGGTGGCATCGCGCCAAAAGAAGAATTCCAGGCAGAACCTTGCGGCTGGTGCAGCGACGCTCGGGCTTCGATCACAAAAGGACCGCGCCGAATCGCCACTTTCGCGGTGCGCTGGGCAGGTTCTAACTCTGGATTCTGGTGCAGGAGGAAGAGAAAGGGAGGGCTGGCGGTAACGGCGCAAACTGCCCGTTGAAAAAAAGAGGCGTTCCCAGGCTTCATGAAAACCATGCAGCCTGGGAACGCCTTTCCCCAGATCTGCGTTGTTTCTGGAAACATCATGTGGATATCTGGACATATGCACAAGAGTACTTAGGGGCTATGGCTTGAAGTAATCGATTCATTTGACTAGTTAGTTATCATTTTGCCGAACGAGGCCGGGCGGCGCCGGGATGCTTGCCGCTGGCTTCTGCCAAAAGTGAGTGGCTGACTGCCGAAACCGACAGCTTGACGCGATTGTCAGCGCCTGTCTTACGCATAAGTCTTGCAATATAAGCCTTTACGGTCCGTTGCTCGATGCCAAGCTCGCGGGCAATCTCGCGCGTGGAGTTCGCCAACAGGATCAGTTTCAATACTTGCTCTTCGCGGGGCGTAAGTTGATGGTTGGGAGTTGCGCGATCGGCAAGATGAACATTCAAAAGGCGATCGATGAGGCGTGAAAGTAACCGGCGTGGCGCCCAGATGGAACCTGAGGTAACTGCTTCAATCGCCTGGCGCACCAATTCTGGGCCTGCGGTAAGGCCCAGGTAGGCTCTGGCTCCGGCAACGATCGCCTTGAACACCAACTCATCGTCGCCCTCCGGCCCTATGACGATCAGCCGGACATCCGGACGCTTGATGCGCACGGCCTCGACAATTTCAAGACTGCCCTGGGAGGAATGCAGATCGATGACGACGTATTGAATGTCAGAGGCGCCGGTCAGCCCCTGCAGGCTACCGATCACCGGGACGAGTTGCGCCTGACCCGGCTGCGCCGGCTGATCGAAGACACTTGCCAGGCCGGCTGCGCGAATAGGCTCAACGGCCAGGATCCCAATTCGAATGGGACGAGGATTTGCAGATCTGGATTTCATGGCCCCCCTTCGGCCTCTCGAAGGGTCTTCTCGGGGATCGGCACACGTATCCCGAGAGGTTTATTGGTTGCATTCTTCCATCTGTCGAACACATTTGTTCTGGTTCGAAATCGGCACTTTCTTAGAGCTTGGGGAGAACGATACCTTGCTGCTTTTGATACTTGCCCTTCCGATCGGCGTAGCTTATCTCGCAAGGCTCGTCCGACTGGAAAAATAGAATCTGGCACAGACCTTCGTTGGCATAGATCTTTGCCGGCAGCGGCGTGGTGTTGGAGATCTCGAGGGTGACGAAGCCTTCCCATTCGGGCTCGAAAGGCGTCACGTTCACGATGATCCCGCAGCGGGCGTAGGTCGATTTCCCCACGCAGATCGTCAGTACATCCCGGGGAATACGAAAGTATTCAATGGAACGTGCCAGGGCAAATGAATTGGGCGGAACGATGACCGATTCTGCCTGCACCGAGACAAACGACCGCTCGTCGAAGGCCTTGGGATCGATGATGGCGCTATTCACGTTGGTAAAAATTTTGAATTCGTCGGAGACTCTGAGGTCATAACCATACGACGAGAGGCCGTAGGAAATGACGCCGCCGGCAACTTGTTTTTCGCTGAACGGCTCGATCATGCGATGCTGAACGGCCTGTTCTCTGATCCAACGGTCGCTTTTGATCGACATGGGTCTCCTGTTGCGGAGGTGAAGATGGGATCCGGCTGCGTAGCGGCGCCGGCTGAAACTTGAAAAATCATCTTACGCAACGGCCGGGTCAATTGACAAATAGCGGAGCGGTTATCTCGGACGGGACTGGTCCCGGGGATCTCGGCTCCCTCGCATCCGGGAGCTGCCCGGACCAGAAAAAATCTGGAAATCCTCAATCCCTTGTTCCCTAATCGCCGCAAAATCTGTACTATGGGCGATGTAGGTCGCACGAAGGTCAACCCCAGTTCACGGCAAGCGAGGAGACTCCATTGATCAAACAGGACATCGTTCACAACGTGGTCGAGCGCACGGGTCTGCCGCGGACCAAGGCAGAAGCGGCAGTGGACACGGTCTTCGAAGGCCTGAAGCAGGCTTTGGCGGCCGGCGAGCGCATCGAACTGCGCGGATTTGGCGTGTTCAGCGTTCGCGCGCGCAAAACCGGCATCGGCCGCAACCCGCGTACCGGGACCGAGGTCAACATTGCTCCCGGCAAAGCAGTGCGCTTCAAGCCGGGCAAAGAACTGCACGCGCTGCAACCGGGCGCTCCGAGCAGCTAGAGCCGCAGAGTCCACGTCGGACAGCGTCTGTCCAAGCCGCGGGCGGTTGCGTCACGCGGTTGGCCAGTGGTGGTGTCTGTCGTGGAGCGGGCCAGTTCCCCCCTGGTGTCGCAGCTATCTTGCTTTAGCTTGCGAAGAACTCATGGAATCCCCAGTCTCCGTATGAAGAAACTGCTGCTCTTCTTGCTGTTCGCACTCGCTCGACTGCCCAGCCTTGCGCAGTTGCCCGCATCGAACGATGTCGTTGTCGTCGACTCGTGGCGCGTCCATGAGGGCGATGACCTGACGTGGGCGCGGCCGGACTTCGACGACTCGAAGTGGACGCAAACCTCGAGCCCGGCACGATCGAGCGGTGTGGACATACTGCGTGGATTTCACTGGTACAGAGCGACGGTCGCGTTGCCCGCGCAGCTTGAGGGGCGCGAGCTTGCCATCGGCATGGGGGGCATCGACGAGGTCTACGAGGTTTATGTAGAAGGGGTGTCGGCGGGCCGTTTTGGCCGGTGGGAGCCGAGGCCCGCGTCTCCCTTCGATCGGGACCTGACCTTCGCCATTCCACCGGGCCTCATCAAAGGATCCACAGTGCACATCGCTCTGCGGCGATGGGTCGGTGCGACATCCACAGGCCTGTTTCCCTTTTACACCTCGGGCGCGGAGCGTTTTGGCCACGCGCCAGAAATCGGCTTGCTGCCGACCGTCAGCGCCCGGACTGCTCTCAATCAGTATCGCGGTGTGGTTACGAACCTGCCCTGGAATTTCTGCCTGCTGTCGATGCTGGCCGCCGGCTGCATTGCATTCGTTCTGTTCAGCGCGCAGCGCAATCGTGTCGAATACATTTTGCTCGGCATCTATTGCGTCGGCTCGGCGCTCGTTCCGTACGTGGGCGGATTCCTGGCTGCAAGCGATTCGGTGATGCGCCGCTCCTGGGGGCCAACCCTCGTGTTTGCGGGATACATGCTGATCATTCTGAGTTCTTACCTCTTTCTTGCGCAGATCTGTCTGCGCTTCAGGCGCTGGATTCTGGCGGTCGCGCTTTTGAATGCGATGCTCGCGGCCTATGCAGTCTACGGCTTCGCGTTTCAAACCCACTCTACGGATTTATGGCTCTTCACTATCGGCTCCTACTTGCCGGTCATCATTACTTTGCTGGCGGCGTTGGGGCTGCTTCTGGAACGGAAAGCCGGATCCGTGGCCATCGCAATCTCGCTTCTGCTCGTGCAATTGACCGGTGCGTGGACAAATTATTTCTCCCATATGCTCCATATGTCTGACCTGCGCTTCATCCCTGTCGGGCCATTCTTTGTGGACATCCGCAGCATCAGCCAGACGCTGTTCGTCTTCGTCACGCTGATCGTGCTCTACCTGCGCTATCGCGACGAACAGCTCAACCAGGCGGCCTTCGAGCAGGATATGGCTGCCGCGCGCAATGTGCAGCAATACCTCATCCCCGAACACTTGCCCGCGACACCCGGCCTGACCATCCAGAGCGAGTACCGGCCCGCGCGCGAGGTGGGCGGCGATTTCTTTCAGGTGCTTCCGAAAGCAGGCGACGGCAGCGTGCTCGTAGTGGTCGGAGACGTTGCGGGAAAGGGCCTGCACGCGGGGATGCTGGCCACGCTGATCGTGGGCGCGGTTCGTACCGCTGCGTCTTTTACCAACGATCCCCGGCAGATCCTGGCGCTGCTCAATGAGCGTATGTGCGGTCGCGGTCTTGCCACTTGCCTCGCGCTACGCATTAGTCTCGACGGCGACGCGGCGCTGGCCAACGCAGGCCATCTGCCGCCTTATCTCAACGGCCAGGAGTTGGCCATGGAAGGTGCTCTACCGCTCGGCGCAGTTCCCGGCATCGACTTTCCTGTTTTGCGTTTCAAGCTGGCCGAAAGTGACTCGCTCATGCTCATGACCGATGGCATCGCCGAAGCGCAGGATGCGGCGGGCCATCTCTTCGGCTTCGAACGCATCTCCGAGATGCTGCGCGAAGGCGTTGCCGCCGCCTCGCTCGCGACAGCCGCGCAGAACTTCGGCCAGGAAGACGACATTACTGTGCTGACCGTAGCGCGCATGGCGGCGGCCGTTTGAGCAGCGCCACTGGGCGACCTTCAGGACCGCCGACTCGCTGAGCCACTGTCTAAAGCGGATTAGAGGTGCGAGGAAAGTGTATGGCATCGAAGAAGCGTCCCTCAGGGGCTAAAGCCCGTCTCTAAATTAAATTGGGCCTTTTGCGGCACGACTGAAGTCGTGCCCTTTCACAAAGCCCTACACCATTACCTAATGCGCTCTAGCTACCTTCACATGAGCCGCAGTGCGTCCACATCGACAACCAGATTACGGCGCGGGATGCCGGCCTCGTCAGCCTTCGCGAGCATGCCGCGCAGCGTCGCGTTGAGAGCTTTGCGCGAGGCGCTTTTCAAAATCATGTGGAAGCGGTAGACGTTCTTGATGCGCGCGATGGGCGCGGTGCACGGCCCCAACACGCGCACCCCTCCGGGGTTCTGGTTTTGGACGAGAAATTTGCCAAGGACAGCCGCCCACCCCGCGGCTTCTTCCAGTTTTTGCGACTGCACGAGCACGTTGGCCAGCACGCCGAAGGGCGGGTAATGCATCCAGCGTCGGTACTTCAATTCGCGCTCGGCAAAGGCCTTGTAGTCGTGCGTGGTGGCGGCCAGAATCGCGTAGTGATCGGGGTAGTAAGTCTGCACGACAACCCGGCCGGGCAATTCGCCGCGGCCGGCGCGCCCTGAAACCTGCGTCATCAACTGGAACACGCGCTCGGCAGCGCGAAAATCCGGCATGGACAGCGAGTGATCGCAACCCACCACGCCCACCAGCGTGACGCTGTGAATGTCGTGGCC
>JBEKGH010000087.1:0-21739 GCA_050012895.1 Occallatibacter sp.
CTTGTGAGATGACCAAGCCAAACTTGATCGCATCTCACGACTGGCACGTTCAACCAATTTGTCAAAGATCCTTGAGGGCGATTCGCCTAAGCGAGACCCCTTGGGATCGAGGTCCGGACTTTTGGTCCGGCTGTCCTCGAACTTGATGCGCAACGCTGATTGTTTCTGCTTGTACTGCAGACTACGGCGTTTTGGCGCGAACCTTTTAACACTATCAAAGTATCGGTTGCAGGTCAAGGTAAAACTCTGCCCGAACCAAACTCGATAACTCATTCGCGCTGCGCAAAATATCAAACATCGACCCAGCACAATAGGCTCAAGCCACTAGGGCTCGCGGGAGATCAACTCCCGGGTCATGCAATGGCTTGTTCTCTCTAGGGATTCCCTACAGGGGCTTCGAAAGGCTTCAACCCGCCTCAGACCGACCCAACGAACGAAGTTCCATTACTTTGGCTTCCCACTTCCCTCAAACGGGCAGGCCAAACGGCCACCGGGAGGCACCACTGCTCACTACAATCACTACAACTCAATTAGAGTAGCACAGGCCACTCCAGGATGCAAACGATGGCGCTCCACCAGAGCCCACCCTTTCGAACTCAGCAAGAATAGCAGTTTCAAGCGGTTAGAAGCAAGCTCCGCAGCCTGTGGAAAGCCACTCCTTTCTGTGGGAAAGTGCATGAATCAGAGCGGAGCTAGCGGGGTTAGCGGAGCTAGTGGGTTTATTCCCGTCTGACGCTCCCTTGTTCCCTTGCTCCCCCGCTCCCTGCTCTTCAACGCCGCGGAATCAGCCCCAAGTCCGTGAATCCATTCACGAAATACTGCATGGCCAAGGCCACCAGTAGCAGACCCATAATGCGCACCAGGATGCGGATGCCGGTCTCGCCCATCACCTGGCGCACCCGGCTAGCCGCAGCCAGCACAAAATAGGTCACCGCCGCCGTGATGCTGATTGATCCAAGAATCGCGGCCATCTCCCAATGCCAGAGCGTCGGCACCTGCCCCACCAGCACCATGACCGATGAAATCGCGCCAGGCCCAGCCAGCATGGGAATGCCCAGCGGCACAATGCCGGCGTCTTCTTTCGTTGCGGCTTCTTCGGTCTCGCCATGAGTCTCCTGCGTAGGCGAGCGCCGGGCTTCCAGCATGTCCAAACCGATCAGCAGCAGAATCAGTCCGCCGGCGATTTCGAATGCCGGCAGCGTAATGCCGAACATGCGGAAGATGAGTTGGCCGGCGATGGCGAAACTGGTGAGCACGATGAAGCAGGTGAGCGCGCCCTTGCGCGCCATGCGCTTGCGGCGCACGGCATCGGCGCTCTGGGTGATAGCCAGAAACGACGGGATGGCGGCGAAGGGATCGACGAGGAAAAAGATGGAGCTGAGTGCCAGCAGCGAGAAGCGCACGATGGGCGCCTGACTGAGCTCGTTCAGAGCATTCGCGGCTGAGCTGGAGAAGAGCACGCTTCAGGCTAGAACATTCCGCTCCGAGTTGTCAGCGAGCGAGATGGAGCTGCGCTTCGACGCAGATGGGATTCTCGTGTGGGGTGGAGCGGCGGCACATTCGGACGCATGCAATACTGCTCTACAATCATGGCTTGCTTACCGAACCCCAACGCGAACACCTCGACATCGTCCTCGTCTCGCCGCGCAATCCCCTCAATATAGGAGCGGCGGCGCGGGCCATGGCCAACTTCGGCTTCGCGCGCCTCGCCGTGGTCGCTCCGTACGAGGAACACTGGCGCGAGGCGAAGTCCGCCGTCGGCGCCTCGGACCTGCTCCAAAACGCCCGCTGCACGCCGGGCCTCGCCGACGCCGTGGCCGATTGCACACTGGTCATCGGCACGGGAACCCGCGCGCACCGCCAGCCCGAGCAGCCCGTGATTCCGCTCCCGGAGTTGACGCCCTTTGTCGGCGCAGAGCTCGTCCGCGGCGGCCGCGTGGCGCTGGTCTTCGGGCCGGAGAAGCGTGGGCTCACCCGCGAAGATCTCGCTCTCTGCCACGTGCTCGTGGAGATTCCCACCGACCCTCGCCAGCCCTCGATGAACCTGGGCCAGGCCGTTGCCGTGTGCTTGTATGAACTGACGGCGCGGGGAAAAACCGACGCCAGCCCTCGCGATAAAAACCAAGACGTCGCGAGAATCGGGCACCCAAATCCTGCAGAGGAATATGCCCCCCCCGCCTCCCCGCGCGACCCCGCTTGCGCACGCGATCTCGAATTGCTGGCAGGAGTGGTCGCAGAGACCATGCAGGCCGCAAACTACTCTCCCGCGGCCATGCAGAAGGCGAATCGCCACGATCTCGACCTGCTGCTGCGCCGTCTCCAGCTCGAGCGGCGCGACGCGCGGCGGATTCTGGGGCTCTTCCGGCGGATTTTGTGGCGGCTCAAGCGCCGAATTGGTCTCAAGGATTGAAATGGGAAACGACTCGCGCGCGGGGTTACAAACGGTTTTTTCTCACGGCAGTTGAGTCTGAATCCCTGCTAAATTGGCGTTCGAAGGTCCCCATGCTACCCCCGATGGCTCGCTCCCGTGTCTTGTGTGTTGCTGCGCCTGCGGCCCCGCTCAACGCATCTCGGCCTGACGTGTCTTGGCCCAGTGCGTTTCGGGCCTGCGTGTCTCGGGGCAGTGCGTTATTGGTCTGCGGCGTATCCGTATTGCTGATGGTGCTGGCCGCGGCAAACGCGCAAGCACAGCAAACGGCTCCAGCGCCTGCGGTAGCCAACCAACCCGGGGCCCAGACGCCGCCTTCTTCCGCAACGCCGCAAACTGCCGACACGCATGCGCCGGCGCCCACGGCCGCGCCAAGCTATGCAGGCCAGGCGCCAGAACTCGGGAGCATCACGGAAGACGAACTCAGAAAGCAGCTCGAAGGCAAAGACCTCTTTCTGCGCGGCGGCTACCTCGATAACACGCTCACCTTCAACGAGCACGGCGTGCTCATCGGGCACTCGCCGCAAGGGTCGTATACGCTCGCTGGAATCCGCATCGAAAAGGTGCGCCTGCTCAAGCACAAGGTGGAGCTCGAGGGCGCGCGTTACGCGTTGCACTTTCTGGGCGCGCTGCCGTCCGAGGATCCCACCACAGCCGTCGATCGCGTGAACATCACGCCTAAGAAAAAAGCGGTGCGGATCACCATCGATCGCGAGCTCGTAGTCAAGCCGAAGCAGGAAAAGGGCAAAGGAAAAGGGTCGCAACGGGCCGCGAAGCCGGCCCCCGCAGCGACGGCTCCGGCTGCCGCACCCGCGCCCAATCCCGCACCCAATCTCGCGCCAGATCCCGCGCTGGGCCCCGCACCGAATACGGAACCTACCGATGCCCAGGAGGCGCAGATGGAGATTGCCGCCGCGCCCGAGGCCGAGCGGCCCGCCGACGCCAAGAGCGTGACGACTACGCTTTCGCCGGCGCACGCCAACAAGGTTCTCGAAGACGCGCTCGGGAACGTGTTTGCGCAGGGATTTGACGAGCGCATGATGGCCTCCATGCCGGCCTTCTGGAAGCTCTACTACGATGCCGTCTCGGCCGTGGGCGATTACCAGCCTGCGGATCCCAACGTGCTGCGGCAGAACATAGTCGACAAAAGGGCGCAGCTCAAGTCCACCTTCGAGCCCGGGTCGAACCAGTTTGCGCAGGACTACGGCGTGGCCGGCATCTCGGAGTATCACGTGGTGGTCGGCGCCGACGGCAAGCCCGGCGAAATCGCAGTGGCGCGGCCCATCGGCTTCGGGCTCGACGAGAGCGCCGTCGATTCCATCCGCAAGGCCACCTTCGAGCCGGCCGTCAAGGACGGCAAGCCGGTCGCAGTCATGCTCAATATGGTGGTCGAGTTCCGAATCTATTCCGAGCGAACCGCTATGGAATCGAAGCCCGCGCACGAACAAGCGTCCGAAGCGCAGTCGTTGCCGGGACCGTACAGCGTGCAGCACTAGTACTACAGTTGTATTTGGCCGGACGATAGAGGCCCGGGCCTAAAGGCCGTTTCCTTTTGACCTGTTTTCAGGGGCCTGAAGGCCCCTGCTCCCTCCGAAATCCTTAACTCCAACTAGTACTAGGACGGTTCCAGAGTTCGTGCGCCCTGTGCGCTTCTGCGCTTAAGCCATGCCTTTCAAAACAGTTTCAAACTGACCCATCATCGCATTGCGTCTATAATCGACGTTTCCCGCGGGGGTGAGTGAACGGTGACGGGGATGCTCCAGAGCACTGCGCGATCGAATCTCGCGGAGTCCTTGCGCGAGTTTCATACAGAAACGGGCCGGACCCTACTCGACCTGGTGGACGAGTCGCCCCTTTTGCTGGTCTTTCTTCGCCACTTTGCATGCGCTTTTTGCGCACAGACGCTGGACCGCGTGGCGCAGGTGCGATCGCAGATTGAGGCCAAGGGCGTGCGGCCTGTCTTTGTGCACCTCGGCTCTCCGGAGCGGGCAAAACCTTACTTCGACTACTACAAGCTTTCTGACGTCGAGAGAGTCAGCAATCCCGAGGCCACGCTGTATCAGGTTCCCGCCTTTGGTTTGTCGCGCACCAACCCTTATTTGCACTCGTTGCATCCGGCAGTGCTGATGGGCTGGCTCAAGGGTGCGCTTTTCAAGTATGGAATTGGCAGGATCAAGGAAGATGCGGAGCAGATGCCGGGCGTGTTCTTTCTGAAGGAGCGGAAGATTGTGCGCGCCTTTCGCCATCGCACGATTGCCGATGAGCCGGATTACCTGAAGCTGGTGGGCGCGGGGTAAGCGGATCGTGTTGAGTGTGGATGGGCGTTTGGCAGGACCTATCCCTGGATCGAACTTTCTCTTGCTGTATGCTGCCTCTATACAGGCATCAACGCGCGCCCCGTTCTGGCTTCTTATGTTTCCAGCCTTCGCCGTGACTCTTATGCTTTTCCCCAACCGAGCAAGAGTTCAAGAGGCCGGGCGCGTGCCGAGGAGGCCAGATGATGACGACAAGCGAGTTCCCCGAACCAAGCCAGGCCCAACCAGGCCAGGCTCAACCAAGCCAGGCAGGAGCGGTTGCAGGAGCGGCTGCAGGCAAACCCGCAGAGATGGCCGAGCACCGCGCCAGGACAGTGGTGCTGCACAACAGCAGACTCGTCTGCTGGATGACGATGGGTTGCGGAATTGTCGCCGTGCCCATGGGGATTTGCATGGTGCTGGAGGGTGGTTCGTTGCTGTTTCCCCTGAATGCCATCAATTTTTTTGCAGTGTTGGCCGCGGCGCAGTGGATCATCGGCGGGTTCCTGTTGAGCATGATTCTCCCGTGGGCGTGGAAGTGGGGCGCCAGAATGCTCCGGGTCAATGTGAAGCTGGATGCGCGGGGCGTGGACCTCCACCTGGGAACGAAGAAGAAGCCGGTGGAGATGTTCATGGCCTGGGATCAAGTGGCCTCGGTCCAGCAAAAGCGGTTGGGCAAGATATGGCAGTTCACCATTGTTGCTAAAGACGGAAGTTGGGTCAGCTACACGACGAACTCATTCTTTCGCTCGAAGCGTATAGTGCGGATGATTGCAGAGCGAGCAGGGTTGACGATCCAGAAGGCCTGACAATCCGGAAGAGCTGACTGGGAAAAGGTTTGCCGACGGACGCGCGGAAGCACGATCGGCGCGCGGACGCATGATCGAAAGATCGTTAACCGGAAGCCGGCTCGCGGTGATCTTTGCCCGGGTGAAGGGTGCGGGGATGAGCGGTAGTGTGCGCGCGTGGGATTTTGGCGCGGCTGCGCCGTCCGAGGGCCGGGGTTCGGGAGTCGGCGTCTTACGCTGTCTTACTGGCGTAAGACACGGGTTTGACGCCGTAAGACGCAGGCCTCGGGCCGCCGCGCCGCCGTCCGCCATCGCGTCTTACGGTGTCTCACGAGGGTAAGACACGCGGTTGACAGCGTAAGACACAAACATTGGACCGACACACCGCCGTCAGCCATCGCGTCTTACATGTCTTACACGACCTCGCCACCAAGGGCATGGATCGCCTTTGCCCATCACTCAGCCGGCGGCGGTTGCCAGAGCTCCACACGGTTGCCTTCGGGGTCCCAGATCCACGCGAATTTGCCGTAGGGGGCGTCGTCGCGCTTGGGATCGATGCGCACGCCCGCCTCGGCCAACTGGCCGAGCAGAGCGTCAAGATCGTCGACGCGGAAGTTGGCCATGGCCATCTGCGCGCCCTCGCCGAAATAGGCTGTGTCGAGCGGGAAGTGGGCGAACACCGTCATACCCATGGATGCGGGGCCGTCGAACCCGAGCGATCCGCCGCCCTGGTCCGGGATGCCGAGGTGCGTTGCGTACCACTGGGCGAGCGCCTTGGGGTCGCGCGCCTTGAGGAAGATGCCGCCGATGCCGACTGCTTGCGCCATAAAAACAGCTCCTGGGTTTCAGGTGTCAGGTGTCAGCTCTCAGCTAACAGCTATCAGCAATTCGGCTGAGAGGGCAAGCATTATCTGAGAGCCGGCGGCCGCTAACCCTCTTCGCGCAGCAGATCTTCGAGTTTGGCCTTGTGCTTGGCCTGGCGGCCGGTGCGCGGCGCGTCGGGCAGAACGCGCGAGGGCTTGGGCTGGCCCACGCGCTCGCGGGCGTTGGCTTTGACGGCTTTTGCGGCCGAAAAACGGGCTGGCTTGCGTTTCACCTTAGCAAGAACGAGTATGGAATAGATTCGGCAACGGCGGAAGTGCCCAAGTCGAGTCTTGATTCGAGTCCTGACTCGAGTCGCAGGCCCCGCCGGCGGCTGCGGGTAGGCGAAGCGGGGCCCCCGGCGACAGGTCTTCGTCGCTGGGGTGAAGAAGCGGAGGGCGGAACAGCAATGGATGAGCGCGAATTTTTCAACGAGGCGATAGAGCAGCGCACGCACAGCCTGACGTGTCCCAAGTGCGGGCAGGCGGCCGAGTATAAGGTGACGTGGATCGTGCGGCGCAAGCGCCAGCAGATTCCCCGGGGCGCCGACGAGCGCGACCGCGCCCGTTTCGCCAAGGCGCAATCCTATATGGTGCGGCGCGACGACAAGCTGCAATGCGCCAACATGCGCTGCCGCAAGCCATTCGAGATTACGACGCTGCAGTCGCTGGCGTTTCTGATGGACTAGGGTCTTTCGCGCCGCCCCTGCGGGGCTGCGATCATATTTGGGCTCAATACCCAGGACTGCGTTCGTACCCAGAGGGTCCCCAGCGAACTTGTCCTGGGATATTCTCGGTGTCCCCGCTGGGGCCAGTGCTCGGAGACCGTCATTCATCTTGCGTGGAACGCCCGAATGCGCGTAGAGTGTGGAGCGGCTCAAGCGCACAGCGTTTTTCTTCCCCTCAACTTCGCACACCTCAGGAGGCTGGCGTGCCCTGACCGATTTCGGGGTGTCATCATGCGCATTTCGTCGCGTTTTGTCGTGCAGTCCGCGGCCCTCGTGTTTGGAATCGTTGTCCTGACGGCCGGTGCAATGTTCTGGGCCGGTCTCGATCGCTCGTGCGCGCCGGTACTGGCCGCGGAGCGCGCGCCCATCCAGCTTCCCAAACCAGTTATTACCGGCGGCATGCCGCTGATGCAGGCGTTGAGCGCGCGCCAGACCACGCGCGCGTTCCTGGATAAGCCGCTGCCCTTGCAGACGCTTTCGGATTTACTGTGGGCGGCCTTCGGCGTCAACCGCCCGCGCAACGTGCATCCCGGATTGGGACGGACCGCGCCCTCGGCACGCAACACGCAGGACATTCAACTCGACGTGGTGCTGGCCGACGGCGTGTATCTCTACGACGCGGAACAGAATGTGCTGCGCCCGGTGGTTGCTGGCGACCTGCGCGCCGCCATCAGCCCGGCGCCTGCAGCCCATGCCGCGGTGACGATTGTGTATGTGGCCCCGGCCAAGGACGACTACGCGCAGGTGGATTGCGGATTCATCGCACAGAATGTTTACCTGTTCGCGTCGTCGGACGGGCTGAATGCGTGGTTCTACACCGTGCATGCGCAAGACGTGGCGGCGAAGCTCGGACTGGGCGCCGATCACGTGGTGCTGTACGCGCAATCGGTCGGGTATCCGCCGCAATAGCGGAAGACGCGGTGCCAGAACGGCCGGGCCGGCTCAGCGGTAGCGCGCCGTGGCCGATGTGTGATTGAATTGTAGACAGGAACGCCGGACCCGGAGGTCCTTGAGCGAGTCAAGTCCGGTCAAGTCCTGTAAGGAGAAAACTCCATGGCCAATCCGCTGCTTCCCCACGAAGAGCGCAATCTGACTGCCGACCAGGTGGAGGCGCTGGACAAGCGGCGCGACCTGGGACACACGTTTCTGGTTATCGCCGGCCAATTTGCGGTCATGGCCACCATCCTGCTGCTGTGGGTGGGTCAGGACCTGACTTATTCGCCCGGCTGGCTGCACCCCATGGCATTTTATTTCGTCATCGCGTTGGCGTTGATCTCGTTTTTCGGCGTCACCGGCATGGTGCTGCGCCGAGGCACGCCGCGCATCGACTGATTGCTTTGCTCCTCAATTGAATTCCGGCAACAAGAATAAGCTTGTCGCCGTCGGGTGGGAGTGATAAAGTGCGAGTAGGTAACACCTTGGAGCACTCGATGCCCGCTACCACGACTACCAGTCTTAAACTCGATGCGAAGCTGAAGAAGCGCGTGCAGCGCCTGGCGGCTGCGCGGCGCAGATCGCCGCACTGGATCATGCGCGAGGCTGTGGAGTTATATGTCGATCGCGAGGAAAAGCGCTCGCAGTTACGCCAGGACGCCCTCGCCGCTTGGGATGACTACCAAACCACGGGCCTGCATCTGACTGAGGAAGAGGCTGAAGTCTGGCTGACAAGACTCGAAGCGGGCGAGGACGCCAAGGCCCCTGAATGCCACGTCTGAGGTGGTCGCGAGCTGCACGGCTCGACGTTATTCGTCTCTACAAGTTTCTCGCCCCTAAAAGCCACGATGCCGCAGTTCGTGCCGTTCAAGCGATTCACCGGGGCATAAGGGCTCTTGGCAGGCATCCCACAATTGGACGTCCCATGGAAGAGATGCCGCCGGAATTTCGCGAGTGGATCATCGAATTCGGACACGGAGCCTACGTGGTTCTGTATCACTTTGATGGAAAGGAAGCGGTGATTCTGGCAGTTCGACACGGACGGGAAGCGGGATACTAATGTTCACCAAATCCGTTGAAGTCGCCATTTGCCAACTTTCTTTCCAGCCATCCGATTGATCCTTTGCATCGAAGCATCCGCCTTAAATCGACGCTCACGCCACCGCTGGTAAACTAGAGACCGATGATCCTCCCGTTCGTCCGCGAGATGTTCGCGGAGCTGGAGCATACCCCGGGATTTGAGCGCGTTCGCAGGCACCTGAGCCTGCGTGCGGGCCGGCGGCGTGTGTCCGGATTGACCTCGACAGCGCGAGCGCTCTACCTGCCGCTGATGGCGCGGGCCGCCAAGCAGCCGGTGATCGTAATTGTGGCCGACAACAAGGCCGCCGAAGCGCTGGAACCGCTGCTCAAGGCGGGATGCGAGCTGACCGGCGCCGTGGATCCGGCGCGCGTGGTGCGCTTTCCCGCACACGATGTGCTTCCATTTGAAAATCTCTCGCCGCACCCCGACGTGCAGGAGCAGCGCGCGGCGGCGTTGTGGAAGCTCTCGACCGGGGCTGTCGATGTGTTGATCGCGCCTGTCGAATCCGCGGCGCTCAAGCTATTCGATCTCGAATACTATGCGGGCCTGGCGGTAACGCTCAAGCGCGGCGAAGAGGTCGACATTGAGACGCTGACCACGCATCTTGCCAGCGTGGGCTACACGCAAATGGATATCGTCGAGATGCCCGGGCAGTTTACGCGGCGCGGCGGAATTCTCGACGTGTATTCGCCGGAGGCCGACCGGCCCGTGCGCATCGAATTCTTTGGCGACGAGATTGAGACCATCCGCAAATTCGATCCCGAAACGCAGCGCTCGCAATCGGGACTGGATGAGGCGCAACTACAGCCGCTGACGGAGGCGCCGGTGACGGAGCCGTTGTTGGCCGCGGTGAATGCAAGGCTGAGCCGGCAGCGCGTCGAGACCGACGATGAAGAGATGGCGGTTGAGGCCGCGACGGCCGGCGGAGTAAGCGTGTTTCCGGGGTGGGAATTCTTCACTCCAGTCGCGGGCGCGGAGCAGTCGCTGCTGAAGCTGGTGTCGCGTAGCGCCTTGATTGTCGACGAGCCGGCGATGGTGCGCAACCAGATCGACCGCTGGTGGAACAAGGTGGAGCAGCGCCACGAGCGGTCAGGCATCGGCTCGCTGGTGCGGCCGGAGGACATTTACCTGCGGCCGGAAGTCCTGCGGGCCGCCCTCGATGCGCACATGGGCCTCGATCTCGATCAGCTGGGCGCGGTGGACGTGCTGGAAGAAGACGCGACGCTGGGCGAGATTGAGCTGCCGACGCGGCCCACATTGCGCTTCCACGGATCAATTCCAGCGTTGACCGAGCAACTGAAAAACCTGATGAAAACGGAAACGCGCATCGTGCTGGCCGCGCCGCACCAGGGCGACGTGGAACGGCTGGCGACGGTGCTGCGCGATTACGACGTTCCCTACCGGTTGGGCAGCCGCGCGCCGCGGCCCGGCGAAACCATGCTCGACGAAGGCAGCTACCTCGCGGGCGATCTGCGCGTACCGGTAATTGTGCGTTCGCCGCTGGCGGCGGGCGTGGTGTTCGCGGAATCGAATCTGATCGTCTTCGGCGCCAATGATCTGTCGGACGAAGCCGACGTGGCGGCGCGGCCGGAGCCGAAGCGATCGAAGACCGCGGCATTTATTTCGGACTTTCGCGACCTGGGGGTCGGCGATTACGTGGTGCACGTGGAGCACGGCATTGCGCAGTACCAGGGGCTGAAGGAGATTTCGCAGGACGGGCTTTCGGTGGAGTTCATGATCCTGGAGTTCGCCGAAAGCGCAAAGCTGTATGTGCCGCTGACGCGGCTGGATTTGATTCAAAAATATCGCTCGACCGACACCGGTCCCGCGCCAGTCTTGAACAGGCTGGGCTCGCAGCAGTGGACCAAAACCAAGGCGCGCGTGCGCAAGGCCATGCAGGATATGGCCGCGGAGCTGCTCAAGCTCTACGCCCAGCGCCACACCGCGGAGGGCACGGCGTTCTCCAAGGACAACGAATTTCAGCGCGAGTTCGAAGATGCATTCGATTACAGCGAGACCGACGACCAGATGGCGGCGATTCGCGCCGTGAAGTACGACATGGAATCGCCCACGCCGATGGACCGGCTGCTGTGCGGCGACGTGGGTTACGGCAAAACCGAAGTGGCCATGCGCGCAGCGTTCAAAGCCGTGCAGGACGGCAAGCAGGTCGCGGTGCTGACGCCGACCACGATCCTGAGCTTTCAGCATTTCGAGACCTTCAAGCAGCGCTTCGTGCAGTTCCCCATCAACGTGGAGATGATTTCGCGCTTTCGAACAGCGAAAGAGCAGAAAGACATTGTGGAACGCGTGGCGACGGGCAAGGTGGACATCCTGATCGGCACGCATCGTCTGCTCTCGAAAGACATCAAGTTTCAGGACCTCGGCTTGCTGGTTGTCGACGAAGAGCAGCGTTTCGGCGTGCGCCACAAGGAGCGGCTGAAGCAGTTGCGCAAGGAGATCGATGTGCTGGCCATGAGCGCCACGCCGATCCCGCGCACGCTGCACATGTCGCTGGTGGGGCTGCGCGACATGAGCGTAATCGAAACGCCGCCCAAGGATCGCATGGCGATTCAAACCGTGGTGGCGAAGTTCGACGAGAAAATTATCCGGTCGGCGGTCGAAGTGGAGCTGGAGCGCAGCGGGCAGGTGTTCTTCGTGCACAATCGCGTGGAGTCGATCTACGAGATTGCCTCGCGCATCCGGGAGCTGGTGCCAGTGGCGCGCGTGGCCGTGGCGCACGGGCAGATGAACGAAAGCGAGCTCGAGAAGGTGATGCTGGCCTTCATGCGCCACGAATTCGACGTGCTCGTGGCGACGACCATTATCGAAAACGGGCTCGACATTCCGCTGGCCAACACAATTTTGATCAACCGCGCGGAGCGGCACGGGCTGAGCGAGCTTTACCAGTTGCGCGGGCGCGTGGGACGGTCGAATCGAAGAGCTTATGCGTACCTGCTGATCCCGCCGGAGAATCAGTTGACAGAGATCGCGCGGCGGCGGCTGGCGGCGCTCAAAGAATTTTCGGACCTGGGCGCGGGATTCAAGATTGCGGCGCTCGACCTGGAGCTGCGCGGCGCGGGCAACATGCTGGGCGGCGAGCAGAGCGGGCACATCGAGGCTGTCGGATTCGAGCTCTATACGACGATGCTCGAAGCCGCGGTGAAGGAGCTGAAAGGCGAGGGCGAGGAAGATCGGCCGGCCACGCAGCTCAATCTCGGCATCGCCCTGCGCATCGACGAGAGCTACGTGCCCGAGGAGAACCAGCGCCTGCGTCTCTACAAGAAGATTGCCGGCTCGATCAGCGAAGCGGCGATTCAGGAGATTCGCGCCGAGATGGAAGATCGCTACGGTGCTCTGCCCGACCCCACCGTGTTTCTGCTAGAGGCCGCGCAGTTGCGTCTGGAGTGCGAGCGCATGGGCGTAGCGCAGATCGACCGCAAGCGCAGCGAGCTGCAGATTCGCTTTACCGAGAATGCCGCGGTCGACCCCACGCATTTGATGCAACTCGTGGCGCGCAACGCCAAGCGCGGCGCGCAGTTTACGCCGCAGGGCCTGCTCAAACTGCCGCTAAAGGCCGCGCGGCCCGACGAGGTTCTGCTCGAGATTCGCGAATTGCTTGGCGGTCTCGCGCCCGCGCGGGTGAGCGCGTAAAGACAAGCGGGGTTAGCGGTGCTAGTTTGGTGAGTCAGAAGTTCGCATTACAATAAAATTGTCATCCTGAGCGGAGTTTGCCGCGCTATTTGCGGCAAACGGAGTCGAAGGATCTGCGGTTGCTTTTCAACACTCTTCGAAATCACCGCAGCAGTTAGCTCTGCCAACTCCGCTAATTCCGCTGTCTTTTCACGCCTTCCATTTAATGTTGCAGCCGATCGAGGGCTTCTGGTCCGCGGGAACGGACTTGCCGGCGAGCACCAGATCGATGGCCGCGCGCAGGTCTTTCCCGGTAACTGGAATGCCGTTGCCGGGACGGCTATCGTCATATTGGCCGCGATAGACGAGCTTGAAATCGGAATCGAATAAATAGGGATCGGGCGTGCACGCGGCATTGTAGGCGTGCGCCACGGCCTGCGACTCGTCGTAGAGATAGGGAAACTCGAAGCCATTCGCCTCGGCTTGCTGCTTGAGGCCGGCGGGGCTGTCGGCCGGGTGCGTATTCGCATCATTGGAGCTGATGGCGACAATGCCGAGCGGCTTTCCATCGTAATCGGCGCTGAGTTGGCCGAGTGATTTCTCGATGTGCTTGACGTAAGGGCAGTGGGCGCAGATGAACAGAACGAGAAGCGCCTTTTGTCCGCGGAAATCGTCGCGATGAATGGTTTTGCCGGTGATGGCATCGGTGAGCGCGAAGTCGGGCGCGATGGTGCCGAGGTCGAGCATGGTGGATTCGGTGAGGGCCATGATTCTTCTCCTTAAGCGGTGTTAGCGAAGCTAGCGGAGTTCGCGGTGTTAGCGGTGTTAGAGCAGACCCATCTAGTGTGGTGAATCTGAAGGCCATGGAGAAGCAACCGCAGATCCTTCGGCTTCGTTTGCCGCAAAAAAACGCGGCAAACTCCGCTCAGGATGACATCTTCATTGTGATGCGAACTTCTGACTCACCATACCAGCGCCGCTGACTCCGCCAGCTCCGCCAACTCCGCTTTCTTCTAAAACAATCCTGTCTGCCGGCCCGGTGCCGCGATTCCGAAGTGCTCGTAGGCGAGGCGCGTAGCCACCCGGCCGCGCGGCGTGCGGTCCAAAAATCCAATCTGAATCAGGAACGGCTCGTACACTTCCTCGAGCGCGTCTTCTTCTTCGGCGAGTGTCGCGGCCAGAGTGCTTAGTCCCACCGGGCCGCCGTCGTATTTCTGCATGATGGTCAGCATAAGCCGGCGATCGATCTCGTCGAAGCCGTGCGCGTCGACTTCAAGCATGGTGAGGGCTGCATTCGCCGTGGGGCGGTCAATGGATCCGGAGCCGCGCACCTGGGCATAGTCGCGCACGCGACGCAGCAAGCGGTTGGCGATGCGCGGCGTGCCGCGGGAGCGCAGCGCAATCTCGGCGGCGCCGTCCTGATCGATGGGAATCTGCAGCACCTCGGCCGAGCGCTCGACGATGACGCGCAATTGCTCTTCGGTGTAGAACTCCAGGCGCAGCAGAATGCCGAAACGCGAGCGCAGGGGCGACGAAAGCAGGCCGGGACGCGTGGTGGCTCCGATGAAAGTGAAGGGCTTGATCTCCATCACGTGGGTGCGCGCCGCCGGTCCCTGGCCGATGATGATGTCGAGCTTGTAATCCTCGAGTGCGGTGTAGAGCTTTTCTTCGAGCACCGGCTGCAAGCGGTGAATCTCGTCGAGGAACAGCACCTGGCGATCGCGCAGATTGGTAAGGATGGCGGTGAGGTCGCCCTGGATGACGAGGGCCGGACCCGAGCTTTGCTGAAAGCCGACGTCGAGTTCGTTGGCAATGATGGTGGCGAGCGTGGTTTTTCCAAGACCGGGAGGGCCGAAGAGAAGCACGTGGTCCAGCGCTTCGCCGCGGGACTTGGCCGCCTCAAGGGCGATGGCGAGCTGCTCTTTTGCTTTTGATTGCCCGATGAACTCGCGCAGCCAGCGGGGACGCAACTTGAGCTCAAAACCCTGCTCTTCGTCGGCGCGCGCGGCGCTGACCAAACGTTCGGGAGAGTTGTCGCGGGCGATGGCCATGCTGAGCAGAAGTTTACAGCAAGACCCAGAGGGGCTGGATCTGCGCGTCCTGGGATCGCGCAGACTGCAATGCGGCGGCTTCGAGGATCGACTTCCTCTGGTCCCGGATCGGCGTTCCCGGCGGTGGAGGAAGAGAAAACTCGTGAAAATCTTTGCGAATGAAAGTTTTGACAGGGATTTATGAGGGTTTCTCCTCCCCTCATGAACCCCTCACTTCGCTTTAGATCATATTCATGCTTTCCTGATTCACATTCCCTAGGTTGTAAAGAATTCACGCTGGAATCGCACCAGCACACAAACCCGCACCATGAATACAACCCTGTAAATATGTGGAGCACAAAGGGCCGTATGCCGAGGGGCTTCAATTTCGGAAATGCGGCCCGTTTTTTGCGCCTGAAAACAGGTCGGAGATTACGTCCGTCACGTCTGTTCGGAGCAGCGTCAAAGGACTTATTGACTGTCTTGGTGCGAAACGCGAAAGTAACACCTTCGTGCCATAAGGAGTTGAGTTTCCATGACATATATTTGATGGCGTAGAGGCCAGCGGGAGTCTGCCATGACGCCGATGGTCGACGTCGAGACCGGCTGCAGATTCCGGAGGTCATCCATGCATAATCGTTTTTCACCGCGCGCACTCCTCCTGATTGCTCTTACGCTGTCCATTGCCGGTTGCACAAATTCTCTGGTGGACTCCCTCGCGGTTGCACCCACATCGCAGTCACTCGCAGTAGGTCAAACCGTGCAACTCACGGCTACGGGAACGACGGGCCACGGAAGCGGTCATCCTTCGACAACGTCGGACGTCACCGACACAGCGACATGGACGTCGAGCTCTCCGGCGGTGGCAACCGTCAGCTCCACCGGTCTAGCCACTGCGCTTACTGCCGGGACCACGACCATCACGGCAAGCATTCAGGGGTACACGGGAACCATCAGCGCAAGCGCGGCGCTGACGGTGACGGGCTCGTCCGGCACGAGCGGCAGCGCCGCAGTGAGTTCACTGGCCATTCTCCCCACTTCGCAGTCGGTGGCGGAGCCCAGTCAGACCACACAATTCATCGCCATTGGAACCACGCCCACAGGCGCGACGGTCAATCTCACCAATCAAGTCGCTTGGTCTTCGAGCAGCACACAGATTGCCACGATCGGCGCCTCTACTGGCCTGGCTACGGCGCTCACACAGGGAACGGTGACAGTCATCGCTCTCTACACCAGCGGAGGCAATACGATTGCCGGCACGGCGAGCTTTTCGGTAGCCAACGGATCGACGGAAAAATATACCGCAGTGACCCTTGTGCCGTCCTCGCAGTCGATTTCGGCTTCGGGCCAGACCGGCCAATTCATCGCGCTTGCCACATCGGGAACCACCGGCCTCGAGGTTGACGTAACCAATTCGTCGCAGACCACGTGGACCTCCAGCGTCCCAACCATCGCGTCCATCACGTCCGGACTCGCGTCGGGCAACGGCGTCATCACCGGTGCGAGCCAGGGGGGCACCACCATCACGGCCGAGGTGAAGAATTCCGACGGCTCCATCGTTTCGGCAACGGGCGCAGTGACGGTCACCCTCACGGCTCCTCCCGAGCCGCTGCTCTCGCTCACCATCATCCCGAGTACGATTACGATCGGGAACCTGCAGGGCACCGGAAACTTCCTGGCGATTGGAACTTTCTCTTCGTCTCCCTATGTAGAAGACCTGACGAACACGGTGACCTGGCTCTCGTCGGCGCCTCAGGTTTTCCCGGTCAGCACGAATAACAGCGGCGCAAATACCGGGGCTCCTGGAGGGATTGTTACTGCCTATGGCGACGGAAACGCCACGATTATCGCCGAGGCTACCTACCCAACAACAGGCTTGCAAGGCTTGGTCCAGACCGCGACGGCGACGTTCAACTGCCCCTTGGTTTTGCCGGACCTCACGTCCGTCCCGCCCACGCCAGGCTCGTGCTTTACGGGGTCGGAGTCGTCGGGATTACTGGTGACGCTCACTATCTATAACGAAGGCGTGAACACTACAAACTGGCTAGTCACAGCGCCCTCCGCCACGAATACGCCAAACGTGGTCCATTGCGGTCCAGGTTGGGGCGCAGACGGGAATTCGGGCGGCTCAGTGTGCACAGCGACCTACCCGCTCGGTACCACCATCACCCTGACCGCGCCCGCCCAGAGCGGTGTCGACTTCGGTGGGTGGTCCTACAACTGCTCGCCGGTCCTGGCCGTCAATGCCGCGGGACCAAACAGTTGCACAATCACGCTCGGCAATGCCCCCAACGGAACTGACAATTCCAATGTCACGGTAGGCGCAATCTTCAACTAAGTTTGCAGCACTTGAGTAAAAGCCGCCCTGCAGGGCGGCTTTCTTTTTTTTGCGCGCGCGGAAGGCGCTCCGCAAGGACGCGGCGATCTCGCTCAAGCTGGCAGGTTGACCACTCCCGCCACCAGTTTGTAATGAAAGTTTTCGAACGGTTCGCTGAGGCTCAGCGTCAGGAAAGTGACGGGCGGTTTGTCCTTGAAGAAGAAGGAATGAGGGTAGATTCCGGCGGGCAGAAAATTCAGCAGATTGAGCCATTGCGGATCTGTGACGGCCAGATCGTAGCGCGGGCGGCTACCGTAATTCAGGCGGAACAGCGCGCGATTGCGGCGCTTGCTGTTTTCTTCGCGAATCCACCACCTCAGGTCGTCGGGTTGAACAAGCTCAAGAGAGTGGGTGGCTGGGGCGTTGGCAAACTTGTCGACATGAATTCTGTCGCCGTAGCCCGCAAAAAGAACTGGACGCTTGCTCACGAAATTCTCCAGAACGAGCTTGTCGCCAGGTTCGTCGAAGCGTCGTACGCGACGCCACCTCCCTTCCGCCGCGAATACGTCTTCCGGGTGGCTGTTTGACCCGCAACTCTCCCCGATCTCCGCTTCAAACAGATCGAGCAGTGCAGCCTCGGTACCGTTCTCGTAGCGAGTTTGCTCGACGGTCAGACAACCCGCGATCTTTCTGCCAACAAGCCGGACCCATCGCTTGGTTGCGAGATCGATTCCCGCAACGCATCGGTGGTCGTGTTTATAGGAGTTCGCAAGACAGAGAATCCGGTCGACGCTCATAGAGCTGACTTTCCTCCGGAACTCAGATCTAGAGATGGTGAATGACTACATCGTTCCAGTGTTGCTGCAAATACTCGAGCGCCAATCTGCGGTGGCAATGCTCGGCGGACGCTTCGCTGCACAACAAAACGGTCCTTCTTTCGAAGCTTTGCTGAGAGATGGCCGACTCGACCTTTCGCGACCGGATCAACGCAAGATAGGCCTCCGTGTAGGTTTCCCAACTCCCTTTTTGTTTTTTGAATACGTCAAGAATTTCCTGTGTGGGCGCGAGGAGCGGCTCACGCTCGTACGCAGCGCCACAGATCTCCTCAAGAAAGTATTTGAGGTCGGATTGCTTTGCGAAGCCCGCAAGTTGCGACGTGTTATTCAATCGCACATCGAGCAGGCGTTCGATGCCAGCGGTTTTCAATGCGCCGAAGAACTCGCCGGCGCTTTTTTTCGTGAAACCGATGCTGTAGATCTCCATTGGTCCTCGTCCAACTCGGCAAACAGGGCAGGTTGCCCGCTTTCCAGAGGCTTGCCGGACTCGGTAGTTACCTGCGCGTCCGTTTGCAGGCGGCCATCGGCGCGGATGTGAAGCAGCTCGTGGCCATGCTCGGCCAGGACGCGCCCCACCAGCAGGCGGCGATGGCAATGCGCAGGATCTTCCTCGCCGCACAACAGAGCCACCCGAAAAGAGGCGATCCCGCGCTCCAACCGCTCTATTCCCTTTTGAAATGCCGCGTCGGACTTCATGCGGCCGTAGAGCACATGCCCGCTTTTGTCGTAATACGCCGGATCGGTGGGGCGGCCACCGAGTTCTTCACCCAGAAAAATGTATTTGATCCCGCTCGCGGTTAGTTTTCTTTGCACGACTTCACGGTCGAATTGAGGGGCAAAGCGGGAATATGGCGCGGACCGGGTGTCCACAATCACATCAACTTGATGGCCTGCCAGAAGCCCGGCAAACTCCTCCCAGGTGTGCGCTGAATGGCCGATCGTGTAGACGGTGCTCATGGAAGACTCAAGCCAAGCATAGCACCGGTTTCAGTTGCAATCGACGGGTCAGGCGTCACGCGCATGCCCGCATCTCCCAGCGCCTCCGTTTAGACTGGTAACGTCTCCTCGATACGAACCTCGATACGCATGACCCACCGGTTTCAAGCCCTCCGCCGCTTTCAATTCAATCTGCCGCAACGGATCGCGGCGGGAATGCTGGCCCTCTTTCTCCTGCAGGGATTCTGGCTCATCAGCCGCCAGACATTAACAGACATCGATTACCAGTACGCGCGTTGCGGACGCGAGACCTGGGAAAAGCCTTCTCCACTGGCCGGCTACTACACCTCCTGCGGCAACATTCACGACGGCATTCTGGCTTATCGGCTGGCCGGACTTCCGCTCACGCTGAATCTTCTCGCCGAGCGCGGCCTCGATCTGCTGCGCAAGCCGGAAAATCGCGTGGTGCAGGAGAGCGCCGGCGAATTGAGTACTTGGGAATTGCGCCATCAAATGACGCACATTCTGTTGCTGCTGCGCCTGCCATTTCTCTTCACCGGCTTTCTGCTGGGCGGATGCGTCTGGTGGGTCACGCGGCGGCTTTACGGAAATCTGGGCGGCTATACGGCGCTGGCTCTCTATTGCTTTTCGCCCGCGGTGCTGCGCGCCTGCGTCACGCCCAATCCCGAGGCGCTGGCTGCGCTGGGCCTCTACGGCGGCGTGTATACCTGCATTGGCGTTGCTCATGCCATGCAGGGTCCGAGACGCAAGTGGCGCCCGCGGTTGGTTCTGCTCATGGCGATTTTTGGCGTTGCTGCAGCTGCGCACATCGTGGCCTTGTCCCTGGCCGCTTTGCTCGGCCTGGCGGCCATGCTTTGGGTAGCCGAGGGGCACAGGAGCCAGACCTTGCCCGTGGTGCTGGTTGCCGCAGTGGGCGCGTTGGTGCTGGTCTTTGCCTGCTACGGTTTTTCGCCGGACGCGTCCAGCTATGTCTTCCGCTCGGGCGCAGGATTCCTGTGGGTCTCGCTGGATCCGGCCCGGCGGTTCTTCAGCACGCTCGCCAATGGCGGCATCACAATTGCTGCTTGCGCCGCCGCTGTACTGTATCTGGGCACGCGCAAATCGCGCTACTTCGGCAACACAGTTCCGTTGCTCTGCGCTTTGGTTTGTATGGTGCTCGTCATGCCTGGTACTCCAGGAAGCCCGTGGCTCTGGGCGCAGCCATTTCTGCTCACGTTTGTGGGTGGCGCGCTGGCAGATGCGTACGACGGTCCGCGCGGACGGTGGGCGCTCGGCGCGGCGGCAGCCATCGTGGCGCTGCAGGCGGTACTCTGCGTGCTCAGCCTGGCGGGGCTGGCATAGAAAGAGAAAGATGCACTTGAAGACATTAGGCCTTTTGAAGCATAATGAAGCTGAATGGAGAGTAGTTCTCCATGTCGAGTTCGTTGCAGAGTATGAGGCGCTTCCAGAGGCGGTTCAGGACGAACTGCTCGCCTCGACGGTGAACCTGCGCGAAAAGGGGCCGCTCCTGGGTCGGCCATTGGTGGACACCCTTAACGGTTCTCGACATGCGCACATGAAGGAGTTGCGCTTTCGAGCTGAGGGTGGCGGATTGCCTTTGCGTTCGACCCAGAGCGGAAGGCGGTTCTGCTTGTTGCGGGAAACAAGGCAGGAATTTCGCAACGACGATTCCACAGTGACCTGATCGCGGCGGCGGATGGGCGGTTCGACCGTCATTTGCAAACGCTTCGGATGCAAGGGAGGACATCGAAATGACAGTGACATTAGAAGAAATCCTGAATCAAATGCCAGAAGAGCGGCGCACCCGGATCTTTAAGCGTGCCGACGAGATTCGCCAGGAAATCAACCTGCGCGAGATGCGCCGCCTGCGCAGGGTCACCCAGGCACGGCTCTCCAAAAAGCTCAAAATCGGTCAGGAGGGTATTTCGCGCATTGAGCGGCGCGCCGATCTCTACCTATCCACGTTACGCAACTATGTGGAGGGTGTAGGCGGCAAACTCTCGCTGGTGGTGGAATTCCCCGACCGGGCGCCGGTTGTTCTGAGCGGATTTGGCGAAGGCAGCGAGGCCTCGAAGCCCAAGAAACCAGCCGCGAAACGGCGCAAACGGCCGACTCGGTCAAAGGCTGGAAAGCGCCTTGCCGCCTGAGTGCGCATTTCGGTACGGCGAAACACGAAGTCATTTATAAAGCAAAGCAAAATAAGGAGTTATTTCCATCTTGCAGCCTTGCTAAAAGGCCCCTCGAGCCTCTAAAATAGAAGCTAAGAGCTGCGGACCCGGCCCCGCTTTTTCCGGACTTTTGCCGCCTTCCTGCAAGCCCTCAAAAAAACTATGGCAGACGACCAGAATCCTCAGCTTCCTCTCGACGGAGCGAACCCTCCCGGCGGCACGAACCTCATTCCCATCAATATCGAAGAGGAGATGCGCCGCTCCTATCTCGACTACTCCATGTCGGTGATCATCGGGCGCGCGCTCCCCGATGCCCGCGACGGATTGAAGCCCGTGCATCGTCGCATCCTTACGGCGATGGACCGCGAGGGAATGCAGCACAACAAGAAGTACTCAAAGTGCGCCGGCGTGGTTGGCGAGTGTTTGAAGAAGTACCATCCGCACGGAGATTCGTCGGTGTACGACGCGTTGGTGCGCATGGCGCAGCCGTGGTCGTTGCGCTATCCGCTGGTCGACGGCCAGGGCAACTTCGGCTCGGTCGACGGCGATCCGCCCGCGGCCTATCGATATACCGAGTGCCGCATGGAGCGCATCGCCGAAGAGATGATGGCCGACATCGAAATGGAAACCGTGGACATGGTTCCCAACTTCGACGAAACCACCGACGAGCCGACGGTGCTGCCCACGCG
>JBEKGH010000088.1:0-24884 GCA_050012895.1 Occallatibacter sp.
GTGTACGCCACGTCGCTGTTGGCTTGCACCAGCTCGGCAACCTTCTTGCCCAGCTTGTGCGCGGCCCAGCCCAGGTGCGTCTCCAGAATCTGGCCCACGTTCATACGGGAGGGCACGCCGAGCGGGTTCAGGACGATCTCGACGGGGGTTCCGTCGGGCAGATACGGCATGTCTTCTTCCGGCAATATGCGCGAGATCACGCCCTTGTTGCCGTGACGGCCGGCCATCTTGTCGCCCACGCTCAACTTGCGCTTCATGGCCACGTAGACCTTGACCAGCTTGATGACGCCCGGAGGCAGCTCGTCGCCCTTCTGCAGCTTGGACACCTTTTCATTGGTGATCTTGCGCAGCACTTCGATCTGGCGCGAGGTCATCTCTTCGATCTCGTCGATCTGCTCGTTCACCCGCGGATCCTTGTCGTTATAGCGGATGCGCTTGAGGTTCTTGGTCGAGATGCGCTCGATGGTGTCGCGGTCGAGAATGGCCGCCTTGGTGAGCAAGCGCTTGTTGGTGCGCTCGTCATGCAGGTCGGCCAGCACTTCCTTGCCGCCGAGAATTCCCTCGAGGCGCTTCAAACGCTCGTCGGTGAGAATGCGGATCTCGTCGCCGAGGTTCTTTTCCAGTTTGGCAATGTATTCCGCTTCAATCTGTTTCGCGCGCTCGTCCTTCTCCTGGCCCTTGCGGCTGAAGATGCGCACGTCGACCACCGTGCCTTCGATACCCGGAGGGCAGGTGAGCGAAGCGTCGCGCACATCGCCGGCCTTTTCGCCGAAGATGGCGCGCAACAATTTTTCTTCCGGCGTGAGCTGGGTTTCGCCCTTGGGAGTAACTTTGCCCACCAGGATGTCGCCGTGGCCGATCTGGGCGCCGATGCGGACGATGCCGCTTTCATCCAGGTCGCGCAGCGCATGCTCGCTCACGTTGGGAATATCGCGGGTGATCTCCTCGGGACCCAGTTTCGTGTCGCGGGCCTCGATCTCGAACTCCTCAATGTGCACCGAGGTGTAGTAGTCCTCGCGCACCAGTTGCTCGCTGATCAGAATCGCGTCCTCAAAGTTGTAACCGCGCCAGGGCATGAAGGCCACCAGGACGTTGCGTCCCAGCGCCAGCTCGCCCTGCTCGGTGCAGGGGCCGTCGGCGATCACCTGACCCTTGATCACTCGGTCGCCCTCGCGGACGACGGGCTTCTGGTTGATGCAGGTGTTCTGGTTGGAGCGCTTGAACTTGATGAGCTGGTAGATGTCGGAACCCACCTCACGCGAAAGCTGCGTGGGATGGTGCTCGCCTTCGACGCGCACGATAATGCGCTCGGAGTCGACCGAATCCACGATGCCGTTGCGCTTGGCCAGGATCACGGCGCCGGAATCGCGTGCGGTCACGCCCTCCATGCCCGTACCCACCAGCGGCGCCTCGGCCGCGAGCAGCGGAACCGACTGGCGCTGCATGTTGGCGCCCATCAGCGCGCGGTTGGCGTCGTCGTGCTCGAGGAACGGCACCAGCGAAGCGGCCACCGACACCAACTGCTTGGGGCTGACGTCGATGTAGTCCACATCGGTGCGGTTGACCAGGACGAAGTTGCCCATGCGCCGCGCATTCACCAGGTCCTCAGTGATCTCGCCCTTGTCGTTGAAGTCGATGTTGGCCTGCGCGATGGTGTGCCGGTCTTCCTCCCATGCCGAGAGGTAGAAGCTGTAGGGAATCCAGTCGATGGCGCGCTTGCTCGCCTTCTTCAGTTGTGCATTCAGGCGCAGCGCCTCGTCCTTCTCGATGTGATCGCCCACGCGCAGGCCGCTTTCGCCGGCGTTCACGACCTCGATGAAGTCGAGAATCTTCGAGTCCTTCACCTTGCGGTAAGGCGACTCGATAAATCCGTATTCATTGATGCGCGCAAAGCACGAGAGCGAGCTGATGAGGCCAATGTTCGGGCCTTCCGGCGTCTCAATGGGACAGATGCGGCCATAGTGCGTAGGGTGCACGTCGCGGACTTCGAACCCCGCTCTTTCCCGAGACAGGCCGCCCGGTCCAAGGGCCGAAAGCCTGCGCTTGTGCGTAATTTCCGACAGCGGATTGGTCTGGTCCATGAACTGCGAGAGCTGCGAGGAGCCAAAAAACTCGCGAATCGCGGCCATCACCGGCTTGGCGTTGATGAGATCGTGCGGCATGGCGGTGTTCAGCTCCTGATACACGCTCATCTTTTCTTTAATCGCACGTTCCATTCGCACCAGGCCGATACGGAACTGGTTTTCCATCAACTCGCCCACGGCGCGGACGCGGCGATTGCCGAGGTGATCGATATCATCCACGGCACCGATGTTCTTGCGCAGCTTGAGCAGGTAGCGGATGGTCGAGTAGAAATCATCGGGCGTCAGGGTGCGGTGATCGAGCTGCGTGGCGTCCTGATTTTCGTAGAGCTTGATGTTGAACTTCAGGCGGCCCACCCGCGAAAAATCGTACTTGCGCGGATCGAAGAACATGCCTTCGAACAGGGCGGTCGCGGTGTCGAGCGTGGGCGGATCGCCCGGACGCAGCTTGCGGTAGATCTCGATCAGCGCCTCTTCCGGCTTGTGCACCGAGTCGCGCTTCAAGGTGTTGGAAATGATGTTGCCCACGTCGTCGCGGTCGGGGAAGAAGACCTCGAAACTGGTGGCGCCGGAGGACATGATCTTGTGCAGACGGTCGGCCGTCAATTCCAAATTGGATTCGACAATCACTTCGCCCGTCGTGGTATCGACCACGTCGGATGCGGTGAGTGCGCCGTCGAGCTCGGCGGCTTCCACTTCCACCTTGCCGATGCCGGCGGCGCGTAGAGCCTTGAGCGCATTCTGCGTGACTTTGCGGCCGGAGTGCGCGATTTCTTCCTTGCCGTGCAGAACAGCGTGCGCGGGCTTTGCGCCCACAAGGTGCGTGCCCTTCGTGGCATCCTGAGGAATTTCCCACTGCAGCTTGCCGTCGGCGATATGCAAGCGGTCAACGGTGTAGAAGGTCTTCAGGATCTCCTCGTCGGAACGCAGGCCCAGAGCGCGCAGGAAGATGGTTCCCAGGAACTTGCGCTTGCGGTCGATGCGCACGTAGAGCGTGTTCTTCTGGTCGAACTCGAACTCCACCCACGAGCCGCGGTAGGGAATGATCTTGCCCAGGAAGTAGGTGCGGTTGTTCGCGGTCTCAAAAAACACGCCAGGCGACCGGTGCAACTGCGAAACGATCACGCGCTCGGTCCCGTTCACGATGAAGGTGCCGTTGGGAGTCATGAGCGGAATGTCGCCGAAGAAGACCTCTTGTTCCTTGATATCGCGGATGGTCTTGTTGCCGGTCTCGGCGTCCTTGTCATAAATGGTGAGCCGGACGGTGACCTTGAGCGGCGCGGAGAAGGTCATGCCGCGCTCCTCGCACTCCTGCTGGTCGTACTTGAGCTGCAGGCTCACGGGGTCGCCGCACTTGTTGCAGAAGTCAGGCGTGTTCTTGTTGTAGGTGCCGCACTTCTGGCAGAGCACGTCGCCGGGCAGGAAGGGATTTGTAATCACCATGGCCCCGCAATGGACGCAGGCCGTCCTCAGGTGGTGCAGGCCCTTCAGGTGGCCGCACTTGCATTCCCAGTTGCCGATCGCATAGTCCACGAAGTCCAGCTGCGAGATGCCCCGGAAGTCGGTAATCGGAAACACCGACACAAACACCGACTGCAGCCCCGAGTCGTCGCGTTCGTTGGGCAGCTTGTCCATCTGCAGGAACCGCTCGTAGGAGCGGCGCTG
The DNA here is from genome assembly GCA_050012895.1 of Occallatibacter sp. Lineage (GTDB taxonomy): Bacteria > Acidobacteriota > Terriglobia > Terriglobales > Acidobacteriaceae > Telmatobacter. The sequence goes on from JBEKGH010000088.1 coordinate 3,747, forward strand.
CACTTCAATCAGGTTGGGAATCTGGGTTGCAGTGGGAATTTTGGAAAAATCGAGTCGGCTGCGAATCGCGCGCTTCTCGTTAGGCATGATCACTCCTGAGCCTCGTCGTTGCGGCGCCTGCCCTGTTTTTTGAGTGGCCGCGCCGGGCCGGCGCCCGAGTCTCAGTGGCGCCAGCAAGATACCGAATTGAATCGAAGGTTCTGATGAGCGAAACTCGAGATTTCAGTTCCGCGTTTACGTTGCTGGCACGCCAGGGAGGCTTGCTTCGAAGCTCGATGCGAAACTCGCGTCGAATTTCGCGTCGAAACTTGCCTTCGGGGGCGTCCCGAAATGAACCCGGATCAGGCGGGTTCCGGTGAAAGCTCGGTCAAATTCGCGGTTGATCTTGCGTGCAGCGGGCAGGTGCGCTAGACTGCGCACAAATGGGAGAAGCGAGCACGACGGCAGACTCCGGAATCAGGGTCGAACCGTAAAGGAAAGTTGTGCGCTTCAGCCTGCCGGAGAAACCAAAATTCTCCTTGCAGGACAGCAGGAAGACACGAAAAGCCCGTAAGGACGCAATGCCTCACGAGCGCAGCTCAATGCCTGTGCTCCCACTCGATTTTTCTACCATTGCCCTCGCCGATCGCAAAATCCGCTTCCGCCGCGAATTGCCAGCTACCCGACCAACTTCAACGGCCGCTCTGTCTGACCTCAGAGGAAACCGTTGATCAAAAACAACTTGGCGAAGCCAAGTCACAACGCCTGGAGGCTCTTAAAGGACCACCCGGCCACAAAAGCTGGTGTGCAAATCAAGCCACACCGTACTCCGTCCCGCTACACCCTCCGGTATGAATCCGGACGGAAGTCGCAGAGACGCGCAACTTACATGGTAGCGCGTCCCGGCGCCCCTTGCAAGTCTCGTGCCGCTTACTTGACCTCGACGGTGGCCACGCCCTCAAACTTCTTCCTGATGGCCTCGGCCTCATCCTTGGTCGCGTTTTCCTTGATGGCCTTGGGAGCGCCGTCCACCAGGTCCTTGGCTTCCTTCAGACCGAGTGAGGTCACTTCGCGTACCGCCTTGATGGTGTTGATCTTATTGGCGCCAGCATCTTTCAGAATGACCTGAAATTCGGTCTTTTCCTCGGCTACCGGAGCCGCCGCGCCGCCGCCGGCCGCTGCCACGGCCACCGGGGCCGCTGCCGCTGCCGAAACGCCAAGCCGCTCTTCCAGCTTCTTCACCAGAGCCGCCGCTTCCAGCAGACTCAGGCTTACAATCTGTTCTTCCAACTGTGCAATATCCGCCATTTTTCGTCTCCAATCAAAAATCGTTTGATTTCGTGTTTACTTCGTATGCTCTCGTCCAAAAGGCTGCCCCACGCAGTGGTTTCCGATGCGCCAGACCCGCGCCCCATCCGACTGTGGTGCAGCTGAATACCTGTTTTTGAGTTCACAGTTCTTAGTTCGTAGTTCTCGGCGCCGCCGAAATCTGTGAACTATGAACTGCGAACTACGGCCTTACGCCGCCGCAAACTTTTCCTTCTCAACGCCCTGGTTCAGGACCACTGCCAAATCGCGGCCCGTGGCGTTGATGACTGTGGCCAGGCGCTGCGCCGGAGCATTGATGAGGTAGAGCAGCTTCGAGAAGATCTCTTCCTTGCCCGGCATCGTGGCCAGAGCCTTTACATCGTCCACGGTGAGCAGCTTGCCGTCGACAATGCCCAACTTGAAATGGAACTCCGCCGCGTTCTCGCCGGCCCATTTGGCGAAGACCTTGGCCAGCGCCACAGGATCGCCTGCGGTGAATGCCACTGAGTTCACGCCCTTCAAGCCCTTCAGCGCGGCCTCAACCTGCGTGCCCGTGCCCGAAATCGCGGCCAGTTTGTTCTTCACCACGCGATACTTGCCGCCGGCCTCGCGGATCACCTTGCGCAGCTGGTAGTCCTTTGACACCGTGAGCTTGTTAAAGGTGCCGATAATTGCGGTGGTCGAGGATTGCAGCTCCGCCGCCAGCCCCTTCACCTTCTCCGCCTTCTTCGCTCTTGAAATTGCCATTTTGTGCTCCGCACAGTGATCAGTGGTCAGTTGTCAGTGATCAGTAGCCACGCGTTCCGGCCCCAATCCTTCGTCTCCGGACCTCAGTCCCTGTCCAAGCGCATCATCGTGCGCCCTATTCAAAATTCGTTTTCAAATTTCTCTCGGTCAGCAACTCAGCCCGTTTGCCCAAAATCTCAACTGACCACTGAAAACTGATCACTGACCGCTACGCTTAGTGCTTGCCCGCCGCGTCGGCTACTGCCGAATCCAGCGGAACGCCCGGGCCCATCGTCGAGCTCAGCGTGACGCTCCTGATGTACTTGCCCTTGGCTGCCGCGGGTTTGGCGCGCACAATCGACGCGATCACCGTGGTTGCGTTGTCGATGAGCTTTTGCGGCTCGAAACTCAGCTTGCCCACCGGCACATGCACCAGGCTGGTCTTGTCGGCGCGAAACTCCACCTTGCCGGCCTTGATCTCTTTCACCGCCGCGGCCACATCCATGGTCACGGTTCCGGTCTTGGGGTTGGGCATCAGACCCTTCGGTCCCAGCACCTTGCCCAGACGGCCCACCACCTTCATCATGTCGGGCGTCGCGATCAGCGCGTCGAAGGCGGTCCAGTTTTCTTTCTGGATCTTCTCGACCATTTCTTCGCCGCCAACGAAATCCGCGCCGGCTGCAGTAGCTTCCTTCTGGCGGTCGCCGGTGGCGATCACGGCCACAGTCTTGGTCTTGCCCAGTCCGTGCGGCAGCACTACCGTGCCGCGAACCATCTGGTCGGCGTGCCGCGTATCCACACCCAGACGCATCGTCAGATCGACGGTCTCGTCGAACTTGGCGTACTTCACTTGCTTCAGGAGATTGACTGCTTCAGGCAGCGGATACACCGGCTTGGTGATCGCGGCGCGCGCCTTCGCAATATTCTTGCCAGTTGCCATGCTTCCCTCGTCTCCCACCGCTTTTGCCAGCCCGCTTTTGACGGGAGCGTTAGCCGCCAGGCCCACGCTCAATAGCCGTGGTGCAATTGACTGCGCAGGGATTCCCCGCGCATATGTAACTGATGATAGCGAATTGGTCCCGGGATTGCAAATGACAAGTGGTGTTTCAGTTTAATTAAGGGTTAACGGCTCGTCCCTCTTCCTCGGCAAACATTTGCAATTCGTCCTTCCCAATCTCGCCGCCCCAAGGGGCTCTTATGTGCCTTATCGTTTCATCGCTGGCTTCCAGATCCAGAACAGCTTTCCACGCCTCTTGCGCATTCGGATAGACCGCTTCCGAAATCCGACCGCCCGTTCGGCGAGGCGAGTAAGCCACAATGTAGGTCATCGGCCCATTATGGCAGAATTCACAAGGCGATCAAGCTCGGCTGAATCCCAGACGGAGAAATGCCTTGCCCAGCCCTCGCTTTACGCTCTAGTACTACAGTTGGAGTTAAGGATTTCGGAGGGAGCAGGGGCCTTCAGGCCCCTGAAAACAGGTCAAAAGGAAACGGCCTTTAGGCCCGGGCCTCTATCGTCCGGCCAAATACAATACAACTGTAGTACTAGAGTTGGCATTAGTTGAGGCCCAAAATGGCGGTCCACCCACCCCTATGAACCACACGAGCCGCTTCATAGCAAACGCTGATTTATGGGAGAAACTGCATACCCTTGCAAAGACTTCGAGCCGCGTACGAGCGGCAATCGCCTATTTTGGAAAGGCTGGACCGGCCCTTCTACCACTGAAACGAGATGATTGCCTCATCGTGGACCTCAGCCTCGCAGCCGTTAGACAGGGGGTGACAAATCCCAAGGCTTTACAGAAGTTGGCAAGGCGGGGGGTAAAGCTGTTCAGCCGCGCTTCCTTGCACGCGAAATTCGTGATTGCCGGCCACACGGTGATCGCCAGTTCTGCCAACGCGTCCACTAATTCGAGTTCCGTCCTCGACGAGGCCGGGATCATCACGAACGACCCAGCGGCAGTTAAACGAGCAATTGACTTTTTCGACAAGCTTTGCACGGAACCAGTTGGTAGGGAATACCTAGCTAAATGTGTCAAGGAGTACAAGCCTCCCAGATTCAAAGCGGCTATTGAAAGGCATGCGCCAAAGGCGCGTAGCACAAGGAGAGTGCGCGAAGCGAAGCTATGGTTCATAGGAGGACTGCGTGAATTAATCCTCCGCGACATCGAACGCGAATCAATTGAGAAGGTCGAGGCAAAGGTCGCGAAGAAGCTTAGCACTCCTGAGAGCACCGAAGTTCGATGGATCCGATACGCCCGGAAACCCAAGGGACTGCGATGGCTTCGTGAAGGAGATTGGGTCGTCGACTGCACACATGATGGCAACGCACGCGAAGTTGGGCCTCCAGCCAGACTGCTTTCAGAAGAACAATGGGTATCCGACCGCGGCAAGAAGTACGTCTTACTAATGCTGGAATCGCCCAAAAACGGCGAGCCCATGCCACTCAGTTTGTTTCGAAGGAAGTTGAGGACATTCGAGCCGAGCCTCGACCAGCCAAGTCCGAGGACAAGGCCAATCCCCAACGTCGAGCACGCGGATCGTGTGCTCCGACTTTGGACGGCAAGAGGTAAGGTCGCAAAATAGCGTCCACATCCGCGTCGCGTTTGCGTCTGATGCCGCGGGCCTCGATCCTGAGACCTGAAAACGCACACGGCCAACGCGTGTGACGGCTCGCACGCTCCCAATCAAAATCATGTCTATAAACTGATCGCGCTTTCTTTGCGTGCGTGGGAAGCGGTGGCGAAGGATCGATCCGGAAGGTCGGATCGTCGGTCCGCAGGCCGCTGAGAACGACCTGCGGGCCGTGCCAACGCAAAGGAGGTGAGGGCGATTGGATGAGAAATCGTCCTGGACTCGAGTGGCCATTAGCATCGCCATTGACTGGCGGTTCGTGGTGGCTCTCGTGATCCTCGTCCTGGCGCTACTTCTCGCGAGGTAGCCAAACTCCCGGGAGGGACCACCCCTCTCGGGACATAATAAGTATAGCAAATTCTGCGTATTCGGCCCATCATTTCTCGATTGGCGCGCTGAAAATCCGGTCCGCATTATCAGCGTCCGAAGGGCACGCAAGAATGAAGAAGAAGCCTACTATCGTGAGATACACCCTCAGTGAGGTCGAGGCTCTTCGCGGGCGCGGCGAAGATCCTACCCGCCGCGACGCCCCGCGCGCGCAGTCCCTTGGCGAGGATTTCTGGAAGTCCGCGCATGTCGTCATGCCGAGCGGCAAGACCTCCGTTCACCTGCGCCTCGATCGCGATGTGGTGGAGTGGTTCAGGGCGCGGGGTAAAGGCCACCTCACGCGAATGAGTGCCGTGCTTCGCGCTTACGTTAACGCGCAAAAGCGCAGCGCGTGAACGGCGCAGCTAAGAAATCTGGCTTCGGAAGCGCTGCCGGAATCACTTTCGCGCCAGGTAATCGGCAGGCGTGAGAATCTCGATGCCGCGAAAAGGATGGAGAGCCAGCAAGTCCGAGTCTCCCGTCACAATCGCATCGGCTCGTCCGTGTACTGCCACTTCCAGAAACTTGTCGTCGCGCGGATCGCGGCAGGCGCGGATGGGCGCCGGAATGCCGATCAACTCGGTTGCATTCAAGTACTGAGCAGTCAATCGCTGACGGATTCCCCGCTCAATGTATCGATCGAATCGGCCCCGGCTCATAGCCTGAATGAGCTCAAGCCGCGTTGCGTCCGATGAGAGAACGATTCCCTGTTGGGCCTTGAGCAGCGCATTCGCCGGAACAAAACCGGAAAAAACAAGGCCGCTCACCACGACGTTTGTATCGAGAACTATCCGCTCTGCGTCCAGCCGTTCCTCACGCGACATCAATCAGCCAGAATCTCTGCCAGGATTTCTTCGGTAAGTCCGTTCGCCTTGGCTTGCTCGGCGGCAATAGCTGCCAAACGATTGAATTCTGCCCAACGATCCTCGCGCAGCCGATCGTATTCCTCCGCCGAAGTTAGCACAACCACATCGCGGCCATGCCGCTGGATACGCACGGGGCCCCTCTGCGCAGCATCAATCAGTTCGGCGAAGCGTTGCTTGGCTTGGGTTGCGGAGACGGTGGTCATAAGTTCAATTCTAGGGGAGAATGATCAATTTGTCTATTTTGATCATTTTGTCTATTTTAGACAATTTGATCATTATTCGGCTTCGGCCCTGCTTCTTCCGGACAAACCTGCGTTGTCAACCTCCCACAGGGCCGCTCACGGTCCGAACGATAAACTAGTCTCAGGAACCTTCCCGCCGGATACGACGCCTTGCACCCGCTCCTCGCCCATCTCAATCCCGAACAACGCGCCGCGGTCGAGGCCGCCGACGGTCCTCTGCTCATCCTGGCCGGGGCCGGATCGGGCAAGACCCGGGTGATCACGCACCGCATCGCCTGGCTCATTCAGGAAAAGAATGTCGCGCCCGACGCGATCCTGGCTGTCACATTTACCAACAAGGCCGCCGGCGAAATGGCCGAACGCGTGAATCAGCTGCTGGGCCACTCGTCTCTCGCCAAGCCCTTGATCTCCACCTTTCACTCGCTTTGCGTGCGCATCCTGCGCCGCGACGTTGAAGTGTTGAAGACCGGCAACCATGGCCACACGCGCGCCTTTACGATTTTCGATGAGAACGATCAGCAGAGCCTGATGAAACAGATCATGAAGCGCATGGGGCTCGACACCAAGCAGCTCACGCCGCGCACTGTATTGGGCCGCGTTTCCTGGGCCAAAAATCACATGGTCGACCCGCAGGATTATTTTCTTGGCTCGAAAGATCCGAACAGCGAACGAATTGCGCACATCTTCAAGGCCTACCAGGACGAGTTGCTCAAGAACAACGCGATGGACTTCGACGATCTGCTGCTCGATGCAGTGCGTGTGCTCAAGGCGTCGGGCGAGGTGCGCGAGCGCTACCAGCGCCGCTACAAATATTTGCTGGTCGACGAGTACCAGGACACCAACCGCCCGCAGTACGAGCTGATGAAGCTGCTGGCCGACGAACACAAGAACGTATGCGCGGTGGGCGATGAAGACCAGAGCATCTATTCCTGGCGCGGCGCCGACATTCGCAACATTCTCGAGTTCGAAAAGGACTTTCCCAATGCCACGATTATTCGCCTGGAGCAGAACTACCGGTCGACTCAGATTATTTTGGAAGCGGCCGGCTCTGTAGTCGCCAACAACCTGCGCCGCAAGGGCAAAAAGTTGTGGACCGAGCGGCAGGGCGGCTCGCTCATCGGCTACTACGAAGCGCCCGACGGCGAAAACGAAGCACTGTTCATCGCGGACAAGATTCAGGCGTTTCAGCGTCAGCAGCAAAACTCCTCCGAGGCCCAAAGCCCCGGAGGGGCGGCAGCGGTGCTCTATCGCACTAACGCGCAGTCGCGCCTGGTGGAGGAAGCACTGCGCCGGTACAACATCAGCTACACCATGGTGGGCGGATTCAGCTTTTACGAACGCGCCGAGATCAAGGACCTGCTCGCCTATCTGCGGCTGGTGCGCAATCCGCACGACTCGATGGCCCTGCAGCGCATCATCAATACGCCGACGCGGGGCATCGGCAAGACGACGCTCGAAACCGTGGAGCGGCTGGCTCTCGAGACCGGGGTTTCGACTTGGGAAGCTACGGCCGCGGCCATTGCGAATCGGCTCATCCCCTCACGCGCTTCCATAGCGCTCGACACCTTCCGCCAGCTCATTCTCGATGCCCAGGCCATGATGGATCCCGATTTCGCCGGCAAGCTCGCTGCGGATGTTGCCGAATCCCAGGCCGCCGATGCCGACACCAGCTTCGGTTTTGGTGCGGAGCCGGCAGGCGATACGGCTCCGGAGCTTGAAAGCGCCGAGGCACAGTTTGGCGGCGATGAAAACCAGATTCCGCTGTTAGATGCTTCACATTTTTCGAGCGCCGACAACACGCCGAAGAGGCCGTTCCTCGTTATGCCTGCGGAGAACGCCGGTTCGGGCGCCGATGCCGACCAAAACCCGGAACCGCGGAGCGGGTTTCGAACGCCGGGAGACTCGGCCACGCTGCCCGAGCTCATCCGCTTCCTTATCGACCGCACCGGCTACATCAAGGCGCTTGAAACCGAGGGCTCGCCGGAGGCATTCAGTCGCGTCGAGAACCTGAAGGAGCTGGCCAACGCCGCGCACGACGCCGAGGAGCGCGGTGAAACACTTGCCGAATTCCTCGACCATGCCGCATTGGCCTCCGACACCGATCAGTTCGATCCCAATGCCCGCGTCACGCTGATGACGCTGCACGCAGCCAAGGGACTGGAGTTTCCCCTGGTGTTTCTCGCCGGCCTGGAGGAAGGCTTGTTCCCGCATTCGCGCACGCTGAACAGTCCGGAAGATCTCGAAGAGGAGCGCCGCCTCTGCTACGTAGGCATGACGCGCGCCATGAACACACTCATCCTGACGCGCGCCCACTATCGCCGCCGCTACGGCAACGACGTGCCCGAGATGAGCATTCCTTCGCGCTTCCTGGAGGAGGTGCCCTCGCAGCTCGTCGAAAATCTCGGCGGACGTAGCCCAGCGCAGGCCACTCCTGCCTATTCGTCCGCATACGGAGCGGGCCGCCGCCGCCAGCTCGGCGGCGACTCCGAAGGCGCGCACTTCAACTATGAAGATGAAAGCCAGGAGATCCCGCGCAGCCTTGCGCCGGCATCTGCTGCAAAGAGTAAAAGCGCGCAAGCGCCACCGGAGCGCAGCCTCGACAATATTGCGCGCTTTTTTGGCAGCAAATCCGGCGGCGGCCGCCCAGGCACGTTCGCGCGGCAGGCGATGGACATTCCCACGGCCAACGGCGCAACGGGATTGAAAAAGAACCAGCGCGTGATGCATGCCAAGTACGGCGAAGGCACCGTGCTACTGCGCGAGGGCGACGGCGAAGACGCCAAGCTGACAGTGCTGTTTGCCCGTCACGGCGTCAAGAAGCTGATGGAAAAGTTCGCGAATCTGAAAAGAATTTAGCCTAAATGCTGTTTAGTCAAGGTGGAGTGCGGGCGTGGACGCCCGCACGACAGCCGGTCAGGAGACCGGCGCTACATCCCGTCTTGTCGCTCCATCCCGTCCTGTTCGGCGCTCAGCCCTTCTGCCTAATGCATTACCGACCAGATTCCCAGATTCAAAATCACCATCATCACCGCAAACGCAGGGATCAGCAACAACGCTTTTTTTAGGCGCAGTGGATCGCCGCCGGCAATGGCGCCGATCAATCGGCTGCTCACGGCGAGGCCGGCCCAGCCGCAGGTGATGACAAAGCCGATGGCGGTGCCTGTCATTTGCGGAAATACTGTGCCGGTAATGGCAAGCACGGTGGGAAAGACCGGAGCCATCGACAAGCCGGCAACGAAGACGAGCGCCGCGGCGACTGTGGGCTTATCGGTCCGCAGCATGAGAAATGTTGAGACTGCCATGGCAATAGAGGCGGCCAGTGTGACTTCGATGGCGGGTACATGGATGAGGATGGGTGACACGCCAACGCGCCCAAGGAGCAGACCGAGCGCAAATCCGAGCGAGAGGATGTTGAGCGCCCGCGCCTCCGGAATGCCCCGCGCGATCAAGTGGCGTGGCAGCCAATTCCATACACCCACTTCGCAGGAAACATAGAGGAAAAGGAAAAATCCCAGCATCAAGAGCAGAGGACGGCCGAGGATGGGCCCGACCTGGGACAGAACGAAGCCCGATGTGGCGGCCGGGGCCGGCATTTGCGTAAAGCACTGCACGGCCAGCGCCACAACCGTGAGCACGGCGACCGAGTAACAGAGACGGCCCCATTTGCGCTGAAATAGATTGGCTGAAATAAAAGGCGTGGCGAGGCCGCCGAGGCCAAAGAAGAGATTGACGAGGTTGAGTGCGGTGGCACGATGGATCTCGCTCACGCCGCTCACCAGCGCGTTGGCTCCGGTGACAACAATGCCGCCGCCTCCTCCGAGAAGGAAGAGCAGGGCCACGATGCCGCGGAAGCTGCTGGCGCGCGGCAGCAGAAAAAGAGCGAGTGCGATGCAGGCAAGACCGAGAATGAGACCGATCTTGTCGCCTTCGCTATCGAGCAGTGGACCCACGGCAAGCGATGCGATCATCAATCCCAAAGCCTGTGCGAAGGCGATGGCGCCGTTCTGCGACGGGGTCAGGTGGAAACGGTCCGACAAGTCGGGCAGGATCGTGCCCAGCATTGCGGCGATCATTCCGTAGACAAAAATGGCGAGGATCGCGCAGAAGATGAGCACTGAACTCGGTCCTTTCAGGGAACGCGTTCAAAAATACAACAACGCGAAGGTTAGCGGCAAGGCGCGAATCGTTGCGGCGAGGATGGAGCGGCGGTCCGATAGAATCGGAGGTGAATGAAAAGCCTGCAGATGTCCGGCCCGGCGCGCCGCGCGGCGCTTGCATTTGTTTTGCTGTCCAGCGGCGTGGCCCTCGCCGGCTGTGGCATGCCCGGCGCGCCGCAGCCGCCCTCACTGCAACTTCCCGATCGCGTCACCGATCTCTCCGCTGTGCGCACCGGCAAACAGGTGGCGCTCACCTGGAGCATGCCGAAGAGAGACACCGACAAGGTGCTGCTGAAGGGCAACGTGACGGTGCGCATCTGCCGGAATGAGAGCGTTGCTGCCGGTTGTTCCGCAGCCGCAAAAATCGAACTCGCCCCGGACGCCGATGTCACATTCACTGACACGCTGCCGCCGGCGCTGGCTGAGGACGCGCCGCGCGTGCTCACCTATTTCGTTGAGCTGGACAATCGCAAGGGGCGGACAGCCGGGCTTTCAAATGGGGCGCAAATTCTCGCGGGCGAGGCGCCTACCGCAGTCAACGGCCTGGCAGCCGAAATGCGCCGGGACGGAGTTCTGCTGCAATGGATGCCCGCGCCGCCTGCGGAAGCACCCGTGGCGGTGCGGCTGGTGCGCAAGCTGGTTTCACCGCCTGCGCCGACAAGGTCCACACAGGGCCGGCTCGCTCCGCGTCCCGAACCGCTGGAGCGTACTCTCCTCGTCGAGCCCGGCCCGTACGTCGACCAGGCTCTCGACAGCAGCATCCAGTTTGGCGGGACCTATGAGTATCGTGCGCAACGCGTGGCACGCGTCACGGTCAACGGAGAAACTCTCGAGCTCGCCGGGCCACTTTCTGGTCCCGTGCGTATTGCGGCCGTCAACGTGTTTCCTCCGGCCGTGCCCAGAGGATTGGCGGCTGTGGCAACTGCAGGTGCGGTGGGCGCTGGACCTGCGATCGACTTGAACTGGCAGCCGAACACTGAGGCCGATCTGGCGGGTTACATCGTCTACCGGCGCGAAGCAGAGCAGACGGAAAGCAGCTTGCAGCGCATTTCGCCTGCGCAGCCGGTGGCCGCGCCCGACTATCACGATGCGAACGTGCAACCCGGCCACACCTATCGGTATGCGGTAAGCGCAGTCGATCAGCAGGGGCACGAGAGCGCGCGTTCGGCCGAGGCCGAGGAGACGGTTCCGGGGCCCTAGTGTATTTTTCCGGAACTTCATAGCTTGAGTCGAGGCCCGAAATGCAGGTCCTTCGACTCGTCGCTGCGGGGACTCGCTCAGGATGACCGCATCACTATGATGCGAACAAAGGGAGGTCTCATGAGATACTGCCGATTCCTCTATGGTGGTCAAGCCCAGTACGGCGCTGTCGAAAAGCGTGGCGGAAGGGTGCAGATCGTGAACTTGATCGAGGCGCCCGAGGAAGACCTGCAATACCGTGTCGAGCATGGAAGCGCGTCTCCCTTAAGCTCCAACTTCGAAGCGATTCCCATGAGCGCAGCGGAACTTCTTCCGCCCGTCACGCCGTCGAAAATTATCTGCGTGGGCCGCAACTATCGCGAGCATGTAAAGGAGCTGGGCAATGAAATGCCTGCTGAGCCGCTGCTCTTCTTCAAGCCGCCGTCGTCGCTTGAGCGGCCGGGCGGTGTGGTGGTGTTGCCTGCTGTGTCGGAACGAGTTGACTTCGAAGGGGAGCTGGCGCTGGTGATCGGCCGGCGCACACGCAATCTAAAGCCCGATGACGATTGGCGCGAGGTGTTGCGCGGATTCACGCTGGCCAACGACATCTCCGCACGCGACCTGCAAAAGAAGGACGTGCAGTGGGCGCGCGCCAAGGGCTTCGACACGTTTTGCCCTGTCGGCCCGGTGGTAAGCGATGAGCTGGATCTCGATGTCGGCGTGACCATCGAGACGCGCGTCAATGGCGAGCTGCGCCAGCAGGCTTCCACGCACGACTTCATCTTTTCTGTGCCGCTTCTGCTCCGCTATATTAGCGCGGCTTTCACGCTGGAGCCGGGCGACCTGATTCTTACCGGAACTCCATCCGGCGTGGGACCGCTCAAGCCAGGCGATCGCGTTGAAGTTTCCATTGCCGGCCTCGGTGTGCTCGCGAACACGGTGGAAGCTGAAATGACGTAGGGGGCTCGACACTTGGAAATCGCTCCCACCCTAGACGCAAAGAACGCGTTTAGGATGGGGTAACCCTCACAAGGACGTCTAGCTTTAATGCAACCGGCCTTCACGCGGTGCATCCTAAAGAAGAGGTACACTGGTGCCGTAAGGTGCCCTTCGCATTCCCCTGAGGAGGATTTATGCCGCAGAATCTGCTCGAACAGCTACGCCAATACACGGTCGTCGTCGCCGATACCGGCGACATGGAAGCGATGGAAAAATTCCACCCCCAGGACGCGACCACCAATCCCTCTCTGATCACGGCCGCGGCGCAGATGCCGCAGTATCAGCCCATTGTGGATGGTGTGCTGAAGGACGCGCGTAACGAGCTGGGCGAAGGCGCCACCGACCAGGCCGTGGCCAACCTCGCGTTCAAGCGGCTGGCCGTGGCCTTTGGCAAGAAAATTCTGGCCATCATCCCCGGCCGCGTCTCGACAGAAGTCGACGCGCGCCTTTCGTATGACACCGAGAAGAGCATTGACATGGCGCACGACATTATCGGCATGTACGCCAAGGAAGGCATCGGCAAGGATCGCGTGCTGATCAAGATCGCGTCGACCTGGGAGGGCATTCGCGCTGCCGAGGTTCTCGAAAAGGAGGGCATTCACTGCAATCTGACACTGCTCTTCGGGCTGCACCAGGCCATTGCCGTCGCCGATGCGGGCGCCACGCTCATGTCGCCCTTCGTGGGCCGCATTCTCGATTGGTACAAGAAGGACACGGGCAAGGATTACGAAGGCGCCGACGATCCCGGTGTGCAGTCGGTGACGAGCATTTACAACTACCTGAAGAAATTCGGCTACAAGACCGTGGTGATGGGCGCGAGTTTTCGCAACATCGGCGAGATCAAGGAACTGGCCGGGTGCGATCTGCTCACCATTTCGCCGCAGTTGCTGGCTGAGCTCGAATCGACGCAGGGCGATCTGCCGCGCAAGCTTTCGGCTGAAACCGCCAAGACCTTGCAGATGGAAAGAATCACCATGGACAAGGCGACCTTCGACCGCATGCACGCCGCCGATCGCATGGCAAATGACAAATTGAAGGAAGGCATTGAAGGCTTCTCGGCCGCGCTGGTCAAGCTGGAGACGCTCCTGGCAAAGCGGCTGGCTGAGCTCGAATCGCGCACGCCTGCGGCGGTGTAAAAGACAGGGGTCAGGTTTCAGGGGTCAGGTTTCAGAAAAAAGCTTCCGAGCCTGATCTGCGACGTTCTTTGCGAAGGTTGAGAGACGGCCATAAGTCAGGGATCAGAAAGGCAGCCCGCGCGGCTGCCTTTTTTGTTCCCCGCTTGAGATCTGCCGCTTCCTGGCTCGGTCTGTTTGCAATCGAGTTACACGTCTGCTAACAAAGTTGTCCGTCTCCTCTTGACCAACGCAACTCTTCCGGTAAGCTCAGTGTTACAGCCATGTAAATGGGGCCCGGCCGGCAACTTCCCCGCGCAGCGCCACTTGGAACAGCCGGGGCCCTCAAATCAACAGGCTGCTTGCGCTCAGCCGCAGCGGCAGGACACGGAAAAACTCTTAGATTCCGCGCACGGGAGGTGTGTATGCAGACGCAGACTCATCCGCTCGAACCATTCTTTCAGCAGGCGGTCCGCAACAGCTACGAGGGAAAGCTGGGACTTCACGATCCCGACGTGACTAGTTACGTTGCGGGTTTGCTGTGCCAATTCTCCGATGCCGGAAATCTTTACCGCATACGCGATGAATCGGGCCGCGCCATCGAAGAGTTGGAGGAGATGGAGCGCGCCGCCGACCCGGTGAACGGCTCCGCACCGTCGTTCGACGCCGAACGCGCGCTGCGCAAACACATCGGCGACTACGCGTTGTTTGTGGCCGGCATGTACCCTGAGGCCGCGGGATCCAGGCGCCGTCTTCGCCATCATTCGCCGAGCCTTGCCGAGCTCATCCGCGCGGGCAAGGAGAGCTATTTCATCGTCAGCCAGTTCAATCTCTTCGAGTACGAGAAAGAGGCGCCGCTTTTCGCACGTCTTTCCGACAAGTTTGAGCGCTGGCTTCTGGGATTGACGTTGGTTCGCGAAGAGCTCGGGCCGCGCAAGCCGCTGCAGCTTCCGCCGCCGGTGAATTAGGGCTCGGTCCCCCACCCTATCCGCTGCGTTTGTTCCAAACAGCGCGGATTGGGTGGGTTACCCGCAACTACTGATTAGTCCGGCAGCTTGGGATCGTGGTGGCGGCGCTCCAGCACAAACTCCGTGAACAAGTGCCCGCCGATGCGGTAGGCGAAGATCAACCGTGAACCATAGAAGCCATTGATCGTGGTGTGACCGGGAATCCAGACACTGTTGGCGATCATCGGGCCGGACATGTCGGCGAGGGTCGGCGTGAGCGTAAAAAATCTGTGCCCGTTCGTATCGTGCCGCGCCGTGACCTCGGCCAGCAGCGCGTTTTCGATTTTCCTGTGCACAGAGCAGCCGTGGCAAGGAATGTAACGCATGTCTTCCTTGAAGAGCATTTCCATGCCATAGCGCACATTGCCATCGATCGCAGTCGTGGCACTCGCGCTGCCGAATCGCTGCCCGAAGCCCGGCCAGTCCTGCCCCCACTCCTCGGGCTTGCCTCTGCCCTGGGCAACTGCGGCGCGCACCGACGTAAACGCCAGCGCCGGCCAGCCGTAGGTGTTTTTCGCATAGTCGTCAAACTGTTCTCTTGGCGTGGGGCGCACGTACGGCCGCCCGTTAATCATTACAGGCGCCGTTTTCGGCTTGATCGCGATCGCCGAAACGGCCGGCTGCACACCACCGCCGAGTGTGATGGTGTTTTCTGGCGCGTTTGGAAGTTTGAAGGCGCCCGACGGCGCGGCGCTGGGATTGGCCGGTGGGGCCTGCGCCGCACTCTGTCCCGGCGTTTGCGCCATACAGGCGCGAGACAGCACGAGGCAGCCCGCCACAACCGGCAACGCGACTAGAGCAATACGTACACACAGATTTGGGAAAATCCTGATAAGAACTCCGCTTTTTAGCGAATGTTTGTTTGGATTGTACTGTAACTTTAGAAAGTTTTAACTCAAATTTAGTCCGGCCCCTTAAGGTGTTGCATGGCAAGGGGTTCGTTCCGGCTCCTTTTGCGGTTTGATGCCCTTAGAACCGCGAAAGAGGCCGCTTAATTCACCAACGGCGTGGCCAGAGCCTGCCCGCGTTCTTCATCGGGCAGCGCAGTGCAGATGTGCCGCGAAGCGCGATCCTTCACCACTTCTTCACGAAACAAGATAGGCGCACGTCGGAACCCCTCCCGCGGTACGACAAAATGGATCGTAGTTTCGCGGGCGGATTTGAGGGCGAATTTGAGGACGCTGCTTTTCTTATTCCGACCACACGGCCAGCACGTTACCTACTCCGTCGGAGAAGTGAAAGCGCCGTCCGCCGGGAAACTCGAAGGTGGGCACAACGATGGCGCCGCCCGCCGCGATAATGGCCGCTTCCGTGGCTTTCAAATCCTTGGAGTAGAGCACAACGAGCGGCGCGGCGCTCCCGCTGGTCTCCTCCGGCTTGCGCAGGCGAAAGCCCCCGGCGATGCCGCCGCTTTCGGAGGCGAAGTCAATATACTCCGGCCCCCAGTCCTTGAACTCCCAGCCGAAAACGGTCGAATAGAATTGCTTGGCGCGCGCCACATCGCTGGCCGCCAACTCGATGTAGTGAATCTTGTGGTGATTTTCTGCAAGACTCATGGCTCATCTCCTATGTGTTGCGCGCGGGTTGCCGCGGCACGTGTAAAAGGTAGCAGAATTCGTTGCGCACGGCGCAAGAGAATCTTCTGGCGCGGCCGGATTAACGTCCCAGTTGCAGCGCCACCCCGCCCATGATCGTGCGCGGCGGCATATTGACGCCCGTGATCTCCTGGTACCCGGTATTGCTCAGGTTCGTGAGCCGCAGATAAGGCCGCAGCTTTCCCGTGTCGTGGGTGAGTGTGGCGTTCCACACCGGATACACGGTCTGCTGATAGCGCTCTGCAATTTCGACGGCGTTGGTCAGGACAAAGTCGCGGCCCAGTGCGCAGCTCCACGAAGCATGAATGTTCTGGACCGGGTAATTGAATACGTACTCCGATTCGAGCCCGTGCAGCGCGTTTTGCCCGCCGTGTAATCCGGTCCACGCAATGCGCACGGTTTGCGACTTCTTCGGAATCCACGTGAACCTGGTTTCGACGCCGGAAAAACCGAGACCGTTCAGATTAGTCGCGCACCAGATGTTGGCCGGGCAGCCGGCGGGGAGATATGGATTCGGAACCGTCGCGCTCTGCACGTAATCGATGGTGTCGTGCTGCTGTGAGTAGAATCCAGTTGCCGAGAGCGTGAGCTTTGCCGATGGCGCCCAATCCGCGCCGGCATCGCTCGACCAGGCCGACTCCGGCTTGAGGTTCGGATTGCCCAGCGTCGAGGGATCGGAATAATAGAGATCGGTGTAGGTGGGAATCCGGAACCCATAACCGCCGCTTGCGCGCAGCTTCAGATGCTTCGCTACGCGCAGGCTGCCGGCCACCTCCGGCGAAAACACGGCCTTCGCTCCGCCTGAAAAACTTTCTTCGCGCGCGCCCATCGACAGGCTCCAGCGTTGCTTCGCCGGCCGCAGGTCCAGGTCAACATAACCCGCGCCGCGATTGCGCGCATGCAGCCCAAGATTATTGCTGCGGATACTGTCGCCGTCCGCCTCCAGTCCCATCAGGAGAACGGAATCCTTGTGCACCGTGAGCGTCTCCCGCAGCGATCCCTGCCACGAACCGTCAATATGGTTGTTCTCATAGATCGCGGGATCGTCGCGAAAGAGCACGAACTCGTCGGTGTGACGGCGATAGCCGAAAGCCGCCACCGTCTGGCTACCGAGTTCCTGCCGCACCGAAGCAAACCAGCCCTTGGTCCGTTCCCATGAAGGATAGTCGCCGTAAAACTGGTTGGCGCCAAACGCGCGATCGCTTCCGGCAAACATCAAATCGGTAACGCCAAGCCGCGAACCGATCCAGCTTTCCGCGGACGCGTCTTCATTGCGGTAGTCGCGGTCGGCCATAAATCCCGTGGAGAAATTGCGCTCCGCGGCCACGCGACCGCTCCAGGGGCCGCGCGTGGCCCCGCCCAGCAGCGTTTCTTCATTCGACTGAAAACTCCCCTCGCCTGCGCGCAGAAACAGCGAGTCATGATCGGGCGCCGCGGTGAGAAAGTCGACCACGCCGCTCAGCGCGTCGACGCCATGGAGTGTGGATCCCGCGCCCTCGAGCGACTGGATGGAATCGATGGCATCGAGAGGCACCGGCAAGTCGAGATTGTGGTGCGAGGTTTGCGCATCGTTGACGCGAAAGCCGTTGAGCAGCACCAGGGTCTGCTCGAAACTGCCGCCGCGCATTACGATGTCGGCCTGGCCGCCGCCGGCGCCGCGCTCTTCAAGAAAAATCGAGGCGTCTTCGCGAAGAAAATCCTGAGGCGACTCGGCGGCCAGCGACTGCCCCTGCACGGGAAGAATGTCGACCGAGCGTTGGGACTCGGCCAGCGGCACCGGCGTGGCCGATCCCAGCACCACCATGGTCTCTGCGGGCCCTTTGATTAGCGTTTTCGGCGGAGTTGCGGCATCCTGCGCAAAGGCCACACGCAACACCGCAGCCAGGAGCAGGAATCGGGCGTTCGGGATCAATGGAGATAGACGCATCTGCTTGATGATTGCCGACGAGCGTGGCTTCCTCATAATGATTTCGTACGATAGCGAATAGTTGAAGTGCTAAACTAATTTTGCTAAACCAATTTCTCGGGGCGGCCCCAGGATTGGTTTGCCCAGGCTTTTGCTCTCCCACCCTTTTCGCCCAGAACGCGAAAAGGATGGGGCACGGGGCGACGGGTACAGCCCTTGTAGACTTGCCATAACGCCATGCGCATCAACGCTTTTCTCCGGGAAAGTCCCATGTTCGCCGTCAACCGCGCGGCGCGCCGTTTTGAGTCTCTCGCTTCGCGGGTGCTGGCCGCAGACAGCCTGGGGTTTCTCGAGGCGCTGGTGCTGGCCGCGCTGTTCTTCGAAGCGCCTCGCCAGGTCAAGCCGTCGCAACTGGCGGAAACCTTCGCCACCACGCGGGGCAATCTCAGCCACTGCATCTCTTCGCTTGAGGCCAAGGGATTGCTGCTGCGCAGGATCGACCCCAACGACGCGCGTGCCTATCTTCTCGCGCTCAAGCCGCTGGGCAAGCGCTGCGCCATGCGCGTGATCGCAGCGCTCGACCGCATGCAGAAGGAGTTCGAGAGCGAAATCGGCAAAGCCGCGCTCGCGGAGATGATCCGGTCCCTCCGCAAGCTGGAAGCACGCGCCACGGTGAGGTGAAGAGTCCGGCGTTTCTTACTCGCGCCGCCATCCCGATGGCAAGGCATCCCATTGCACCGGCTCGACGCGCCGCACCAGGAACACCCACGACGCCGCGCCCACCAGTGCCACTGCACCGGAGACGGCGAAGGCGAGGCGAGCGCTGCCCCGCGTTTCGACAATCAAACCCGTGAGCCAGGGCGCGACAATCCCGGAGAAATTGGCAAAGCCGTTCTGCAAGCTCGACCACCGACCGGCCATCTTCGGTCCGGCGAGGGTTTGCGCAATCGCCCAATGGTTTGACGCGTAGCCGCCGTGGCCGATGCAGGCGATAGTCAGCAGGCCCAGCGCGATCAGGGGATGCCCATGCACCACGGTAAGCGCAAGCAGAACGGAGGCCATCGCCTGGCCGCCCGCGACCACTGTGAGGCGCACCGCCGTGGGCGAATTGCCGCGCGCGATCAGGCGATCGGAGATCCAGCCCGCCAGCACCGTGGTGCAGGCAATCAATAGAAAAACCGCCGCGGTGAGCCGCGACATGGCGCGAATGGAAAGGTGTTCCTCCTGGACGAGATACGTGGGCAGCCACGCCAGCACCAGGTAGTAAAAATAGTTTCCGCAAAAGTGGCCGATGAGCACTCCCCAGGCGCAGCGCAGCCGAATCATCTTCAGGATGGATGGCCCCGAGCCATCGCTCGTGCTTTCCTGCTCTTGCTCGCCGGCACTTTGGCTCTCCGCCGGGCCACCGCGCGGCATGACGAAGTACCACGGCACGAGCCAGACGAGCGCGCCGATGCCGAATACCAGGAAGAGCAATCTCCAGCCGTAATGCACCAGGATCACGCCACCAACAAACGCGCCCGCGGCCGGTCCCAGCTTGGTCCCCGCGTCGATGAACGCATTGGCCCGCCCGCGATGCTCCTGCGGCATGGCGGCAAAGATGCGCGAGTAACAGGGATAGGCCACCGACTCGCCCATGCCCAGCACCAGTTGCAGCGCGAAGAGTGCGGTATAGCTGGGCGCGAGCCCGAGGCACGCCATGGCCAGCGACCACAACAGGTATCCGCCCATCAGCACCCAGCCCGCCGAAAATCGATCCGTCAGCCAGCCCGCGATGCCGAAAAACTGCACCAGCGCGTAGGTCCAGAAGAACGCAGAAAGCAATTCGCCGGCGCGCAGAGACGAGAACGCGAACTGCCGCTCGAGAAGTGGCATCGCCAGCGAGAGGTTGCTGCGATCGACGTAATTGACGAGGACAGAAAAGACGAGGAGGCCGACGACGATCCATTCCTTGCGGGACATTCCGGCGCGATGCGGCACCGCTTCAGCCATCGTCTCCTCGAAGTCTCCGCAAATCCTATCACGCAGCTTCTGACGGATGCGCGCGCTCACTTCGGCTCGATGGCAATTACCCACAGATCTGTGTCGCCCAGGTTGTGGCCGGTGTGCGTCTGCCCCTGCCGCCAGGTCACTTCGTCGGTCTTCAGCGTCGACGGCTGCTTGGTTCCGTCGGGCAGCACGTGCTCCAGTTGCGCGCCGCTCAGGCATACCACCACGCGCGCGTGATGCGTATGCTGCGGCTCCCAGGCGTGCGCGGCAATTCTGATTTCGTAGGTGCGGCTGTGCTGGTCTTCAAAAAACACCTTGTAATCTGGCGGCAGGCCGGTCATGCCCCAGGTTTCGTCGCTGCCTGCTGTCAAAAACTCCGCGCGCACCAGCTTGAGCGGCGTGTGCCCGGTGTTGGTCACCATTCGCCTTCCCGCGGCCTCGTTGATCACTTCGCCGCGATGCACGGCTACGTTCTTCGCCGTACCATCGGCAAACTGCGCCGTGACGCCATCGCCACTCAGGAATACCACCACGCTGGGGTGTTCGCCGGCCACCGTCTCTTGCTCACCCGGCGCCAGAGCTTCTTCGGTCACTACAACCTTTTCGTTTCTGAACGCTTCTGTCGTCGCAGCAAAAATTGGCGTGGCCCCAACGGCAAAAAGCAGACTCGCGCCGATCCATTTCGATGTTCGATGCATGGGAACTCCAGACTCGCTGAACGCCAAATTGATTGTTGCAGGCAGCGCGAATCATGCGCTACTCAAAATTGGCGGAGCCCTCCTATCATGGCGGCCGCAGCACCATCGGTCAATGCTGAGTATCAGTGCTGCAGCGTAATGCGGCTGGGGTTAGAGCGTTTCTAATTTAAGTGCTTACATATCCAGAGGAGGCGAAGTAGTTTGCGCATTCGCTGGTGGTGACGGTGTTGAGCAGCTCGCCGATTTCCTGCCGTAGTTCTTCGGTAGATCGTTTGGCGGCTTTTCGGAGCAGTGTCTTGAGTTTTGCGAAGAGCTTTTCGATGGGGTTCAGATCGGGCGAATAAGGCGGCAGATAGAGCACAGTGGCGCCGACCG
>JBEKGH010000089.1:0-16509 GCA_050012895.1 Occallatibacter sp.
GCGCATTCCTGAGGGAATGCGATGTAGACAGTGCCGTCTTTCATCTCGACTTTCATCCAGAAGTTTTGCGACACGGCAACGTTCGGCCGGATACCTGCCGAGCGCACGATCCCGGTAAGGGTAACGTATTGTGCGTCGTAATTTCCGGTGCTGAGCTGTTTGAAAGTAACTTGTGCCGGCCGAGGCAAGGGAGCGCGCCCCAACCTGCGGACAGCCTTTGCAATGACAACAGGGGAGTACATGCCTTTTCCGGCGACCCCGGTAACTTCAAGCTCATCTCCAGGCGCGAACTCTTTGGCCGGGTGATCGTAATTCACCCAGATTCCATCAGTACGATCCACCAGTCCAAAACCCCACTCGGTAGAGCGAATCACAACTCCACGCAAGTGCGCGGGATTATGACGGATAGTCTGCTCAGGAGAGAGAGCAAGAACAGAGGACGCCGTGTGATAGATCGCTGGTTCAGGATCGGCCGCGACAGCCCATGCGAAGCGTATAGACGTGGGCACAAAGAACAGCGCGCTAATGGTCCATACCATTCCAAACATTCGTCGGTATTGGCCGCTTCGACGACCTGATCCCGCGATTCCAAAGATCATATTGAGGACCGCTGCCGGGCACCAGGAAAGCCTCTTCATAAGTTTCCATAGAGTGCAGAAGGTGCAGATGGATACAGGCATGTTGAGAACGATGCTATTCACAGCGACGCAGATTGTATACATCCGACAGTCTATGCGCGCCCCGCATGCGTGGATATGGCCCATTTGTACGATTCGTCGCTGGTCCATTCAGCATATCCGCAACCCACCCAAGCGGGCCACCATATTTTTCCTAATCGTGCCTTGTGCGTCATCGACAGCGGTAGGTAGCATCCGGCTGTTTGGTAAATGAGATCTCCGGTGGAATCGCAGTTCTTCGGAGGTTGTTGCTGCACTGAGAATCAACTGAGCTCGGTCGCCATGGACGCGCCGGCCAGTTTTCAACGATGAGATTGGAATCAACAGTTATTCAGACAATTAACAACCCACCACAATTCTGGAGGATTCAGTGAAGTCTAATCGTATGAAACTGCCGACGGTGTTGAGCCGCTGCGCAGCCGTTTTCTGCTGTGCAGCATTATTGCTGTTCTCATTACGCACCCATTCACAGGTCGCCGGAGCCGGCAGCATTCAGGGAGCCGTTACAGATTCTACAGGGGCAGTGATCGCGAATGCCTCAGTTTCTCTAACAGAACAGTCCACACATGTAACGCTCTCGACTAAGACGGATTCGAGCGGCGTTTACGTTTTCCCGAATATCAATGTCGGCACCTATACGCTGACAATTCAGGCTCCCCGTTTTGAGACCTACACGTCCACGGGCAACGTTCTGGAAGTCGGCAGCAGTATCGCCATCAATGCATCGCTGACCGTTGGCGGTGCAAATATTCAGGTAGAAGTTCGTGCCGAGGGGATGGCGCTTCAGACAGAAGACCCGTCGTTCAAGCAGACCGTAGACGGCACGGAAATGACCGAGATGCCGCTTAATGGCCGAACCGTGGAGGGCTTGGTCTCCTTGGTAGGCGGCACGCAAAGCCAAAGCCCGGGCGACTCCACCGGAAGCAAGTTTCCTGCCCAATCCACTGGTATATCCATAGCCGGGGCGCAGGGCAATGCGGTCACCTGGCGATTGGATGGCGGCGACAACATCGACTACATGGGCGGAACTAACGGTCCTCTGCCTTTTCCCGACGCAATCGGACAGTTCAGCGTGGAGACGTCAGCGCTTGGCGGGCAAGCCAGTAATGAAGCTGGCGGCGTGGTAAACATTGTCACAAAGTCAGGTACGAACACCTTTCACGGATCGGGGTTTGAATTCATCCGCAACAACTATATTGACGCCGATAACTTCTTCTCCACATCGAAGGACACTCTGCACCAGAACCAGTACGGCGCCACCTTCGGCGGACCGGTGCGCATACCCTGGCTTTACGACGGTCGAAACAAACTCTTTTTCTTCGCTGCATTCCAGCACTCCCATCAGGATTCGGCCAGTGCGACCAACAGTGCCTATGTGCCCACAGCGGCGAACCTCGCAGGTGATTTTTCCAACACCGATCCGGCGCCGGTTGCATCCGGTGGCACCGGCGTAAAAAATAACTGCGGACCGGTGCAGCAGCTCTACGATCCCATCTCCGGCGCTCTTCTGCCTGATAATAAGTACAACTACAGCGCTAATGGATATCCGGCCGTTCCGCTTCCGGCGTGGAATGCATCGGCACTCCTTGTGCAAAAACAGTTTCCTGCGATCAACCCGGCGCTGGATACAAGCAACTGCGGACACATCTCCTATTCCATTCCAAACATCCAGACCTACACCGATTTCGATACACGGGTCGATTACAACATCAACCCCAAGAACAATTTTTATGCCAGGTACTTCTTCGATAGCTTTCAGCAGCCGACCTTCTACTCGCCGACCAACATCTTCCTCACTACTCAAACGGGAAACCCGGAGATCAGGTGGCAGACGATCACACTCGGCGAGAATTATGCCATCAGCTCGAATCTCGTCAACACGGCGCATCTCACGGCAGTGCGGCGCCAGCTCACCCGCGGTTTCAATACCGCAACTCCTAACGCAGGCGTTTTCGGAGTCAAGGCCTATCAGCCCATAACGTCCGGGATCTATATAAGCTACTCAACCTCAGGCGAAAATCATGGGAGCGCTATCGGTGGCGGCTCGAACTTGCTCGCTGTGATCGACGACAACACTCCGATTGACGTCTCCGACGACGTCACCTGGGTGCACGGCAAGCATCAGTTCGCCTTCGGCGCGGCGTTCGTGCACAACCAACTGAATGTCGATAACGGCTATCAGGCCGATGGCAACTTCAGTTTCAACGGCACCTGGAGCGGGAATGGCAGCCCCGCCGACGCCAATCTGGATTTTCTGGAGGGCGCCATGAACAGCTACACCCAGAGCTTGGCGCAGCAGAATGCGCTGCGCGGATCGATGCCCACGATATACGCGCAAGATACCTTCCACACCACGCGGCGGCTAACTATCACTGCCGGCGCTCGCTGGGAGCCGCTTTTCGTTCCACACGATTATTTTCACCGTGGATCGGTATTTAGCTTGTCTGCGTTCCTGGCCAACCAGGTTAGCGCCGTGTATCCTCAGGCCCCTCCCGGCACTTTCTATTATGGAGACTCAGGCGTCCCGGCAAACTTCACCAAGAACTCGCCCCTGGAGTTCAATCCCAACTTGGGAGTAGCCTACGACCTTTTTGGAAACGGCAAGACCGTGTTACGCGCCGGCGCAGCCTACGCATACGATCAGCCGAACTTCTTCTTCCAGCAGCGCGTGCAACAGAATCCGCCCTTCTCGGTCAATATCTCGCCGAACTCCAGCTCACAGCTGTGCTTCAGCGATCCTTGGCTCATTGGCGGCACAGGCAACCGCGGCTGCGGCCAGACGGGTGGCACGGACGTCGATCCGTTTCCCTTCAATGCCAAGAACTTTACCTTCCCGCAGCAAGGCCAGTACATCGTGTTGGCGCCCAATTATCAGATGCCGAATACACTGCAGTGGACCGCCAGCATTCAGAAGGAACTGCCACACGGCTGGACGGTCCAGATCTTTTACAACGGCAACCGTACCCAGCATCAGCTCTCTGCGATTCCCCTTAGCCCGGCCATTTACACGCCCGGGGTGTGGGGAGCAGGTGGAACCGGTTGCGGGCTGGTGGTCACAACGGGCCCAGCCGCGACTGCCGCAAACACGCTCGGCGGCGGACCGGTCGGAACGCCCTGTTCTATCAGCAACGCAAACCAGTCCGCGTACAAATCGGCCGGTGTCAAAAGTGTTAACACGCAGGCGCGCACTCTTCTCACCGAAGCGAACCCCGCCACGGGAAACCTTTACGCGGGCAGTAATAACGGTAGTCCCTCTCTCATTGAGGCCAACGCGGCCATGGCCAACTACAACGCTGTAACCATCACTGTGCAGCACCGCTTTTCTTCGGTGTACAGTATTCAGACCAATTACACCCGGTCTAAGTGCCTGAACGACGCCGATCCGCAGGGAGATCTCAGCGGCTATCAATTCTCGAATCCCAATAACCCAAGGGTCGACTACGGTCCCTGTGGCTACGACATTCGCAATAACACCAATGCCACCGTCGTTGTTAAGAGCCTGTTTCCAATTCACGGCATAACTGGTTATGTCGTGAACAATTGGGAGCTTGCTCCTCTGCTTCGCGTTGTCACCAGCACGCCAATCAACGTCACGGAAGGACAGGACGAATCGTTCACCGGCAACGGAGGCGACCGCCCCAATCTGGTGCCCGGTGTCAACCCTATCCATTACGCGAAGATACTGTCTGACCATAGTGGGACGGTCTATGCGAACCAATCCTATCTGAATCAGGCGGCCTTCACCTTGAACACGGTCCCGGGCACTCAGGGCAACATAAGCAGAAACAACTTCTATGGTCCGATTTACATTCAGGATGATGCCCAGATTTCGCGCATCTTCCCGATCCACGAGTATCTCAACCTGGACCTCCGGCTCGATGCGTTCAATGCGTTGAATCACCCATCGTTCAATAACCCAAGCAGCGGCGGTCCTTCATTTAGTGGCAACTTCGGCGCAATCACAGGTACCTCAGTCGGCGGCAGAGTCTTCCAGGGCGCTATCAAAGTTTCTTTCTAGTTGGCCCGGTGCAATATCCACACTTCACTCCCGGCAAGAAACTGAAAGGCGGGGTGTCCAGATCTCAAACGAGAGATCCGGGCACCCCGAGTTCCGCCAATTCGGCTAGGGATCCTTTGGCGAGATATCAGGAACCGACAATAGCGCTCGCGTCTCCCAGTCAGGCGGTAAAGTGAGTTTCTAGACTCATAAGACGCTACCTTTCCTTCCATCGGGATTCCCTGTATTAACAAAGCAAATAAAATAACCGGAGGAACATCGTGTCCCGAACCAAGTCGTTATCGATTTTCGCGTTTTCCTTATGTCTCTTGCAACTAAAGTTCAGCCAAGTCATGGCACAGTCGCCGGTGGCAAATCAAACATTGATCCAGGCGGCCCAGCACTTTCAATTTGCTTCCGATGGTCCTCTTTCTCAGGTGTGGGGACGGGGCCCCGAATTGCCTCGCGTATTCTTCCCTGAGCGTTTACCGGCATTCTTCTCGAGAACTATCGTGCTCGATAGCGACTTTCCACGGGAAGCGAGGTTGAGCTGGATCTTCACTGGAAGAGAGGGAGGGTTCACCATTGAGGTCAGCCATACTATGGTGCGCGTCTACCAAAGGTACAACGACTCCTACGGCTTGCTTGATAGCCACACCACCAACCCCGAGAGAATAGTTCAGGAAACCGTGGTTCAGGCGCCAGACGCAATTCATTCGCTCACGGTGACGCTCGACGCGCATTTATCGCTCAGCGTCCTCGTGAATGGCGTTTCAGTGATACAGCAGAACTGCATGCTCGACGTGAGCCGTCATCAGCTTTTGTTTCAGGGACCACGGAACCGGCATATCGAGCTTGCCGGTTCTCTGCTCTCTTTGCAAGCTACCGAAACAGAAGTATCAATAGATGCATCCGTCCGGCATCAGACCATCTACGGATTCGGTGGGAGTCCAAGCATCCCTGCATACGATTCCCTGAGCGAAGAAGGCAAGAAAGAATATTGGCACATCCTCTCCCGATATAACCTTCTCATCGACCGCGAATACCCGATGGGCACAAGGCTACGCCCCGATATGTCCAACCTGGATAACCTTGCCGATGCCAAGCCGCATTACTACGGGGATGACTTCCCCAACGGAGAGGTTTCCGACTTTGCGTACAACGCGCGGACCCTGAAGCTGGGCGGCAAGGTTATCTATGAAATGTGGGCATTGCCATCCTGGGCCACCAGGGACTACACCGACCCCGACGGCAAGGAGCACAAGGATGTCGCCAATCCCAGCGTGTGGGCGCAGGCGATGGTTACCTATGCGCGCATTGAGAAAGAAAGAACTGGCCGCGCACCGGACGTGATCGGAATTCAAAACGAGGTTCAGGAACCGAAGGAAATCAGTCTTCAGATGGTGAAGGCGTTGCGCCATGAACTTGATGCCGCTGGCTTCACGAGCGTGAAGATTCACATGCCCGATGCCTCCAATGCGGCGGTCGGAACGGAGGTCGGAAACACTCTAAGGTCCGACCCTGAAGTGTGGAGCAAGATTGATATAGCAGCGTCGCATGAATACGATTACCAGGATCACTTTGCGGACCCGGATTCCTTCGACGATCAGTTCAAGGCATTGCGCCAGGCCGACGGCGACAAGCCGTTTCTGGCCACCGAAATCGCACTGAACAATGTTCGGCTGCAGAGTGCCTCTTATCGCGTCGCCTTCAATGTGGGACAGCTTTACCACAAGAACATGACGTTGCTTGACTCAATCGGGCTGGCTTATTGCTGGTTAATTCTCGATGTGGAGCAGCCCAACTTTGGCGAAACGCGCTCACTGCTTGTACCTGATCGCTACCGTAATGACATACCTGTCGCCAGCAGTTATCAACTCCGAGTGCTGGGATCGTACAGTCGGCATCTTCCCGAAGGCATGGTCCGCGTGGATGCCAGCAGTTCCAACCCTGACCTACTGGTTAGTGCATATGGAGGCAGCGAGAAGACTCGCACGGTGATCCTGACAAATCGCGGTAACACGCCGCAGTCGCTGACGGTCAACTGGCCGGGGACAACATGGAACGAGATGGAGCGCGTGAGCCAGTATTCCGAAAATAGTCGGGAGCCAATACCCGCGAAGATTGTGATTCAGCCTGGAGAGATCATCACCCTCAGCACGTTGGTATTGCCGCCTACGGACAATTGAAGAACCTTCGGTTAGGTAGCCGGGAGAAATTATTGCTTCGTGCAAAATCGCCAGAGCGTATTTCGAGCAGCAGATTTTAGTAACGGAGTTCTGCTTTTAGTAAGATATTCCCGAGGGCTGAAATGTTCCTGGTGGTGAGCTGCAACTCGTCGCCAATCCAGTTTTCGGGGTTATGGAAGGATCAGCGACGAATCGGATAGAAGTTGGGATCACACTAAATACTGTCCGCATTCTGGAGCGAAACCCCGTGTACTTGTGGCGTACTCAAGAACCGCGTTTGCTGCGTTTTGAACGATTCGAGCGGCCTCAAGAATGAATAACTTGAATGGAATCAGTGGGGCGCCGGGTATCAAGTCCCCCTCTGGGCACCATACTTATCAAGTGGTTAGGCTCTTGCTTCGTCACTCCCATGTCTCGTAGCTTTGAGCAGCACAATATCGAAATCCAGCAGAACCGCGAAAGCTGGGCGGGTAGGCCCCTGCTGCGCAAAGTGCATTCACAGTTTCATCGTGAGATCAGCCATCGGCTGAAACCGAACCAACCCGGTCTCATCGTGGAACTCGGGTCAGGCATCGGCAGCATCAAGGAACACATCCCGCAATGCATGACTACCGACATTTTTCCGAATCCATGGTTGGATCGTGTTGAGACCTGAATAGTTGATGGCCGAGGGCGGTTCGCAGAAAACCGGAACGCCTCACCGGAGAATATGCACTTAGGAGTAGGTTCCCCGGTCAGTTGAAATATTCATCCGCCCATTCCATATTGGGCGCTGATCGCAAGCGAGCCGGAAAACTCTCGCGCTCCAGGAATTGCCTCGAGCAACGTTCCGATTGATCGGACTGCACCGATGAGAGGCTTTGGGGTGAACGGGTGAAGCCAGTCAAAAGGCACTACCGTGATGTCGTGAAAGCCGGCTTTGCGCAGTTTTTCCGCCAGTTTCCAGCGAACAAATGCTGTTTCATCGGGAGAGGTGTAGGCGAACATCGGCAGGTAGTGAAACCTTCTTTCCAGAAAAACCTGCGGATTAAGCATGTTGGGTTCGGCAAAGCTGATCCTTCCGCCTCGCTTCAGCAAGGCCTTGATTCGCTCGATGGCCTGATCGATATCGAGGTGATGCAGGATTGAAGAACCGACAACTGCGTCAAAAGGACCGTCAATTTCACAATCCTCAAAGCGCTTTTCAAGGAAAGTAACTTGAGCGACTGGCAGGTTTCTCAATCGGGCTTTCGCCAGCAGTTCCGGCGAAATATCTACCGCGACGATTTGGGCTCCCGTGGCCGCGAACATCGCAGTAAAAAGGCCGGTTCCACAACCAATCTCCAGAACGTGGCCGCATTGTTGAACGCGCGCTCCGTCGATGATCCGTTGAGCGCGCCGCTGTGCGCGGAGTCGACCGGCGGGTGTATTCCAACCCCACACCTTTTCCGTATCTTGTTCCGCCAGCCAGCGCCCGTGACTGACTTCGTGTTCTGCGCGAATGTTCTGATCGGACTCCATCAGCAGCCCCTTTGCCTTGTTACGCGTTGCAGATTCACTCGATGATCCGGAATGGCCGAATCCCTGCGCAGCCTTTCGATGCGCCGGGAGGCCCGCATTCCAAAGCTCGGAAATTGATGACGTCCCACTAGATAGAGGGTAGCTTAACACAACCGAAAAGCGGCCTGACTCGGACGAAATCGTCCCGATCGTATCTCAAAGCGTTGCACAGCACAATACGCTCGGGACATGCGTGGTTCATCGAGGCAGAACCGCGATCAACCGATGAAGAAGAGTTTTGCGGCAGCCTTTCTACACATGCGCAGAAGCATGCTGCCGTCGGCAAACCGATTGATATTCGTGGAGCCGTACACCCGCTGCCGATACCGGACAGGGATGTCGGTGATTTTCAAATTGAGCTTTGCGGCGCCAAACAACAAATCAAAGTCGCCGAATGGGTCGAACTCGCCAAAGTAGGCCCGCCCCGCGGCGAGTTTCAGGTATGTTTGGCGCCAAAGGACCTTCGTGCCACAGAGGCTGTCTTTCACGGGTTGGCCCATGAGCTTGCTCAATAAGAGCGCAAAGAATTTGTTGCCCAACAAATTCAGGAAACGCATGGCTCGCCGATCCATGGTGTAGACCAGCCGGCAACCGTTGATGAATTCGCCCTTCCCGGTCACCAGGGCATCGTAGAAATCGACCAGATTCTCCGGAGCGACGCTGATGTCGGCGTCCAGAATCATCAGAATGTCTCCGGTCGCTTCCGCGAAACCCAGCCGGACTGCGTCCCCTTTGCCTCGGCCCTCCTGAACAAAGACCTTGATGTCCTTTCCAGTTTCGCCGGCCGCAACCCTGCGGCACTCATCCAGGGTGTTATCACTGGAGTGGCCTTCGACAAAAATCAGTTCGGTGTGCGCGCCCATCATCGGCAGCCGGTCGACAATCTGTTGAATGTTGCCGGCCTCGTTGCGGCATGGGCAAATCACGGACACCGACGGTGTGGGACGCCCTTCGATCAGACGCGCGGGACGCGCCACGATCCAATTCGTCAGTGCGAAAGCCCGGAAGAACGGCAACGGCGTCAGAAAACGGTTGACGAACCGGGTCAGCAGCGGGACGTGTTTGGGCAGCAGGACGTGAGGACGAACCCGTAGAACCTCGAAATCCGCGAGGTAAAGCAAATTCGCCAGATCTTCCCTGGTCGTCCAGTTCAAAATCGGCAGCGGATATTTGAACCCGGTCTTCTCTGCAAGTGAGAAAATAGGTTGCCACAAAAAGTTATACCAGTGAATGATGATCCGCGTTTCGCTGTGACAAACGGAGCGGAGACGCTCGAAGGCCAGCCGGATGTCGTAGAGAAACCCTACTAAATCGGAAAGAATAATGTAGTCGAACTTTTCGCCTTCCAGATCCAGAAACTCAGCGGGCATGCAGCGAAACTCGAGGTCCGGATGCTTGGCAGCTGCCAGGCGAACCATCTCCGGCGAGATATCGATGCCAAGGCCGCGGCGCGGGGACGTGGATGCCAGCAGGTCGCCCGTGCAACTTCCAATCTCGAGAACCCTTGCATTCGGGGGTACGTAGAATCGGCAAAGGGAAGACAGCGACTCGTGGTAGCCCGCATTGCGCTCGCGATACTTCTCCACGCTTTCGGCGTAGTGGTCGAAGAACTCCTCAAGTTCCTTGAGGTGCTCGGCCATGCTGGCTGGGAGCTTGTCTTTGCGAACGTCGCGTGCCCAGCGCGAATAGTCTTTTGATGGAACGGGGATGCTCGCTGATGAGTTCATGCGCGCTGGATGCTCGCTAAAGTTCAGGATGTTGCTAGTTTACTACATGGTGTGTCGCAGTTCTGCCGATGGTTTGGCGACATGATCCAGTGAGCTTGCCCTGCAATCAACCATTTGGGATACCATAACCGACATGCAACAACAGCCCGAAAGCGGCCAGGTAGGGAGCGATCGCTCTCTGCGGGCCTCTGCTCAGTCCAGCTCCAGTCCCGGCCCGCAGATGGTGCAGAGCCTGGGCCTGTTCAGCGCCACCACCATCGTCGTGGGGTCCATGATCGGCAGCGGCATCTTCATTGTCGACTGCGACATTGCGCGGCTCACTAATTCTCCGGCGCTTTACCTGGGAGCATGGGTCATCACCGCGGTCATGACCATGATCTGCGCCCTGAGCTACGGCGAGCTGGCCGCCATGATGCCCAAGGCCGGCGGCCAATACGTCTACCTGCGCGAATCGCTCGGGCCCCTGTGGGGATTTCTCTACGGCTGGACGCTTTTTCTCGTCATCGAGACCGGGACCATCGCCGCGGTGTGCGTGGCCTTCGGCAAATTCCTGGGCGTTTTCTTCCCTTCGGTTTCGAGCACGCATTGGCTGTGGCACATCGCGCACGTGCCGGCCATTCCCGTCGGCCCCATGGTGCTGGGCAATATGGACATCGGCGTGAGCACTGCGAATCTCGCCGGCATCCTCGTCGTGTGGTTCGTGGCTGCGGTGAATATCTGCGGCGTGCGCTTCGGCGCCCTGCTGCAGAACGTTTTCACCGTGGCCAAGGCGCTCTCGCTCGCAGCCCTCGTGCTTCTGGGATTCACCATAGGCCGCAACGGCGCGGCGATTGCAGCCAACTTCGGCAGCCATTGGAGCGAGTTTTGGCGCAATGCGGGCTGGTCGTCGCTGCATCCCGTGCAAGTAGGCGCGCAGGGCCCCATCGTGATGGTGAGTACGATCGTGATCCTGGCCGTAGTGCAGACCGGCTCGCTCTTCTCCGCCGACGCGTGGAACAATGTCACTTTTACCGCTGGCGAAATCAAAAACCCGCGGCGCAACGTGCCGCTCTCGCTCGCCTTCGGTGTCGGTTTTGTGCTGGTGGTGTATTTCCTGGCCAGCACGGCGTACATTCTGGTGCTTCCGTTGCATGGCGATCCGCACGGCGCGACCGTATTTGCGCGCGGCGTGCAATATGCCGCCGAGGACCGCATTGGCGCCGCGGTGCTGCAGCAAATTTTTCCGCATCTCGGCGGCCATCTGATGGCCGCGGCGATTCTGATTTCGACCTTCGGCTGCGCCAACGGCATTACGCTGGGCGGCGCGCGTGCCTATTACGCCATGGCGCAGGACGGCCTTTTCTTCCGCTTCGTCGGCAAACTGCACCCGCGCTACAAGACGCCCGCCGCCGGGCTCGTGGTGCAGGCCATCTGGACTACGATCCTCTGCGTCTCCGGATCCTACAGCCAGTTGCTCGATTACATCATCTTCGCGGTTCTGGTGTTTTATGTCCTGACCATTTTCGGCCTCTTCGTCCTGCGCATCAAGCAGCCGGGAACGCCGCGGCCTTACAAAGCCTTCGGCTATCCGTTCCTGCCGGGCCTCTATATCGTGATGGCGACAGGCATCTGCGCCGCGCTGCTGCGCTACAAGCCGCAGTACACGTGGCCGGGGTTGATTTTGGTGCTGCTGGGGGTTCCGGTGTATCTATTCTGGTCGCGGAGAGGGACAAAGAACGGGACGGTCGCCTTCCAGGGGTAGATCCACACTGTGGATCGAAATGGTATATACTTTTGGTATAGATCATTCGGGGACATGACGCCGAAAACCAAAGCCGATTCGAAATCCGCCGAAGCCAAGCTATTTTGGAATGGCCGCAGCCAGGCTGTGCGCCTGCCCAAGAAGTTTCGCTTCGTGGGCGATCGCGTGCGCGTTCGGCGCGTAGGCACGGGGGTTCTGCTGGAGCCGGTTTCAAAAAGGCGCAAGGAAGCCCTCGAGGATGTGTTTGCGCATATGGACTCAATGGGAGCCGATCCGCTCTTTCCAGAAGGCCGCAAAGGCGCCGATCTTGTCGCGGCAATGCAGGCCTCGCCTTTCAAGGAAATCGGCCTTGAACCAGAACGCCCGCGCATGCCGGTACGCGAAGTCCGGTTGTGATGTCCTGGCTGCTCGACACTAATATCCTGTCGGAATTGCGACGGCCGCGGCCAGAACCGAGAGTGGTCGACTTCGTGACAGGTCGCCCGCTCCATCAGCTCTACGTCAGCGTGGTCACGCTTGCCGAGATTCGATTTGGTATCGAATTGATTGCTGAACCGGGCCGGCGGGCATCACTCAATGACTGGCTGACGCATCGCGTGCGACCGATGTTCGAGGGCCGCATCCTTCCGTTAAGCGAGGAAGTCATGCTGAAATGGCGGCTGCTGATTGAAGAGGGTCGCAAGATGGGTCACACATTCTCGCAACCGGATCTGATGATTGCAGCCACGGCTCTTCACCATGGCCTCACCGTCGTCACGCGCGACCGCAGCGAGTACGATCAAGCGCATGTGCCGCTGCTCGATCCATGGGATGAGCAGTAGGCAGCGAAGTGTTGGGCCAAGATGGCAAGGTGGACGCTATGAGCGAAATCGACGAATCGAAGTTCCCCTACGGTTACGTGCCGGAGCACCTGAAGGAAAGGGTGAAGAACTGGCGCAGTCTCTCGGTTGGCGAACGAATGGAACTGACTTCGGAGTTAAGCCTCGCCGCTTGGGAGAAGATCGGTGTCGTCTACGATCCGACGAAGCCGACGGATAAGACGATACGGCGGTTTCGCCGCAAGGAGAATGGAGAATTGGAACCCATTGAGCAGGGATGACGCTTAACGGCGGACCTCCCAGGCCCCAAAATCGAGGGGCACCCGGCTGTGACGAAGCCGAGCTTCCCTTTTGGTTTTCCCGCCCCCGGGGTAGATAATTCGGTCAAGTTTCGAAACGGTCCTCAACCGAGGCGCTAGGATGTCCCGTCTTTCGTATGAGGTTAAATCGCATCTAGACAAGGCGAGGGAGAGCGCGCTGCTCGCTGTAGAGACGTACAACAGACCTGGAACGAATTTCCGTTCCGGTGGCTTTGTCGTTTTGATGTGTATTGCGTGGACCGCTCTTTTTCATGCCATTTTCTTCAAGCGGAAGCGGAAGCCGTTCTACCGAAAGGAAAGCAATCGAAGACATTTTAAGCTCGTCGACGGAGACAAAAAGGCCTGGGAGCTCGCGACGTGCATGCAGGAGTACTACGGGGCGAACAACCCACCGGAACGCGCCAATACAGATTTCTTTATCGGGTTGCGCAAT
Source organism: Occallatibacter sp. (assembly GCA_050012895.1). Classification (GTDB taxonomy): domain Bacteria; phylum Acidobacteriota; class Terriglobia; order Terriglobales; family Acidobacteriaceae; genus Telmatobacter. The sequence goes on from JBEKGH010000089.1 coordinate 13,442, forward strand.
AAGATCGAGCATCGGTCGATGCCGGCTCTCGATCTCAGCATCTTTGGCGAGTGCCAGGCGCTGCTCTTCAATTTCGAAGATTTGCTCCTGAAGGAGTTTGGCGACCGATATGCTCTCAACGAAAGCCTATCACTTGCGCTGCAGTTCTCATACCTGCGGAATGAGAAGCAAGAACTAGCGGTGAAGAAGCTTCATAAGACCCTCGCAAAGAACCTCGCTCTCTATGTGGATAGGTTCAGGACGGCCCTAAGCTCCGATGTGCTCGGGGATCCGCGCTTCAGCTACAAAGTGTTCCTAATCCCGAAGCCCGCAAATAATGAACGCAACGCAGATTTCGCGGTTGAGTTTGTCAGATTCGACCAATCAAAACCGGATGAAATGCAAAAATACCAAAGGGTCGTCTCGCTTATAAAGCCATCGACGGTGACGGTCGGAAACCTGGGTCAGGCCGCTGGTGTCGGGGGTGGACTGCCCGTGAACATCAGGGTAGTCAATGACTCAAACGCTCCGGGCTATGCGACTGTTGATTACGACCGATCTCATCCCTATAGAGGGAAGGAATTATTAGCAGTCGTGAATGGTCGGCTTCCAGAGGGGGCCAAAAAATTAAATGCGCACGATTTGCTCGCAGTTCGACGTGTACATCAGGTCGAATCACAGGCGAATTTCTACCACAAGGGAAAGTTTTCGTCGCCGCAATATAGTGATGCATTTGCGGACTGGCTGCTCGAGGAGTGCTGGAAAGACGAAGAGTTCTTCGCGGAGGCTCGTTTTGCATATAAAGAGACCTATTGAATCTTCACGCGTCACACCCGCGTTCGGCTCAAGCCTCGCGTTTGACGCGACTACGCAAAGCAGACCTCAGTGCCCTACTGCAGCAGCGTTCCCTGCTCACCTTCGTGATTGCCGTTACCGTTCAGTTCCTCAGGCGGAATGATCACCGCCGCGGCGACCTTATCATCCGGTTCCAGGCTTAGCAGCCGTACACCCTGCGTGGCGCGGCCGGCGGACCGCACCGTCTTGGTGTCGATGCGGATGATCTTGCCGAACTGGCTGATCACCATCAGCTCCGACGTGTCATCGACCAACTGGATGGTATTCACGCGGCCCACGCGCTCGGTGACGGAAAGGTTCTTGACGCCTTTGCCGCCGCGCGTTTGCAGCCGGTACTCTTCAACGTCAGTGCGTTTGCCGAATCCATGTTCGGTGACGGAAAGAATGCGATAGGCGCCGGGTGCGTGCTCCTTGGGTGTAACCGCAACGCCAACCACGTAGTCGTTCTTGACCAACGCGATGCCGCGTACGCCGTAGGCGGGCCGGCCCATGGAGCGCACGTCGCTCTCCTCAAATCGGATAGCCATTCCCAGGTGCGTGGCCAGGAAAATAATCTGCGAGCCGTCGGTAATGCGCGCCGCCACCAATTCGTCGTCCTTGTCGATGCCGATGGCGATGATGCCCCTCGACATCACGTTCGAGAAATCCTTGAGCGGCGTCTTCTTCACGGTGCCCTTCTGCGTGGCGAAGAAGATGTACTTGCCCTCTTCCTCGAGATCGTGCACGGGCAGAATGGCGCAGACTTTTTCGCCGGTCTGCAGGTCGAGCAGGCTCTGCATCGATTTGCCCTTGCCCGCGGCGCTCACGTCGGGAATCTCGTATATCTTGAGCCAATACACGCGGCCGACGTTGGTGAAGCACAGCAGATAGGAGTGCGTGGAGTCGACGATGAGCTGCGAGACGAAATCCTCCTCGCGCGTCTTCATGCCCATGCGTCCCGTGCCGCCGCGGCGTTGCTGGCGGTAGATCGAGATGGGCGTGCGCTTCATGTAGCCCTGGTGGCTTATCGTCACCGCAACCTTCTCATCGGCGATCAGGTCTTCGAGCTGAAGCTCCGCGCTCTCGTCCACAATCTCGGTGCGGCGCTTGTCGCCGTACTTCTGGAGGATTTCCTCAAGCTCCTTCACAATCACTGCGCGCAGCTTCTTCTCGCTGCCCAGGATCTCCTCGTAATCGGCGATCTTCGCGCGCACTTCCTTCAGTTCGCTCAGAATTTCATCGACAGAGAGCTGGGTGAGCCGGTAGAGCTGCAGTTCCAGAATGGCATCGACCTGGCGCAGGGTGAGGCCTTTTTCCTCGTGAGGCCCGCGTTCGCGGTCCAGCCGGATGACGATGTCATTGCCCTTGCCCCATGCATACAGATTCTCGCGAGCGTCCGCGCGGGAGTTCGATGCGCGGATGATTTTGATCACGGTGTCGAGATTGTCCAGCGCGATCTTCAGGCCTTCCAGAATGTGCTCGCGTTCGCGCGCCTTGCGCAGCAGGTAAACCGTGCGCCGCTGCACCACGTCGATGCGGTGGTCGATGAAGAGCTGGATGGCATCGGCCAGGCCCAATTCCTTCGGCTGGCCGTTGGTCACGGCCAGAAAGATCATGGAAAAACTCTCTTGCAGTTGCGTGTGCTTGTAGAGCTGATTCAGCACAATCTCAGGCTGCGCGCCGCGCTTCAGGCCGATCACCATCCTCATGCCGTCGCGGTCGCTTTCGTCGCGCGTCCATTCGGTGTTGGTGTCGATCTCGGAGATGATCTTGTTTTCGACCAGCTCGGAGATGCGCTTGAAGAGCACGGACTTGTTTACTTGATACGGAAGCTCGGTGACGATGAGCGCCTGTCGATCCTTGGCGACGTTCTCAATGGCCACCCGCGCCCGCATCAGGAAGCGGCCGCGACCGGTACGGTACGCGTCCACGATTCCCGCGCGGCCGTAGAGAATGCCGGCGGTCGGGAAATCGGGTCCGTGCACGTGCTTCAGCACCTCAAGCAGCCCGCCTTTGGGATTCTTCACCAGCGCGATGGTCGCGTTCAGCACCTCGGTCAAATTGTGCGGCGGAATGTTGGTCGCCATGCCCACAGCGATGCCGTTGGAGCCGTTCACGATCAGTGTCGGAATGCGCGTGGGCAGCACCGTCGGCTCGTCGGTGGTTTCGTCGAAGTTGGGAACCATGTCCACGGTTTCCATTTCGATGTCGGCCATCATCTCTTCGGCGATGCGCTCCATGCGGCACTCGGTATA
>JBEKGH010000090.1:0-20414 GCA_050012895.1 Occallatibacter sp.
TCGAACATGGTCTTTGCCAGAGCCCACTCGCCACCAGCAAAGAGGGAGTGTTTGCCCTTGGTGATGCTGACCATGTCGCGCAGTTCATAGTTGTCGGAACCCGTGAATGGACCTGCATTTGTAACGTCCGGAGCAAATCCACCGGATAGAGAGATATTGGGCAAAGAGACGGGGCCCTCGAGGACAAAGTTCGAGCCAAACGATGTCAGGGTCTGCGATAGCGGGCCGGTGACCGGCGGGTTAGTGCGCCCGCCCGCTGCCCGCGTAAACGTGAGCCAGGTCTGATTGGCGATGGTGGGGCTGAAAGTATGAACGTCGCTGAGGTTGAAATTGGTGCCATTCGAGGCGACCTGATTATAGGTCCACGGGACGTTGCCGCCCGGGTTGTTTTTCAGCACGTTCCTCGAGAAGAAGTAGGTTGCTGCCACATGGTCCTTGGTGCCGAGGTTCTGGTCATACTTGCCCAGGTATTCGTTTTCGGTAACCGGGATGGGGATCAGGCCCGCGTAAGTCCCGCCTCCCGTGGCCGGCTTGATACCGCCCGAGATATTGGGCAGCGGGATGGAAGAGCCGACGGAGTTGGTGATGTTGTCGATGTTGAAAACGGTCGTGTCCAGCAGAGCCTGCGGGATGCAGTTCAGTGCGGCAACCTTGCAATTGGCGCTGGTGTTGACTCCATCCACCTGGTTCGCGGCGGTATGCGCTGCGCCCGGCGTGTAGACCAGAAACGTGTCCGCGGTGAAGTCGCCCAGGCGCTCGTTGGCCGTAGGCGTGATGGCGCCCGTATAAATGGTTGAGGTGATCTGGCGCAACCCTCCATAGCTGAAGAAGAAGAACGCATCGTTCTTCTTGATCGGCCCGCCCACGGTACCGCCGAACTGGTTGCGGTGGTAGGGCGCAACGATGACCGCGCCTGCGGCGTTGTGGGCCGGTTGCCAACTGTTGGCATTGAAGTCGGTGTTGCGGTTGAATTCGAACAAACTGCCATGCCACTGGTTGGTTCCCGACTTGGTGATGACCGAGACCACACCGGCGGAAAATTGGCCGTATTGCGCACCGAATGCGCTGGTCTCTACGCGAAATTCTTCCACTGCGTCGGGATTCGGCGACGGGTTGCCGTAGTTACGCATCTCGGTGATGTTGTTGCCGCCGTCAAGATAGAAGGCGACCATTGCGCTGCCGCCGTCGGGGGAGCCGTTGATCTGGACATCTTCGATATAGAGCCCGGTGGCGGTGGTTGGCGTGCCGGTGGGGTTCGAGAAGGAGCTGTTGTTGTTGTACATCACGCCCGGCGTGAGAGAAATTTCGGTGTAGATGTTGCGGTTGACCATCGGCAGGCCGAGGATGTCACTGGGCTCGAGGGTCACGCCCAAAACCGCGTCCGACGTATTGACCTGCGGGGGCGCCGAAGTGACCGTGACGGTCTGAGTGGCCGCACCCACGACTAATGAGATGGGAAGGGTCAGTTCCTGCCGAACGGGAATATCCGGTATCGACGTTGGTTGCCTTTACGGTGGCGGTGTTGACCACTGCGCCTTGTGAATCTTTCACCGTTCCTACGATGGTTCCGGTGATCTGCTGTCCAAATGCGGCGAAGGTTCCGCCGAGAACGAGAATCATCAGCGCCAGAAACCGTGCGCCGGCGCCCGAGAATAGGCGTCTTGACTTTTGTCTTGTATCCATTACTGCCCTCCAGAAGGTTGACTAGCTGTTGATTAGGGGATGCCCTTCATTGCAAGCGAGAACACCCTGCCATTTGCGTTCGAGCCGAAGTGCAACGAATGTCTAAACCGAACACAGACACAGCCCTCTTCATCCGCTTAGCCGGACAAAAAAGGCGGTTTTCATTGCCGGGGGCAGTTTTACCAAATCCGCATGGAGACTTGGCAAGTGACTTACCGTATGACACAAATTGTGAAAATCTATCTATTGTCTAATGTTTGACTTATGCGCGCCCCGTAAAGTTGTTACAAACGTACACAAAGAGGGCGGGGAACACCCGGATTGGGAAGGGGCTTCGTTTTGGGCTTAAGCCCAAGGCTTTTTGAGGGGGCAATGGGAGGCGAACGCGGCCGCTTGACGAGGGCCGAACCGGGGGCGGATCAAGGGCGGATTTCAGGCCGGGTTATTGCGGCGGAGGGCCGGGTGGAGGGCCAGATGGCGCACCGGAGGGCGGGCCGGAGGGTCCATTCGGTGGAGGGCCACCCATTCCGCCGCCAACACTCAAGGCGGTCGCGGTAAAGGCACCATCCTTGACGGCGCCCTCTGCGCGGACGGTGTCGCCCACTTGAATATCGGCGAGAGTGATGGGGTCGCGACGCCGGCGGAAGGTGGTGTTTTCGTCGGCGACAACGGTGTGCGCGGCGTTGTCGAGCGCGCCGGTCAGGGTGATAGTGGTTCCGTTGATGGCCGTCACCTTGCCCTGGAGCCAGGTCTTGCCAAAGTTAGCCGCCATCTCCTGCATGCGTTTGGCGGTATCGGGGTCAAGCTGGACGATGCGCGTTGCGCCGACCGATTTTGCGGTGGCATCGATGTCGCCCGCCGCAGCGATGGCATCGCCGACCTTGATGTCTGTGGCCTTGATCTCCTGCGAAGGATTGCCGCCGCCACCGTTTCCACCGCGGCCGTAGCCACCCCCACCGCCCGTACCCTGGCCACCGCCGCCGCTGCCGGGACCACGCATGCCGGCGGGCTGCTTGGTGATGCGGGTATTGGCGCTGAAATGGACGGTGTACACGTCGCCCATTTCGGTCTTGATGGTGTAGTGATCGGCAGCAACTTCGGTGACGGTGCCCATGAGGCCGCGGCCCATCATGCCCATCCCGGCCCCGCCCATCCCGGCCCCGCCCATGCCGCCGCGGCCGCCGCGCTGGCCGTAGCCGCCGCCATTTCCCTGGCCGGAGTTCTGGTTCGAATTTTGGCCGGAGGGCGGAGCGGAACCGGGATCCTGAGCAACGGCTGCTGCAGTGAGGGCGAGGACGGCGAACATGGCGGGCAAAAGACGGAGTTTCATCGGGGCTCCCAGGGCGGCGCGACAGCCAGCCTAACAGATAGACGGGTGAGAGAGGACGGGAGACTACGCGGGCTTCGTTCCATGACCGCATGAATGGGTAATGATCCTCTAAGAGTGCGGGTCAGGAGACCGGCGCTACAACGGTCGCGCGGCCTTAGCACTTTAATTGTGCTGTTCGGCGAGAAGTTGTTTGAAGGCGGGGTTATCGCGAAGGCTGGCGAACTGGCTGTCGGCTTGAACCTTTTTGCGGGTGGTAAAGCCTTCATCGAGGGCCATGCGGAGGTATTGGAGGGCGCAATCGGTGTAGCCGGCGCGCGCGCAGCCCGCGGCCATGTAATAGTTCACCGCGCCCCGGTCCTGCACGTTGGAGGGATTCTGCACGGAAGGGCCGTTGTGGTCGGCAAAGATCTGCGGATCGATGGCGAGGGCCTGCTGATACGCCTCCCAACCCCTGTTGTATTTGTGTTCGGCCAGCAGGTTGGTGCCATAGTTTTTTAGGACGATCGCGGATTTGGGGTCGAGCTTGAGCGCCTTGCGGTACATGCGATCGGCCTGCCCGTATAGCTTAAGCGAAGCGTAAACGGTGGCCAGATTGTTCATCACTTGAGGATTGGTGGGGTCGAGCTTGAGCGATTCCTTGTAACAGCGGGTCGCGTCCTTGGCGTTGAAGAGCATCTGGTAGGCGATGCCCATTTTGTTCCAAACGTCGGCCGTCATCTCCGGTGCTTTGGAGTAGGCGGCAATGGCGGCCTGGTAGCGTTGATGGGCGACCAGCGAATCGCCGAGTTGCTCCGGCGAGGGAGGCTTTTGCGGAGGGGCTGCGGAGTCCGGAGCAGGGGTTGGGCTGGTTACCTGGGTGGGCTGAGCCCGGGACGCGCCCAGCGAGATCGCGAGCAAGGGCAGGAACAAAATCCAACGACTTTGCTTGAGCCCGCGCATCTTCCCTCCTGTCGAATCAAAGAGGGGGCGATTCATCTGACCGACCGTCCTCAATGACAGGAACATTAGTACTACAGTTGTATTTGGCCGGACGATAGAGGCCCGGGCCTAAAGGCCGTTTCCTTTTGACCTGTTTTCAGGGGCCTGAAGGCCCCTGCTCCCTCCGAAATCCTTAACTCCAACTGTATAAGGGCCGCGCAACAAACTGCAGATTGCAGCCAAAGTAGCGCCATTGCAGTGACGCACGGCAAATGCGGCGGCGATCGCCGTCCGGAAGGCGCGAGTTTTGCGGGAGGAGAAATGGCAGCGAATTGTAAGATAAATGGGCTACACTCTACCCCAGACGAGGAGGGCCTCGCGTGACCGCAACCACTTCCCCGGTGCTGTCTCCGCACCGGATTTCCGCTCCAATTTCCGCTTCAGGCGACCGCTTTCGCGCCGCGCGCCGGCAAACGATGCAGTTGTGTCAGCCGCTGACGCCGGAGGACATGATGGTGCAGTCGTGTGCTGAGGCGTCCCCCGCCAAGTGGCACCTGGCCCACACCACGTGGTTTTTCGAGTCGTTCGTGCTGCGCGAGTTCTTGCCCGGTTACCGGGTCTTCAACGCCGATTTCGCGTGGCTCTTCAACAGCTACTACGAGAGCTTTTCCGCGTTTCCTGAGAAACGGTTGCGAGCATCGTTTTCGCGGCCGGGGCTCGACGAGATTCTGCGCTACCGCGAGCACGTGGATGCGGCAATGGAGCGGCTCTTTGAGCAGGAGCCGGAGGCGGAGGCTTTACGACGGATCGAATTGGGCGCAAACCACGAGGAGCAGCACCTGGAATTGCTGCTGACCGACATTCTGAATGCGTTCTACACGAATCCGCTGAAACCGAAGTACCAAAGGCAGGGAGCAAGGGAGCAAGGGAGCGAGGGAGCTAGAGAGTCGCTGACGCCGCCTGGGTTCACGCAATTTGAGGGTGGATTGCGGGAGGTGGGGCACGTGGGGGGAGGGTTCTGTTTTGACAATGAACTGCCGCGCCACCGCGTGTGGCTGGAGCCTTATGCGCTGGCGAACCGGCTGGTTACGTGCGGAGAGTATGCGGAGTTCATGGCCGATGGCGGCTACCAGAAGCCGGAGTTCTGGCTTTCGGCGGGGTGGGATGCGGTGAAGCACAACGGCTGGCGCGCGCCGCTTTACTGGAGCGAACACGAAGGTGAGTGGAATGTCTTTACTCTGCGCGGAGAACTGCCGCTGAAGGAACTGGCGGCGACGCCGGTGAGCCAGGTGAGTTTTTATGAGGCTGACGCCTATGCGCGATGGGCGGGACGTCGGTTGCCCACGGAGTTCGAGTGGGAGGCCGCGGTGGAGGGCCAACCGGTGGAAGGAAATCTGCTCGATTCCGGGAATTTGATGCCGGTCCCTGCCGAAGATCTCGTCCAAAACCAGAACGGCGCGCAGCACCAAGAACAGGGAACAACGAAGTACTATGGGGATTGCTGGGTGTGGACGAGCAGCGCGTACCTGGGTTATCCGGGCTTTCATCCGCTGGACGGAACGCTGGGCGAGTACAACGGCAAGTTCATGAGCGGACAGATGGTGCTGCGCGGCGGATCGTGCGTCACACCAACACGGCATATTCGCGCGAGCTACCGCAATTTTTTTGCGCCAGAAACGCGCTGGCAATTTTCCGGAATCCGGCTGGCGAAATAGCAGGTGTCTGGTTTCAGGAATCAGTGGACCGCTCAACACATTCCGAGCCGATTGCTGGCACCTGACACCCGGCACCAATTCTTGTAGTACCGAACAGAAAAGACATCGTTGTCCGGGTTCCTGCATCTAAACCAAAAACATGAATGCAGCAGCTTCCCCTGCCGTAGCCCAACAACTCGACGAACGCGTGAGCGCAGCGGTGCGCGAAGGGCTCACCGCGCGGCGCAAGCGTCTGCCTGCGTGGCTGCTTTATGACGAAGCGGGCTCGCGCCTGTTCGACGCCATTACGGAACTGCCTGAGTACTATTTGACCCGCACGGAACGCGGCATTTTGATGGCGCACGCGGCGGAGATGATTGCGCAAGCCGCGGGCGAAGAGCGCCTGCGCGCCCGCCTGCGTATCGTCGAACTTGGCGCGGGATCGGCCGACAAGACACGCGTGCTGCTGAAAGCTGCAACCGAGCTGCAGGGCGCGGTGCTGTATGAGCCGGTAGATGTTTCGGCGAGTGCGCTGGAGGGGGCCAGGCAGCGAATCGAGCTGGAAATTGCCGGGGTAACGGTGATGCCGCGCGTTATGGATTACACGCACGGCGACGGGGGCCGATTGCATTTGGGACCGGTGGATTGCCGCGAGCGCAGACTGGTCGTGTATATCGGATCGAGCATCGGCAACTTTGAGCCGCACCAGGCGGCGAAGCTGTTGCGCCGCGTGCGCGCGGGACTCAGGACGGGCGACGGCTTTCTGATGGGAGTGGACCTGGCCAAGGAGGATTCCATCCTTCTGGCGGCCTATGACGATGCGGCGGGCGTGACCGCGGCGTTCAATAGGAATTTACTAGTGCGGCTGAACCGCGAACTCGACGCAGAGTTCGAGCCGGAGGCCTTCGCGCACTGTGCGTTGTGGAACGAGGCGGAATCTCGGATCGAGATGCACCTGAAGAGCCACAGCGCGCAACGCGTACAGGTGGGCGCGCTCGGCCTGACGGTGGAATTCGCGGCGGGCGAAAGCATCCATACAGAGAATAGCTATAAGTACCGGCCGGGGCAGGCAGAAGCATTGCTGGCCGAGGCCGGATTCCGCGCGGAGGCGACGTGGACGGATGCGCGCGGGTGGTTTGCGGTGTGCCTGGGGAGGGCGGTGTAGCCCTGCCTGCATCGCGCTATTTCGGTGCGGCAATCCTCACCAGCAGAATGTCGTGGCTCGCGAGCTCAATCGGCATGTTGTCAGTGAGCGTGATGTCCTTGCCGGTCCAGAGGTCTTTGCCCTTGAGCGGGCCGTGCAGACCGAGTTTGGTCAGGCTCAGGTGGAAGGGATGGGTGGAGTAGCGGTCGCTGCCCGCGTTGATGACGGCGATGGCCTTGGCTCCGCCGGAGAGAGGTCGCGTCCAGACGTCGAGCTCGCCGTCGGAGTAGGCGCGCGTGGCTTCGTGGCCCAGGCGATCCTGGTCGATGGCGATGACGTCGCGATTGGTGAGAATGGCGCGAACCTCGGGCGTCATGTTGGGCAGGTCGTTGCCGGCCAGGAGCGGCGCGGCGAGCATGGCCCACATGGAGAAGTGAGTGCGATTCTCCGCCGATGTCAGATAGCGAATTTGGTTGTTGGACCCTGACGATTGGCCGTTACCCACCTCGAGCATGTCGGGATCGTTCCAGTGGCCGGGCCCCGCATATTTTGCCAGGCCGGCCTGCTCATTGAGGATGGAGTAGATGCTTTGCCAGTTGGGCTGAATGTCGCCAGTGGTGCGCCAGAGGTTGGCGCCGACCGATGGGCCCCACTCCCAGACCGCGTCCCAGCCGTATTGGCAGAACGAGTAGACGATGGGACGGCCGGTAGACTTGAGGGCCTTATTCATCTTGTCGTAGGCAGCGACCATCAGGCGCATCTGCGCGGCCTTGTCATCCGGCGCCTGGGCGATCATCACCGCGGTGCGGAAGGTGCAGAGGTCGTACTTCAGGTAGTCGATGCCCCAGGAAGCATAAAGCTGGGCGTCCTGTACTTCGTGGTCGAGCGAGGCGGCGAAACGGGCGCAGGTCTGCGGCCCCGGAGATGAGTAAATGCCGAGCTTGAGTCCCTTGGAGTGCACGTAGTCGGCAAGCGCCTTCATGTCGGGGAACTTGGAGTTGGAGTGCAATACGCCGCTGGCGTCGCGGTCGCCCTCCCAGGTGTCGTCGATGTTGACGTAGACGTAGCCCGCGTCCTTCATGCCAGTCGAGACAAGCTGGTCGGCGGCGTTGCGAATGTCCCGATCGGTGACTTTGTGTGCGAAAAAGTTCCAACTGTTCCAGCCCATGGGCGGCGTTTGCGCCACCGCTGGCCGCGGGGCGGAGTTTTGGACGGGCTTTTGTGGAACTTTCGGCGCCGATGCGGTTTGGGAAACGGCGGCAAGTGGGCACAAGGCAAGAACGGCGGAAGCAAGGGCGTGAGAAAAACGCATGTCGGGAAACTCCTCAAAAACTTTTTCAGTGGAATGCTATCGTGCCGAACTGGATTCCGGCAAAGAGCCACGCGGCGACGAACGATTACGGGAGTGGTGATGGCTTTGCGGCCGGCTCCTCATCGTCCTTATGCCCGAGCAGGAGTTGCACGCCGATGTAGGCGATCCAACTGGGCTGGCCGTTGGTGCGGGTGACGATTTGGATGGAGCGGCCTCCCATGAAGAGCAGGCGGACGTGGTTGGCGTGGCCGAGAGACTGGCGTCCGCCGAAATCGAGGGTAAAAGAGCGCTGTTTGGGATTGCCGTTGATGCGGTTGGCGTCCTGCAGGTCGTAGAGTTCGGTGTAGAGTTCGAGCCGGTCGCTGAATTCGTGGCCGGCGATCAGGCCGCGGCCCCACTGGCTGGCTTGATTCCTGTTGCCGATCCATCGGCCCACCTCGCCGTTGAGCGCCAACCAACCAACTTGCGCCGAGAACTCGATGGGCAGATAGTAAAGCGGCCCGGGAACCACAATGCCGCGCTGCGCGGAGCCGGTGGGATTGTTGATCGAAACTTGTGGATAGGTCCCGAGCGAGAAGAGCAGGTTCTCGTCGGTCGGGGGCTCGCCGGCGCGGTGATGCTCGTAGTAGCGCCACTTGATGCCCGGAAACGACTGGCCGAGGCCCACGCCGGTGGAGTTGTTGGCGTTGGTGCCTGCAGCCAACGGCAACTCGTACTTGAGCTGGATGCGGTCGCCCCAGCCGTAGTTCAAGTCGACGTCGGGAATCTCGTAGTAGGACTGGCCGGGATTGTGGTTGGCGATCCAGCCGAAGTTGATCTCCCACCGATGGTTGCCGGGCGTGCCGGGATCGTCGGTGATGAACGGGGGTCCTCCCTGCGCGTGGACGCAGGCTGCGCCAAGGAATGGCAAAACCAGCAAAAGGATGGAGAGAAGACGGCGCATGGGAGAGGCGAAGGTTCTTTCGGCGATGTGAGTGTTGGGCAATGGCCGCAGCGTCCAAATCCAAGGTAGCATTTCGCAACGACGGGCGGAAAAGCCGGGGCGGTTCTGTTTTTGCCCGTCTCGATTTTTCCTTCTGCCATGTGTACCCGCGGACGCCCCCTCTCTGCGATACTTATTTGTTATGCCTATTGACGACCTGCAGCAGGCTGCACAAAAAATTGCCGGATTCCTGAACACTTTGAACAAGCTGGGCGGCATGCGCCTGAAGTACCGCATCTCGGCGGGCGATGTCGCGAGCGAAACGGAAGGCGGCACCGCGCGCCAGATGATCAATGTGGAATTGGCCGGCCCGGACGTTCCGCTCGTCATTCAGCACAACGGCGAATTGCTGAGGGCTCTGGAAACCCTCGCGGCGCAGATGATGCGGCTGGACCATCACGAGCACCACCTGGTGAGCTTTGACGCTGAGAACTTCAAGGCTCTGCGCGCCCAGGAGTTGCAACTGGCTGCGGAAACCGCCGCAGAGAAGGTGCGGCAATCGGGAACTCCTTATAGTTTTCCGCCCATGAATAGCCGCGAGCGGCGCATGCTGCATATGGCCTGCAAGGGGCTCAAGGGTGTGGAGACCGCCAGTGTGGGCGAAGGGAGCGACCGCTTTCTGGTGATCTTTCCCGAGGGCAAGACCGATTTGCCGGTGGCGCCACAGGTCCGGCCGCAGAGCAGGCCGCAGGGCAGGCCGGGGTTCAAGCCGAGAGGCTTTGGGCGCAGATAGAACCGTAGTCAGTCGTCAGTGATCAGTAACATGCGCCAAGCAACCGGGCCAGTTGCTGCGCCACAATACCCATCTATGAAAAGACAACTTGCGATTCTGTTGCTGGCGGGTTGCGCTGCGTTGCTGCCGGCGCAAAAGCGGCTGGTGCTGATCGACCAGGATGGCTCCGGACCCGGCGGATCGGACCAGATGGCGATGCTGGCGCTGTTGCAGGCGCCCGACGTCGAGGTGCTGGGTATCACCATCGTGACGGGCGACGCGTGGCGCGACGAAGAGACGCTGCACACGCTGCGCATGCTGGAGCTGACCGGCCACGCGGATGTGCCGGTGGCGCGCGGCGCGGTGTTTCCGCTGGTGCGCACCCAGGAAGAGACGCAGATTGAGTCGGCGATCGACGGACGAGTGACGTGGCTGGGGGCGTGGGGCCGTGGCGCGACAAATCTGACCGAAACGGGAACCGGAGCGCCGCCCATGCATCTTGAATCGCACGGGCCGTACGAAATTCCCCCTATGCCCGAGGGCATGCCTGCCGCGAAGCCCATTGACGAGGACGCGGCGCACTTCCTCATTCGTCAAGTGCATGCCCATCCGCATCAGGTGACGATTTATGCCGCGGGGCCGCTGACCAATATCGCTCTCGCGGTCGCGCTCGATCCGGAGTTTGCCGGGCTGACCAAAGGCATCGTCGTCATGGGCTCGAGCATCCGGCCGCAAACCACCGATCCGGAGTTCGCCACCGATCCGCGCCACGAGTTCAATTTCTGGTTCGACCCAGAGGCGGCGCACATTGTGCTGCGCGCCGACTGGCCGCGCATCGATGTCACCACCGCGGATATTTCCATCAAAGCGCCTTTCACGCAGGCCATGGTGGACGCGATCGCGAAATCACCAACGCCGGCGGCGCGCTACATCGCGGCATGGAGCCAGCAGCGCTACTACATGTGGGACGAGCTGGAGGCGTGCGCGTGGATTGATCCTTCGATCATTACGAAGGAGCAGGTGGTGTACATGGATGTGGACCTGAGCCATGGTCCCAGCTACGGCGACACGCTCACATGGCCGGAAAATCTGAAGCCGGCAACCGGCGTGCGGCCGGTTCATGCGCAGCTCGATTTGGATTTGCCGCGCTTCCAGAAGATGTTTGTGGAGTTGATGACGCAGTAGGGACAGCGGGCCGACCCTTGGCGCAAAAACAATGCCGGAGCAAGGTCGGCACCCGCGGCTTATTGATGAAACGTTCGATAGTCCGAGAAGGCCACCGATCCGGTATCGGAGATCGACCAAACGCGCCATTTACACTCGCTTTTGGTATTCCAAAGCAGGCCGGCCGATATGCGATCCTGGGCGATATTGTTGTGAACGGTCGAGAAGAACAGCCGATCGTCGTTTTGGTAAGCAAATTCCACGATCTGTGCGACAACATTGCGTGAGGAGCTTGGCTTCCAGGTGAAATCGCCAAAGCGGTCATGCGGATTTGGCGCGGGCGCCGAACCATTTTCAGGCGAAAGCAATTGCGCGGGCGTTACGACAGGTTCTTCGCGTCCAGGGCCCTGTGCGAACCACGAAATTGCCGGAATCTGATGCAAGAAAGGATCGTTCGTCACGGGGTCGATGGCGGCGGCAAGAAGACGCCATTGGTCCTGCTGCTTGCGCAGCACCAGAAGGGCTGGCATCTGGCCGACCAACGGACCTCGCGTAATCGAGACTATCGAATTCGCGTCGTGCGCGCCGGTGCGATCAACCGTGGAAAGCAAGGACACAAAGGCCAGTAGATCGTTGCCCCAGGAACCGCAGGTCCTGGTTTCGCGAACATTCATTGGAGAAAAACGGACACCCTCGGTCGTGAGCCGATCGGGATCGTCGTAGGCTTTCAGTGTTTCTGGTGCGCTTAGGTAGGCATTGGCAATCGGTGCCGCCGCTTGCACAATGTCGGCCGGAACCGGAGTGGGGGCAACAGAGATCGTGTCGCAATCGGGAGGGCGAAGCGCGAATTGCCGGGCGGCCTGAGCGTGACTTGAAGTGGAGACGAGGAACTCCCTGCCACCTCGGGGGTCTTCCAGTTCGACGAAAGAACCGTACACCAGCGTCAGGCTTTGGAGCGCGCCTGGATTGGATGCCATTCCATGAACCGCGTACTGACCGCTCGCCGGATTTACGATATTCGCGATGTTTTCTACGACGATGATGTCGGGCTCCTGGTGTGCGGCGAAAGCCTTCAGGAATTCCTGCGTGAATTCGCTTGCTCGAAATGCGCGAACCTGAAGATGCAGCCGCATGCTTTCAGCTTTGCGCTCAAGATTCGGAGGAATGTTGGCGGCCGGCGCTTCGTCCGTGGTGGGAGAACCGGCCGTCCAAACGACGAGAACCTGGCTACCGTCGGACGCGACGCCCGCCTGCGCAGCGAGTGCTTGCACGCCAAGCAGTGCGAATATCACAAAGCCGATTGCGAAGTGAAAGCGGAGAACCTGCCGAAACATGTGACGCCCACCCTTTCAGGCGCTGCCAATCCGGCAGATGCGCCTGGTGGGCCCGGTTGAAGCTCTGTGGAGGGTACGGAAACGATGGCGCTTCCGTAAGGATCGGGCACACCCGGCTTCGCCCGCCGACCATTCTACCCCCAATTGCAACCGGAGTAGCAGCGAACCGGTCGCTAATTTGCCGAGGGCCGGTCGACGTGATCGACGACAAGAACGTCTGTTGCGGCTTTCGTGGGCTGGAATTTGAGCCCGAGCTGTTCCTGGAGCGCCGTGAATAACGGTGGCGGCGCGTCGGGGTCGGAGTTGGACGCGTCGGCGTAGGTGTAGGTCAGATTAAAGTCATAGCGGCCGGTCAGGCCCGTCTGGTCCACAAGCGGCCGATCCAGAAAGAACTGCATCGTCAACACGAAATCCGATATAGCCGCGCTGGTGAAGCTCCGTGTGGTTTGCGTGCCATGGCCCTCGTTGTGCTGGCCGGGTTGAGCATCGGGGTGGCCAGCCGGTGCGAGCTTGGGGCCTCCCTTGGCGACGACGAGCGCATACACGGCAAGGTCGCGCTTCTCACGATGGAACTTGAGCCCGAAGCGATCGGCAAGCAGCTTCCGGATCAATTGTTGCTGCTCGGGAACGGTGGGGTCTGCTGTCGCACTCGTCTCGCCGTCCATGTCGAAGCGCTCGTCGCGAATCCAGTTGGGTGCGTCGACAATCTGGTTTTGATTGATCGCCCAGGCAAACGCAATCAAACGCGAAACCGTCTGATCGTCAAGCGAAAGCCGGTCGCCTCGAAACGAAAAACTATTGTGATACGAATTGGGATCGTGCGGTTTGATGACCGCGACCTCGATGGAAGGAGCGGTGTCCGTGGCGACTGCGTTTTGAGTGTCGCTGGATTGCGAAGACGCAGGATTTGTTTGCGCAAGCACAGATGCAGCAAGGCCGGCAACACCCGCGAGAAGCAATCGTAGCGGCAATTTGCAGCGCGGATTCGAATAAAGCTGATTCACAGCACGCTCCTCGATCGCCAGTTTACACGCTGCTTAGCTGGGTGACGGCTGCTCCGTAGAGCGGTTTGCTGATCCCTGACCCCTGCCTTCGGGCCTACACTGTTGGCTATGCGGCGGAAGGTGTGGTTGTTTGCGGTGGTTTTGGCGGCGTGCGGCGCGGCGCATGCGCAGTGGGAGATGGAGAGCTCGGGCACGACTGCGGATTTGCGCGGCATCGACAACGTGGGCGGAGGTGTGGCGTGGGCTTCGGGCACGAACGGTACGGTTCTGCGTACGGAAGACGGCGGGCACGTGTGGCAGGCGTGCGCCGTTCCGCCGGGCGCGGAGCATCTTGATTTTCGCGGGGTACAGGCCTTCGATGCGAATACGGCGATCGTGATGTCGAGCGGGAAGGGCGATCTGTCGCGCCTGTACAAGACGACGGATGGGTGCCATAAATGGAAGCTGGTGTTAAAGAACATTGACCCTGATGGCTTTTACGACGCTGTCGTGTTTTGGGATAAACAGCGCGGGTTTTTGTTAGGGGATCGGGTTTCGAAAATACTCACCCGAAATGAGAAGCGGCTCCTCGGCTACCAAGCTAATCAACGTCCCGACCCTTACGTGATGAGAACACTGAAACACCCGCGACTTCTCACGATGTCCACGATTGATGGTGGAATTCATTGGGCATACTGGGGCACTGATCGCGGATATTACACCGAGGACGTAGCTGTGGACGGCGTATTGTTCGCCGCGAGTAACTCTTCCGTTTTTATGCCTTTTCAGTCTTTTCCATATTGCCGGACAAGTCCATCTTCTGCGACGAGCAGGTCCTGGATTGGAGCGGGCGGGCGCGGTGGGGCGCGCGTACTGATAGGTTTCAGCAATCTAACCGACGTTTGCGCTGGTCCCAAAGACCGATGGCCAGACGAACAGAGGTTCTCCTGGTCGAAGGCAATTCCCGTCCCGATGGCAGGCGGAACAGATTCGTCGGGCATATTTTCGCTTGCATTCCGGCAAGATGCGGACCCGACCTCCATTGACAAAGCTCGACAGGCTACCACGTTAGCGGACGATCATGGCTATATCAACGGAGTTGCAGTTGGCGGCGATTACACGAAGCCGACTGAAACGACGGGAACCGCGGCGTGGTCGGTCGACAGCGGTTCCACGTGGACTGCGCCAGCCAATCCGCCACACGGCTACCGCTCCGCCGTGGCTTACGACGCCGCAACCAAGACCTGGATCACGGTGGGGCCGAATGGGACGGACATCTCGACGGACGATGGACGCAACTGGCGCGCACTGCGTCCCGATGCGGCGATGCATGAGGCGGCTGACGCGGACCGCGATTGGAACGCGTTGTCGTTGCCGTTTGTTGTGGGGCCGCGTGGGCGGATTGGGAAGCTTCGGGCTGGCGCATTGAGCGCGGCGGGAAAATGACCGAGCGTGGGTCGGGAGACCCACGCTACAGCCGGCTAGGAAGCCGGCGCTACAAGGCCGAGGCCGGCGATACTTCTGGAGGCCGGCGGTCCATCAAAACAGATCCGGAATGCTGTGGAAGGCGATGCGGGTGGGGGCGGCTTTGTATGCGGTTAGCATGGCGGCGGGGGCTAGCGTGCTCATGCCGTATTTGTCGTTGATCTGGTCCATGGTGGCGAGCAGGCGGGTGCGGCTCTGCTCTTCTTCGAGGCCGTCGAAGAGGGCGAGGGTGTGCAGGCGGTCGGGGATTAGATTGTTCAACTGCACGCCGATGAAATAGGGATGCTGGTACTGCTCGCCCGCGGGTTGCGAATCCCAGAGACGGCGCAGGGCGGCGATGAGGGTTTGATTGTCCTGGCACTCGTGGAGTTTGATTTCGCTGCGCCAGCCGCGCGCGGGAACTCCAAATCGCGAAACGGGCGTGTTCTGCGAGCGCGGCACGGCAAACCCAATCGCGAGGCCGATGTTCGAGGCCCAGAGGCCCTGAGAGCGCAGACGCATGGCTGCTTTGTGGAGCAGTTTGTGGGCCACGGCCCAGGCTTTTTCCGGGGTGCGCATCTCCGGCGCGAGGACGTGGGAGTGGCTGATGGATTTTTGGTGTTCGAGTTCGGCCATCTCGAAGTCCTGGCCGCGCAGCCAGTGCCAAAGCCGCTGGCCCCACACCGATCCCCAGATTTCGCCGGCCTGCTCGCAGTCGAGAGCGAGCAACTGATCCATGGTGTGGAGGCCTTTTTCGTTCAGCCGTTTTTCAGTGCGCGCACCGATGCCGGGCAGATCGCGGAGGGTGAGCTGATGGAGCGCTTCAGGAAGAATGTCGAGGGGGAGGGCCACAAGACCGTCGGGTTTTTCCATGTCGCTGGCAATTTTGGCGAGGTAGCGATTGGTGGCGAGACCGACGGAGCTGCGCAGCATGGGACCGACGCGCTCGCGGATCGTCCGCTTTACGCGCATGCCGAGATCGATGGCGGCGAGGAGGGGTCGCTCGCGGCCGATGAGGCGGCAGGCCATCTCGTCGATGGAGCAGACGGCGGTGACGGGCACGCAGCTCTCAACGGCTTCGACAACGCGGTGGTGATATGCGGTGTAGAGCTCGTGGCGCGCTTCGACGAGAACGATGTCAGGGCAGAGACGCTTGGCGTCGGCCACGATGGTTCCGGTGCGCACGCCGAAGGCCTTGGCCTCGTAGCTGGCCGCAATGCAGCAGGTGGTGTCGGCCATCATGGGCACCACGCCCACGGGGCGATAGCGCAGTTCCGGCCGCGCTTCTTGTTCACATGAAGCGAAGTAGGAATTGAGGTCGACGAAGAGCCAGTTGAGGGACGAATCCTGAGGGGATTCCGCGGCTGCGGCTTCCTCCGGCTTGCGCCCGGAGCTTTCCACGTCAATATCTGCGTCAATATCCGCTTGAGGGCCCAGGTTCGCAAGCTCTTCAGGCCACTCCTCGGGAGCGGGAAAGAAGGCCGGATTGGGCGCGGAGGCCACTCGTACACTATTTTCGCTTTTTATTCCCTCTTTTGCAACAGAGGTCACGTGCCTCTAGTCACTGACATGCCCTGAACGGGGTATGAGATAACCTTTAAGAGAGCAGATATCGTCTAATTCGATACATCTATCCCGGTTTTGAACAGTTCATAATTTGTACGAAGGGCGCGGATAGCGCGGAACGGTGAAGGAAGATGCACACGATAACCCATTGGCTTACGGCGAATGAAAGCGTTCTTGCTGTGCTGGTCACGGTGGGCGTGGCGGTGCTGCTGGTGTGCTGTTTAGAGTGCACCAAGTGCGGCTGCCGCGACAAGGACGAGTTCTTCCATCGCCACGAAAGTTAGACGCTAGCGCATTTTTCCTATTTGTGTGGAGTGCGGCGTGGACCGGGAGGTCCACGCAACAGCCGGCCGGGAGGCCGACGCTACTTCTCCGGCGCTAGTTGCCGGCAGCGGCTGACGGTTCCGGCTTCAGATACATCTCAAATTGCGCAAGAATGCGGTTGTAGAGACTGGTGCGCACGCCAGCTCCACTGATGGAGTGCGTCTTGCGCGGATAGATCTGCAGGTCGTAGGGGTCGCCGGCCTCAATGAGCTTCTGCACAAACTGCACGGTGTTTTCCATGTGCACATTGTCGTCGCCGGTCCCGTGCGCGATGAGCAGCCTCCCTTTCAACTGCGACGCTGAATTGACCACGGAAAAGTCGCGGTAGCCGTTGGCATCCTCGGCGGGCACACCGAGGTAGCGCTCGGTGTAGATGGAGTCGTAGTTGCGCCAGTCGGTGACGGGAGCCACCGCGACGCCGGCGCGGAAGCGGTCGGAGTGCGTCATCGCGTACAGCGTGAACGTGCCGCCCCAGCTCCAGCCCCACCAGCCCAGGCGCCGGGGATCGAGTTGCGGGTCCTGGCCAAGCGCGGCATCGACTACGGTCAACTGATCTTCAAGCTGCACCGGGCCGAAGTTGCGGTAGGCCGCCTGGGCGAAGGCGCGGCTGCGGAAGCCCATGCCGCGATTATCGGCGCGGAGCACAGCGAATCCGTGCTGCGCGAGCACATTGTCGAAGAGCAGGTCGTCGTGCCACTGGTTGACGACTTCCTGGGCGTGGGGTCCGCCGTAGGGATTGACGATGAGGGGAACGGTGGCGGGATTGGACGACCCGGAGGGCATCAATAGCGTGGCGTAAAGCGTGGTTCCATCGTGTGCCTTGACCTCAAGGGTCTGCGGCAATCTCACCTGGTAGGAATCGAGCGCATGGGTCTCCCAGAACACGCGGCAACTCTGGGCAGAAGCAGGACCCTCGCGAGCAATGTCCGCCTCGGCAGTATCCGCCACATGGCAGATCCGGATTACCGGCGTCGTGGCGCGCGTGGAGTACTTGTCGGTGAAGGTTCTGCCGCTGGGCGCGAAGGCGGCGTCGTGAAATCCTGCGCCCGCGCTCAACTGCCTGCGCACGCCGTTGAAGTTGACCTCCCAGATCTGCTGCTCCAGCGGATTGCCTTCGTTCGATGCATACGTGACAACCTTGCGCTCGGGATCGACACCGTACACGTCGCCCACTTCGAAATCGCCCTGGGTGAGTTGCTTCTCGAGTTTGGCGTCCGTAGCAAGCGGAACGGCCTGGTTGTAGCTATAGAGATAGAGGTGGGTGTGTCCGTCGCTCCAGCTCGAGAGAACCACGGCGCCACCGCCCACAGCCACGTCGTAGTCTTCGTCGAGGAACTTTTCGTCGCCGATCTCCAGCATCTTGCGCGCGTCGCCATATTGGGTGCCGGTGAAATACAGGGCGCGGTGCTTGTGATCGCGGCTGACGGTCTCGATCCACAGGGTGTTGCGATTGACCCAGCCAAAGCGCGGGATATAGTCGCCGGGATGGATGGGAATGTTCATCCACGTGGTCTTGCCGCCCTTGGCGCTCACCACGCCCACTTTGACTTCGGGATTGGCATCGCCGGGCTGGGGATAGCGTTGCCAGTCGACTTGCGCGTGGGTGGGAATCCAGTCGGTCATCGGAAACTGCGGCACGGTGGTCTCGTTCATCTGCAGATAGGCGAGATTCTTTGAGTCCGGCGACCAGAAGTAGTTGCTGCGTGTGTCGAGCTCTTCCTCGTAAACCCAATCCACCTCGCCGTTCAATATCGATTGCCCTTTGCCGTTCGATGCGCTGGGCGCGGGCGCCACGGCGACGGCGGGCGTGCCGGGGTCGCGAAGATGGATGACGGAAATCGAGTGATCGCGAATGAAGGAGACGCACGAGCCGTCGGGCGAGAATTTTGGATCGTCGCCGGAAGCGGCTCCCGTAAAGCCGATCTGCACGCCCGTACCGTTGTGCGGGTCGTAGAGCCAGAGAGGGCCATTGGCATCGAAGAGGAGGTGGGCGGAGTCGGGCGCCCAAAGATAGCCGGCCATGTTGTAGCGCTCGCGATGGTCGCGGTCCCGCTCGGAGTCATGACTGCCGTCGAGCGAAGCCATTTTGGCGGCGCTCACCATCACGTGCACCTTGCCGGTGATGGGATCCACATCCATCAACTCGCCGCCCTCGAGATAGGTCAGATGCTTTCCGTCGGGAGACCAGGCAAGGGTCTCGGGCGACTTGGGAAGCAGCGGGCCGTGCGCGAAGATGGCCTCAACCGTGAGTTGCTTTTGCGGCGCCTGTGCGACGGCGTGGGATGCGAGAGAGACGGCGAAGAAAATGCCAGACAAAAAAGCGGCGGTTCGCGTCAAAGAGAAATCCTCCTGAAGCGGAAAATCTGGAGAGTAGCCCGGGGAGCGTTTCGAGGCCGTGACGGAAACAGGAAGGGCTTGAAGGAAAGTGTAAATCACTGCGTCTGACTGGGAATCCACCATTCTCTTCCGGCAGTTGTCTCCCGAGAAATTCGCTTGCTTGACCCGGCGATGCCACGTATATTCTGGAGATTCCCCGGGAGGTAAAAGCGTGTCGATAGCGTACGATGTGGCCATCGCCGGCGGCGGCCTGGGCAGCGCAGCCTTGGCCAAAAACATGGCGCAACAAGGCGCCAAGGTTCTCGTCATCGAGCACGAGCGGCAATTCAAGGACCGCGTCCGCGGCGAGGTGATGTTTCCCTGGGGCAATGCTGAAGCGCAGGCCCTCGGAGTCGCTGATTGCCTTGCCGGAGCCGGAGGGCGCCACCTCAACTGGATCGACACATACGTTGCGAGTGACCTGGTAGAGCATCGCGAAGTTGTCCCCAGCACAAAGCATCAACTGCCGTTCCTGGCCTGCTATCACCCTGCCATGCAGGAGTCGCTGTTGAAAGCGGCGGCAGCAGCGGGCGCCACGGTGCGACGGGGCGCGGCGGTTCGCGAGGCGCGGCCGGGTACGCCGCCGGAGATGGTGATTGAGGAAGACGGCCGCGTTGAAACCATTTCCGCGCGGCTGGTGGTGGGAGCCGAGGGACGATCGTCCGTGGTGCGCACTTCGGCGCGCTTCCCGGTTCTGCGCGATGCCGAAGACATGATGATCGCGGGAATTCTGCTCGAAAACGTGCCCGCGGCGGAAGACACTCTGCAGGGCATCTACAACTTTGCGCTGGGGCATCTGGTTGTTATCGGTCCCCAGGGTGGTGGCCGTGTGCGAATGTATTTGTGCTACCGCGATCGAACGCAAGTGCGGTTTCAGGGGCCCGGTGACCTGGGCAGATTTGTTGACGGCTGCAAGAAAACAGGCGCAAGCGCCACGCTCTTCGAAAATGCCCGGCAGATCGGCCCGCTTGCC
Organism: Occallatibacter sp.; assembly: GCA_050012895.1. GTDB lineage: Bacteria > Acidobacteriota > Terriglobia > Terriglobales > Acidobacteriaceae > Telmatobacter. The sequence continues at coordinate 19,960 of JBEKGH010000090.1, forward strand.
ACCTTCGGTTGCGCGCACAGTTGGGTCGATCACCCCTACCGCGATGGAGTGGCGCTCGTCGGCGACACGGCCGCATCGAGCGATCCCAGTTGGGGGCAGGGCCTTTCCCTCACCTTGCGCGACGCCCGCGTGTTGCGCGATCACCTGATGCGCAGCGACGACTGGGATGCTGCCGGCCATGCCTACGCCGACGAGCATAATGGCTATGCCGGCCGTCTGCACACCTTCCACCAGTGGATGACTGCGATGTATCTCGCCACAGGAGCGGATGCCGACGCGCGCCGCGCGCGGGCCATGCCGCTCATCGCGGGGGATCCCAGCCGGCAGCCGGACGCAGGGCAAACGCATCTTAATTCCCCAGCAAATGGAGGAGGTAGTCATTGTCCCACCCTGCTTTGAGGCGTTTCCCGTGGACACCTCGTTTTGAGGTCTTGTCCTGCTTGAGCAAGTTGAGG
>JBEKGH010000091.1:0-37252 GCA_050012895.1 Occallatibacter sp.
CTGTTCCTGGCTCCGCTGACGGCGCGCAGCAAAGTGCGCGAAGTGCTGCGCGGACTGGTTGCCACGCGGCAGGTGCACACGATTTCCATGGGGCATGCGCCGCAGTTTTACGTGGCGGGCACGCTGCCCGAGTTTACGGTTCCCTCTTCGCTTTACGGCGGCTCCTACTCGAGCTCGGCCATGCCGGCTTCGGCGCAGTTCCTGCGCTCCTATGAGCGGGACTACGATGCGCACGAGCCGTCTGCGCCGGTCGCGTATGCCGCGCCGTCTGCCGCGCCCCCTGCTCCAGTTGCTCCACTCCCATTGAGCAAGCCGGCGGAAATCGCGCCCCGGATTGCCGCGCAGGCAGAGGAGAAGCCATCTACCGCACGGCCGCACTTCAGCCGCCAGCCGGCTCACACGCGGAATCGCAAGCCCGCGTCGAGTTCCTCGAACGGCCGCGCGGCTCGCGGTGCAGCGCGCAGCAGCGGCGCGCGCACCAATGGCAGCTCCCGTCATGGCTCTCAAGTGCGCTGGGCACACGGCGCGACGAAAAACGGGAACGGAAATGGGAACGGGCACAGCAAGCAAAATGGCTCTCATGCGAACGGCTCCAACGGCTTGCGCAAGGCCAAACCGGCCGCGGCACGGAGTCTGCGCAACGGGCACGTGACCAACGCCAACGGCAAGCCGGCGGCAAAGTCCTCGGCGGCGAGGCCCGCGTCAAGACCAGCGCCAAGGCGCGCCCCAGTCACCAGACCAGGCACGAGAAATGACGCGCGCACCGATGCGCGCTCGCGCCGCAAGCCGGCCCTGACCGCATCCGCAAAAGCGGGAAACAGAACGCGCTACGGATTTACCGCTCCCCGCAGGCCGCGGTCAAAGAAACGCGGATGAACGCGGAAGAAAGCCGCAGCCAATCTCCCGAATCGGGACCGAGAATCATTGTCGCCATTGACGGACCTGCGGGAGCGGGAAAAAGCACCATCGCCCGCCAGTTGGCGCGGCATTTCGGCCTGCTCAATCTAGAAACCGGCGCCATGTACCGCGCCTTCGCCCTGAAGGCACTTCGTGCTGGATTGGCTTTGGACGAGAGTAGTGGACTGGAAGCTCTCGCCGCCGAGACCTCCATCCGCCTCGAGCCCGGCGAAGAAGAAAACCGCGTGCTGCTCGACGGCGAGGACGTGACCGGCCTCATCCGCAATCCCACCGTGACGGAAGCGGCATCGCGCGTGAGCGTCTTTCCCAGGATTCGCGCCTGGATGGTGTGCCTGCAGCAGCAGCTGGGCGCTCAAGGCGGCGTGGTGATGGAGGGCCGCGACATCGGGACGGTGGTTTTCCCGCACGCCGAGGTCAAGATCTTCCTGGATGCAGCGCCTGAAGTGCGCGGCCTGCGCCGCTACGATCAAATGGGCCAGTTGGACCAGAAAGGCACTGCGCCTCCGCCCGATGAGATCATCCGCGACTTGCGCGCCCGCGACGAACGCGATCGCAACCGCGCCGATTCGCCGCTCAAGCCGGCGCAGGATTCCGTAATTCTGGACTCGACAAACCTCACGCTCGACCAGGCTGTATCAGAAGCCGTGAGCATTGTGGCCGGCAAACTGCGCCCGGCGGAGCTTTCCTCCTGACGCTCCGCGGAATTCGTCGTGCAAGCACTCCGTCGAAGAATCACGCATCACTTCTGGAGCATCCAACAAGTCGTCGAGATGCTCGACCTGAGGTCGATCCTCGACGGCCGCTGCCAAGCCGCTTAAGCATCGGTGGAAGAGAAAGCGAATTCGTGTCGCTTTCCACATTCGGTACCAACGCGCGGGAAAGTGGCAGGTTTTGCTTGACTGATGCGTCTATCAGACGTGACACTCGGGAAGTAATTCCACCACCCACCTGGGCGTCGCCAACCAAAAACACATGCGGGGTGCGACATGAAGCTGAGAAAAATGTTGAAAGTTAGTATAGCCGTCGAAGTTGAAAAGGACGGAGACTTGTTCTATGCGCATTGTCCGGGGCTAAAGGGTTTGCATGTTGATGGTGCTACAGAAGAGGAGGCCGTCCAGAACGCCGTGGAGGCCGCATCTCTTTATGTTGATTCCATTCTTCGACACAACGACCCATTGCCTATTGGCACTTATTTTTCTGCTGAGGAGCACTTTGTGCGACCCTCAGCGAAGAGGCGATCTCTGTCACGGAACGTAGAGGTACCATGGCCTACAGCGGAAGTGTGTGGAATCAGTTAAAGAACATTACGGCAGATGATCTCATCTCCGCCCTAGAAAAGAGTGGATGGAAACTGGAGCCTAACTGCACCGGAGCTATTCAGGTCTATCGAAACGACAACACGGACCGGGTTTCCATTCACTATCATCCGAAGAAAACATACGGCCCCAAACTTCTAAAGGGATTACTCAAAGACATCGGTTGGACAGAAGCCGATCTGAAAAAGCTAAAGCTGATTAAATAGACTTTTCCGCCTCGCTGATCCCCCTGTGCAAAACACCTGACCCACTACCGATTTTTCCGGGCTTTATTCCTACCCTGTCGATTGTGATGTAGGATAATCCAAATGTCTCCCGTTCTCCCCAGGGTTCCGGCGGGAGCAAGAATGTAAATGACTATCTATTGCCAAACATGCGGATCGAGGAATCTACGTCCCTCTCATCTGCGACTCAAAGATCTGGGTTATTTCCTTATCCTTCACTATCCCGTGCGTTGCCGCCACTGCCGCAAGCGTTTTTCCGTCGGCATTTCCAGGATCGGTGAGATCCGGCGTGAAGCCGATGCGCGTCGCGGCCGCGAGGAACACGAAGAGCACAGGTCGCATGCAGCGAATCCGGGCTGGCGGACATTCAAAGATCAACCCTGATGCGAGGTGCGCTCCCGTGCGCCGTTTCCGCCATGCGCCGCACGCTCCATCAAGCAACGCAATCCCCGCCTCGCTGCCTCATCCCGGCTCGAGTTCCCGTTCCCAGGCGCAATGCTATAGGCTTTGAACATGGAGTTGAGCTGCAGCCGCTGTCATCAGACTGTGCAGGACGGGAACTGCTTCTGCCCGAACTGCGGGCTGCCGCAACTCGTCTTTTCAGCGGAGAACTCTGCCGACGCAGGGCAGGGTGAACGCTGGGGCGAGGCCGTGCGCGACGCCAACTCAGTCGATTGGAACTCGGCCCTGCGCTCGACCCTTCCCCTGGCGGTCCCTGCGGGCATCCTCTGTTCGGTGCTTTCACCGGTGAGCATTCTCGGCCTGCTCCTGATGGGCGCGACCGCCGCATGGGTGGTGGCGCTTTACATACGCAGCCATCGGCCGGCCTGGATCACAGTTGGCGCCGGCGCGCGCATCGGTTTTGTGACTGGAGTGGTGGGAAGCTGGACGGCCGCCGCCATGAGCGGGCTTTCCCTTTATGCCATGCGCTTTTGGCTGCACCAGGGCACGGCTTTTGACGACTTCTGGCAAAACGTTGTGAATCTGCAGCAGGCGCAAGGCATCGCTGTCGGCGCCGACGCGCAGAACCTTGCGGCAGCCAAGGCCCTCATGATGTCTCCGGAAGGGCGTGCCGGCCTGATCCTCTTCACGATAGCAATCCTGATGGGGACGCTGGTGCTCTTTGCCATCGCCGGCGGCGCTCTCGGCGCGCGCATCCTCACCCGTACCCGCCGGTCGGAGAATTAGCGCCTCGCTCCCTCGCTATCTGAGCCCGCATTTCTCATTTAGGGTTTTCTATTCCCTGTTCCCTGCTACCTATTCCCTTTCTTTCTGCGATCATCAAAGACAGTGCGTGCTTCCGCGGAGGTCGATCGGGAATGAGGGAAATTGTTACGTTTGTCTTCGGGCTGGCTTTGCTGGGCAATGCGGCTCTTTTTGTGCCCCAGGCCATTGCCGTGTGGCGCAAGAAAAGCGATGAGGGCATTTCGCTGGTCACCTTCGGCGGCTTTTGCATTCTGCAGGTGATCGGAGTCGTGCACGGCGTCTACGAGCACGACAAGTCCCTCATCATCGGCCTCGGCGCCAGCTTTTTGACCTGCGGAACCGTTACCCTACTCACCCTTGTCTATCGCATCCGGCGTCTGCGCGCCACGGCGGTCGCCTGACGGCGTAACCCGCATTCCCCACATGCGGCGAGAACCTGTAGCACCGGTCTCCGCAGGCTGCGGAAAAACTCCGGCTTTGTCCGTTTCCGGGCAGCCGCGTCAATCCAAGGGGGCTTTGTAACAAGGGCACGGCTTTAGCCGGGCCGATAAGGTCGGTGGAAAATGAGTCGGGCTTCAGCCCCTGCCGTCCAGACATCTGTGAGAAATGCCGACGAACCGTTTCCCGGCAGGTTCTGGCGAATCCCCAGGGAATGCCCGCTGAACAATAGTTCGTGACCCCCGTCACATCCCATGTTCTGCAAAGAGGGGTACGACAGGGGAATGCAATCCAGCGTATACTTCTCTTCCACGGCAACGGCCCCCGGCGACCACGGGGGTCACGCGGCGTATCCCTGGCTGAGGCCCATGGAGGAACCGATGAAGATCGCTGACACCGTTGACCAGGTGCTCAAGAACAAGGCTTTCAACAAAGTCCTGCCCATTTCTCCTGAGCAGACCGTGCACGACGCCTTGTCGCTCATGGCCGAATACGATGTGGGCGCCCTGATGGTGATGTCGGGGCAGAAACTGATAGGCATCTTCTCCGAGCGGGATTATGCGCGCAAGGGAATTCTCCAGGGCAACCAGTCCAAGGACACCAGGGTGGGCGATATCATGACCAGCCCGGTGGTCTCTGTAACACCGCAGCACACCGTGGACGATTGCATGAATAGAATGACCCACGGCCACTTCCGCCACCTGCCCGTGCTCGATGGCGACAGGGTGGTGGGCATCATCTCCATCGGCGACATGGTGAAGTGGGTGATCAGCGGCCAGGAGCACGCTATCCAGGCGCTCGAGGGCTACATCACCGGAGCGTACCCGGGCTGACGCCTGTCGAAAAGCTTTGCATCAGCAATGATCTGTCATCCTGAGCGACCGAAGCGCGCCAGAACGGCGCAGCGCAGGGAGCCGAAGGATCTGCGGTTGCCTTTCGCGTCCCATCGTCATTGAAACATTCTTTCGTCAAACCGGAAAGGCTTTACAGAACCAATTGCAACCTTGGCGAACTGGGGATGCTTCGGGTTCAGCAGGACATTCGAGTCCCCTTCCACGACAACTGACGGAACCTTGAGCGCCAGCGATCGCAAACTTGCGGCCCACTCGGAGCCAAGGTCGCGGCAGCGCTGGTTGTTCAGAGCCCGCCAATTGCGCGGCAGCAGTTTGAGGTCGATCGTCTCGAAAAGCTCATCGGGAACTGTGGCCTCGGCAATCAACAGATCGTCCGGTGCTTCGTTCGGCTCCAGGTTGACGAAGAATTCGAGCGCCGCCAGCGCCCGCGAAGTGGCCGTGTACACCATCGGGGTTCCCAGATGGTTCCACCGTCTCGCGGCGTAAAGCCCGCCCACCCCAGTGAATGCCGAGTCTCGGAATCGCCCCGGGAAGAGCCTCCACACCTGCATCAGCTATACATTCCGTAGGCGATGCCGTACAAGACCTCTTCCACCGAGCGAACGCCAGGCTCGGTGTCTAACTGGTCGAACGGCCTCTTGCCTCCCAGCGCCCGATTGGGGTTGCTCATCCAGTGCGAGGCCTTCTCATCCGATCCCAGAACTTCCTTGGCCAGCGCCACCACCCGCGCCATGCGCATCGCCCGGTCCGACTCGTCGTGCGTCAGGCGCGATTTTGCCGCCAGACGCCGGCTCAGCGTGCGCGACGGAATATTCAGCCGCTCGGCCACCTGGGACCTGTGCAAAGATAGCGTTCCTGCAAGCCGTTCCACAGTCGACGCCGGCAAGCCGAAGCGCACCTGTTGCGCCAAGTCGTCCGTGCTTCGCACCGGGCGCTTGAAGGTCTTTCTGCCGCCCAGGACCGCCACAATCTCCGCCACGCTCATCTCTGCCACCTGGCACAATTGTCGCGCCATTTGGCACGCACGTCAAGAAGCCGAAAAACGTGCTCTACCTTTGGCGCCTTGCGGTCACCCCAGAAAAATCCCCGCAATCGACGCCGAAATCAAATTCGCCATGGTTCCGGCGAGCATGGCGCGCACGCCCAGTTTGGCCAGGTCGTTGCGCCGCTCCGGCACCAGCGCGCCGATGCCTCCGATCTGCATGCCGATCGATCCCAGGTTGGCGAATCCGCACAGTGCAAACGTCGCAATCGTGAAGGAGCGCGGCATCAGCGTCGCCTTTTCCGCGCCCAGAGCGATGTAGGCGATGACCTCGTTGAGCGCCATGCGCGTGCCCAGCAGGTTTCCAATCGCCATGCAGTCGTGCCACGGCACGCCGATGAGCCACGCCACGGGCGCGAAGAAGAATCCCAGAATCTGACCCAGTGACCCTGGAACCCAGTGCATCCACTCGAGGCCGTGCACCCAGCTCAGCATCATGTCGAGCAGCGCCACCAGCGCCAGAAAACTGATGAGCATGATGCCCACGTTCATGGCCAGCTTGCCGCCGTCGATGGTGCCGCGCGCGATGGCGCCGATGAAGTTTTCATCTGCGTGCAACTCGTCCTTGGGGATCACGACCTTGCCTTCGGTGGCCGGTTTTTCGGTCTCGGGCACCAGCATCTTGGCCATCAGAATGGTTCCCGGCGAGGTCATGATGACGGCCGAGAGCAGGTGCCGCGCCTCCACGCCCTGCGAGATGTACATGGCCATAATCCCACCCGACACGTGCGCCATGCCGCTGGTCATGATCACCATGAGCTCACTGCGCGTGGCCTTCGACAGGAACGGCCGGATGGTGAGCGGCGCTTCGGTTTGGCCCATGAAAATGCTCGCCGCAACATTCATGCTTTCCGCGCCCGAGATGCGCATGGTCTTGAGCATGACCCACGCCATCACGCGAATGATTCTCTGCATCACCCCGATGTGATAGAGCACCGCGAAGAACGCGGAGATGAAGATGATGGTGGGCAGAACCTGGAAGGCGAAGATGGCGCCGGAATTGGGCGCGATGAGCTTGCCGAAGGCGCCGGAGTTGGGCAGGCCGAGTTCACCGAACAGGATCCTCGTCCCAGCGAAGGTGGCCGACAGCATATTGGTGATCACGCCGCCCGCCCACGACATGGCATCGCGCCCGAAGCTGAAGCGCAGCACCAGGAAGGCAAAGGTGATCTGCAATCCCAGGCCCCAGAAAATAGTGCGCCAGCGGATGCGCTTGCGGTCAGTAGAAAACAACCACGCGGCCAGCAGAATGGCCAGAATTCCCAACACTCCGGTGAATCGCGCCAAGAGGTTGCTCCTTCGGGGTCCAGAAATCTTCGAAGTGACTTCCGATTAATCTACAGCATTTCGCAAATAGTTCTCGGCATTTTCTCGGGTGATGATGCTGCCAACGAGAGGCACAAACTCGGGAGGGTTGGCGGAAATCGTAATCGCGCCTCTCAGCAGCTCGCTTGGTTCAAGGAGCATTGCCTCTGTGGTCGCGTAGATCGTCGCGAACGGTTGCCCCTTCTCCACGTGCGCGCTGCGCCGCGCATGGAAGAGAATGCCGGCGTGGGGATCGACCGGCTCGCCGGCCTTCTCGCGTCCCGCGCCGGTGCGTTGCACGGCCCAGCCGAGCGCGGTTGTGTCCATTTCGGCGACGTAGCCGCTCTGCCACGCATCTACTTCGAGAGTCGCGCCCGGCTTGTGGAACGACTCCATATTGTCGAAGACCGAGACATCGCCGCCCTGCGCGTCGACCATTTTCATAAAGGCAGCAAGCCCGGCGCCGTCGGTCAGCGCCGCTTCCGCCAACTGATAGCCGGCCTCGGGCGTTTCTGCCTTGCGGCCAAGGTGGATCATCCATCCGGCGAGGATGAGCGAAAGCTCGCGAAGGTCTTCACTCCAAGCCGGTCGCGCGCCACGCAACAACTCCACGCATTCCACTAATTCGATCCAGTTGCCGGCCCCGCGTCCCAGCGGCTGGCTCATGTCGGTCAAGAGGGCCACGGTCTCAGTGCCGGCAGACTCGGCCGTGGCCACCATCAGCGCCGCCAGAAATTCCGCGTCCTCCACCCTGCGCAGGAACGCGCCCGAGCCGGTCTTCACGTCGAGCACCAGCCCGTTCAACCCCGCAGCCAATTTTTTACTCAGAATCGAGGCGCAGATCAGTCCCGGATTCTCGACCGTGGCCGTGTGGTCGCGCAGCGCATAGAGCTTGCGGTCGGCGGGCGCCAGTTGGTCGGTCTGGCCGATAATCGACGCGCCGCATTTGGCGATCACGGCCTCAAACTCGGCCAGCGTGAGCGCGGTGCGATAACCGGGAATCGCCTCCAATTTATCCAGTGTCCCGCCGGTGTGGCCGAGCGCGCGCCCGCTGATCATCGGAACAGCCACGCCGCACGCCGCCGCCAGCGGCGCCACCAGAAAACTCGTCTTGTCGCCCACCCCGCCCGAGGAGTGCTTGTCCACTGTGCGCTTGCCCAGATTTTTCGGCGCGAACTTCACCCCCGAGTCGCGCATGGCCAGCGTGAGGGCGCGCGTTTCATCGCGCGAGAGCCCGCGAATCCACGCGGCCATTAGCCACGCGGCAAGCTGATCGACAGGTACGGAACCGTCGGCCGCGCCACGCGCCACAAATTGAATTTCGCGTTCGTCGAGCGCTCCGCCGTCGCGTTTCTTGCGGAGAATGTCGATCATGTGCAGCGGTGCAATGGAGTCGGTGGACATGGTTTTCGACCTGGGGTGCAAGGCAATAAGAATACCGTATAAGGCTCGCCGCAGCGCGCCATGGCACGCTCGAGTCGGCTCACTCCGCGCTTGACATTGCACCGCCCATTTACCTAAGATTCACCAACTACTTCGCGATGCGCTTCTGGCGTGCAGCGGACTCCCTGAGAAGCCGCCACAGTCAATGTGCATCCTGTTGCGCACCTGTCCCGATCCGCAACTCAGGTATGCCGCGCGAAATCTCAAGGGGTCAATACAGCTTAAAGGAGATGTACGATGATCTGCACCGCCTGTGGAAAGGCAAACTTAGAAAACGCCGCGTTCTGCGAACAATGCGGAACCCGTTTGCAAGCTCAACCTGCGACCATCCCGGGAACGGCTGCGCCAGGCCCGGTTCCCGCACCGCCGTTCGCCTTTCCAGTGCCGAATGCCGCTCCGCCTCCCGGGGCTTCGACCGGCCAGATGGGCACGCTGATCGCGTCCATGTCGATGGGTGAGAAAATTTCCGGCGGGGGCGCGGTCGCAGGAGCGGTCGGCTTTTTCCTGCCCTGGATTACCGTAGCCGGCGCGCAGGCCAGTTACAACGGCGTCGACCTGGCCAAGTCATCGGGCGCCACGTATTTCATCCTTCTGAACGTCATCGGCGCAGGCGTGCTCTGCTACCTTTCAAGCCAGGCCCCGCCCGCGAAGAAACTGCTGTATGCCGGTTATCTTGTGCTGCTGGGCGCGGTGTGCGGTCCGGCGACCCTTCTGTCGCTGATCTTCGTGTCCCAGCTTTCATCCATGGCCGGGATCGGCCTGTGGCTGGTTGGGATCGGCTATTGCGCCATCGCGGAAGGCGGCTTGATGACGATCCGAAACTTCAGCAAGAGGACGTATTGAGCCGGATGAAGCGTGGAACGACGGCCCCGGCGCCCCTGGCCAAGGCGTAAAATGTTCGCATAAATCCATTGCGAATTGGAGCAGGCCATGTCATTCCGCACTTTGTTCCTTAGCCGGCTGCTTGGACTCTTTTTCCTGATCTTCGGCCTGGCGATGCTGCTTCACGAACAGGTCTATACGGTCGCGCTCGCCACGGTTGCGTACGTCCCATTGGCCATGCGGTGGATCGCGATGATCGTTACGCTCGCCGGACTGGCGATGGTTCTCGTCCACAATGTATGGTCAAAACCCCCAGTCGCCGTCGTCGTGACTCTGTTGGGCTGGCTGACACTCATCAAGGGCCTCGCCTATCTGTTTCTGCCGGCGAGGTGGCTCGAGGAATTCTTTCAGGCAGTGCTCAACTGCGGGGCGTGCTTGTATTTGGTGACGGCATTTTTGCTGGTGCTGGGCGCCTACCTCACGTACGAGGGATTCAAGTCGAGGACCGCATAGTACTACAGTTGGAGTTAAGAATTTCGGAGGGAGCAGGGGCCTTCAGGCCCCTGAAAACAGGTCAAAAGGAAACGGCCTTTAGGCCCGGGCCTCTATCGTCCGGCCAAATACAACTGTAGTAATAGGGCAACTCCACAATTGCTATACCCATCGCGTCCGTGCCCCATCCTTTTCGCGATTTTGCGAAAAGGGTGGGAACGCAGTGTAGCCGGCCCGAGTTCGCCGTTACTTCAAATTCATCTCGAAGCCCAGCGGCAACACTTCGCTGAAGGCCATGGTCCGCGTGCCCTCTTTGGTTGGGAAGGCGACGGGCGCGTCAGGCAGGATGAACTCGGCCAACACCTGCCGGCAAGCGCCGCACGGCGGACTGGGCATTCCATTCAGATTGGCAACGGCCACGGCTTCAATGCGAATTTCCGGCCCGAATTGGGAAACGGCCCGCACCAGCGCCGCCCGCTCGGCGCAGATGGTGAGCCCGTAGCTTACGTTCTCCACGTTGGTTCCGGTCACGATTTCACCGTTGGTCAGCCGCAGCGCTGCTCCCACACGGAATTTGGAATAAGGCGAATAGGAGTTCTGCGCGGCCTGCGCGGCGAGCTTGAGCAGATCGTCGAGCGCCGCCTGGGTCTGGTTCGTCATAGGGTATGCCCGATCCTTGAAATGGGGCAGGTATTAGAGGCTAATCCATTTGCCTATGGATGTATACCGGGTTCGCACTCTTAGGCGCGATCTCTATTCCCTACTCCCTACTCCCTGTTCCCTGCCTTCCTCAAGTTGTGCCCCGACTTTCCGATAAGGCTCTTGAGTGTCCGCCGCCCCGGGGTACGAGCCCGGCTGCGGGACGAGTGGGAGTTATGGACGATCTGACAAGAGAGTTCCTGATCGAGAGCCAGGAAGGGCTTGACCGCATGGAGCGGTGCCTCACGGAGCTGGAGGAGCGGCCGCAGGATAAAGAGCTTTTGGGCGAAATCTTCCGCTCCGTGCACACCATCAAGGGAACCACCGGATTCCTGGGCTTTAAGCGCCTGGAAAAACTGGCCCACGCCGGGGAAAGCCTGCTGGGCCTGCTGCGCGACGGCAAAATGACCGCCAATGCCCCTGTGATCACAGCGCTGCTGCATCTGCTGGACGGCCTGCGCGAACTGCTGAAATCGATTGAGGCCAAAGACAGCGAGGGCGACGGAGACGACACCGCCTTGATTGCGCAGCTGGAAGAACTGCAAGCTTCCGCAGCCCATCGCAAAGGCAACATCGCGCAGGTCGCGCACCTTGCGCACGAAGCAGACCCGGTCAAGGCCGGCATTGCCACCGTGGAACTGGAGCCGTTTGCCGCGGAGCCCGCTCACGCCCCTGCTGCGACCCCCGCCGCCGTAGCGATGCAGGCGCCCGAGCCCGCGGAAGTTGTTGCCGATGCCGCAGTCCTGACGCCCGCCGAAGCCTCAAAGTCGCGCGCGCAGGGAGCCGCTTCAGAAAGCACGTTGCGCGTGGACGTGGCCCTGCTGAACCGCATGATGAATCTGGTGGGCGAACTGGTGCTCACCCGCAACCAGGTGCTGCAGGCCACGGCCGCCGATCCCAACATGACGCTGCTTTCGCGCCGCCTGGACATGGTCACCGCCGATCTCCGTGAATCCGTAATGAAGGCGCGCATGCAGCCGGTCTCGAACGTCTTCTCCAAGATGCCGCGCCTGGTCCGCGATCTGACGCATGCGCTGGGCCACCGCGCGCGCTTGCAGATGGAGGGCCAGGAGACGGAGCTCGACAAGAGCCTGCTTGAAGCCATCAAGGATCCGCTTACCCACGCGGTGCGCAATGCGCTCGATCACGGCATTGAGACGCCCGCCCAGCGCGCCGCCGCGGGCAAGGATCCCGAGGGCACTCTGACGCTGCGCGCCGCCCAGGAGGGCAGCCACGTGGTCATCGAGGTCTCGGACGATGGCGCCGGCCTTGCGGTCGAAAAGATTCGCAGCAAGGCCATCGAGCGCGGGCTGCTTTCGGCGGAACGCGCCGCACAGCTCGGCGAGCGAGAACTGCTGCAGCTTGTCTTCCTGCCCGGCTTCTCAACCGCAGCCGCGGTCACCAACGTGAGCGGCCGCGGGGTGGGCATGGACGTGGTCCGCACCAACGTGGAAAAGATCGGTGGCAAGGTGGAGATCGATTCGCGCCTGGGCAAGGGCGCCACGCTGCGCATGCGCATTCCGCTCACGCTGGCCATTATCCCGGCGCTTATTGTCCGCAGCATCAGCCAGAGTTTTGCCCTGCCGCAGGGCGCGCTCTCCGAGCTGGTGCATATTCCGCCCGAGCGGGCCTCGACGGCCATCGAATGGATGGAGGGCGCGCCGCTCTACCGCTTGCGCGGCCGTCTGCTTCCGCTGGTCTTTCTGGACCGGCTGCTGATGCCGGGCCGCGAGTGCAAGCTCTACACCGATCGCGACAACTTTATCGCCGTGCTTGACGCCGATGGCCGCCGCTTCGGCCTGGTCGTCGATTCGCTTGCCGATCCCGAAGAGATCGTGGTGAAGCCGTTGAACACCGTGCTCAAGGACATCGGAATATTTTCCGGAGCCACGGTTCTGGGCAATGCCGATCTCGCCCTCATTCTGGATCCCGGTTCGATCGCCATCAAGACCGGCGTGACCATGAGCAGCAAGGAGGAATCCGCGCAAGCCGTGGAAGAGGAGAGCGAGAGCGAAGCCGCGCGCATGCGTTTTCTGCTGGTGGAAGTGGCGGGGCGTCAGGCTGCTGTGCCGCTGGCCGACGTGCTGCGCATCGAGCAGCTACCGCTTTCGCGAATCGAATACATTGGCTACCGGCCGGTGCTCAACTTCGAAGGCCAGCTGCTGCCGGTCGAGGACTCGGGCGGCATTCTGGCCGCCGCGCAGGGAGATCCCGAAGCCCAGGTTGTGGTGGTGGTTTGCCGCGACGGCAATCGCCACGTGGGCATCGCGGTTTCGCACGTGCTCGACGTGACCTCCGGCAGCAATCTCTCCGAAGCCGGCACGGGAACGCGTACGGAAGGCGTCACGCTGCTGAAGGATCGCGTGACCAGCGTGGTCGACCTGGGCGGCGTGCCGCCGCTGCCCGCCAATGAAGGCGCGCCGCAGGGTTGGCAGCAGACAGCGGAGGTTTTGGGATGAGTACGGGGATAAGCGCATCGCATCGCAAACAGAAGAATGAAGCTCTGGTGGAAGTGTGCTCGGTGCGCGTCGGCACCACGCTGTTCGGCATACCCATCCAGCACATTCTTGAGATAGTGGGCTCGGCGCGCCCGCAGCCCATTCCGCTGGCGCCGGGTTTTGTCGGCGGCCTGATTCACTATCGCGGCGACGTGCTCACCACCGTGAGCCTGCGCTATCTGCTCGAGCTTCCGCCCCGCGACGGCGCGCAGGACGTCCTGGTGCTGGAGAGCGAGGCCGGATGCTTCGGGCTGCAGGTGGACTCGGTGGGTGAGGTGCTCACCGTCTCCGGGGTCGACTACGAGCCCAATCCCTCGATTCTCGACCAGCGGCGTCGCACGTTGTTGGCCGGCGCTTACAAGCTCAAAGACAGCCTGCTCGTCATGCTCGATCCCGAGCGGCTCGACCCCGCGCGGCTAGGCGCGACGCAAGCGGCTTAGCGTGCGCACTCAGCCGCAGTCATCTGTGCCAGGAGGAACGTCATGCGCGCATTGATCGTCGATGACTCGCGCTTCGTAAGGGGTTTTTTGCGCGGCTTGCTCGAGCAACGCGGGATCGCGTGCGACGAGGCCGGCGACGGCCGCGCCGGGCTGGAGTTGCTGCACGGCGACTTGAGCTTCGATCTGGCACTGGTGGATTGGAACATGCCGGTGATGAATGGCCTGGAAATGCTGCGCCAGTTGCGTGCCGACGGATTCATGGACCTGAAGGTGATGATGGTGACCACCGAGGCCGAGAATGACTACATCGTTCGCGCCCTCGAAGCCGGAGCCGACGAGTACCTGATGAAACCCTTCGATGACAAGGCTCTGGACGAAAAACTGGCCATGCTTGGCCTGGTCGAGGCTTGAATCTTGACGAGGCTTGAATCTTGACGAGGCTTGAATGATGACAAGGCATGAATCATGACGAGGCTTGAACGTATGACGAGGCGTGAACTATGACGGCCGCCGGCCGCGTTCGCGTTCTCATCGTGGATGACTCCGCCGTAATGCGGAGCCTGCTGCGCTCTGTCATCCTCTCCGATCCCGGCCTGGAAGTGGCCGGAACCGCAGCCGACGGCGCTTCGGCGCTGGAGGTCCTCCGGCTCGAGCGCCCCGATCTGATTGTGCTCGATGTCGAGATGCCGGTGATGGACGGCCTGGCGACGCTGCGCGAGTTGCGCGCGCGTAATCACACCATGCCGGTGATCATGTGCAGCTCGCTCACCCAGCGCGGCGCCAGAGTGACGATTGAAGCGCTGGCCAGCGGGGCGAGCGATTATGTTGCCAAGCCCAGCGGCCAGGCGGGGCGCGAATCCGCCGTCCGGGCGCTGGCGCAGGAGCTTATTCCCAGGATTCGCGCGCTCACCGGACCCCTGCAAGTGCGGCCTGCTGCTGCCGCGCCGCGCACCATGGTGCCCATGCCACCGGCGCCGCCGCCCGCACTGCAAATGCCTGCCAAGCCGTCGGTGCTTGCAATCGGCGTCTCCACCGGCGGCCCCGCGGCGCTCGACGTGCTTCTCCCGGAACTGCCTGCCGGCTTTCCGCTGCCGGTTCTCATCGTGCAGCACATGCCCGAAGTCTTTACGCAGTTGCTTGCCGAACGCCTCAGCCGCCGTTGCCGTTTGCGGGTCTCTGAAGCCGCGGAAGGCATGCCCGCAACTGCCGGCTGCATTTATATTGCGCGCGGCAACTGGCACATGGAGACGCTACCCGCGGCGCGGCCCGGTGCGCCCGCGACCCTTCACCTCTCGCAAGGCCCGCCGGAGAACCATTGCCGCCCCGCCGTAGACACGCTCTTTCGCTCCGCGGCGCGCGTGTACGGCTCCGGCGTGCTCGCCGTGGTGCTTACGGGCATGGGTTACGACGGTCTGGCCGGCTCGCGTCTCATCCGCGAACAGGGCGGATCAGTTCTGGCGCAGGACCAGGCCACCAGCACGGTGTGGGGCATGCCCGGAGCCGTGGCCCAGGCTGGCCTGGCGTACAAAGTTCTTCCTCTTGCCGCGATCGCTCCCGAGATCCTGCGCGTCGCCGCTCACGCCGCTGCGCCAGCCGAACTTCGCAGCCTGGCACGGATGGTGGTTTAGCCATGGAACAAACCGCAGGCCCCGAATACGGCTACCTCCGCCAACTGGTTTTCGACGTGTCGCAAAATGTCCTCGACGCCTCGCGGGACTACCTCTTCGACACGCGCCTCACCAAAATTCTGCGCAACCAGGGCGTGACGCGCCTCGACGAACTGGTGCGCAAGCTGCGCGCCCAGAGAAATCCCGCGCTGGCGCGCGAGGTCGCCGAAGCCATGACCATCAATGAGACCAGCTTCTTCCGCGATCTGCGCCCCTTCGATCTGCTGCGCCAGGAGCTGCTTCCCAAAATCATCGAAGCGCGCCGCTTTCACCGCACGCTCCGCTTTTGGAGCGCCGCCTGCGCCACCGGCCAGGAGGCCTACAGCCTGGCCATGATGCTGCTCGAGCACTTTCCCATGCTGGCGGGCTGGAAGTTCGTCATCGAAGGCACCGACATCTGTCATGAAGTAGTCCAGCGCGCCCAGGCCGGTATGTATCACCGTATCGAGATCAACCGCGGATTGCCCGCGCGCTTCGTAGTCCGCTACTTCGACCACGTCGGCGAAGACTGGATCGTCAAGTCCGAGGTCCGCAAGCTCTGCAATTTCCGCCAGGCCAATCTCTGCGGCGCTTCGTTGCCTTTCAGTCGCGCTACCGATAGCTTCGATGTGATCTTCCTGCGCAACGTCATGCTCTACTTCGATCAGCCCACCCGCCGCACGCTCCTCGCCGGCATTCACCGCATGCTCCCTCCCGACGGCATCCTCTTCCTCGGCTCCAGCGAACAGCCCGCCGACCTTTCTCTCTGGACACCCGCCCTCGCCGGTGGCACCTGCTACTACCGTCCGCGACAGCCGAGCTAGTACTACAGTTGTATTTGGCCGGACGATAGAGGCCCGGGCCTAAAGGCCGTTTCCTTTTGACCTGTTTTCAGGGGCCTGAAGGCCCCTGCTCCCTCCGAAATCCTTAACTCCAACTGTGGCGTTGTAGGAATCGCATGTGCCTCTTACGCCCGCCCAAGCGGGCTTGGCGCGGGTCTTTGCCATAATCTTCGAAATCTGTAACGCACTACACCAGGGTCTGCAATCCCGCACCTCGACCGTAGTAATATGCTGGCTAGTCTTCCCGCGCACGAAACCCTGATGGATCGAAGCGGAGAAAAGAAGCGACATGAAAACTCTGGAACGGTTCAAAGTTGCGCCGGAATCCAAAGTAAAACTCAAGAAGATGGACCCCGCCTTCACTGACGGCCACAAGAGCCACAAGTCCGCGGCTGAGGAGATCGCTCATTATCAGGAGAAACTCCGTGAGCTCCAGGACCTGCTTTTCGCAGAGCACGGCCATTCACTTCTCATCTGCCTGCAGGCCATGGACACAGGCGGAAAAGATGGCGTGATCAACCACGTGCTGGGCGCGATGAACCCGCAGGGTTGCCGCGTGGCGGCGTTCAAGCAACCCTCCGCGGAGGAGGCTGCCCACGACTTTCTATGGCGCGCGCACAAGGCCGCGCCTGCCCGCGGCGAAGTAGTCATCTTCAACCGCTCGCATTACGAGGACGTTCTGATCGTCCGCGTGCACAATCTCGTCCCGAAAGCGGTCTGGTCGCGCCGTTACGATGAGATCAACGACTTCGAGAGCAACCTGGCCGCGAACGGCACGCAGATTCTCAAGTTCTTTCTGCACATCTCCAGGGAAGAGCAACTGAAGCGGTTCAAGGAGCGGCTCGACGACCCCAGCAAGCACTGGAAGATCAGCGAGGCCGACTACAAGGAGCGCGGCTTTTGGGACGATTACATTGCCGGCTACGAAGAAGCGCTCTCCCGTTGCAGCACCAGTTATGCGCCGTGGTTCGTGATCCCCTCCAACCACAAATGGTTTCGCAACCTGGCCATCGCGCGCATCGTCGTCGAGCATCTGGAATCGCTGAAGATGCAGTATCCCAAGCCAACGGTAGATTTGAAGTGCATCCGCCGCGAGTACCACGCAGCGGAAAAAGACGCATAGCACTCAAAAAGTTGCCCTCCGCCCTGCGCCGGCGCGGGACGACCTATAACTAACCAGAGGCGCGCAGGACTGGTATTCAACCGGTAACTTCCGAGTAGACGGTGACTCAACCGGAACGCCAAACTCGCAGCAACTCTGCCGTAGTAACGTCATCACGATGTCGGATAATTCGCTTCGCGATAGGCGATTGAACGGGTAAACGCGATACGCGTATAACTCAATGCGATTGGGACGTCGCGTCATGCCCGACAGCATTCACGTCGTACATGGGCCGATCCGTTGGGGGCTGGAAAATGCTGGGCGCTGGGTTCGAGCGGTCGATGTTCGTCAGTTCGATCACTGTTCTTCCTGTTCGCGAATCGTCTAGCACCGAATAAATCGTTATCCTCAGGTCGGGCGATGTCCATTTCTCCTGGATCACCCTGATTTCACGGTCGTTCCCTTCTCGACCAACAGGAATCACCCAGGTAATTCGCTGCCCCTCAACGTGGATCCCGCTTAATTCCTTGGGCTGGAGAATCTCGAACTTCCTGTCAGGATCATTGGTTGGCACTGGACTCGGCGTCGGTGGGATTCGCGGCTGGCCTTTAGGAGATGAATCCGGCCAGAAGTCTTCTTCTTGCCAAGAGGCTGGGGTGTGGGTGACCATTACTCCGTTTGCTTGTTTGTCAAGTCGGCCCCCGTCGTTCCATGCATAGTGAACCCGCGTAACCGGATCGTCAACATTAATGGCTCGCGTCTCGCCGAATGTCTTGTTTTCTTCGATGTCGTCTTGCCGGGTCTTTCCCTCGGCATCCCGCCAGAGAAGCGACCTAAGCGTTTGAGTAGTCGTTTGCCCGTCAGTTCCTAATTTCGAAATTGTGACAGTTCGTGTGGCAGAGTAGGGCATTTCCTTGTAAACCGCAAGCTTGATGGGTTTCGGAGCACCGTCCGTCGGACCTCGGTCCTGCGGAACGGCGACTGCGCAAAATGCGATCAAGGCAGGGACCGCTGCCGTGCAAAGGCGATTCATAATGGCGCTCCTGAATGTTGGTAACAAACATACTCCCAGTTTCGAAGCGTTTCAACGCCGACCCTGAATCCCGAACGCGAAGAGAGTAACAAAAGCCAGTGCGGCGCGTTCCGCATCCTTCATAAGAGCCGTACGAAGTGTGCAAGCAAATCGTCGTCGCGGGCGGATCGTCCTCCACTCTTCAGTTACTGCTGAGTAACTTCCGAGTTGCCGGTCATCCATGAAGGTGTTGGGAGCTTACGGTGTTGATCGTTGTTCTTCAACCCTGTACCCCACCGGAGGCGCAAACAGGGATACATCTGGCTCGCCGAGTTGTAGGTCAGTGACTTCCTGAGTGGTGCGTCCGCTGCGCGGACCCTCCTGAATACTTAACATGGCGATCCCGGTGTCCGCCGCGAACCAGACCTCATCGCTGTTCTCCAAGGGCTCTTCATTCCCTTGTTCCCCAGCGGGCGTCGTTGTGATCTGGCGACTTCCCTCGGTTAAAAAGCCAGCAATGGTGCGCGTGCCGAGCGATTCGTGGCGCGTGTTTTTCGTCCAGCTAGCTTGCGTCAACGCCCTGATCTGGAGCTGTTCGCTGCTCAGAGGAGCAGCCGCGGTGGGCTTTGGCGGATGGAAGATGTGAGCAGTCTTCTCGCTGCCGTTCACCTCCCACCAAATGGTAGTGCCAGCCGCAGGGTCCCAAACGGAAATGCGAAGATCTGGATGAAATTGACCATCGAGACCCAAGACGCAGCGCATTGAAGACTCCGTCCTAATACGGCCGGAAGTGTCGCGGTACTCATGCGTGATGAGTATTCCACGGATGGAATTTCCGTCTGCCAGCTTCTGCTCGTACGTTGTTTGAATAGTTGCGCTGAAAGGCGGCGGCTTAACATTTGCCCTGTCGTAAATCCTAATGCCGTTTGCATTGACGAAACATGGGGATGGGCTTTGTGCGATCGAAACCGCAGCAAAAATTAGACTGGAAGCTAGGATGGCAGAACAAAGTACAAGTCGCTGCATGATCTTCCTCCTGCAACGGAAATAGCATACCGCGGATTTATGCAGTGGTGGCGGGAATATCGAATACAGACGCTTTCCGAGCGGATTGTCGTCCACTCGGAAGTTATGTTCTGGTAAACGCCTGCGAGTGCAGCCCAATTCGAGCGCATCTGCGCAACTCGGCTCTTGCCCAAAACTCAGAATTCTCAAGCGGGGGCGCCCGGGTCTAAAACCCATACGTGATTCGCGTTCATGCACTTTTGGCCAACGAACGCATGACGAATTCAGGGTCTGCAGCAATAACGATTAGAAGCGCACGCGCAGCGGCCTCTGGCTGGCGGCGGCCTGACTCCCAATGGCGCACCGCATCCACTGACAGGCCGAAACTCTCGGCGAAACGTCCCTGGCTAAGACGCAGGCGCTTGCGAATGCCACGTACGTCCACGCTCTCAGGCAAAGTGACCTTGTACCCCTTGCGCTTACCTTCCATGTAGGCGCGGGCTTCTGCCGTTCCCTTGGCCATCTCCTCAAACAATTTGCTCATCGTGTCCCCCCGTAATCGGCAAAGAAACTCTTTGCCATCTTTGCGAGTGCAGGTCCCACCAGCTCGCTGACTTGCCGACTCGCTAACTCGCTTCTTCCTCGCCCAGCAGCCGCTCGACCTCATCATGCAGCCGCGCGGTAATCACGGCCTCGCTCTCTTCCGGGCTGAAGCGGATGGCCTCGCCCACGCGCACCTCGAGATGCCCCGAGCGGAACCAGCGGCGGCGGCCGGCTCGCATCTCGCTCAGCCCGCGAATGGCGGTGGGCACCACGGGCACGCCGCTTTGTTTGACAAGCAACCCGATGCCGGGCCGGAAGCGTGCCAGTTGCCCCTCAGAGCGCTCGCCCTCGGGAAAGACCATGACGCTGTAGCCGTGGTCCATGGCCCGGCCCGCGTGGGCAAAGCTCAACTGGAAATCGCGCTGGCGCGGCAGCGGGAAAACGTTGTAGAACGCCGTGACCAGCCAGTAAGCAGGCGGTCCAAGCAGATAGAGGCCCTTGTGTCCCGGCGGCCACTCGGGATTGCGTCCTTGCCGGTAGTCGTCCAGCATGTCGCCCGCCATGGCCACGGCGATGTGGCGGCGCAGCGGACCGGCGAGCGCATATTGAATCAACGGGCCGTCGTAGGCCGTCACGTGATTGCCCACAATCAGCAGCGGCCCCGGTGGAAGCGGCGTGGCCGGCCCCACCACGCGCGGCGCGGCCAGCAGCCACGTGAGCGGCCGCTGAATAACTTCAAGAAAAGCCACGCGCATCCATTGGAACGGCTTCCACCAGGGCCACTCGGGATAGACAAAGTGCACCCGCCGCGCCGGCGGAATCCCTGTTCCCTCAGCCCCTGTCTTTTCGGTCCTCAGTCCCTCAGTCCCGAGTCCCTTGGTCCCTAGTCCCTCGGCCGCTGTCTTCTCGTTCCCTTGTTCCCTTGGTCCCTTGTTCCCTGTTTCTTCACCCACCAATCGCCGCAACTCTCCCAGCGTGTGCACTTCTTCGAGCAGCCCGCTGCCCTCGACGATGCCCAGCCGCTCCTCGATGGCTGCGGAGAGTTGCACGCGTCCCAGGCTGTCGAGGTGCAGATCTTCCGTCAGGCGCAGCTCGTCGCCCACGCCGGGGTGGGCTTCTGCGGTGATTTGCGCGATGAGCGCGAGCAGCCAGTCGGAGGAGGGGCCGAAGTTGCCATCAGCCGTGCCGGGAGCGCCGCTGCTGGTTGTGGCCGCCGCGGTCTGCATCCGGGCCAGCCATTCGGCCACGGGCTTGCGCCGCACTTTGCCGGTGGAGGTGCGCGGCAGATCGGGTTCCGGCCAAAGCACCCAGCGGCTAATGCGCTGGAACTCGGCCAGCCGGGCGTTGGCCCGCTCGATGGCCACCGCAACCTGGCATCCCGACCCACGGCTGGCCAGCACGGCGCATGGCTCCGGACCGGTCGGCGTCTCCATGGCGACCACCGCACAGGCAGCGATTTCCGGCTGCTCCTCGATGGCCGCTTCAATGTCCTCCGGGTGAATATTGAGCCCCGCCGCGGTCACAATCACCTCGCTCTTGCGGCCCAGAAAACGCAACTCGCCCGATTCCCGCAGCTCCGCAATGTCTCCGGTGGCCAACCATTCGTCTTCGCGCGGGTGCAGTTCGCCGTCAGCCCAGGTGGCGCCGGAAATCATGGGGCCGCGCACCAGCACTTCGCCGTCAGCCGCGAGCTTGACTTCGCGCCCTGCCAGCGGCTTGCCAATGGTGCCCTCGGCCACGTGGAAGGGATGGTTGAGCGTGATGAGCGCGGTGGTCTCGGTCATGCCGTAGCCCTGCACCAGCACAAATCCGAGCGCGTTCCAGAATTGCTCGAGCGGCCCCGGCAGCGCGCCGCCGCCGGAGACGAAGGCCCAGAATTTGAAACCGAATTCGCGATGCACGGCAAGGAAGCGCCACCAGCGGCGCCACGGCCTGAGTTTTTGCGAGCGCGCGACGCGTTCGGTCAGGCCCGGATGAGCCGCTTCCAGATGGGCCTTGAGCAGGGCCAGCACGCGCGGCACGGCAGCCAGAACCGAGATCCGCTCGTCGCGGATGAGCTCGATGATGTGCGGAGCTGCGAGCCGGCTCTCGAAGTGCAACTCGCCCCTGAAGATGGGCGGGACCCAGAGCCCCATGGTCTGGCCGAAGACGTGGCTCAGGGGAAGCGTATGCAGAATGCGCAGCGGATGAATGAGCCGCTCGTAGCGCATATACGGCTGGGCGCCGACTTCGATGGGCTCCACGCTGGCCAGCACATTGCCGTGGGTAATGACGATGCCTTTGGGGTCGCCGGTGGTGCCGGAGGTGAACAGAATTTGCAACGGGGTGTCCTGCGACAGGCCCGTGACGGCGCCCATTTCCGCGGCGGGAAGATGCTCAAGCCAGTCTTCAAAGGCGAGCGTGGGAAGGGCAAGCGGGGGGAAAGCGAGCGTGGGGAAATCGGACGCAGGAATTTCAGGCCCGGCGCGCGCCGCGGCCAGCTTGCCCAGCAGGAGCACGTCGCCCACCGCCAGTTTGGGATGGACGTCAGCGGCCACCCGCGCGGCAAATTCCGCAGTACCGGCGGCGTCCAGCGGAACGGCCAGCACCCCGCGCAGCATGCACCCGTAGAAAGCCGCAATCCACTCGGCGCTGTTGTCAGCCCAAAGCAGTACGCGGTCGCCCTGGCCGATGCCCTGTGCGTCCAGGAAAGCAGCGAATCGGCCGGCGAGGCGCGCCAGATCGCCGTATGTGGTGACGTGACGCCGATTGCCCCGAAAATGCACCACGGCAGTCTCGCGGTCAAAACGGCGAAAATCGTCGATCAGTGTGGCGAGGTGATCGCGCATGAATCTTTTCCGGCAAGAACATGGTACGCGATGCGGCCGCCGTAGCAGCTGCGCCGGCTGCTTGCTGGACAGTGATCAGTGAGCGTCGCTTTCGGCGGGCCGCTTTTTTGCTTGGGGGCGCTCGCACGGCGAGTCCGCCCGTGCTAGCATGGGTCGTCTCAAGCATCAGCGCCTGGAGGGTATATCCAGTGGGTACTGGACGCCGCTTGAGAAGCGGTCGCAGGGCCTAGTCAGCCTTGGGAGTTCAACTCTCCTGCCCTCCGCTGTCCTGCGACCAAGAGCCTGAAGCTGTGTAACCGTCGGAAGACTGGCGACACGGTAAGTTTGCATTCAGAGGGGATCGGAGACGGTTGAATGCAGTATTGACAAGTTGGAAAACTGGCCGATAATGGTAATAGCTTCTCAAGCGGCGCGCCATCCACTGGCGTACTAGGCGAATGACCAAAGCCCCGGATTGACTACCCGGGGCTTTTTGCTGCCTGAATGTCGCAAACCACGTGACCTGAATTACTTCTCCATACCTCGTGCGTTGGCGTCCAAAACCAGTAATTTAGCGTCCGGCACGCCGCGCCTTCCGAAGCGCCTTGAACTCGTTCACAAGCTCCTCTTCCGTTGCGCCAGAGGAAGCAATCAGCGCGTCCAGTTGCTCACCGGCCCTGCGAAGCGCTTCCAGGTTCTCTTCCTGCGGCCGCTGTGGCGCAGGCACATAGAATCCGAGCGTCTTGCCATGGCGCATGATCGCGACCGGCGCCGCAGACTCGAGGTAACCAGACAGGTTTTCTCGAAACTCTCGCACTCCCACCTTCGCAGTTGGCATCCTATCCCTCATTGCGTACACAATGATAACACAATCCGACTACTCTGCGGCCGTCGTACACTGAATCTACCGGGGATTCCCCATGAAAAAACTTGTTTTTGGACTGTACACTCTGCTCACCATCGCGCTGCTGATTTGGGGCTATTACCAGGCCATCTATGTCGCGCCCAACGACGCCAAACAGGGCGAGATCTTCCGCATCATTTACTACCACGTACCATCCGCTTCGGTCGCGGGGCTGTGTTTGGCCGTCAGCCTCGTGGGATCGATCGGGTACTTGGCCTTACGGCACACTCACGCCGTCCGCGCCCAGCTCTTCGATGCCTGGGCCCTGGCCGGGGCTGAGGTCGGCGTGGTTTTCTGCACCGTGGTGCTGATCACCGGACCGATCTGGGGACGCCGTGCGTGGGGCATGTGGTGGACCTGGGACGCGCGCCTCACGACCACCCTGGTACTGTGGCTGATTTATATGAGCTACCTGCTTCTGCGGCGTTTTGCCGCGGGATCGCAGATGCAAACCTTGGCCGCCGTCCTGAATATCTTCGGCGCCCTTGACATTCCCATCGTCTATTTCTCCACGCATTTCCAGAGAGTGATTCCCACCCAGCATCCCGCGCCGGTCTTTGGCGGCGGCCCCGACTCCGGTATGGACCCCACGATGGTGGGCGCACTGATGTGGAACATGTTGGCGTGGTTTGCGTGGGGCGTGCTCATCCTGGCTATCCGCTATCGTGTCGAGCGGCAGCAGCAAAAGATCGAAGCCGCGGAAGCGCAGCGAGCTTTAGAGGCATGAGTTTCGCCCGCACCCGCGTTCCGATTCGTTTGAAACCGGATGCACTTGAAAAATGAGGAGACCCATGAAAAAGCTTGCCCTCGGACTGATGATCGCCGTTCCCCTCGCTCTTTTGGCCTGGACAGCGCATTTGATTTTCTCGGCTCCTCCAGCCGACTGGAATCAAAATCTGACACCCGCCCAACTCGACGCGCAGGCCGCCATGCGCGACCACCTGTATATGCAGGCGGCCTACACCGTCACCTGGGCCATCCAGCTCGGCTATCTGGCATGGCTGGGCATGAAATGGCAGGCTCAGAAGCGGTAAGCGGCTAGCCGCCCAGCCCCGAGATTGGGCAGCGGGTCAGGTTGTAATTGTTTTGAAAGGGCACGAGTTCACTCGTGCCGTAAAGTCCGCAAAGTGGACGTGGGCTTTAGAACTTATCCGTAAATTAGCTCCTGAAGTAGCGCCGGTCTCCAGACCGGCTGTACTGGCGGCGTCCACGCCGCCAGCAGCGATGCGCGGGTCAGGAGACCCGCACGACAGCCGGCCTGGATTTCCTGCAATTGACCCACCACCAAAATTGCCCTCCGTTCCTCCAGCCAGTAAACTGTGGGATCGGGGGGCGTGTCATGTTGGTAGTGATGAAGGCGCAGGCAACGCAGGAAGAGATCCAGGCGGTCTGCGACCATATCGAACAGTTGGGATTCCGTCCCCATCCCCTGCCCGGGGCGCAACGCACCGCGATTGGCATCACCGGGAACCAGGGTGAGGTGAACCGCGGGAACCTGGAATCGCTTTCCGGCGTCGCGGAAGTCATCCGCGTTTCAAAGGCTTACAAACTCGCCAGCCGCGATGTGAAAGAAGAAGACACGGTGGTGCGTTTTGCCACCGGCGCGAGCGTTGGCGGCCGCGATCTGGCTGTGATCGCCGGGCCCTGCTCGATTGAGAGCCGCGAACAGGCCTTTGCCATTGCGGAACAGGTGGCCGCGGCGGGCGCACAGTTTTTCCGCGGCGGCGCATACAAGCCGCGCACTTCGCCTTACGCGTTTCAGGGGCTGGGCCTTGAAGCGTTGAAGATCATGGCCGAAGTCAGAGAAAAATTCGGATTGCGCATCGTCACCGAAGCCCTCGATACCGAGACCCTGGACCTGGTGGCGGAGTGGGCCGACGTGATCCAGATCGGCGCGCGCAACATGCAGAACTTCTCGCTGCTCAGGAAGGCGGGACGGTTGCGCAAGCCGGTGCTCATCAAGCGCGGCATGAGCGCCACGCTCGAAGAGTTCCTGATGGCCGCCGAGTACGTGATGAGCGAGGGCAACTATGAGGTAATTCTGTGCGAGCGCGGCGTGCGCACGTTTTCCGACCATGCCCGCAACACGCTCGACCTCAGCATTGTCCCCGCCCTGCAACGCGTCAGCCATTTGCCCATCCTCGTCGATCCCAGCCACGGCACCGGCCGCCGCGACAGCGTTCTGCCCATGGCTCGTGCCGGAATTGCCGCCGGAGCGGATGGCCTGATCGTCGAGGTGCACAATCATCCCGAGACCGCCGTTTCCGACGGCCCGCAGTCGTTGTATCCCGCGCAATTTGCCACCATGATGACCGAAATCGAACAGATTGCGCCCATTGTCGGCCGCAACCTTGCGCGAGGCGTGAACGCTTCTGCTCCGGTTGCAGTGAAAAAGTGAAAGAGTGAAAGAGTGAAGCGTGGGCAAGAACCTGTAGCGCCGGTCTCCAGACCGGCTGTACTGGCGGCGTCCACGCCGCCAGAAGCGATGTGCGGGTCCCGACCCCCGCTCCGTGCCCCATCCTTTCGCGTCTTTTGCGAAAGGGTGGGAAACCAACTAAGCCAGATATCCCTTCCCTTGAACGACTCTGAATTCAAACCTCTCGTGCGCTCGGCGCGTCCAGCCGCGCTCGCCCTGTTCGCGCTCGCTCTCACCGGCTGCCGGCCCCACGATTTTCCCCAATACCCGCCCAACTACCGCGAATACGCCTACGTAACCAATGGCGGCAGCAACACGGTAACCGTGCTGGACGTGGTGAACGTTCGCGTAGACCGCGAGCTGCCGGTGGGACAGCATCCCGTGGCCGTAGCCGCAAGCCCCACGCGCAACGAAATCTACGTGGTGAACGCGGGCGCCGCGAGCGCCAACGGCTCGATCTCAGTGATCGACGCCGAGCACAACACCGTGGTCGCGACGATTACTGTGCACCGGCAGCCACTTTCGATCGATCTCGACGCCGACGGCCAGCGCGCCTATGTCGCGAACTCCGGCTCCAACTCGGTTTCCGTGATCGATCTGAAAGCGCGGCAGGAAATTGCGCAGTTTGGCGTCGGCGAGCAACCGGGGTCGGCACGGCTAGCGCCGGATGGCAAGACGCTGGTAGTAGCCAACCAGCAGGGCAACTCCGTAACGCTGATGGATCCCGCGAACGGCCATGTGCGCGCGGTGTTTCAAGGCTGCCCCGGAGCGGCCAGTCCCGTGATTCTGACGGATTCCTCCAAGGCTTTTGTCGCGTGTTCCGCCGGCCACCAGGTAATGGTGATTGCGCTGGCGCATTCGAAAGCGAACCCCAACCAACCCGATCAACTCGAGGCGCTGATGGATGTAGGCCGCGCGCCGGTGGACCTTGCGATGAAGCCCGACGGCGGCGAACTCTTTGTGTCGAATTCCCTTTCCGACTCGGTGAGCGAGATCTACAACGCCACCGACGAGGTGGGCGACACCTACATGATCGGCGCCGATCCCGTCTTCGGACTGGTTTCGCGCGACAACGCCCTGCTCTATGTGGCCAACCAGCGCTCGCAGGAAGTCACCGTCTATTCGATCGACGACGGCAAGCGCGTTGCCCCGTCGCTGCACGTAGGCGACGGACCCGCCGCCATGGCCTTCTCCGCAGCCGGCCATCTGCTGTTTGTGGTCGATCGCCGCTCGGGCGACGTGGCCGTGGTGCGCACCGCAAGCCAATCGCTGTTCACGTTACTCCCCGCAGGCCGCGACCCCAACGCCATCGTCGACAAGGCGTTCAAAGTGCAGTGAGGCAGCAAGTCAGCCTTTTACCGGACCTTCTCTCGCACATCCGCACTGTCTCGCGCATCCGCGCAGCTGCAACGTTTCTTGTGGCTCATCGTCCAGCCAATCACCGCCCCAGCCCCGATGCCTGCTGCAAGTGTCGCCGCCACTGTCTTAAGCGGATGCCGCTGCACTCGCTTTCTTGTTTCATCAATAAGCTCCGTGGCGGCATGGCTGCCCTGTTTTGTCATACGCCGTGCTGCATCGCCGCCATCCTCAAGCGCTTCCGCAACGGCAGACGCCGCACGCGAAGCCTTGTGCGCTGTCTCGTCAATCTGTACGCCCATCTGTTCCAACACTGATTGCGTCATGCTCTCCAGACCTTTCTCGTCTCTCCAGTTCGATGGTGATGCGCTTACTTTCCAACAGCCTTTTCAACCTTGCCGACAAAGTTCTGCACTTTTCCGGCATTCTTTTCAGCGTTGCCATCAGCCGCCAGGTTGGGGTTGTTGGTAATTTCGCCGGCCTTTTGCCTCACTGCGCCTTTGAATTCGTGAAGCTTGCCTGTTGTCTTATCTTGCGTGCTCGGTTTCATCATGATTCTCTCCTCGGTGTGGATGCCAGCCGCTTTCCGCAATTACTGCTGCGGAGGCGTGGTGGTGGTCGTGGTCGTCGATTGCGTCTCGGAAGCTGGGGGCGTGGGTGTGTTTGTAGTTGTCTTCGTCTTTTCCTTCGAACTCGTCTTGTGGTGATGGCGACTGGACTTTTCCTTCGTCTCGGTCGTCTGGGTGGTTTGGTTTACCGGCGGCGGCGAAGACTCCGTCGTGGTGGTGGTCGATTGCGTGGATTCCTGCGTTGCAACCGGCAGCGTGAACGCCAGCATAGCGAGCGACACGAAGGCTGCAGCAACTAACTTTTTGGATTTCATTTGACTCTCCTTATGTTGTCCGGAATGGGAACCTTAGGTTACGCAGGTATTCCGGCCATTGCGCACCGCTGCCGTTGAGGCATACTCAGCTTCGTTCATCTGAGAGCGCAATGCTGAGCAGAATGGCTCTAGCCGTGAGTCAGGCAACAAGCGCGGATTGCAGGCGGTCCAGATTGGCGGATCGAGCCGTTTAGACTCGAGCGGATCGCGGCAGAATTCGGACGCGGCGGGCGGCCCGGTCTCAGGAAGCAAACTCACCCCGACAAGCGGTGCCCCACATCTCGCCTTTGCGATGTGGGAAGCCACGAACCCCAACTCCCCTCATCCAACCGAGCACAAAACCCCGTGCCCCATCCTTTCGCGTCTTTTGCGAAAGGGAGGGAAACCACGAACTTCCGCACCCCGCCTTCAACTCAGCTGGACCGGGGTACCCCGGTCCAGCTTGCTGAAACCCCTCCCGTAGGGATGCAGCGAGAATAGCCCAGCAGGAAGCGCAGCGGAATGCCGGGGCCGGAAGTGATATTTTGTAGAGATACTTTACGAATCCCCCCTCTTCAAACTGGAGAATCCCCATGTCTTGCCCTCGTTGTGGCGCCGAGTCCAGGCCGGATCAAAGATTTTGCAAGAACTGCGGCGCTGCATTAGCAACCGCGGAAATGGCGCAGCCTGCAGCGGTCGCCTCTGCCGCGACCGCCGTGCCGCAGCCGCCAGCACCTGCACCGCCGCCGCCAACGGCGCCAATGCACTCGATCCCCGACGGCGGATTAACGCTTGAAGACATAGTTGCGTGGCTGCGGGGCGGGGGCTATTCCG
This sequence comes from Occallatibacter sp., assembly GCA_050012895.1. Lineage (GTDB taxonomy): Bacteria > Acidobacteriota > Terriglobia > Terriglobales > Acidobacteriaceae > Telmatobacter. The sequence continues at coordinate 29,027 of JBEKGH010000091.1, forward strand.
CGAAGGTGGTCACCGGCGAAAACGGCAAGCGTCACATTTTAAGCAATACGCAGGGCGTCCCCTTCGACATCTTTACGCCCGGCTGCACGGCCGGGCGCTGCTCCTCCCTTTCAATCGTGATCGCCTTTTCCACCAGCGGCAAGTTCGATGTTTCGCAACTGAACGAGTGGAACAGCGACGTCCCCTGGTGCAAGGCTTATCACGACAGCGTCAACGATCCGTGCCTTGACATGGATATCTCTCTCTGGCCCGGCGGCACGTACGAATCGCTGAACGATCTATTTGCGACCTGGAACAGCGTACTCGGCAAGTTCATCGCCAAATACAGTTTGCGATAGTTGCCTCGACGGGCGATCGCGGTTCCGATCCTGGAATTGGTCGGAGGGAGCGGGAGGCTTCAGCCTCTCGAATAAAGGCCCTCGATTCTGCGTGGCTTTAGCCACGGGCCTCTCTTTTGAGGATGCCGAAGAGAATTTTTCAGCAAGCTGTTTACTCGCGCCGCACGCTGCGCAAAATGAGCGCGGGGCTTTAGCCGTGAAGTTTCAGGACGTTGTTTACATTTCGGGAGAGGCTTTGAAAGGGCACGGATTTATCCGTGCCACAAGCAACCGCCCGGCTGGACAAGCTCCAGAAAACACGGTGGGCTTTAGCCCCTTGAGGGATGGTTTTCCCGAAATTGACCCGCCACCTGGTTTTCCTTGACGAATGCGGAAGTGTTATCTTGCAGAGACACTTTACGAATGCCCTCTTTTCAAAACTGGAGAATTCCCATGTCTTGCCCTCGTTGTGGCACAGAATCCCGGCCGGATCAAAGTTTTTGCAAGAATTGCGGCGCTCCATTAGCAACCGCGGAGCCGGCGCAAAGTGCAGCCGATGCCGGGCCTGCCGCACAAGCCGTGCCGCAGCCGCCACCGGCCCCGCAACCGTCACCAGTGTCGATGCACGCCATTCCAGACGGCGGATTAACCATTGAAGAGCTCGCTGCGTGGCTCGAGAGCGAAGGCTACTCCGTAAATTTTGTTACCGGCGAAAGCGGCAAGCGCCACATCGTAACCCAAACCCAGGGCTCCCCGCTCAACATCTTCCTGGGCGACTGCAAGGGCGAGCGCTGTGCTTCCCTTGAATTGGCCACCGGATATGACACTCACGGCAAGTTCGATACTTCGCAGATCAACGCCTGGAACTACGACAACCGCTGGTGCCGGGCTTATTACGACAACGTCAACGATCCCTGGCTCAGAATGAATATCTCTCTCTCGCCTGGCGGCACTTATGAAGCGCTGAGCGATCGCCTCGCCACGTGGAACCGCACCCTCGGCAGGTTCATCGCCAACTACAGCTTGAAGTAGATGCCCTTGGCGGGCGGCTGTACTTCCAGGGCTCTGGAATCGGGACCACGGCGGTGTGCAAGTTCGTCAGGAAGCAAACTCACCGCAGAACGGGGCGCCTCAGGTCCCGCCCTTGACATCCGGGGCAGGCCACCCGATCCAGCACGAATCAATCTCCGCCATCGCACTGGTTTACCCGGCGATTGCGGAAATGATATCTTGCAGAGACACTTCACGAATCCCCCGTCCATAACCGGAGAATCGTCATGCTTTGCCCTCGTTGTGGCACAGAGTCACTTCCGGATCAAAGATTTTGCAGGCAATGTGGCGCCACACTGGGAACTGCGGCAAGCGCGCCGAGCGCCGCAGTCCCCGTTGCCGAACCCACCGCCCCCGCCGTGCCGCAGCCACTCGCGACGTCGCCGCACCCGATTCCCGACGGCGGATTAACGCAGGAAGACGTGGTTGCATGGCTCGCGAGTGGGGGCTACGCCGCGACGGTGGTTACTGGGACTGACGGCAATCGCCATATCGAGGCCTGGGCGCAGGGCGCCAAGTTCAACATCATGACGCCCGGCTGCCCAAGCGGCCGCTGCCCCTCCCTTGAACTCTTGTTCGGTTTTCCCTGCCACGGCAAGTTCGCTGTTTCGCAACTGAACGAGTGGAACGGGAAGATCCGCTGGAGCAGGGCTTATTACGACAGTGCCAACGATCCGTGGCTCACGATGGATATCCCACTCTGGCCCGGCAGTACGTTCGAAGCGTTGAACGGTCATTTCGCGGTCTGGAACAATAGGCTCGGCAGGTTCATCGCCGCATACAATCTGCGGTAGAGGACTCGCCGGGCGCGAGATGGATCGCATTGGTTTTACCTGGCGCATGCGGAAGCGATGTCTTGCAGTGATGCTTCGCGCCGCCTTTTCAGAACAGGAGCATCGACATGCCTTGCCCTCGTTGTGGCACGGAGTCCCGGCCGGATCAAAGATTTTGCAAGAATTGTGGCGCTGCGTTAGAAACTGCAGAAAGCACCGAGAGCGCGGCGGCTGCCCCTGCCGAACAAGCCACGCCGCAGCCGGCGCCGTTGCACTTTATTCCTGACGGCGGGTTAACGGTGGAAGAGGTAGTGGCGTGGCTCGAGAGTGGGGGCTACCCCGCAAAGGTGGCCATCGGCAAAAGCGGCAGGCCCCACATCAATACCAATACACAGGACACATCGATCGTCGTTATGTTCGAAGTCGAGGGTGGCCGATGTGCCTACCTTAATCTCGTCGCCGGCTTTTCCATCGCCGGCAAATTCGATATTTCGGAGGTAAACGTCTGGAACTATGAGAACCGCTGGTGCACGGCGTGTTACACCGGCGTCAAAGATCCGGGGCTTGCAATGTGCATCGCTCTCTCGCCTGGCGGCACGTATGAATCGCTGAACGATCAGTTCGCCACGTGGAACCGCACGCTCGGGAAGTTCATCGCCAAATACAGTTAGCAATAGATGCGTCGGGCGCCGTGCCACATTGAGATGGGGATTGCTTTAATCCTCGTCCTCGGCGTCATCATCTTTCCCGCCGCGGACGGGGCCACAGGGCAGATTCCCGCGGCATAGAATGTGTCGAAAGCTTCTTTGGAGGAACAAGATGAAAGCTGCTTTGGCAGTTTTGCTTTTGTCAGTGTCCATGTCCGCGACGGCACAAACCGCCGACGACCTCTACAAACAGGCCTGCGGCCCTCTGCAAGCCAAGTTCGTCGTGGAACAGACAAAAGGGCAGCCGCCCACCGCGCCCGAGCCGGGCAAAGCACTGGTGTTTTTTATTCAGAAAGGGAATGGCCCAGTCTTCACCACGAGAGTCGGGCTGGACGGCGCGTGGGCGGGAGTCCTCCAGAATGATTCCTACATCTTCGCTTCCGTTGCCCCCGGAGAGCACCATGCCTGCGCGGCCACGCTGAACCGGAAACGTCCAGAGGCGGAGCTAGTCAATTTCACGGTAGAAGCGGGAAAAACTTATTACTATCTTCTCCGCGGAATCGCGGCTTACGAATCCTCCGGCACTATGGAGTTCGGCCCCGCGGATCGCGACGAAGCGCGCTATCTCATCGCCTCCGATCCTCAGAGCAATGCAACGCCAGCGCCGTGAGGCGATGCAGATGAGACGAGTTTCCGGCGCTCGGGTCTCGATTCTGGGACCCTGAGGCCTCCTACCTTCCCGACCCAGCCCGCCGTTCCGCTTCCATCAGGTTGGTGAGGATGTCGTTGATGCGGGTGAGGTGGCCTTCGCCTTTGGATTTGAGCCAATCGGGCGCCTGGGGATCGAGGCGTAGGCAAAGATTGCAGCAGCTTCCTACTGCAAATGCAGTATAATCCTACTGCAATGATTTCTCTCAAATCGGAACTTCGGCGCAAGCTGCTGACGTTCTTCTACGTCAACCGCTCGGCCCGCGTGTATGTGAGGCAACTGGCCGTGGCGCTCAACGCGGATTCAACCAATGTTTCGCGCGAGCTGAAGAGCTTGCGGCGCGAGGGCTTTCTTCGCCCCGAGGCCGAAGGACGCCAGCTTTATTACAGCGTCAATCCTGCCTATCCGTACCTGAAGCCGGTTTTTACGCTGCTGCAGGGCACGGTGGGCATCGCGCCCACTCTAAGGCACGCGCTCGAATCCGTCCCCGGCATCGATAGAGGTTGGCTCTACGGATCGTTTGCAAAAAACGAGGCGGACGCGGCCAGCGATATCGACGTGCTCATCGTGGGCCAGCCTGAACAGGTGCGACTGGCCGCGGAGATGCGCAAAGCCGAAAAGGCGCTGCACCGCGAAATCAACTACACTGTTCTCACTTCCCGGGAGCTCAAGCGGCGGCTTGCCCGGCGCGATGCATTCCTGACCGACGTATGGAACGGCGAGCGCATTGAGCTGATTGGCCATGGCGACGACCAAACCACAACCCGCGAATCCGCAACAGGTGAAGCAGTTCCTGGCTGACGCGCGGAAGAAGGCCGTAGCGGCAAGAAAGAACCTGAACATCGACGAGGAAACCGCTCATCAGACGGCGTACGAGGCCATTCTGAAGGCGTCTCTGGCTCTGATGTTGAGCCACGGGCAGCGTCCCCGCGTGCAACTTGGGCATCACGTTGCAATTATGCAGTTCGCGCAGAAACATCTCGATCCCGCTTTGGCGCCGACCTTCGACCTGTTTGACCGCATGCGCCGCAAGCGAAATATAGCCTTCTACGACATCGCATTCATCAGCGAGGTTGAGGCCGAAGAGGCTGTCCGGGCAGCAGAAAGCTACCTGAAAGTGGTTGCCGCCGACATTCAGACCAGAATTCCCTAGGTCTCCGACCGAATGAATATGCTCTTCGAGTTTTGCGGTTCCCGGTCTCGATTTTGAGACTCGGGGGTGCGGCTAATTCCGCGAGCCAGCCCGCCGTTCCGCTTCCATCAGGTTGGTCAGGATGTCGTTGATGCGGGTGAGGTGGCCTTCGCCTTTGGATTTGAGCCAATCGAGGACCTGTGGATCGAGGCGCACGCTGACGGCCTGCTTGCGCCGCGGACCGCGCAAGCGCACCATGCGCGCGAGCTGATCCGGAGTCAGGCGGGGAATGTCCTCGTACTCCTTTTCGGGGAGATCGAGGCCTGCGGCACGAGCCGCACTCGCACGCCGCATGGCTTGCATCTCGGCCTCAGTCCATTTCCTGTTCCTGATATCTTCGGAACTCATCCGGACTAGCCCGCCGCGCTGAGATGATGCGGATAATCTCTTCGCCATTTTCGTCCTCTCTGTAAACATGAACTACCGTGAACACGTCTCCGACGTCTGGCCCGAGCCAAAACGCCCCTGTGGCATGCCATCGCTGCTCACCACTCTCGTCGACGCGATCTTTCACGAGAATGCGGTACTCATCGTCAAACACCATCGTAGCTAGCTCGAAGCTGATGGCGTCGTGCTTGCGCTGGTTCTCGCGGTTCTTGCGTGGGTCCCACTCGTACCGCATTTGTATATACAAGTCGTATTACAACTGCTAGGTCCCCGTCAACCCCTAAACGCAATGCGGCTGCCCTTGCGCGGAGCGCACAAGAAAGCGCTTCTGGCATGCAAATCACGCAAAAAAACACGCGCCAAAACGTGCCCAAAGCCCTTCTTGTCGCACTTATGGGAAATTCTCTACAAACCCTCGCTCTTATTGAGTCAATTTCACGGTTCCACTCACCCTTCAAAGGGTCAATTTCAAGGTATTTGTCTCAAAGAATCGCAACCGCCCGAGCGAACATTTGCGGAGCGCACCACACCGCTTAAGCGAACATTTGGCACGGCGAACGCACCAAAGAAACGAACATTCCCTATGATTCTGCTTAACTTAGCGAACACACCCAGCCGAAAGCACAAATGCGCTACTTCGTCGCCGGCACATCGGCCGACGGCGCGGGCGCGGGCGGGACTTTTGGGCCGAGCAGGACGCCGTCGTCGAGCGAGGCTGCGACGAGGCGGTCGCCGGCCACGCGGATGAGAGCGATCTGGTAGCCGGTCTGCCACCAGACCCAGGTCATGGTTTTGGGGTCGATGGCATACACCTCATCGGTGGTACGCGAGCTGACCAGAACCCTCTTCGCAGCCGTGTCGTAACTGAGGTCGTCGATGTCGCGAAGGGGAAGACGAATGATATACATCCAGGTCTTGCCCAGGTTGCGCGTGAAGTAGACGCCTTCGCGCGCGCCCAGCCAGAGAGTGCCATCGGGCGAGAAGACGACGCGGTGAATGTGGGTGAGCATGGTGGGCGCGCCCATGGGGAACCAGGACTGGCCGGCATCGTTCGAGATCACAACACTGTCGTCGCGCGCCGCGACCATGTCGTTGTCGTGCGCGGTGACGGAGAGGTAGTCGCCGAGGCCCATCACCGGGCCGCCCTGCCACGTGGCGCCCTGATCGTGGCTGGTGAGCAGACCGTAGTTGGTGGCAGCTACCCACACGTCACCGGAGACATCGAGCGCGTTGACGAGACTTTCAAACTGAATGACCGGCGCCTTGACTTGCTTCTCAATGTTGACCTTGGTGCCACGATGAATTTCCGTCAATGTCTTGAGCCACGTGTTGGCGATGTTGTTGCGCGGCTGCCAGGCGAATGCGCTGGCTGAAGGGTCAACGGGAGCGGGATCGTCGGCTGGTTGGATTCCTGCATTCCCCGGTCCCCAAGTGCGAGGGACCGGGGGCACCCGCGCATTGCTGACGGAGGCGGGAGGGTCGCCGCCGCCGAGAACAAAAATGCCGTGGCTGGTTCCGGCCACGATGGCTCCATCTTTGGTTTCGGCAAGAGCAAATACGTCGCGGCCGTCGAGCCCGACGCCCAACTGCTGCCAGTGCGCGCCTTCGTCGATGGAACGGAAGACGCCGCCGAATTGCTTGTCGTTGACGATGCCGGCATAGAGGGCGGCGGGGGCGTCGCCGCCGTCATTGCGGTCTGGGTTGCGGTTGTCGACGAGCAGGGCCGCGATCTTGCGCTCGGAGACGCCTCGGTTCGACGGCGTAAAGGTGGCGCCCGCATCCTGGCTCGAAAGTACGCCGCCGCGATCGGTGGCCAGGAGCACGCGGTTGGAATTGCCGGGATCGACATAGACGTCGTTGACGATTACGTTCGCTTCCGTCATGAGCGTGAAGGTTTTGCCGCCGTTCACGGTTTTGTAGAGGCCCTCGGTGGTTCCTGCGTAAACCACCTGGAGGTTTTCAGGATCCTGCATGAGAACGCGAGTGCGCCGCGCCTCGGTGGGGATGCCCTGAATCTTGTGGAAGAGAGCACCGGCGTTTTCGCTTTTGTAGATCCCGCTGCATGCGCTCAGGTACACGATGTGCGGGTGTTCGGGATCGACGATGATGGAGAACACGTCGGAGTCGACGATCAACCCTTCTTTGATGTTGCGCCAGGTCTTGCCGCCATCGGTGGTCTTCCAGGGCAGGTGCCAGGTTCCCGCGTAGACGGTGGAGGGATTCGCGGGATCGACGGCCAGAGATTCAATTTCGTGGATTTCGTGACTGCCGGGCGGGCTGATCTGGGCCCAGGTTGCGCCGGAATCGCTGGAGCGATAGACGCCCTGGAGGGTTCCTGCAAAAAGAATGCGGGGATCTGATGGCGCCTGCGCCAGGGCGTAAATCGGCTGGCCCTTGAAGAACGGCGATTCGTTCCAGGTGCGGCCGGCGTCGTGGCTGATCCACAGGCCGCCGTCGTTATTGTTCTTCCACGCACCCACGTAGAGCGTGGAGGGGTGCGCGGAATCAACCACGATGTTGTCGAGGACGAAACCATCGCCGCGATCGAGCTTGGCCAGACGGTGCCAGGTTGCGCCTCCATCGAAGGATTCGTAGAGCCAACTGTTGGTGGTACCGAGATATAGATGCTTGGGCTCGCCGGACACCGAGGCAAAGGCTCGCGCATCGCCTCCGTCGGGACCGACGACGGTGAATGCGGCTTGCGCATGCAAAGCCGGAAGGCACAACAGGCACAGAAAAAGAGAAACGAGCTGGACCGGAATGCCAAGCTGGCGCAACTTCAAAAGAAAAGACCGCAAGCGGTTCATCTAGACAGAGAACTCCCGAGGTTCTCTATCAAGAATAGACAAAAACAGGGGGCGATAGCGAAACCGGTCGGGCCCGGCGGGCGCAGATGCGCCCAAGTTGCCAAGAGGGCGAGAGATGCGAAGAGGCGGTGGTACGGGATTTTCGGGGCTATGGGAACTGGGCATTCAGGGCTCGTGATTTCGTCGTCGCTCTCTGATCGACGCGGGCGAGGACGCCCGCGCTACAGATGGGATGAGACGGCTGGTCTCGCGGAGCAGCTAAGCTGACGGCACGCACTCGAAGGTGCCAAAAGGAGACCAGCCGATGAAGAAGGTTAGCAAACGCGGCCCGCAAATGGAAGCCA
>JBEKGH010000092.1:0-16221 GCA_050012895.1 Occallatibacter sp.
ATGAACGACTACCAGGCCGGCGAAGAGGCGGGCATCAAATCCGCCACTTTCACCATCTTCGGCGAGTACGCATTTGGGCAGTTGGCCGGTGAGAGCGGCGTGCATCGCCTGGTGCGCATCTCACCGTTCGACCAAGCCAAGCGCCGTCACACCTCGTTCGCTTCGGTCTACGTTTCGCCGGAGATTGACGAAACCATTCACGTCGACCTGAAAGTGGAAGACCTGCGCATCGACACCTACCGTTCCGGCGGCAAGGGCGGCCAGCACGTGAACACTACTGACTCCGCCGTGCGCATGACGCACCTCCCCACGGGAATTGTCGTGCAATGCCAGAACGAGCGCAGTCAGCATAAGAACCGCGAGAAGGCGATGAAGATGCTGCGTTCGCGCCTCTACGAGTATGAGCTCGAAAAGAAGCGGGCCGTAAGCAAGAAGCTCGAAGACTCCAAGCTCGAGATCAACTTCGGGTCGCAGATTCGCTCCTACGTCCTGCAGCCCTATCGCATCGCCAAGGATCACCGCACCAAAGTTGAAGTGGGCGACGTGGACAAGGTGCTCGACGGGTATCTGGAGCCGTTTCTGAGGGGCTACTTGCTTGCCAAGCGCCGCGGAACGGAAGTGGCGACAGGCGCAGAGGATGATTTGGAAGTGTGAAAAATACAGGGAACAAGGGACCGAGGGAACAAGGGAACGAGAAGGAAAGTGTGAGTGTGTGTGTGTGTGGTCCGTGCCCACACTCACACTCGCACTCACACTAATCACTGACCACTAACCACTATGCAGACCAACCAACACGACCTCATCGACGAAATGCTGCGCAACGCGCGCAACATTGCCGTCGTCGGCATGAGCGACAAGCCGCACCGCGCCAGCTTCAACATCGGCCGCTATCTTGCCGGGAGCGGCTATCGCATCTTTCCCGTGAATCCTGCGTTTCAAGAGGTGCTCGGCAGACCGAGCCATCCCGACCTCGACGCCGTCCAGGCAGCGGCGCGCGAGGAAACCGGGCAGGGAATCGACCTGGCCGACGTCTTCCGCGCCTCCGAACACGTTCCCGCCATTGTCGACGACGTGATCCGGCTGGGCATTGCCTATCTCTGGCTGCAGGACGGGGTGATCAACGACGAAGCCGTGGCGCGTGCACGCGCCGCCGGCGTCAAATGCGTGCAAAACGACTGCATCTTCCGCGAGCACGCCGCGCGGCCGGAGCTGCACGGGAAGCTGAGCTAGGAACACGGGCGGCGCCGGCGGAACTGCAGCTTCGTTGAGATCGACGCTCCGGTTATTTCATCGATTTCGGAGTGTGTTCCTTGGGAACGCAGCTGACGTACGTCTCTTTCATCGTCGATATGTCGGTGTACGCCTTCACGTAAGCATCCCATTCGGCATCATGGACGGGAGGCTGGCTGCCCTGCTCGATGAAGTGGTATTGCAGCACCATGTGATTGGAAAAGTGGGCCCCGTTCGTCTTCTCATCCCGCTCCAGGACGCGCGCGGCGAAGATCTGGTCCTTGTAGCCGTGTTTCTTGAACCACGCCTTATGCAGAGCCAGGGCCTTCTCATATTGTTCAAAGGTGCTGTCGGGTTTGATCTCGGTGAGCCGGACGATGGCATAGGTGCCGTCGCACGCGGGCAACGGGCCCTTGAGCGAATACGCTGGCTCGCTCTGGCCCAGGGTCATGGGAGTGAGAGTTGCGCCAATCAATACCAACGCAGCGATTAGACTAGGAGCTTTCATGAGTTAATCCTCCTTGGGATGGGAATGGTTGTGGGCGGGGGCCGAATGCGCACTCAAGGTAGCACACGGGCGCGGCATTTGCATCGAAAAAAGAGCGCTTTCCACGCTTTTTCTCAAGCGCCGAAGAGTTCCGGCCCGGTGCCAAATTGGCGGCGGCCCATGCCCCGGCCGCCGGCATCGCTCTCGCCCTGCCGCGCCTCTCACGATTTTGGGAAGCGCAAACCCATTTTCTCTGGCTCCCGCCGCAGCTTCCGTCCGGTACACTGAGTCCAATCGACAGGGGTCTATTTTTCTCTCCGCCATGCGCCATTTCCGGTTGATTTTCGCGCTGATTGCCGCATTCGCCGCGGTCCCCCTCGCGTTTGCCGCATCGAATTCAGCCGACGTTGCGCACCTGCACGTGCAATTGGTCGTTCCCAACCAGAATCTCAACACCGGAACTCCGGTGAATGCGGGTTTGTACTTCAAGCTCGAATCTGGCTGGCATGTGTACTGGAAGAACGCGGGCGACTCCGGCGAGCCACCGCACATTCAGTGGACCCTGCCCGCCGGCATCACTGCGGGCGCCATGCAGTTTCCCGCGCCCCAGCGTTTGCCGCTGGGCCCGTTGATGGATTTTGGCTACGAGAACGAGGTTCTGTTCCCGTTCACAGTGCAGGCCGCAGCGACTGCCAAGCCAGGTTCTGCCGTTCTTCATGCAAAGGTTGATTGGCTGGTTTGCCGCGAGGTTTGTATCCCCGGCAAGGCGGAGTTGGACCAGAACGTCAATGTAGTTTCCAGGGCGCCGGCGGTCAACCTGATCTCCCCATCCGACCAGGAGCTTTTTAATCGCCTTGCGAACGCGCTTCCGAAGGCGCTGCCTTCGTCTGAAAACGCCATCTTTCAGCCCACGCCCACCGGCTTCCGCCTTGCCGTCACCACGGGCCAACGCGAAACGCAAGCGGTATTCTTCCCCGAAGACGAAGACATTCTTGATAATCCCGCACCGCAAACCGTGACGCCCACGGCAACGGGCTTCGTTCTCGATCTCAAGAAAGACGCAAATCTAACTACGAATCCCGCGCAGTTGAAGGGCGTGCTGGAACTCGCGGGCGGCAGGAATTACGAGATTGCCGCGACACCCGGAACTGTCGCTGCTCCGCCGGCCGCGCCTGCATTCTCTTTCGCAGCGCTTGCCAGCACGGTGTTCTTCGCATTCCTGGGCGGGCTGCTTCTCAACCTGATGCCCTGCGTATTTCCCGTGCTGTTCTTGAAAGGCCTGGCGCTGGTGCACTCGGGGCACAAGGAGCTGCACAAGCTCAGGGCGCATGGATTGGTCTACGCCGCGGGCATTCTCGTCTCCTTCTGGGCGCTCGTTGCCGTGCTGCTCGGGTTGCGCGCCGCCGGAGCCACGCTGGGTTGGGGATTCCAGTTTCAATCTCCCATTTTTTTATTGGTTTTGGCCGGGCTCTTATTCTTCTTCAGTCTTTCGCTGGCCGGGCAATTCGAGATCGGCCTCACGCTGACCAGCGCAGGCGGGACTCTGGCCGCGAAACACGGCTATGCGGGCAGCTTCTTCACGGGAGTCCTCGCTGTCATCGTCGCCACGCCGTGCACCGCGCCGTTCATGGGGCCGGCCATCGGCTACGCGCTCGCTCAACCTGCCGCCGTCACCTTCGCGATCTTCACCGCGCTTGCTCTGGGCCTGGCGGCACCTTATTTGGCGCTCACGCTGCAACCCGCCTGGACCCGCGTGCTGCCCAAACCCGGCGCGTGGATGGACATTTTGAAGCAGGCGGTTTCGGTTCCCATTTTCGGCACGGTCATCTGGCTCACCTGGGTCGTTTCCGGAGCCTATGGCGCGAATCTCCTGCTCGCGCTGCTTTCCATCTTTCTGCTGCTCGCCATCGCCGGATGGTTCCTGGGCCGCTGGCCGGCGCGGCGGTGGTCCATGCTCGTCGCCGTACTTCTTCTGCTCACCGCGCTTGTTGCCTGCGTCACCGCGCCCCGGGAACTCGCCACTTCACCGGCACTGCTCTCCTCCAAAGGTCCCACTGCACGAAGTGCTGCCGCCTGGCAGCCCTGGTCGGCCGACGGCGTCGAGCGTGCGCTCGCCGCCGGGCAACCCGTTCTTGTGGACTTCACCGCCAGCTGGTGCCTGAGTTGCCAGGTCAACGAGCGCATCGCCCTCAGCCGACCCGAAGTGATGCAGGCATTTGGGGCAAAAAATGTGGCGTTGTTCAAAGCCGACTGGACTCGCGAAGATCCGGCTATCACGCAGGCACTTACGGCGCTCGGACGCAGCGGGGTTCCGGTCTATGCACTGTATTCCCCGGGGCAGAACGACCCACAGTTATTGCCGCAGGTGCTTACGCCCGGCATCGTTCTGGACGCCATCGACAAACTCCCCGCTGGGGCTGCAACTCCAGTCAGCGCGGTTTCGTCCAAACAGCAGTAAACTGGGTGCGTGATCGGCGGGAACCCGATCGCCGATTCCCCGTTTGTCGCATGCCAGAACTTCCCACAGTCAGGAGGTCGACCCTAATGAAATCACGTCCGATGAAATCACTCTCTTGTCTTCGAGGTGTGGCTGCGCTTGCGGTTGCGCTCGTGCCTGTTGCGGCCGTCGCGCAAGCGGTGGTGGGCTCGCCCGCGCCCAACTTCACCGCCACCGATTCGCATGGCCAGGCACACTCGCTTACTGAATACCGCGGCAAATACGTGGTCCTCGAGTGGCACAACCACGATTGCCCCTACACCAAAAAGCACTACGCCAGCGGCAACATGCAGTCGCTGCAGAAGGAGTGGACCGCGAAGGGCGTGGTCTGGTTCACGGTCATCTCTTCGGCGCCCGGCCAGCAGGGCTACGTGACCGACGCCGAGGAGAACGCGTATCTGGCCGAGATGCACGCCGTGCCTACCGCGGTGCTCCTGGATCCCGAGGGCAAACTGGGCCATCTTTTCAGCGCCAAGACCACGCCGGAGATGTACGTCATCGATCCCGAAGGCAAGCTGATTTATGAGGGCGCGATCGACGACCACGCCACGCCCGACGTCAGCGACATCAAGGGCGCCGACAACTACCTGAACGACGCACTGATGGAGGCCATGGCTGGAAAGCCGATCGCGCATGCTTACACGCGGTCGTATGGCTGCTCGGTGAAATATGCGAACTGAAAGAGCAGGGAATAGGGAATAGATTCAGGCCGTCCACGGATGAGTCCGTGGACGGCCTGAATGTTCGACGAGTGCGTGGAATCAGTACGGCGGCAGCCGATCACCCAACGCCGACAGCCTCGCACGCATCCAACTCCTTGAGGAGAATCGATGAGCAAAAAAACGCAACCCACGCACGAGATGCCCGGCGGTCAAACCGAATGCACGGAAGATGATGGCGTCGTGAACGATTCGCTGGGCACAGTCGATCCTGCAGATTTCACCGGCACCGGCGAAGAGAAAGACACAGGTGACGCGAAGAAGAATAACGCAAGTACGCGCGAAGACTAGAGCTGCAGGGGCAAATTGTCGGGCCCCCAAAGACCGATTCCCAATTTGTGCTATCATGCTATCAATGGAGGGTGCGGTGGCGCAGATTCTGATTCGCAAGGTCGACGAACGGGTGAAGTCCCGTCTGCAGCTCCGCGCTAAACGCAATGGCCGCAGCATGGAGGCCGAGGCGCGCGAAATGCTCACGAACGCAACCCTTCGAGAAGAGGCTCCGACGGGAGGTTTAGGGTCGGAGATGGTTGCGCTCTTTAGCGGAAGCGGCGTCTACCTTGACGAGCCGATCAAGGAATTCCGCGGAATGAAGATGCAGATTCCGAATTTCGACGAAGACTAGCCCGAACCATGATCGTCCTCGACACGAATGTGATTTCGGAGTTTATGATCAGCTCTCCGGATCCTCGAGTGCTTCGGTGGCTGAATTCTCAGCCCAGACTGTCTGTCTGGACAACCACCATCAATGTTTACGAGATCCGCTCCGGACTCCTTGCCGCGCCGAATGGAAAGCGTCAAGCCACGCTTTCCATGGCATTTGAGCGACTGTTGAACCATACTATCGAGGGGCGGATCGCAGTCTTCGATATGGCCGCTGCCCAGCGAGCGGCTGAGCTTGAGGCAGCGGGCCGGAAAACAGGGCGCCCACGTGATCGTCGCGACACCATGATCGCCGGCATCGTTCTCGCTTCACATGCCACGCTCGCCACGCGCAATGTCAAGCACTTCGACGACATCGCGAAGTCGGTTGTGAATCCGTGGGAATAATGCGCCGACCGCGGGACCAACGTCCGAGTTCGTCTTGACAAATCGCGTAAGTTGACCCGTAATAGAAATTGATGATTGTGATGTCCCCTTAGAGGGGCTAAAAACTGCGCCACCGGGAGGAGCTTCCGGTGGCGCTTTGCTTTTTGGGGATGAATCGAAAAAGGAGAACTGGATGCATTACGAATGTCGGAATGGAAACTACATCTACGCAGGAAATCCGTGCCCAAGGGTTGGGCATCACTTCCAGGCCGCCCAAGCCGCGCGAATCGGATACCAATGTGACGTCCGGGATTGTGGCGCAAAACTGGTGCGCGTTGAGTCGCCTGCAAAGGAGCACGGAAGAAAGAGGATCGGTTTCGTATCCAAGGAAACGTCAATTAAACGTCGCTTCCAAAAGGGTCCAAGAGGAAAGAGTGCGGTAAAGAAATACCGTGTTAGTAAGTAGGCCCGCTCAGCAGTAAACGTCTCTGAGAGAGAATTAAGAAGCTCCTCGCTTGCCCGCTCTGATTCTGCGGATTTCCTCCAATCGTGCGGCCAATTGCTTTTCGCGGCCTTCCTGGGTGGGCTCGTAATAGCGGCGGCCTTTGAGCGAGTCCGGCAGGCAATCCATGTCGGCTACTTTGCCCTCTTCGTCGTGGGCGTAACGGTAGCCCTTGCCGTAATCCAGATCCTTCATCAATCGCGTAGGCGCGTTGCGCAAATGCAGCGGCACCGGCTCCTGGCGCGTGTTCTCGATCTCCGCCTGCACCGCGCCCCAGGCTGTGTAGACCGCATTCGATTTGGGCGCGAGCGCGAGGTAAACCACGGCTTCGGCCAGCGCCAGCTCACCTTCCGGTGAACCTAGAAAATCGTATGTGTCTCTCGCGGAGAGGCACAGGTTCAGTGCCTCGGGTGCGGCCAGGCCGATGTCTTCAACGGCCATGCGCACGATGCGACGCGCCAGATAGAGCGGATCCTCGCCCCCCGCGAGCATGCGTCCCAGCCAGTAGAGCGCGGCGTCGGGATCGGAGTTGCGCACGCTCTTGTGCAGCGTCGAGATCAGATTGAAGTGTTCCTCGCCCTGCTTGTCGTACATCAACACGCGCTTCTGCACCGCTTCGGCCGCTACGGCCTTGGTGATGCGTTTTGCAGGTTGAGGCGAAGAGCTTCCCTCAGGGGCTAAAGCTCCGGATTCCTCCATTGCGCTTTCGGCACGACTGAAGTCGTGCCCTTTCACGGCCACGGATGCAAGTTGGGCGGCGACTTCGAGGGCGTTGTAGGCGCTGCGGCAATCGCCGCTCGAGTAGCTCGCGATCAGCTCCAGCGCATCGTCATCGGCAGTCAGCTCAAGCGCGCCAAGTCCGCGCTCCTTGTCGGCCAATGCGCGCCGCAGCAAAACCACGATCTGCTCCTCTTTGAGCGGCTGCAGCACATAGACGCGGCAGCGCGACAGCAATGCCGAAATGATCTCGAACGAGGGATTCTCGGTGGTTGCGCCGATGAGCCGGATGGTCCCCCGCTCCACGTAGGGAAGAAACGCGTCCTGCTGCGCTTTGTTGAAGCGGTGAATCTCATCAACAAACAGAATCGTCCGCGAGTGCAGTTCGGCGGCCTTCGCGGCGTCCACCATCACCTGCTTGATCTCCTTAATGCCGCTAGTGACCGCGGAGAACTCGATGAAGCTGGCCTCGGTGGTTTCGGCAACGATTTTGGCGAGCGTGGTTTTGCCCACGCCCGGCGGACCCCAGAAGATCATGGAACTGGTGTCGTCGCGCTCGATCTGCACGCGCAACGGCTTGCCGGGACCGACCAGGTGCTCCTGCCCCATCAATTCGTCGAGGCTGCGCGGTCGCATCCTTTCCGCCAGCGGCGCGCCTGCGGCTGGCGGACCTTTGGACGAGGACCGCGGAAGGTTCGGCGCGCTGCCAAAGAGACTCATCTCCGCGCTCCTCGCTTCGAGCCGCCGTGCCCCATCCTTTCCTCGGCGCGGCTTGCCGCGGCGGAGAAAGGGTGGGAAAACGAGGAAGCTCGCTGTCGCGCCGCCTCATACAGCAGCACACTGGCCGCCACGGCGGCATTGAGGCTCTCCACCGGTCCAGGGCAGGGAATCGTAATTCTGACGTCGGACTTCGCCGCCAGATCGCGGGCCACGCCGTTGCCCTCGTTGCCGATGATGAGAGCCAATGGGCCGGTCATGTCGACCCGTTCGGCCGGTTGGGCGGCGTGCACGGTGGTGGCAAGAATCTTCACTCCGGCCTCATGCAACTCTTCAAGGCACTCCCGTTGGCTGACCGCGAGCAAGGGAACGCGGAAGACGCTGCCCGCAGAGGCGCGCACCGCCTTTGCGTTCCACGCGCTCACCGTTCCCGGCAGGCTCACCACGCCGGTAGCGCCAAAGGCCTCCGCCGAGCGCAAGATGGTGCCCAGATTCCCCGGATCCTGAATGCCGGCGAGCACGACGACAAGCTCGGCGCCCTTGGGGCGGGTGCCGAGGAGGTGCGGCCACGTCCATTGCGGCGGCTCGATCAACGCGGCAATCGGTTGCGGCGTCTCGGTGGCTAGCGCGGAGGCGAGCAGCTTCGCGGGCAGCCGCAGGATTTCGGTCTCCGGCGCCACGGGCAGCGCGCTGAGCAGCCGGTCCCATTCACGCTTTGGATCTTGCGTGACGAAAATTGTCGTCACGCGCAAGCCCGCGCGCAGCGCCTCTGCAAGCAGATGCGGGCCTTCGATACCCACGCGGCCCTGCGCACTGCGGCCTGCCGCGGCCAGCGCCTTGCGCAGCTCTTTCAGGTGCGCATTGTCCTTGCTTTCCACCACGCGAACCGGCATCGAGCTGCTACCTCTCAAGCGCTGTGGCGATTCTAAGAGCAGTTACCAGTTTCTAGCTACTAGCCGCGGTGCTCTGGCCATGTGATTTCTTAATGGTCTTCCGGCAGGCGCGGGCGAGGACGCCCGCGCTACAGCCGGCCGGGAGGCCGGCGCTACCTTTCCGCGAAAAGCACAATCTAGCAGTCGCGGGGCTGGGAACGAGCAGCCAAGAGCTAGAAGCTAGCAGCTAGATGCTATGTGGGAACTTGCACCCCGGCTAGTGCTGTGATAGTTTCCGATTCTATAGCGTCTTTTTTTTATTTTTCTATCCGGGAACGAGGTAAGCCTGATTGTCGGCGGAAATTCTGCGCGTTCATCCCGATGAACCCCAACCAGACCGGATCGATTACATCGTCTCCTGCCTGCGCAAAGGCGGTGTGGTTGCTTTGCCCACCGACACTTTTTACGGCCTGGCCGTTGACCCCGTGAACCTGCACGCCGTCGAGCAAATCTACCAGATCAAGACCCGCCAGAAGCACAAGCCGCTTTCGCTGCTGATCTCCGGCCTGGCCCAGGCCTATGAATTGGCGCGCGACACCGATCCCCAGCTGGACAAGCTGGCCGATCGCTTCTGGCCCGGCCCGCTGACCATCATTGTCCGTGCCGGAACCAAGCTGCCCTTGCGTTCCACTGCGAACACCGGCAACGTGGCGCTGCGCGTGCCCGACGCGGCCATTGCGCGCGCGGTAGTGGAGCGTTTCGGGCTGCCCATCACGGCCACTTCCGCAAATCTGCAGGGCGCCTCGGAGTGTACCAACGCCGCTTGCGTCCGCGATCAGATCGGCGATCGCATTCCTCTCATCATCGACGGCGGTCCCACCGGCCGGGCGCAGCCCACGACCATCGTCGATCTCACGCTGGGAGAGGGACGATGGGAGATTCTGCGCGAGGGCGCGATCCCGACCCACGAAATTGTCATGGTCCTGCAGCGGTGAGAAATCAGGGAATAGGGAGTAGGGAACAGGGAATAGGGAGCAGATCAGAGTTCGGGCCGAAGGATACATGAATGGCCGGGGGACATGCGGACCGGCAAGCGGTGCGAGACTAAGAACTGTGAACTCATCGTCGGCCTCTGAAACCTGACCCCTGAAACCTGAACCCTGTCCTATGTTTGTCCAATCCAAGCCGAGGCGTCATCATACCGCTCTTCGCATGGCGACGGCGCTGGTGTTGCTTCTGGTGGCCGGCACGTTGGGTTGGATCGGGTGGGTCTACGTACAAATCGATCGCTACGCGCATCAGGATCAGGCTGCGCCCGCTGACGCCATCGGCGTGCTGGGCGCGGCGGAGTACGATGGCCGGCCCTCACCGGTTTACCGTGCCCGCCTGGACCACGCGTTCGAACTTTACCATCAAGGCATCGCACCGATGATCATCACGCTGGGGGGCCCTGGCGGCGATCAATACACCGAGGGTTCGGTGGGCCGCGAATACCTGATGAGCAAGGGCGTTCCCGAAAGCGCCATCATTGCTGAAACTGAAAGCCGCAACACCGAGGAATCGGCTCGCCGCATGGTCGTGATCGCGCGTGCCAACGGCCTGCACCGCCTCGTTGTGGTCAGCGATGACACACACATGTTCCGCATCCACGAGATTTGTGCCGCGGATGGGCTGGATGTTCTGACTTCTCCGCGACCGCGCCCGGCCACGGAGGAAAAGACGCAGGAAGGCGAGCGTTTCGCCCACGAGATTCTCAGCTACACGCTCTGGCGGCTGGATTTGCACTAAGCCAGGGAGCGAGTGTGGGTGCGAGTGCGAGTGTGCGTGCGAGAACTGGTTGCATAAATGGCGCCGCGAAAGGGCACGACTTCAGTCCTGCCGCAAGAGCCCCGAAATCGCAAAAGGGCGCGACTTCAGTCGTGCCGCAAGAGCCCCGAAATCGCGAAAGGGCACGACTTCAGTCGTGCCGCAAGAGCCCCGAAAAAGAGGCGGGCTTTAGCCCCTGCGGGACGGTTATCAATCGACTCCGAGGACTTAGGCAACCATTGAGGGATTGCCGGCTTCAGTGCATTGCGCACAGCATGGCCAGCGCGAACCCCGCTGCGCTGGCCGTCGACAGAAAATTCACCGCGTCGTTGTTCAGCCAGCCGCGTTCCTCCAGCGTTGCTCCCAGCAGGCTGTCGAAAAATAGGCCGAAGACGGCGCCTGCGCAGCTCACCGTGAACAGGATCCAGCCGCCGCCGAGCGCCCACATTCCCGCGCAGGCAACGATGGCCGCGGCAACCACTCCGGCCAGCGTACCGGAAAGGCTGATGGCGCCGTCGCGGCCGGGATCAACCGCCTTGAACGACGTAATCATGCGCGGACGCCCGCCGAGCACCTGCCCGATCTCAGAGGAAGCCGTGTCGGCCGCAGCCTCAGCCAGCGCCGCTACGGCCACGGCGAACAGCATGGTCTGTGTAGTGGCATGGTGGGGTAACCAGCGGGAGTCCACTAGCCAGGACTGCACGGGATTGCTCGAAACCAGCGCTGCGAAGCCCAGGTTGGCTGTGACTTGAGAGGCGGAGCGTCCTCTGTGCGCCTCCGCGGTTCCGAGCCGCTCCTTTTTGCGCCGGCCGGCACGCGTGGCAACGAACGCGAGCAGGGAAACGGCGAGCGTGGGAACGAGCGCGGTGTGCCAGGGCTCATAGGGAACCACAACGGTGGAAAACATGAGGCTGGCCGTGATCAGCGCGCCGGTGAGCGCGGCTGCCGGAGTGGCCGCCCGCAGCCTCCAGGTGACCAGTCCCAGCAAGGCGCTGAGACCGATGGTCCAGATGGCGACCGGAGCTATCTGTGAGGCCCACCAGTTGCAGTCAAGCACCACTTCAGTGCCCGCAAAAGGCAGCACGGCAAGCAACACGAGCTTGGATTGCCAGGTCAGCTTGTTTTCAGCCACCCTTCATCGTATCCCCTGGCCCGCGCCCGGCAGAAAGCGCGCCGTAAAAACCGATAACCAATCCCCTCTTCCCGCGTCGCAAGAAAGTGAAGGCGCAGGAGCCAGGTTTCCCCCGCCCCGCTGATTTACAATCACCTAGGAAGCAGGAAAGATTCTGAATGAGGCTTTTTCCCATGATTTCAGGCCAGGGGCGTGCGCTGTTGGCCCAGGCAGGCGCAGCACTTGCAATTGCCGCATTGATTGCAGGTTGTGGCGACAACTACAGGCCAACGGTCACCCCGGTATACAGCACCGGCCCGGCCGCACAGCCCACATCGTATGTGGTCGTGGTTTCCACCACAGGCGTCAGCACGGATGGTGTGGTCACCCTGATCGATTACTCAGGCGATTCGATCCTGACCGAGGCAACCATCGGTCCCGGACCGACTGCGTTCACCCTCGATGTGCTGGGCGCTACCGGCTACACCGTGAATAGCGACGGCACGCTCTCCAACTTTGCCATCACTACCTCACTGCAGACCAAGAATGTTTCCTTCTCCACCTTGTCGCCCACCTCGCAGATCGTAAACCTGATGCCGCCTTCCTCGGGGCTTTGGGCTACCGATCTGAACGGCGATGTGGTCGATCTCTTTCAAGGATCGCCGCAGGCATTCAAGCTGGCGATTCCGGTGGCGACCTCCGTGAGCTCCGCGACCATGCCGATGTTTATCGCCGGGTCTTCATCGCTTTCCGGCCAGCGCGAATACGTTCTGAGCCAAAATGTGCCCGATTCGCCGATTGCAATCCAAACAGAAGCAGTTACTTGTAACAAACCGGCCAACTTCGGCTCGGTATCGACAGGGGTTGCGACTCCGATCGAGATTTCCAGCAATACAACCGACCCGGCAATCACGGTGGGCAAGTGTCCGGTATATGCCGTGCCGTCCAGCGACCAGCAGCGCCTGTTTATCCTCAATCGGGGCGATGACACGATCTCGGTCATCAACACCAGGAACAACACGCTCGACGCCTGCGCACCGTTCCAGAACCAGAACGGGCAATGGATCACCTGCCATCAGACCATCCAGCTTCCAGCGGGTTCGGGGCCGATCTATGCGGAGTACGTGGGTGCAACCGAGCAGCTTGTCGTAGCCAATTACGAGGGCGGCACGATCAGTGCGATCGACGTTCCCCTGGATGAATACGGAAACGACTCCAATACGTACGCCAACAACAACTGCACCACGTATGCCGCTTGCGGCGCGATCACGAGCGGCTTTGGAACCGTGCACACCGTTGCGGTTGGCAATACGGCCACACCCAATCCGGCGAGCGTGACGGTACTTTACGACGGCACCAAGGCGTATACGGCGAATCAGAATGACGGCGTGCAAAACGGCACGGTGACGGTGGTCAACCTGTCAACGTACACGGCGGAGAAGACCATCACAGTGGTCGGTCATCCGCGCACGGTGGTGAACACGCAGAATTCCGAGTATGCGAAGGTCTACGTGGGCTCGCCCGACAGCCCGTATATCACCATCATCGAATCGAGCCCGACCGTGACCGACCTTGTCGACACGACGGTACTGGTGGAAGGCACGGTGGTCGATGTTCGGACCACGTCGCAGAACGGCAGCAGCGGCAATAACGATTACAGCAGCCGCGTGCCGGGCTACGGCCAGCCATGCAACCTGTCGCCTGCGACCATGGTGGCCACCTACGGCGCCAACTATACGCTCGCGGAATGCCAGGCCATTCCGTAGAACTGGCTGCATAAATGGTTTCGTGAAAGGGCACGACTTCAGTCGTGCCGCAAACGGCGAATAAATAGCGGGCTTTAGCCCCTGAGGGAAGTTTCTTCATCGTCCCATTTTTTTGCGACCGTCTGTACAGGTTGCGGAAAAACTCACTCGGCAAGAAGTTTTGTAACAGGGCACGAGTTTACTCGTGCCGTAAACGCAAAATGAACGGCGGGCTTTAGCCCCTGTAGGTGCTTCGTTCAAGAATTCGTTCGCTATTCGCCCTTTTTCCGCAGCCTGTGTAGAGCCTTTTCAGTAGAGAATCGACAGCATTCGATACAATGCGAAGGGCCATTCCCTGTGAGGGAACGGCCCTTCGATGTTTTTAAGGGAGTGGCATCATCCATGCCGGATGCAGCCAAAACTCACCCCGGAAAATCACGTCTCGACCTGCTTCTTGTCGAGCGCAGTCTCGTTGCAAGCCGCGAGCGCGCCCGTGCGATGATTCTTGCCGGCCGCGTGCTCGTCAGCGAGCAGAAGATCGACAAACCCGGGACTTCGGTTGCGCAGGACGCCGCGATCCGCCTGCTCGGCGAGGATCAGCCCTACGTAAGCCGCGGTGGATTGAAACTGGCTGAGGCTCTGGAGCATTGGAAGATTGACGTCAAGGGCCGCGCCTGCCTCGACGTCGGCGCCTCGACCGGCGGCTTCACAGATTGCCTGCTGCAGCACGGCGCCGCGCACGTGACTGCCGTCGATACCGGGTTCGGACAGATCGATATGAAGCTGCGCAATGATTCGCACGTGCAGCTCCTGGAGCGCACCAACGCGCGCCTGCTCCAACCGGGATCGCTGCAAAAGCCGGGCCAGACCCAGCAACTCACTCTTTTGGTCATCGATGTTTCGTTCATCTCGGCGACGCTTGTTCTGGGGCCGGTATTGGCCGCCGCACCGGCGCTGGTGGAAGCCGTGATTCTGGTCAAACCGCAATTTGAGGCCGGTCGCGAGCATGTGGGCAAAGGCGGCATTGTGCGCGATCCGGCCGCGCACGAACTGGCGATCAACAAGGTGGTGGGATGCGTGCGCTCGCTGGGCTGGCAGGCCGTCGAGACCATTCCTTCGCCCATCACAGGCGCGGAGGGCAACCGTGAGTTCCTGCTTTACGCAAGAGCGGTCAGCCCCGGGCCCGATCCATTACACTCGAACCAATGAACCGCGTCGCCATTGTTGCGAAGCCGAATCGCGAAGAGCTTAAGCAGCTTTTGCCGGAATTGATTGCATGGCTGCGCGAGCACGGCTACGAGCCGGTGCTCGATTGCGAAGGCGGAAGCTACACCGCGGCCGCGCCGGCGGTGGATCGCGCGGAATTGCCCTTGCAAGCGCCGCAGTTGGTCATCGTGCTGGGCGGCGACGGCACACTGCTGGCCGCGGCGCGCATCTTTGCCACTGTCGGCACGCCTATTCTCAGCGTCAACCTCGGCTTTCTCGGTTTCCTCACCGAAGTTCGTCTCGCCGATCTCTACGCCACACTCGAGAACTGGTGCGCCGGCTGCCACTCGCTCGATGAACGGGCCATGCTGCACGCCGTGCTCTGGCGCCAGGGCGTCGAGATGGCGAGCTTCGAGGCGCTCAACGAGGTGGTGGTCTCCAAGGGCGATATTGCCCGCATGGGCGATTTTGCCGTGGAATTGGACGGCAAGAGTGTAGCCAGCTTCCGCGCCGACGGCGTCATTGTCTCCACGCCTACCGGTTCGACGGCCTACACGCTGGCCGCCAATGGGCCCATTCTGACGCCGGACGTGGACGCCATGGTGGTGACGCCCATCTGTCCCCATCTGCTCACGCTGCGGCCCATCGTGGTGCGCGGCGATGCGTCGCTGACAGTGCGCGTGGAGGGCGTCCCCGATGTCGCGCTACTCACCATCGACGGCCAGCAGAAGGTCGAACTGCGCCGCGGCGACGAGATGCACTGCTGCCGCTCCAGCCACACTGTCAAGCTGGTCCGCCTGGGCGACAGCGGCTTCTTTGACGTATTGCGCAGCAAGTTGAGTTGGGGCGAGCAGTAGCAGATTGCCCCTGGTTCAGCGGTAAACTTCCCGCCGGTTGCCAATCTGAATTACGAGAACGCAGAGTTTTGCGTCCTGAATGTCGCAGATGATGCGAAAGTCACCGATACGATAGCGCCAGAACGCGCCCAGCAAATTGCCCGTCAACGCCTTCCCCGTATCGCGTGGATTGCGCTCTCCGGAGATTCGCTCGTCCATGAAGTCGAGAATGCGCCGGGCAATCTGCTTGTCGAGTTTGCGCAACTGCTTCCGAGCCGTTTCGGTGTATTCAATTGTCCAGGCCAAGGTCGTTTCTCACGTCTTTCGCTGAATGGACTTTTTCCTTACCTCTGCGTACGTTTTCCATCGTCGCTGAAGCAAGATAATAATCCTCCAGATCTTCCAACCCGCTCTCGATCATCTCCCGCAAGTAGTAGGCCTTGGTGCGTCCCGTGCGCTGAGCCAGGCGGTCCAAGCGCTGCTCGATGGCAGAGTCGAGCCGAACAGATGTCGCCATGTGACCTCCATTTGAATATACGCATTCGATGTATTCATTGTATTCAAATAGCCTCGCGTCGTCAAATTCCGGGCTTGGTTGCTCACCGGTCAGGTGGGGTAAGAGCAATTAGCCGCCATATCTCACAGGCGGATTGTCGATTTGGGTGAGTTTGGGAGCGGAAATAGTTGGAAAGGCCGTCTTTTCTGTGTCATAACTACGTTGTCGAAGCGTGTTATGGCTGCGGAAAG
>JBEKGH010000093.1:0-17608 GCA_050012895.1 Occallatibacter sp.
CTCCCATTCATCAGCATCGGGTCCCAACAGGCACCGAGCCCGCAGCGGCTCAATTCGAGTGCGTATAGAAGCCCGAGATGAATCTCTCCGAGAAGTTCCTGCCAACTGCCGACAAAAAACTTTCCAACAAAGGAAAAAACAAAAACATACTTGACACAACCAGCCGTCTCATAGAAGCCGGTCTGGAGACCGGCGGTACATTCCGGCCATTACTAAATCATGCGGTCGCGGTACTAGGGTCGTGAGTCAGAAGTTCGCATCGCAACGAAATTGTCATCCTGAGCGGGGTTGGCCGCGCTTTTTGCGGCAAACGGAGTCGAAGGATCTGCGGTTGTTCTTCAACGGATTTCTGACTCACTACGCCAGCTGAAGGCCGTCTGCTCAAATTCCTTCACCCATCGACACGTAGACGCGCAGGCGCTCCAGTTCCGCAGTATAGGCGGCGCGCTCGGCCTCTTCGTCGGCGAACGGTTGGGCGGAGGGCTGGGTCGCGCCAAGGCGCTCTTCCAGTTCATCCACGCGCGAGGAGAGCGCGATGAGCGCGTCGGAGAGCGGGTCCTTGATCTCGTGCGGGTCAGTGATAAGCACACGCTGGCCGTTGTGATAAACGATGTGCGCGGGCACGCCGACCACGGTGGAGTTCGGCGGCACGTCGGAGAGCACCACCGATCCCGCGCCCACGCGCGAGTTCTCGCCGATGGTCACATTGCCCAGGACATTGGCGTTGTTGCCGATGAAGACGCCGTCGCAGACCGTGGGGTGGCGCTTGCCGTGTCCCTTGCCGGTGCCGCCCAGCGTAACGCCTTGATACATGGTTACGTCGCTGCCGACGATAGCGGTTTCACCGATGACGACGCCCATGGCGTGGTCGATGAAAAGCCGCTGCCCAATCAGCGCGCCGGGGTGGATGTCGACGCCCGTATGAAAGCGCGCCACCTGCGAGAGAATGCGCGCCGGCAGACGCAGCTTATGACGCCAGAGCCAGTGCGAGACGCGATGGGTCCACACCGCCCAGAGGCCCGGATAGCAGAGCAGGACCTCAAGGCTGGTGCGCGCAGCCGGGTCCCGCTCCTTGATGGAGGCGATGTCGTCGCGAACTCGTTCAAACAGGGACATGATGAAAACAGGGAATAGCGAATAGGGAGCAGGGAGTAGAAAACAGGATCGAGGTCCAAAGCGCTTTCTACTCCCTATTGGCTACTCCCTATTCCCTGCCTCTTACGCCGGCACCGCAATCGGCTCGGCCTGCAGGGCCAGCGCCTGCTGGCGCAGCGGCTCAAACAAGATGCTCGACAAGTAGCGCTCACCGAAGTCGGGTAGCACGACCACGATCAACTTGCCCTGATTCTCAGGCCGGCCCGCCACCTTGAGCGCCGCAGCCACCGCAGCGCCGGAGCTGATGCCGACAAAGAGGCCTTCTTCTTTGGCGAGCCGGCGCGCCGTCTCGACGGACTCATCGTTGGTCACCTGGACGATCTCGTCAATGAGCTTGGTGTCGAGCACGCTGGGCACAAAGCCGGCGCCGATGCCCTGAATCTTGTGTGGGCCGGGCTTGCCTCCGGAGAGCACAGGGCTGTCCGTGGGCTCGACGGCGATGGCCTTGAACGACGCCTTCTTCGGCTTGATGTAGTTCGCGACGCCGGTAAGAGTTCCGCCGGTGCCGATGCCGGAGATGAGAATATCGACCGCGCCATCGGTGTCGTCCCAGATTTCGGGGCCGGTGGTGTGCAGGTGGATGGCCGGGTTGGCCGGGTTGTCGAACTGCTGCAGCATGTAGCCGTTGGGCGTACCAGCCAGGATTTCGTTGGCCTTGGCGATCGCGCCCTTCATGCCGTTGGGGCCGGGGGTGAGCACAATTTCCGCGCCGTACGCGAGCAGCGTCACGCGGCGCTCCAAGCTCATGGTTTCGGGCATGGTGAGAATGAGCCGATAGCCCTTGACCGCGGCCACAAACGCCAGTGCGATGCCCGTGTTGCCGCTGGTGGGCTCAATGAGCACAGTTTTGCCGGGCGAGATTTTGCCCCTTCGTTCGGCGTCTTCGATCATGGCAAAACCGATGCGGTCCTTGACGCTCGACGCGGGGTTCTGGCTTTCCAGCTTGACGACTACGGTGGCCGGAAGTCCGGCTGCCACACGGTTCAACCGCACCAACGGAGTGCGGCCGATCAATTCAGTTACATTCGCGGCAATGCGCGCCATGATGATCTCCTTTTTTCCGGGGCCATAGGCCCGGACCTCTCGTGTTTCGGATATTGGGGTGGTGCAGCTTGTCGGGTGAGAAAATCGAGCGCGTTCCACGCGCACTTCAGCATCGCGGCTGGCACCAGGACGGTGTTAGCGACATCGACGCATGCAAATAGCCTAGACCCAATGCCCCTGCGATGGCAAGCGCTATTGTCTCCGCTGGATCTGCGGCCGGGACGCCGGATTTCGCTCACTCTCCAATCAGTTTGCAGGAGATCGGGATGCTCTGGCCTTGAACGGCTTTGAGAGAGCCTTCGCAAATTCCGCAATCGAGCAAGTTGTTTGGCGAGGATTTGCGGCCGGAATAGACGTTGATCAACAGCTGCGGCCCCTGGTTGTCGACCCATTTCATCATCGCCGAGTTGAGCTTGACGCGGTCGAAGGTTGCGGTCGCGCCGGGAACAATCTCGTTTTTCACTTCGCCCATATCAATCTGACCAATGTGGTCGACATATTGCTTGGGCGTGCCCTGAATGGGGAAACCGTACAGATAGCCAACGACAATCACGGTCTCTTTGCCTGCGACCAGCGTGGCCATCGCCTTTTGCGAATAGGTGACGGTTACGGTGAAGCCGGGGACGGTATCAGCAGGCGCTGCGGGTTCGGGACTCTGTTGCTGAGCGACTGCCGCGATGAGTGCGGTGGACGCGAGAAGAAGAGCCAGAACCGCTTTTGCGGAAAGAGCGAATCGTTGGTCCATGGAGGCAAGCTTATCGCAGCGGAACAATGTATGGCGATGAAAATCACGTCTGGAACGCGGCGGCCGGGCGCTGCCGAATCAAACAGAGTGATCAGCCTGTATTGCGCAGTCCCGCCGAAATGCCGTTGATGGTGGCGGCGATCACGCGATTCACCTCGGGCGTGTCTTCGCCGGCGCGCTTACGGCGCAGCATGTCCACCTGGATCAAATGCATGGGGTCGACGTAGGGATTGCGCAGCTTGATGGAGTGGGCGAGAACCTGGTTGGTCTGGAGCAGCTCCGTTTGACGCAGGATGGCGAGCAGGCCGCGCACAGTGCGATGGAACTCGGCATCGAACATATCGAAGATGCGCTCGCGCAACTTTTCGTCCTTGACCAGCGTGGAGTAGAGCCGCGCGGTGCCCAGGTCGGCCTTGCCCAGCGCCATTTCCACATTGCGCAGCAGGTCGATGAAGAGCGGAAACTCTTTCGCCATGGTTTGCAGCAAGGGCAGCGCGCCGGATTGGGCGAGGAACTGGTCGATGGCGTAACCCACGCCGAACCACGCGGGCACCAGCAGCCGCGACTGCGTCCAGCCGAAGACCCACGGGATGGCGCGCAGGTCGGAGAGCCGGGGCGAATCGTTGCGGCGCGCGGGGCGCGAGCCGATCTTGGCGTTTTCGAGCTCCCCTACCGGCGTGGACTGCTCGAAATAGGTGATGACGCTGGGGTCCTCAAGAATGTGCTTCTGATAAAAGCCGTGCGCGAGGTTGGAAAGCGTGTCGAGCGCGGTCTCCCATTCTGGCTTGAGCACGCCGGTGAAATGGCCCTCGGGGTCGCGCGCATTGGGCCGCGCCAGCGCGTCGAGCGAGGCTGCGATCATGAGCTCGAGGTTGCGCTCGGCCAGCACCTCGTCGGCGTATTTGAAGTTGAGCACTTCGCCCTGCTCGGTGATGCGCAACTGGCCGTCGAAGGCGTCGAAGGGCTGCGCAAAGATGGCGCGATGCGTGGGGCCGCCACCGCGGCCCACGGTGCCGCCGCGGCCGTGGAAGATGCGCAGCTTGATGCCGGCTTCGCGCGCGACCACATGCAGATCGCGATGCGCGCGGAAGATCTCCCACGTGGAGGTGAGCATGCCGCCATCCTTGTTCGAGTCGGAGTAGCCGAGCATGATCTCCTGCCAGTCGCCCCAGCTCGATAGGAGTTTGCGGTAGTCGGGACGGCTCCAGAGCTCGCGGCAGACAGCGGGCGCGTTGCGCAGATCTTCAATGGATTCGAAAAGCGGCACCGGCATCAGGCCGGGATCAGTGCCAAGGCCCTCGTCTGCGCCCTCCATAGTAACGCCGCCCAGCCGCGCCAGACGGATCACGGCCAGCACATCTTCTACCGACGATGCGCCACTGATCACGTACTGGCGAATGGCCTCGGGCGAGCAACCCTGCTTGACTTCGGCGACTACACGAAAGGTTTCAAGCACGCTCGCAGTCTGCGCGGAGAGCGCGCCGGCCAGCGAGGGCGCAATGGTGTCGTTGATCGCCTCCTGCAATGCGGCGGCGTGAATGCGTGCGTGCTGGCGGATGTCGAGCGTGTGCAGATGCAGGCCGAAGGTGCGCACTTGCAGGATGAGCGGATCGATGAGGGTGCGGGCAATGCGGATACCGTCGTTCGCGGCCAGCGACGCGCGCAGCGTCTCCAGATCGTCGACAAAATCCTGGACCGAGCAGTAGGCAGGCAGCGCCTGCGTGAGCTTGTCGTGGCTGCGCGCCAGCGTGTAGGGCGTCACCGGCAACGCGGCAGCGGCATGCGCCTCGCCCGCCTCTTCCAGCGTGCGCTGCACGCGCGCCTTGAGGCAGATGACGAAGCGGCGGTAGTACTCGAATTCGTATTGCGAACCGAAAACCTGGGCTTCCGGCGTGTGCACCTGGGCTACATAGGCGCGCAGGCGCTCCAGCAGCGCCTCGCTCACGGGCCGTTGCTGGGCGCTCGAGGTGAGCAGGTCGATGATCTGGTCGAGCTGGCGCTCGTAATAGAGCAGCAGATGGCCGCGCGCAAGTTGCAGCGCGGCGCGCGTCACTTCGGGCGTCACGAAGGGATTGCCATCGCGGTCGCCGCCAATCCACGAGCCGAAGCGCAGCATCACCGGCAGTTCGAGCGGCTCGATTTCGAGACCGTAGGCTGCGTGGAGGGCCGCGGAAATCTCGCGGTAGAGCTCGGGTAGAGTTTCGAAGATGGAGACGTCGTAGTAGTCGAGGCCCATCTTGACTTCGTCATAGACAGTGGGCCGTCGCGAGCGCACCTCGTCGGTTTGCCAGAGGCCAGTGATTTCGGCCAGAACAAGTTCCTCGAGCCGCGCCATGTCCTGCTCAGGGATGGGAATGCGATCGAGCGCCTCAAGAAATTCGC
Source organism: Occallatibacter sp. (assembly GCA_050012895.1). GTDB lineage: Bacteria > Acidobacteriota > Terriglobia > Terriglobales > Acidobacteriaceae > Telmatobacter. The sequence continues at coordinate 5,327 of JBEKGH010000093.1, forward strand.
CGATGCGGCGGCGCTTGAACATGACCGTGCGGCGCGCAGCTTCAGTGGGGTGGGCCGTGAAGACGGGGACGATGAGCACACGGCGCAGCCAGTTCAGCGCCTCTTCCGCGGTAATGCCCACGCGGCGCATCTCACAGAACGTGCCTTCAAGCGAGCCTCTCTGGCGGCCGGCCTGTCCGCTCAGGCGCAGGGCGATGCGGCGGCGCTTGCGGTGGTTGGTCTCCGCCAAATTGATGAGCTCGAAGTAGAAGGCGAAGGCCCTCGTGAGCAGGACGGCGCGCTCGACGGGCAGTGCGTGCACCAGCTCAAGCGCGGCGGCGGCATGACGCGCAGCCTCCTCGCCGTGGCCACGAGCCTCGGCATCGCGACGGCTGATGGTGCCCTGGCGAAGAGCTTCCACTTGCGCGAACGCCTCGTCGCCGGCCTGTTCGCGAAGCACCGCGCCCAGCAATGTGCCCAGCGAGCGCACATCGCGGCGCAGCGGCGCCTCCTTCAGCTCGCCGGATTGCGCTTCCAATTCGGCCAGCCGCTGGGACCAGCTCTCGGGATTCCACAAAAGAGCCATCGTATTTCGATTATGCACGATGGAGATGTGTAACCCCGCATCAGATGCGGCGCGCGGAGTTCCCCGGAGAGAATGCTGCGCTCGAGATACCGGTATATGATGGCAAGCGAGAGACAACATGATCAATCGGAATCCTGGACCTGGATCGCTTCGCCGCTCCTTGAAAATCATTGCCTTCGTCGCTGCCGGAAACTGTTTTCTCGCCGGCGCCATCGCGCAGACCCGTCCCCCTGCCTCTAAACGGCCGATTGATTATGCAAACGGCCTGTTGGGCACGGCGCCACTCGACAAGCAGGAACTAATCGGCAACGCGCCTCCGCCCGGCGAACGCCTCTATTCGGGCATGACGTCGCCGGGAGCTGTGCTGCCCCATGGTTCGGTCGATCTGGCTCCCATCAATCGCAATATGGACCTGACTTACGGCGCCGGCGTGGCGGATTCCTACTTCTATCCCAATCGCACCATGATCGGTTTTGCGAGCGGCGCGGGCCCGATTGTGATGCCGGTAGTGGGGGATTGGACCGTTCCGCCGGAGCGCGTCGCCTCGGTCTACGACAAAGCCAGCGAGAAATCTTCGCCGGGGTACTACTCGGTTTTTCTGAGCGACTTCAATACCAGAGCCGAGATGACGGCGGCAACATGGGCGGGCATGTTCAGGTTTACGTTTCCTCGGTCGGAGAGGGCGCACGTGCTGCTCGATGTTGGGCGGACCGTGGGAAGCGTAGAAATTGTGGGCAGCGACACCGTTCGAGGCCAGATTGCGCGCGGCAGGCGCGGGCAGACCGGGACAACCTGGTTTGTCGCGGAGTTTTCCCGGCCTTTCAAAAGCTTTGGCGTCTTCAGGCAGATTCCTCCCACTGGTTCGGGCTCGTTGATCGGGGGTAAAGATGTGCAGCCGGGCGCTCGAAGTGTGAGCGGAAACTTCGCAGGAGCGTATTTGCAATTCTCGACAACCGAGGGCGAGCAGGTACTCGTGCGGGTCGCCTCGGGGACGAGTTATGCAGCGGCGGAGGAACGGCTGCGCGCTGAAACGGCGGACTGGAACTTTGACCGTCTGAAAAAAGAAGCAGAAGCGGCCTGGGCAAAAAAGCTCAATCTGATTGAAGTGACGGGCGGAACGGAGAAGGAGAAGATGCTTTTCTACTCCTGCCTGTATCACTCTTTTGCCAGTCCCCGGCTGGTGGCGCGCACCGGAGAACAATTCACCGGGCTCGATGGCCAGACGAGGACCGCGGCGTACGACCGTTACGGGCCTGTGCCTTACTGGGACACCGGGCGCAACCAGATTGTGCTGCTGACCCTCCTGGAACCCAGCCTGATGGAGAACGTCTTGCACTCGCAGTTGGACATGGCCCGCGAGACTGGCTACATGGGCACGTCATTCCACGGCGACCACGCAGTTTTCATGTATCTGGGCGCTTGGGAACGAGGCCTGAGCTTCGATTCGAACGGCGTTTATGAGTATTTGCGCAAGAACGCCATGGACGCGAACGGACCGCGGCACTATTTGGCGGAGTATCTGAAGCAAGGCTGGATTTCGGATTTCATTCCCGACCGCGACCCGAGTCCGCCCTATGCCGATGGCAAGGCCGGCGCTGCCACGACACTGGAATATAGCTGGGACGACCATGCCATGGCGCTCTTCGCAAAGAAGCTCGGCAAGGAAGACGATGCCCAGATGTTTCTGAGCCGCGCGCGCAACTACCGGAATGTTTTTGATCCCTCGGTGGGATTTGTGCGCGGGCGTACGGAAGATGGGAAATGGATTTCTCCGTTCGATCCGCGCGAACCGTATTACAACTTCATGATGAAGGAGGCCTCAGGCTGGTCGACGTTGTGGCTGGTGCCGCACGACGTGCAAGGATTGGCCAATTTGCTGGGCGGCCGCGAAAAGTTCGCAGCCAAACTCGACGAGTTCTTCAACACTCCATATCACCCGCAGGGGATTTGTCGCGATTGCACGGGAATGATCGGCCAATACGTACAAGGCAACCAGCCGGATCAACAGGCTGCCTACTATTATGACTGGGCCGGGGAACCTTGGAAGACCCAGGCGCTGACGCGCAGGATTCTCAAGCTGATGTACGGGAGCGATCGCTATGGGCTCGCGTTTCCCGGCATGGACGATCAGGGTTCCACATCTTCCTGGTATGTGATGAGTGCGATGGGCTTTTATCCCGTTGACCCGTCGAGCCCCGATTACATTCTCGGCAGCCCGCTTTTCGATCGCGTGACGATGCACATGGAAAACGGAAAGAATTTTGAAATTGTGGCGCGGAATAATTCGGAGAAGAACATCTATATTCAATCAGCGACACTGAACGGCGAGCCATGGAACAAGCCGTGGTTCAGCCACGCCGACATTGCCAATGGCGCAAAATTGATTCTGCAAATGGGGCCGGAACCGAATCGGAAGTGGGGCGCCACGCCGGATGCGGCACCGCCGTCAATGTCCCAACCGCAGTAAGTTGTGCGTGCGATCAACCAGGAAAAGCGGCCTACGCTTCGAGTTGCGCCATCAGCTCTTCCCACTCGGCAGTAAGCGCGGTAAGCTGCACGCGTAACTCCTCGGCAAGCGTGGTTAGCCGCTGGGTTTCGACTGCGGAGACGTAGACGCCGAGTTGCTGCTCGGTGTGCGCAATGGAGGCTTCGACGCGCGGGATCTCTTCTTCGAGGAAGGCGCAGCGGTCTTCCAATTGCTTCTGCTTAATGGGATTCAAACGGCGCGTACGCGTCGCCGGCGACGCTCCAGCGCCGTCGGTTTCCTCGTACCCGCCCTCGATGAAGAGGGTGGTTGCGGCAGGCACGGTCTGCTTTATGGTTTGCTTCACGGTCTGCGAAACTGCAGGTCCTTCGACTCGCCCCACTCTCTCAGGATGACCGTCCATTTGCAGAGGCGCCGCCAGCGCTTCCTTGCGCCGCAAAAAATCCTCGTAATTGCCATCGTAGGCGGTGATCGCGCCGTTCTCGATTTCGAGCACGCGCGTGGCCAGGCGATCGATGAAATAGCGGTCGTGAGAAACGAATACCACGGTGCCGCTGTAGCCGGAAATCGCTTCGAGCAGCACATCCTTGGCGCGCATGTCGAGGTGGTTGGTGGGCTCGTCGAGCAGCAGGAAATTCGAGGGCGAAACCAGAATGCGTGCCAGAGCGTAGCGGTTGCGCTCGCCGCCCGAGAGCACGCCCAGCGGCTTGAAGACGTCGTCGCCGGAAAAGAGAAAACACCCGAGCAGCGAGCGTAGCGCGGTCTCAGGAATGCGCAGCGCCGAGCGGCTGATGTCGTCGAGCATACGCGCCTCGGGATCGAGCACCTTGTACTGATCCTGCGCGAAGTATTCGGCAACCACGTTATGGCCGAGCTTGATCGAGCCGGCAGTGGGCGCTTCGTCGCCGGTGAGCAATTTAATGAGAGTCGACTTGCCCGCGCCGTTGACGCCGACCAGCGCCACACGGTCGCCGCGCGAGAGGTTGAAGCGCGCATCGGCAAAGACGCACTTCGTGCCGTAGTCCTTCCGCAAGTTCTCCGCCTCGACAATAGCGCGGCCCGAGGGCGGTGGCTGGGGAAACTTGAAGTGAATCACCGGCTCTTCCTCGGGAATCTCGATGCGCTCGATCTTTTCCAGTTCCTTGATGCGTGATTGCACCTGCTTGGCCTTGGTGGCCTGGGCTCTGAACCGATTGATGAATGCTTCAAGATGCTCGATGCGCTCGCGCTGATTGCGCCACGCGGCTACGAGTTGCTCTCGGCGTTCGTCTTTTTCTTTTAAATATTTCGTGTAATTGCCGTGGTAGATGGTGAGGCGCTTGTTCCAGATCTCCACGGTGCGGTCGATGGTGACGTCGAGAAAGTAGCGGTCGTGCGATATGAGGATGTAACCGAAGGGATAGCTCTTGAGATAGCCCTCGAGCCAGTTGCGGGTTTCGAGATCGAGATGGTTGGTGGGCTCGTCGAGGAGGAGAAGGTTGGGTTTGGCAAGCAGCAGCTTGGCCAGCGCGATGCGCATCTGCCAGCCGCCGGAGAATTCATCGGTCTGCCGGGTCCAATCATCCTTGCCAAAGCCCAGGCCGGTGAGCACACTGCCCACCTGTGCGTCGAGCGCGTAGCCGTCGAGCGCGTGAAAGCGATCCTGCAGAACGGAATAGCGCTCGGCGGCGGCCTGGTATTCGGGGCTTTCGTGATCCAGCTCGGCCAATTGGCCGCCCAGCCGCTCCACTTCGCGCTCCATTTCGTGCAGCGCGTCGAAAACAGTGAGACACTCGTCAAAGACCGTCCGTCCCGTGAGCTGCAGCCCTTCCTGCGGCAGATAGCTGATGCTGATGCCGCGCGTCTGATCGAGAGTTCCGTAGTCGAGCGTCTCGAGACCAGCCAGAATCTTCATCAGCGTGGATTTGCCGGTGCCGTTGGCTCCCACCAGCGCGGTTTTTTCGTCGTTGCGGATGAGCCAGTCGGCTTCAAGAAACAGAACTCTCGGCCCGAAGCGTTTACCGGCATTTTTGAGCGCAAGCATGAGATTCTATTTTCGCAGAGGCAGATTGCGTTGGGCTGCGATGGCGCGGTTTTTCGCGCCGTCCAAGAACGAGCGCGATACTGTAGGCTGGTCGCGGCAGGTTTTTGGGATGCAGCGTGAAGGGGAAAAGGAATGTTATTGAAGAACGCCAGGATGGCATTGCTGGTTTTGGGCGTAGCACTAGGGGGAACGGTGGCCATGGTGGAGTGCCAGGAGCTGGACCGCGAAGGGGCGCTGAAGTTGAACCAGATTCAGTTGATTGGGACGCACAACAGCTACCACGCGGGGATTCCGCCGAGCGAGAGCCGCCTGTGGAAGATCAGAGCTCTTTCAGCCTGGGAAGGCCTGGACTACAAGCACGAACCACTCACGCAGCAGCTTGACAGCGGCGTTCGCCAGGTCGAGCTCGACATTTTTGCCGACAGTCAAGGCGGCCGTTACGCGCATCCCGCGGGACTGCAGATGGTGGCCGCGGCGCATCTTCCGCCCGATCCGCCGTTCGACCCTGAGGGATTGATGATGCAGCCCGGCTTCAAGGTGATGCACGTGCAGGATCTCGACTTTCGCAGTGTGTGCCAGCCGTTCAAGGCGTGTCTTGAGGAGGTGCGTGCTTGGTCGCAAGCGCATCCCGGCCACATTCCGATTTTCATCCTGGTGGAAACGAAGCAGGAATCAACGCAGGGCCCGATGCATCTGACAGAAGCAGAGCTCTTCACGGCGAAAACCTTCGACGAACTGGACGCTGAGATCCGCTCAGTGTTTCCGCAGGAAGAGATGATTACCCCCGACGACGTGCGCGGCTCTTACAAAACGCTGAACGAGGCGGTGCTGGCAGGCAACTGGCCCACGCTGAAGAGCGCGCGCGGCAAGGTGATCTTCCTGATGGATCAGCGGCCCGTGGGACCGGTGTATCTCGCGGGACACCCTTCGCTGCAGGGGCGCGTGCTGTTTACCAATGCCGTGCCCGGCGAGCCCGACGCCGCTTTTACTGAAATGAACGACGGGCCCGCGAGCAAGATTGAAAAGCTGGTGCAGGAAGGTTATCTGGTGCGCACGCGCACCGATGAGAGCACGCGCGAGGCGCGCGCCGACGACACGCGGCGGCGCGACGCGATGATCCCAAGCGGCGCGCAGATTCTGAGCACGGACTATCCGGCGAGCGAGCCGGCGCGCTGGGAGGGCCATTACTTTGTGGCTCTGCCCGGAAATGTGGTGGCGCGATGCAATCCGGTCAATGCGCCGGAGGGATGCGGGGCAAGGTGATGCGGGACGAAGTGATGCGTCGCGGATCGGCTAATCGAGGTGAAAGACTTCCTCCATCGCAGCCCACCACTCGCCTTCGCCGCGGTCGGGCAAAGGATTTTGCGTGGGCATCATAAGGGCCCACCACTCCTGCGTGGTTTTGTCGGCGGCCATCCGCGACATGTCGGCGGCAAAATCAGTGCCGTGATATTCGAAGTAGCTGAAAAGGGTGTGATCGCGGAGGTAAATGGAATAGTTGCGGATGTTCGAGACGTGGATCATCTCAAGCACCGCGGGCCAGACGGCGGCGTGATGTTCCTTATACTTCTGTTCGGCTTCGGGCTTGAGGCCGATTACCATGCCGTAGCGTTTCATCTGATCTCCCGGAAGAACTCTCAATTCAGGTCGGGCAAATCGAACTCGCCGAGTTGGAGCGGGTAGACGCCATGCTCGCGCACCAAGCGCACCACATAGTCGTAGCTCTCGCCGGAGACGTTCGAGGGCACCGAGTGATCGGACTGAAAGATGAACCCTCCGCCCTTGGCCGCGTTCAGCTTGGTGAGCACGGCGGCGCGCAATTCTTCTTTGCTGCCCGCGGCCCACAGTTGCACGTCCATATTGCCGCAAAAACCGAGCCGGTGGCCGAGCCGGCGGCGCAAATCGACCGCATCGAGTCCGGCCTTGTACTCGAGCGGGTTGTAGGCATCCACACCGATCTCGATGAAGTCCTCGAAGATGCGGTTGACGTTGCCGCAGCCGTGATAAATGACCGGCAGCCCGTGGCTGTGACACTCATCGATCATGGCCTTCACTCCGGGCTTGAAGTGCTGGCGCCAAAAGGCGGGCGAGAAAAGCATGCCTTTCTTGTAAGCCACATCGCCCCAGATGATGATACCGGCCAGGCGGCCCTGGGCGGCCTTGATCTGCGCGCGGACCAGCCCCAAATTGAATTCGTGCAGCCGCTCGACGAAGCGGGCGATAGCGTCGGGGTATTCGCCCATCCACATCAACACGTTTTCCGTGCCCACGATGCGCCAGATCATCTCGTGCGCCTCGCACGCGCCGCCATAGACGGGGAAATCTGCGTACTCGGCGGCAACGCGATCGACAAAGGGCGCAAGGTTGCGCTCGAAACCATCGCCCACGCCGTTGATCTGGTCGTCGCCGGCGCGGAAGAAGCGGCGCTCGTCGAAGGGGTCGTCGAACTGAAAGGCGTCCATCTTCTCTATAGTGTCGGTGTCAAAGGCGACAAAGGCCGGCATGGGAAGGTCGAACTTCTTGCGGATAGTTGCGCCGAATCCGGTATGCACTGTGACTTCCGTCTCGTCGTCGCGCAGGATGTCGAACGGCTTGATGTGCGGGTCCATGTTCGGCGCCACGACACGCCAGTCGAGATCGTAATAGCGATAGATGTCGGTGTCGGCCGCCAAGCCGAATTCGCGGCGCCAGCGGCTCAAAAAACCTCCCCAAAAGAAATCACTGACGGGCACGCGATCGGGCTCCTGGTGGCGCAGAGCCTTGTTCATCCGTTCGAGCTTGGCGAGGCAGTTTGCGGTTCTTTCCATCTTTCGATCGTCCTTGCTCCGGCATGCAGCGGCTGCAGCACGTCCGGCCTCACATGAACCCAGTTCGAATCTAGCCTGTGCGATTGAAGGCAATATATTAGTCCAGACGCGCGGCGACTTCTATGACATATTCACGCTCGCAGGCAAAGGCAGTTATGATCAATGTGCTTTGATGCAGGCAACGGCGGACGCAGTCCAAATTGCGGAATGCGCTGCCAGGCGGGCCCGGGCGATCGAGTCGGATGCCGGAATTGCCAAGCACCTGCCTCATGCAGACGGAATGTGGAGGAAATATGAGCACGAGTTTCACGCAAAGGCGCGAGTTTTTGAAGCAGGCGGGGTTGGTGGGATCGCTTGGATCGGCGGCGCTCATGGCAGGATTGCCAGAGAGCGCGATGGCGTTCGGCAGCGGAGCCTCGCGCATCGTGGAAGATGCGGTAGTGCCCGGGCAGGCTGACGAAGCACCCAAGTACCATATCAAGTTTGCCGTGTGTGGCATGAGCCACGACCACATCTACGGAATGATTGGCGCCGTGCAGCGCGGAGGCGGCGAGCTGGTGGCTGCGTGGGGCGGCGAAGAGGACAAGGTCGCGGCATTCCGCAAGCGCTATCCTGATGTGAAGATCGCAAAGACGCAGGACGAGATTCTCGAAGGTCCCGCCGTGCAACTGGTGCTGACCTCGCAGATTGCCAGCGAGCGCGCCGGGATCGCCGTGCGCGCCATGAAGCGCGGCAAAGACTTTCTATCTGACAAGCCGGGAATGACGACGCTCGAACAACTGGCCGATGTGCGCAAAGCCATCGCCGAGACCAAGCGGATTTACGCCATCCTCTATAGCGAACTGCTGGAGGTGAAGGCAGCAGTGTACGCCGGGGTTCTGGTGCGGCAGGGCGCGATCGGCAAGGTGATTCAGACCATTAATATTGCGCCTCATCAGATTTCTCAGCATGCGGGCGACGCAGGCGGCAGCGGCGGCCGGCCTGACTGGTTCTGGAACCCCGATCAGTATGGCGGAATCCTGTGCGATATCGGCTCGCACCAGGTGGATCAGTTCCTGTTTTTCACGGGATCGACCGAAGCCGAGGTGGTGGAGTCACAGATCGCCAACGTGCGCCATCCCGATCGTCCGCGCTTCCAGGATTTTGGCGACATGGTGTTGCGCGGCAATCGCGGGCTGGGCTACGTGCGGCTGGATTGGTTCACGCCCGATGGTCTGGGCACCTGGGGCGACGGGCGGCTGTTCATTCTGGGCACCAATGGATATATGGAGGTGCGCAAGTACACCAACGTCGGTGTGAGCCACCAAGGCAACAACCTTTTCGTGGTCGATCAAAAGCAGGCACGGTTTATTGACTGCAATGCCATGCCATTGCCCTTCGGGCCGCAGTTTGTGGCTGACATCGCGAACCGCACGCACCTGGCGCAGAACCTTGACGAGGCGCTGCTGGCGGCGGAGCTGGTGCTCAAAGCGCAGAAGAACGCGAAATGGGTGACGCTGCAGGATTAAGGATCAGCGGTCCGAGGACCAGAGCGTTGATTGAGCTTTTCCGTCTTGCGCTCGGCTCTCATCGCGCGGCCGTCAGCACCGCCAGCAACTCCTCGTGTGTGAGAGGCAGCGTATTGGCCTGCATGCTGCTGGCGCGGGCCGCCTTCTCGACGACAGCGGGCAGATCTGCTTCCGCAATCCCCCAGGCGCGCAGCCCAGGAATGTTGAGCTCGGCGCAAAGCGCGCGCACCCAGTCGATACCCTCCTCCGCGCTGGCTTCATTCCTGCCGGTCAGCAGGTGGGCGATCATCGCGTAGCGTTCCAGGGCGGGATGCTGCGGCGCGCGCGCCCGTAACGCGGCTACATTGGCCGCCATGCCGTGCGGCAACAGCGCCGCACACAGCGCTCCATGCGGCGCCTTCCACTGTCCGCCCAGCGGGGCCGCAAATCCATGCACCACGCCCAGTCCCGCGTTGGCCAGCGCCAGTCCGCCGAACAGGCTTGCCAGCGCCATGTCGCTTCGCGCCTCTTTGTCGGCTCCGTCGTGGTAGGCACGGCGCAGCGCCCTGGCTACGCGCCGCATTCCCTCCACACAAATTGCATCGACCAATGGATTGGCACGCACACTGACAAACGGCTCGATGAGTTGCGTCAGCGCGTCCAAACCGGTATCCGCGGTGACCGCAGGCGGCAGCGCGTAGGTCAGCTCAGGATCGACCAACGCGATCCGCGGCAGCATCATGGGGCTGCGCAAGCTGGCTTTCACGCCGTGCTCTGCTGATCCGAGCACGGCGTTACGCGTCACTTCGCTGCCCGTGCCGGCGGTCGTGGGCACGGCAATGAACGGCAGCGGCTGGACTGCGATCGCGCGTCCCTTGCCAACCACCTCGAGAAACTCCAACGGCTCGCCGCCGTTGACGGCAATGGCGGCAATCGCTTTGCCTGCGTCAATGGCGCTGCCCCCGCCCACCGCGATCACGACGTCGCAGCCGGCGTCCTCGACGCGCCGCGCCCCCGCGCGCACCAACTCGACCGTCGGTTCGCCGGACACGCTGAAAGTCTCCGCCTCGAGCGCCGCGACAAGCCATGTCGCGCGCTCAGTGGATGCACCGGTCACCACCAGCGGTCGGGCGCCGAAGCTGCGAGCCAGTTCAGGGAGGGTGGCAGCTGTGCCTTCGCCGAAAACGATGCGCGTTGCGGTCGCGAACTCGAAGCGCATAGTTCTACCACCCCCTAAATTACCAGCCCCCAATTACTAGAGCATGTTTCATAAATGGCGTGACTGACCGACCCGAATGCCTCAGGGGTTAAAACCCCTCAATTTTGCTACCCTTTTCGGCACGACTGAAGTCGTGCCCTTTCACGAAGTCATTTATGAAACACGCTCTGATATGGAGTGACCCTGTCAACTCCGGCACATCCGTGGGGTTGCTTTTGTTGTTGTCGTTGCTTTAGCCGTTTTTCGAGAACAGGGCCAGCAGCAGTCGGGGCAGGTTTGAGCGACTCTGACTAGTGTCGCGAGTCCGGCTGAGCCTGTCGCATAGAGCGGTCGAGGATTCTCCTTCGTGCTTGCTCCACCTGCTGCTGGCTCTGTTCTCGAATTGGGCGATGCTGTTCATGGGTGAGGTTTTTGTTTTTTCATTCTTGGGAAAGTTTTTGCTTTTGCTTTTGTTCTGGTTGTTCGTCAGGCCGCCATCCGCTGCCTGGCTGCCGCTTCCGCCTTGATCCCGATGGCCCAGATGAAGCCGAGCAGTTCGCGTCCTACCGCGGTGATGATCTTGCGCTGATCCTTGCCTGCCGCGGCCAGCCTGCAATAGCGCTTGTGCAAGCGATGCTGCGCCTTCCAGGCGATCTCCTTGAGCTCTTCCGGTACGCCTTCTTGCCGCTTGCGCAACGCCGGTCCAACGCCTGGCCGCAAGCGATAGCTCCGGGCCGCTTCGACGGCGATTCGTCGCAGATGCGCATTGCCGGTCTTGGTAATACTCCCCCGTTGCGTTCGCTTGCCGCTGGAGTCCTCGCGGGGAACCGCGCCGCTGTAACCCATCAACTGCCGAGCGCTTTCAAAGCGGGTGATGTTGCCTAACTCGGCGGCAATCGTCACCGCTGAAATCTGCGCAATGCCGCGCAATGCCTGCAAATCCTTCACCACTGCCTGGATTTCCGGGGAAGCCAGCTTGACCGCTTCCACGATAGCCTGCTCCAGCCGCACCACCCGCTCGGCCATGTGCTCCACCTCGTGAAGATAGTCCAGCCGCGTCGACTCCTGAGCCACCTGCGCGAAACCCAACTGCCGCACCCAGGCCATGTAGAGCTGCGTCCATGCCTTCAGCCCCGTTGCCGGTCGCTGCCCCGAGCGCAAAAGAAACTTGCTCAGCCGATGACGCGCCCGCAACTGATCCTGCTTCGCCGCTTCGCGCGCCCGCACCAGATCCCGCAGCGCCTCAGAGCCCGCGTCGGGAACCCACACTGCCGTCAGATCGCCGGCACGATGGCAGCGCGCCAGCTTCTCGGCATCGCGCCGATCCGTCTTCACCCGATCGCCAGCCTTTACCGGAACCAACGTCGGCGCGATCACATCGCACGGCACGCCCAGCTCCGCCAGTTGCCAGTAGAGGACATAGCCCGTAGGACCAGCTTCATAGCAGGCTCGCAGCCGATCTACAGCCCCCAGCTTCTTCACCAGCTTGCGGATCGATTCCGCACGATTCGGAATCGTTCCCAGGTTCCGCACCGACCCATCCGCCTCTGCAACCGCGACGGCAATCGTCTCGGCATGGACATCCAAACCCAAAAATCGTACCTTGTTCTTCATGACCGGTTCCTCTCCGCTTGTGGCTCTGAGTTGTGACTCTTTCCTGAATCACAGCCTAACCCACGATCAGCGCATTGGACCGGTCACTCCATAATGACTAGTC
>JBEKGH010000094.1:0-19744 GCA_050012895.1 Occallatibacter sp.
AGCTAGCAGCTAGGAGCTAACGTTGATCGAACGCTACACGCGCCCGGCGATGGGCGACATCTGGACGGAAGAGAACAAGTACCGCTGCTGGTTGCAAGTGGAGTCGGCGGCGAGCACGGTGCTGGCCGAAGACGGCGTAATTCCGCCCGAGGCTGCCGAGGCCATCGCCACAAAAGCCACCGTCTCTGCCGCGCGCGTCGCGGAGATTGAGGCGGAGGTGAAGCATGACGTGATCGCCTTCACGACGGCAGTTGCCGAAAGCCTGAAGAGCCAGGGCCTGGACGCCGAGTCGAGGTGGCTGCACTACGGGCTCACGTCGAACGATGTAGTCGACACGGCGCAGGCGCTGCAGGTCAAGGAAGCGTCGGCGCTCATCCGCGAAGGCATCGCGGCGCTGCTGGCGGTGCTTAAGCGCCGCGCGCTCGAGTTCAAGCACACGCCCATCATCGGCCGCACGCACGGCATCCACGCCGAGCCCACCACCTTCGGCCTCAAGCTGCTGAACTGGTACGCCGAGATGGAGCGCAACGATACCAGATTCGCAGCCGCGGCAGAAGACATGCGCGTCGGCAAGTTGTCGGGAGCTGTTGGCACGTTTGGCCATCTCAATCCAAAACAGGAAGAAAAAGTCTGCGCGCGGTTGGGAGTCAAGCCCGCGCCGGTAGCCACGCAAGTCATTCAGCGCGACCGCCACGCGGCCTACATTGCCACGCTCGCCATTCTCGGCAGCACGCTCGACAAGATTGCCGTCGAAGTGCGCCACCTGCAGCGGACCGAGGTGCGCGAGGCGCAGGAGTACTTCAGCGAAAAGCAAAAAGGCTCCTCGGCCATGCCGCACAAGAAGAATCCCATCACGAGCGAACAAATCAGCGGGCTGGCGCGCGTGCTGCGCGGCAATGCGCAGGCGGCGCTCGAAGATATTCCGCTGTGGCACGAGCGCGATATTTCACATTCCTCTGTCGAGCGCGTGATCTTTCCCGATTCGACGATTCTGGCCGATTACCTGCTCGCCAAAACGACGGATTTGATCGACCGCCTGCTGGTCTACCCCGAGCGGATGAAGAAGAACCTCGAATCGACCGGCGGGTTGATCTTTTCGGGGCAGTTGCTGCTCGACCTGGCCGAGGCCGGCATGTTGCGCGAGGACGCGTACCGGTTGGTGCAGTCACACGCCATGCGCGCCTGGAAAGAAGATCTGAATTTCCGCGAAGAAGTTTCGCGCGACCCGGCAATCACGAAGCTGCTCTCGCCGGAGAAGTTAGAAAAAACCTTCGACTACACGAGGCAACTCGGCAATGTCGATGCGATCTTCAAGCGTGTGGTGGGGGAGTAGCAATGTTGCAGCAGGTTCCGGAATCGGATCGTCCCCGGTTGATGGAAGCAATCAGGCGCGCGGAGAGCCTTCGGAAGGCTAACCAAGCATCCGAGGGGATTCAGATTTTGCGGAAGTTGACGGCCGAATTCCCAAGAGCCTCCATTGTTCGAGTCTTTCTTGCTCGGAACCTGTTGAAGGAAGGGCAGCATGTAGAGGCAATCGAATGCGCCCAGGACGCGGTTCAGTTGTCGCCAAAATCGGAGTTGGCATCTGTGATGCTTTATCTCGCACGCATGAAGGCGGGCCAAATAGACTCCGCTCTTGACGAAATGAAGCGATTTATCGCAATCGGTGGAAAATCAAAAGAATATTCGCGACTGATCAAAGAATTTCGCCAGATCATGGATGAAGAGGATGCAAAGCAGAACGCTGAATAGATTTTCGCTGTTGAATCGTGCCGGGTGCTCCAGGTCCGGCCTTTGGGATACGGGAAAGCACGAACCCCCAAAGCTGCGCAGAAGAGCTAGCAGCTAGGAGCTAGAAGCTTGGAACTCACCGTCGCCATCACCGGAGCCTCGGGCGCGATTCTCGCGCGGGAGGCGCTGCGCGCGCTTGAAACCGACGACCGCGTCACCCGCGTGCACTTCGTCGCCTCGGAAAACTCGCTGCGCGTCCTCGCTGAAGAACTCGGCGTCTCCGGCCGCAACGATCTCCTCGAAAAACTCCTCGGCGCAGCCCCGACAAAAACCGTACAACTCTCCGACGCCGACATTGGCGCGGCGATTGCCTCGGGCAGCCATCCTTCGAACGGCATGATCGTCCTGCCTTGTTCCATGGGCACGCTCGCGGCCATCGCTCTGGGCCTGGCCAACTCGCTCATCGCCCGCGCCGCCGACGTCACGCTCAAGGAGCGCCGCCCGCTCATCCTCTGCGTGCGCGAGACGCCCTTCAACCGCATTCACCTGCGCAACATGACGCTGGCTGCCGAGGCCGGCGCGACGATTTTCCCCTGCATTCCCGCGTTCTACAACCACCCGGCCGGCTCTGAAGAGATGGCTCGGCAATTCGCCTACCGCGTGCTGGCGCACGTGGGGCTGCCGCAACCCGACGCGTATGTGTGGAAGCCAGAAGAGTAGCTCTCTCCAGAAAAAACAACAATTCTTCATGTCAATCACGGCAAGTCTGCCGTTACAATGTGCGAGCCCCCAGTGCACGGGCGCCTCGCCAAAACGCGTGGACGGCGCCTGGGCAACATCCCATAACCCAAGTCGGAGGAAACCAAGATGGCAAAGAAAAACAAGAAGAAGAAGGCCAAGTTGGAGGAGGAAAAGCTCGCCAACGGCAAAGGTCCAGCCAATGGCAAAGGCCTCGTGAACGGCAAGGGCCATGCGAACGTCAAAGATCATGCCCCGATCGCGGCTCATGGAACCGAAATCCCGGCGATGCGCATCGGCAAAGACTGCGACTACGAAAAGGAACTCAGCCGCCTGCAGATCGAGCTGGTCAAACTTCACGAATGGGTGCGCCACGAACACCTGAAGGTTGTGGTGCTGTTTGAAGGCCGGGACGCGGCAGGCAAGGGCGGCGCCATCAAGCGCATCACCGAGACGCTCAATCCCCGCATTTGCAAGGTGGTGGCCCTGGGCACGCCCACTGAGCGCGAGAAGACTCAATGGTACTTCCAGCGGTATGTGCCGCACCTGCCGGGGGCCGGCGAGATGGTGTTGTTCGACCGCAGTTGGTACAACCGGGCCGGCGTTGAGCGTGTGATGGGCTTCTGCACAGAAGCCCAATATCAGGAGTTCCTCCTCACCTGCCCGGAGTTCGAGCGCATGCTGGTCCGCTCCGGCATCATCCTCATCAAGTATTGGTTCTCGGTGAGCGACGCGGAGCAGGAGCGCCGTTTTCAGGACCGTATGATCAATCCGACCAAGCGCTGGAAGATCAGTCCCATGGACCTCGAATCCCGCAAACATTGGGCCGACTACTCCCGCGCCAAGGACGACATGTTCAACCACACTGACCACAAACAGGCCCCGTGGTTTGTCGTCAACGCGGAAGACAAGAAAGCCGCGCGGCTCAACGTCATCCGCCATTTTTTGTCCAAGATTCCTTACAAAGATCTCACTCCCGAACCTATGGATCTTCCTCCGCTGGTGAAGGCAGAGTACGTTCGTCCGCCTTTCCAGGAGCAGCACTTCATTCCCGTGGTTTACCGGTGAGTAGGACCGGTCGAAGCGACGCAGCCACGGATAGGACAACACCCGAGGTTGACATTTCCGCGGCTGCGGACGATACTTTCCTTCATGCCGATTTCAAGGGAATACGGAATTGCGGTCATGGCCATGTGTATGCCATGTGGACCCCTCCGTGCGGCTCTTGAGCGGCGCTTGCGTTAACGACGCAACCGGTCAACAGAGTTTGAAGTCGAGCGGCCCGGTCCCGAATAGGATGCGGTCATCATGCCGGAACCGAAGCAGTATCAGCTTGCCACCCAGGCCGTGCACGCCGGCCAATCGCCCGACCCCGCCACGGGCGCGCGTGCCGTGCCCATCTATCAGACCACCTCGTACCTGTTTCAGGACGCGGACCACGCCGGCCGCCTGTTTGCGCTCAAGGAGTTCGGCAACATCTACACGCGCATCATGAATCCGACCACCGACGTCCTTGAGAAGCGCGTGGCCGCGCTCGAAGGCGGAGCAGCGGGCTTGGCCACGGCCTCAGGCCAGGCGGCGGAGACGCTGACCATCCTCACGCTCGCGAGCGCGGGCGAAGAGATTGTTTCGACTACGTCGCTCTACGGCGGCACCTACAACCTCTTCCACTACACGCTGCCCAAGCTGGGAATCGTGGTGCGCTTTGTGGATGCGGACGACTTCGACGGCCTGCGCGCCGCCATCAACTCGAAGACCCGCGCCATTTATACCGAGACGCTGGGCAATCCCAAGCTCGACGTGGTGGATATTGAAAAGCTCGCCGCCATCGCCCATGAGCACAAGCTGCCGCTGATCATCGACAACACTTCGGCGTCGCCGGCGCTGGTGCGGCCCATCGAATGGGGCGCGGACATCGTGGTGAACTCAGCCACCAAGTACCTCGGCGGCCACGGCACCACCATCGGCGGCGTGATTGTGGATGCCGGAAAGTTCGACTGGGCGGCTTCGGGCCGCTTCAAGGAATTCACGGAGCCCGATCCCTCCTACCACGGCCTGCGCTACACAGAGGCCTTCGGGCCGCTGGCCTTCATCCTCAAGGCGCGCGTGCAGGGCTTGCGCGACACCGGCGCAGCGCTCTCGCCCTTCAATTCGTTTTTGTTGTTGCAGGGCATCGAAACGCTGCATCTGCGTATGGAGCGCCACTCCCAAAATGCGCTGGCCGTGGCCCGGCATCTGGAGCAGCATCCCGGCGTGGAGTGGGTCAACTATCCCGGCCTCGAATCGAGCCCTTATGCGGCGCGGGCGAAGAAGTATCTGCCCAAGGGCGCAAGCGGGTTGGTCACATTTGGCATTAAGGGCGGCTACGATGCGGGAAAGAAGCTGATCAACACGCTCGAGCTGTTCTCGCTGCTGGCCAACATCGGCGACGCCAAATCGCTGGTGATTCATCCGGCGTCGACCACGCATCAGCAGCTCTCGGCGGAAGAGCAGGCGACTACCGGAGTCACGCCGGAACTGGTTCGGCTCTCCGTTGGCATTGAAGACATTCGCGACATCGTCGCCGATCTCGACCAGGCGATTGAAGCCGCGAACGGACACGCCTTCACAGGCACCGCCAAGGCTCATGCTGCAAAATAGGAGAGGCAGCTTCTAGCCTCCAGGTTGCTGATCGCAAGAATTCGAACTTTGGCATCTCGGTATCCCAGGTCTCAGAATCGAGACCCGGGGCACCCACAAATGGTGCGAAACCAACTTTCAAAGAGCTAGAAGCTAGGAGCTAGAAGCTGTTCTTATGTCTGACCCATTCAATCGCAGCGGCGCTTCGCCGCCAAGAACTATAGAGCCGACATACGAGGGCGACTTCGTTCTGGACGGCTCCCTGCCGCTCGAGTGCGGCCACGCCTTGATCTGTCCCACGCTGCATTACGCCGTCTACGGCCGGCTGAATGCGGCGCGCGATAATGCCGTTCTGGTTTCCCACGCACTCTCCGGCTCGGCGCTGGTGGGCTCGTGGTGGCCGGAAATCTTCGCTCCCGGCGCGGTCCTCTCGCTGGAGCACGACTTCGTCATCTGCATTAACATGCTGGGCTCCTGTTACGGCTCTACGGGGCCCGGGTCCGTCAATTCCGAAACCGGCGAAACCTACGGGCCGGATTTTCCCCTGGTGAGCGTGCGCGACAACGTGCGGGCGCAGGCGCGTCTGCTCGATTCGCTCGGAATTCGCAAGTTGCGCCTGGTACTGGGCGGGTCCATCGGCGGCATGCAGGCACTGGAGTGGGCCATTGTCCATCCCGAGCGTGTGGAGCGCGCCCTGATTATTGGCGTCACGCCGCTTTCGGCCATGGGCCTGGCGCTCAATCACCTGCAGCGACAGGCCATTCAGCACGATCCCGAATGGTCGGGCGGGCGCTACCTGCCGCAACGGCCGCCCCGCCGTGGGCTATCGTTGGCGCGCCAGATCGCCATGATCAGCTACAAGTCCGCTCCGCTCCTAAACGAGCGCTACGGGCGCAATCCCGACCGCAGCGGCGAAGATCCCTATGTGGCCGAGGGCGCCTGCGGGGGCCTGATTGGGGGCCGGTTCGACATCGGGGGCTACCTCGACCACCAGGGAAAGCGATTCATCGACCGCTTCGACGCCAACGCCTACCTGGCCATTTTGCGCGCCATGGACACCTGGGATCCCATTCGGGGCTATAGTTCATCCGAAGAGGCCTTTGGCCGCATCCGGGCCAAACTGAGCTTCGTCGGCATCAGCTCCGACTGGCTTTTCCCCGCCGCGGAAGTGCGCCGCTTTGCTGAAACCATCCGCCAGGCCGGGGCCCATGCCGATTACCGGGAGATGGAAAGCGACCACGGCCACGACGCCTTTCTGGCCGAACAGGCAGAGTTGGTGCGGCTATTGCAATAGCCGTGAGCGGCCTCGCAAGCCCCGGTTCTTCCCGAGCCGGCAGATGCCGGGCGGGAAGAAAATTGCCGCGGCGCCGCTTCACCACCCAACCGATGAATCTGCTCACGCATCAACTTGCTTGTCAGGGGCGGCATGGCTTTCTATAATCCTCCTACGCAGCACTGTGAGCCGTGGTATCGTAATATCCGTTGCTACAGCGCTCAACGCCAAGTTGGATGGTTCAACCTTTTCCGGCGTAGGGGCGAGTTGTGATTTCCATTTTGACAGTTCCCAGGAGCACTGCATGAATAAGTTAGTCTTTGCATCTGCGATGGCATTGGCAGGCATGTGCCTTGTTTCCACGCCCGCACTTCAGGCTCACGGCCAGACCATCCAGATTCAGGATCCGGCCGAGTTCAACAGCTATCAAAACGCCACCACCCAGAACGATCCGACGCAAAAATGTGCGGCACTCGATAGCTTTCTCAAGACTTATCCGCAAAGCACCGCCAAGTCGGCCGCACTCGATCAGATGATCGACTGCTACCAGCAAACCGGCCAAATGGACAACCTTCTGAGCACGGCGACCCGTGTGCTGCAGATCGATCCCAACAACATGAAGGCCATCTTCGTCTCCGTCTTCGCGAAGAAGGCCCAGTGCAGCAAGGCCCTCGACCCCAGTGGAGCGAGTACCGATCCGCAGACTTGCGACGACGCCGCGGCGATGGCCCAGAAGGGCCTCACGGTTCCCAAACCTGCCGCCATGTCGGACGCCGATTGGAAGAATCTGACCACCGGCACCTACCCGATCTACCACTCGGCGATCGCCTTTGACGACATGGTCTCGAAGAAGGACTACGCAGGCGCCATCAAGGAGTACACGGCCGAGCTGATGCTGTATACGCCGCAGCAGACTACGGTTCCGGGCCCGGGACTGCAGGACACCCTGCAACTTGCCTCGGCCTATTCCAAGCCGGGCGACTCGAGGGACGAAGTCAAGGCCGTCTGGTTCTACGCCCGGGCGTGGGACTTTGCGCCTGCCAGCTTCAAACCGGCGATCGAGCAACAACTGGACTACCGGTACAAGCACTATCACGGCACGCTCGACGGCGATGCGGCCATTACGAAGCAAACCGACGACATCAAGACCCAGGCCCAGGCAACTCTCTTCCCGCCGGCGGACTTTACCATCGCGCCTGCGCCGACTCCTGACAAGATCGCGCATCAAGCCTTTATCAGCGGCGATCCCCACAACCTGAACCTCGAGGATAAGGAGTACATCCTGGCCAACGGTACTGACGCGGATGCCACCAGTCTGTGGGCTCTGCTCAAGGGCCAGCCGACACCGGTTCCGGGCAATGTGATCTCCGATCCCGCAACCGTGCTCAAGGTCGTCGTCACCGCGGCCGCCTCGCCCAAGCCGAAGGAATTCGAGGTCAAGCTGACCAATTCCGTGGCCTGCAGCGCCGTTCCTCCCGCGCCCACCGAGTTGAAAATCAAGGACGTGCAGGACTACATCGTGGCCAACGGCGTGAAGGCTGATACCGACGCCATGGGCGATGTGCTGACGGAGACGCCGGCGCACGTGCACAAGATTGCCATCGAGCCCTCGGTGACGGTCATCAATGTGGCCGTGACGCAGGATGCCAAGGACAATCACAACGCGGATTTCATCGTCAACCTGAAGGAGCCGCTCTCCTGCAAGGAAGCTCCGTCGAGCGGTTCGATTCTCGGGCTGCAACCTGCTGTCGAGTTGAATGGCACCTACGACACGTATACAAAGGTTCCGGGGGCAGGTACGGCAGGTCCTACGGTGCAGATCGTGCTGGGCCAAGGATTCGTGCAGCAGGAGGAGAAGAAGGCGGCGCCGGTGCATCATACGGCAAAGCCGGCTGCGGGACATCACCCGGGCATGTAATTCAACCACGGTCATGGGGCCTTGCATCGGGCTCCATGAGCCACACGCTTCTGGGAAACTGAAAGGGCGATCCGCATCGGCGGGTCGCCCTTTTTCTTTGCCGGCTGGACTTGTATCGCCGCTCTCCAGAAGATTTGTATCGCCGGTCTCCTGACCGGCTGTCGCGCCCCAAGAAGATGTAGCGCCGGCCTCCTGACCGGCTGTCGCGCCGCAAGAAGATGTATCGCCGGTCTCCTGACCGGCTGTCCCGCCGCAAGAGGATGTAGCGCCGGCCTCCCGGCCGGCTGTAGTGCGGGTCTCCAGACCCGCGCTTACGGGTGCCCCGGGTCCCTCGCATTCGGGGACCCGGGAACCACGAACGCCCGATACAAAAGCCGGCCTCCAGGACGCTGCTGAAAAACTCATTTGGGCAAGGAGTCTTGTATCAGGGCACGAGTTCGCTCGTGCCGCAACTTGCGCAAAATGAGTGTGGGGCTTTGACCGCTGCCCGATTCTTCCTCGTGAAGAAGCCTCTTTCCGCAGCCTATCCAGAACGGCCGTTCCCTGACCCCGCATCGTCACGACAAAACCATGCCGCCCACGAGCTGACTACCCCGTCAAGCTCCGCGCTTCACCTGTGCGCCGCAAGCCATTGAAACCGCGCTTTGAAAAACCTTTGCCGCCTTTGCCGATGATTTCCCCGCTTTGCCGCACAATGATTCCATGCGCAATCCACGAGATGCATTCGATCACGAGTGTGCGGCTCAAATCGGCCTTGACCGAGAAAAAGAAATAAATAAAAAAATTTAGTACCCATACCTCGGTATGGTATATGCAGAACCTGGCGTAAGTTATTAAAAAATCAAATAGTTTTTACGAAAATCCTGCTCAAGAACGCTGGATCAGCCATCGAAGGAATGCACATGAACTGGTGCAACTTGGCTGTCTTACCCCCGAAACCCTTGGCCAAAAGGCTGCCCGACGCAGTGGTGGTTATTCGCCGAGCATGATGCGCTGGATGGCCGAGGCGCGGCCGGTCTTTGCGTCGCACGTGACCAGCGCAGCGCACATTTTTGGGTTTCCCTTGGCGGCTTCGAACTTGCCCGGCATGCCCGTGAGGAATCTGTGCAGCACCAGCTCTTTTTCCACGCCGATGATGCTGTCGTAGGGGCCGCTCATGCCCACATCGGTCTGGAACGCGGTTCCGTTGTGCAGAATGCGCTCATCGGCGGTGGGGATGTGCGTGTGCGTGCCCAGAACCGCCGTCACGCGCCCATCCAGATACCAGCCCATGGCGACTTTCTCGCTGGTGGCCTCGGCGTGAAAGTCCACCACGATCACCTTGGCCTTGATTCGAGCCAACAGGGCATCGGCGGTGCGAAAGGGATCGTCAAGCGGCGTCATGAAGACGCGCCCCTGCAATTGAATTACGGCATAATCCACGCCGCTCGCGGTGGTGCCTTCAAACCCGCCGTAGCCCGGAGATCCCGGCGGGAAATTGGCGGGCCGAATCACGCGCCGCGGCCGGTCGAAACTCGCACCCACACTCACACTCGCACTATGGGCGGCCGCACTCCCAGCGAGGTTTTGGGGGGAGCTTTCCGGCGCGGCCGAGTTCAGATAATCGATCAGTTCCTTCTTGTCC
Organism: Occallatibacter sp.; assembly: GCA_050012895.1. GTDB lineage: Bacteria > Acidobacteriota > Terriglobia > Terriglobales > Acidobacteriaceae > Telmatobacter. The sequence goes on from JBEKGH010000094.1 coordinate 9,904, forward strand.
CACACATGGTTGCCCATGGTGAGCACGTCGGCGCCGAGGTCGAAGATGTCCTCGGCGATCTGCGGCGTCAGGCCAAAGCCGCCGGCCGCGTTCTCCGCATTCACAATGGTGAGCTCGATATGATGCGCCTCGCGCACATGCCCGATGTGCTCGCGCACGATCCTGCGCCCCGCGCTGCCGAAGATGTCGCCGACGAACAGAATATTCAAAAGACAGCTCCTGGCTTCCGGCCTCTAGCTCCTAGTCTCTATCGTCTAATCTCGCTGCCGGCGCAAGCCTCGCAAGCGCGTTAGCGGAGCCGGTGATTCGATCGCTCGCCCCTCAAATCCTCGCCCCTCCACAAAACCTCGCCCTCCACAAAACCTCGCCCTCCCACAAACGTTGTCATCCTGAGCGGAGGTCGCCGCAGCGACCGGAGCCGAAGGATCTGCGGTTGCTTTTACCTTACCCGACCCACGAACCCCGGGTGCCCCACATCTCGATTCTGAGATGTGGGAAACCACAAACCTCAACCGGCGGATTCTTCGGGCCCTTGTTCCCGTTGTCCTTCGTTCCCTGTCTTTCTCATCAGCGGAAAGAGAATGACATCGCGAATCGACTTCGACCCCGTCAGCAGCATCACGAGCCGATCGATGCCGATGCCCTCGCCGCCGGTGGGCGGCAAGCCATAGGCCAGCGCACGCACGTAATCCTCGTCCATCGCATGCGCCTCGTCGTCGCCGTGGGCGCGATCTGCGAGTTGCTGTTCGAAGCGCTTGTGCTGCTCCACCGGATCGTTCAGCTCGCTGAAGGCGTTGCCCAACTCGAAGCCGCCGGCAAAGATCTCGAATCGCTCCACGTGCTCCGGATCGTCGGGCTTCTGCTTCGAGAGCGGTGAAACCTCGGTCGGGTAATCGTAGATGAACGTCGGCTGGATGAGGTCCGACTCAATGAATATCTCAAAAAGACCGTAGACAATGCCGCCAAGCCCCATCATTTTCCTGAGCCATGCTTGTTGCAAAAGAGAGAGGCTGCGCCGGAATGCTTCCTTGCTCGAAATTCCTTCGTCAGTGCCCGAGGCAAGTTGTTTCACCTCGGACACGGAGGGCCGCCCTCCGAGGCTTTTTAGCAATTGGTCGATGAATGCGCCGACTGCATCGAATGTTTCCAAGTCTTTCAGAGTAGGCCTAATCTCCAAGTTCACTGGCCAAAGTTCAGTAATCGCATCCACCATCTTCATTCGCTGCCACTTCGCAAGATCAATCGGAATCCCGTGCTGGTCGAGCCTCGAAATCGGATTCCCTTGTTCGTCGAGCTCCCCGGAAGGAAGAACCGTCGTCCCATTCACTTCCATCGCGACGAACTTGATCAGCTCCCCCGTCAAATCCATCAAGTCGTGGTAATTCGCGTAGGCCTGATAGAACTCGAGCATGGTGAACTCTGGATTGTGCTGCGTGCTCACGCCCTCGTTGCGGAAGTTGCGGTTGATCTCGTACACGCGATCGAGGCCGCCGACGACGAGCCGCTTCAAATAGAGCTCCGGCGCGATGCGCAGGAACAGGTCCATATCGAGCGCGTTGTGGTGAGTTGTGAACGGTCGCGCCGCCGCCCCGCCGGCGATGGGCTGCATCATGGGCGTTTCCACTTCGAGATAGCCGCGGTTGTCAAAGAACGTGCGCAGCGCGCGCAGCACCTTGGCGCGCTTCACAAACACTTCGCGGCTGTCGAGATTGGCAAACAGATCGACGTAGCGCTGGCGGTAGCGCAGTTCAACGTCCGCCAAGCCGTGAAACTTCTCCGGCAGCGCGAGCATGGCCTTCGAGAGAAAAGTGAGCGTCTCCACATGGACAGTTAATTCTCCAGTCCGCGTTCGGAAGAGGTAGCCCGAGACGCCGATGTGGTCGCCCAGGTCGAGCAGCTTGTAGAGCGCGAAGGCCTGCTCGCCCACCGCGTCGAGCCGCACGTAGATCTGCAGGCGCTGTCCCTCCTGCTGCAGCGTGGCAAAGCCGGCCTTGCCCTGGGCGCGAATGGCCATGATGCGCCCGGCCACGGCCACGTTGACGCGACCCGCCTCAAGCTCTTCGCCGGTGGACTTGTCCCACTTGGCCCGCACCTCGGCAAGCGCGATCGCCGTCTCGCCTTGCTTTGAAGGAAAGCGGTTGGGATACACGGCCTGCCCCAGCTTTTCGATTTCTTTGAGCTTTTCCTGACGCAGCTCAAAAAGGCTCTTCTCAAACTCCGATTCGAACTCCATGCCTACCCGTCCAGAACCGATCGATTTCCGTCACAGATCGAAGGTCCAACCGCCAGTATAGCGGCTGGCGCGGCGCGCATTGGCAGCCCGGCACCGCGTGATCGCTGGAACGCTTGCTGACGACGATCCAGCCAATTGGGAGTGGCGCGAGTTCAAGCCGAATTTTGTGGAAATCAGTGAGATGAATCGGCGAATCACAGGTCTATAAAGGTCAGCAGCAAAGCAATTCCTGAAGATCGGAGTGAACTATGCGCAACGTGACACGCTTGACCGTCCTGTTGGTCTGCCTCGCTGGACTCGGCTCCAATGCCTGGGCCCAGTGCAACACGAATGGCTGCAATCCAGGTTCGCCGGATCGGCGTACCATCTCGGTGACCGGAACGGCGCAGGTGACTACCGACGCCGACCTCGCCGTAGTACGCGTCGGGTACAGACTCTTCGGCCCCGACGCCAAATCCGCCTACGACCAGGCCGTCGCAACTTCGAACACCATCGTGAACGCGCTTACGGCCGCGGGCATTCCCAATGCCTCGATTGAAAGCACCAGCCAGGTGCTGCAGCACACGCCGCCGTACGAGATGCAGCAGTTTCCGAATCAGAAGAACGAAGAGCAGTTCAAGGAACGTCAGTTCACAGTGACGCAAAGCTGGACGATCCGCGTAAAGCCCGACCAGGCGGCCACGGCTCTCAACACGGCGGTGGACGCCGGCGCCAACGAGAGCGGTTGGATCCAGTGGATCGTCGAAGACCCAAGTGCGATGCATGCGAAAGCCTCCGCAGAGGCCGTTGCCAATGCGCGCAAGATTGCCGAAGAGATCGCGGCCAGGTCCGGCGTGCAACTTGGTCATCTGGTCAGCGTGAATGAGAACCTGGGGCAGATGCCATACAACGTGTTTACCGCCAGCGTGAGCGGCAGCGTCTACGGCATGGGTGACGGGGTGTCTCTGGCAGGGGGCGTGCCGATGCCGAACCAGCCGCTTGCCATCAATTCGCGCCGCGTGGAGTTTCACGCCACGGTCTCAGCGGTATTCGCAATTGAGGACGCGGCAACGCCGGCGAAGTAGCGGCGTTCAGGACGACTGAGGTCGCGTCCGCCCGGACAAGGGCGCTGCGCAACGGTTCGCACGCGGCCGGTCTCGCCGTGTATAACCACGAAGGTGCCCTACCACAACCCCATCCCGGAGCGGAAGCAGCGCGGCAAGGCCGGCGGTGCGTCTTCAGACGACCCAGCCCAGAGCGGGGTTGGCGGCGGCATGATGGGTGCGTGGATTCAGGCAGAGAAGATGATCCAGATCGCGATGGTGCTGCCCTGCGCGGCCTTCATCGGCTGGCTGCCCGGCTTCTGGCTCGATCGCCACTTTCACCAGACGTGGATGGCGATAGCCGGGGTGGTTTTTGGCATCATCGCCGGGCTGGTGGGAGTCATTCGTATGGCGATGGTGTATTCCGCCGATCCCGCCATGGACAAACTGGACGAAAACGGGAACCAGACAGACAAGTCAGGCAAGACGGGAGACTCGGGCACGGCTTCATGAGCGATGAATTGCAGATTTTTTCCGACGTGAGCGATGCGGATCTTGAAGGTTTGCTTCACGGCGCGATCCGTAACACGTTGATTTTCGGAGTGCTAGCGTCCCTCGTGGTGTGGAAGGCATCGAGTTGGCGCGATGCCGCCATGTTGGCCACGGGAACCGCCATTTCGGCCGCCAGCATCTTTGAATGGCGGCGGCTGGCGCGCTTCATCGCAGCGAAAATGGACAAGAAACAGACACCGAAAGGGTCCGCCTTTGCGGTGGTTTTCTTTCTGCTTCGTCTCGCCATTTTCGCGGCAGCCATTTATGTTAGCCTGAAATGTTTCCAGGGCTCAGTGATAGCGCTCCTCTGTGGACTGGCTTTGGCGGTCCTCACGCTGGTGTGGGGAGCGTTGCGCCTACTCAGGGGTTGATGGCCGGAACGGTCGGACACGCCCTGCAACCCCGCGGGAAACGGAAAGAATTGATGGTTTATGGCGCAAACTCTTGCATTTACGCCGTTTGTGGAACATCTGCTGGGAGGAGTCCTGCTCAAGCTGTATCACGCCCTTGGCGTTCACCCCGCAGACGCTGCCAAGGATCTGGCGAACGTCAGCGAGTCGTTCAAGTACGAGTTTCTGATTGCGGCTGGCCTGATCGCTTTTTTCCTCATCGTGCGCCTGACGCTCTCCGTGGAGAAGCCCAACCCCGCGCAGCAGATCGCCGAGATGGTCCATGAGTTCACGGGCACCCAGGCGGAACAGATTATCGGCCATGGGTACGAGCGCTTCCAGGCATTCGTCACCTGCATCGGTCTCTTCATCGTGTTGAACAACCTGGTGGGGCTGATCCCCGGCGTGACCACGCCCACCAGCCAGCCCTGGGTGCCGCTGGGCCTGGCCGTGCTGACTTTCCTCTATTACAACTACTACGGAATTCGCGAGCAGGGGCCGATCGGCTACCTGAAGCACTTTGCCGGTCCGGTGTGGTGGATGTCGTGGCTGCTGTTTCCGGTGGAGATCGTTTCCCACCTCGCGCGCATGATGTCGCTCACCATCCGTCTTTACGCGAACATGCTGGCCAGCGATTTGCTGACGCTGATCTGTTTTTCCATGATTCCGCTGGCTGCACCGACTCTCTTTCTCGGCCTGCACGCCGTGGTTGCGCTGATTCAGGCTTATGTTTTCATGTTGCTTTCCATGATTTATCTGGGCATGGCAGTTTCGCACGAACATTAAAAGCAGGTTTCAGGTTTCAGGGATCAGGTTGCATGTCGGCAGATTCGCGGTTTTATCTGACACCTGAAACCTGACACCTGAAACCTAATTCAAAATTCCGGCGGGGAGCGCTTCCGCTCCGCACCACGGAAGGCCGCAAGCGTGAGGGGGCCAGCACGGTGAGCCTCAACCACCCACTGGCGGTCAATCTTCAGGGAAGCAGGAGAATTATGCGGAAACTTCAGTATGTGTTCATGGCCCTGGCGGCGCTTTGCTTCGCCATTCCGGCCTTTGCGGATAGTGGCTCGCCAGCGATCGACATGGTGCCCGTCGGCGTCGGCCTCGGCATGGGTCTGGCCGCCGGACTTTGCGGCCTGGGTCAGGGAAGGGCGGTTGGATCGACCACGGAAGCTCTGGCGCGCAACCCCGGAACCCGCGCCGGTCTGATGACCTTCATGATCATCGGCCTGGCGTTCATCGAGTCGCTCACCCTGTTCACCTTCGCCATGATTATCATCAAGGTGAAGTAAGCTGCCGACTTTCATCGGAGACGAGCGGCCCGGGCCAATGCTTGGGCCGTTTTTTTCACGTGCGGAATTTCACGCGATCACGACGACCGGGCTAGCTCCGCCAACTCCGCCAGCCCCGCTAACTCCGCTTGCTCCTATTTGCCGGAGAGCAGGGTTTCGATAGCTTTCTGGTAGCTCATTCCCGGGGGCAGCGGCGCGTAATTGGTTTGCACCTCCGTGGTGTCGAACACCCGGTTTTTGAAGACCACCCTGCCGCTCATCTGCATCTGGAAGCGCACCGTCCGCCACTGGCCTCCGGCCACGTCCGCCTGCTCGATCACGATCCAGCCGCCCTTGTTCAACCGGCCCAGGATTCCCCAGCCAAAATCCACATCCTGCTGCAGGTGGCCCTCCAGGCGCGCCACGCGAAGGCGCACGGGATCGATCCAGAGTTCGCCGGTCATGGCCGGCAAGACCTCCGTCTCAAGATCGGGCGGATTGAAGTCCGGATTGGGCCGGAAGGTGAACTTCTCCAGCTTCCCCGTGGGCCCTTCGCCGGGGCCCGCGTATTGATACAGAAAGGCGCTGGGCAGGGCGCGCAGCACCTTGAAGACGCGGCCCTCGTCATCGTCCTCGGCCTGCTTGCGGCGCCGCTGTTTGCCGGGGTCGGCGAGCAGTGCATGCAGCCGCGCTTCTTCGTTCACCTCATCGGCGGCGCCGAGCGGCTTGTCGTTGATGGCAATCAGCCGCGCCACCTCGCCGTCGTGGGTTTCCAGAATCTCCTTGGTCGTGGTCACGCGCGGACTGGTCTTGCGCAACTGGTACCGCATGGGATGGCTTGCGTCCTGATTCGTGTCTTGGTTCGCGTCGTGATTCGCGTCCTGGGCCGCATTCAACTCGTTGGCGAGCGCGCGCTCCACCAGAGCCTGACCCGTCAGGGAGGGCGCAGCCACGACCTTACCTGAGGAGGGTTGGGCAAGGACCGGATTCACCGAGGGGACCGGAATCATCCAGAGAACCAGGAGGGGAATCAGGAGGAGGAGGGCAAGGAATCGGTACACAACGAATAGTGTACGGTGCCGGTCGGCGGTGCGAGGTCTTCGTCAAGGAGCCCGCCGGGTGTATCGTGGAGAAACCCGCGCAGAATCGGGAATCTCGCCCAGCCGCCGCGAATTGAACCGACAAATTGAACCGCTGGGGCCGGGTTGATATAGTGCGGGCAGGGCCTCCAAGGGAGCTCGAAAGGGATCAAAATTATGGTGGCGGACAATTCTCCCGCGCGCATCGGGAAAACGATCGTGATTTGCGGTGAAGTTCAGGGCAAAGAAGACCTGATCGTGGACGGAAGGGTAGAAGGAACAGTGAGCTTGGCAGAGAATCGACTGACCATCGGTCCCAATGCCAATGTAGCGGCGGATATAACTGCCAAGGACGTACTGGTTTTGGGCCGGGTTCAAGGCAACGTGGTAGCCAGCGGACGGGTGGAGCTGCGCGCTGGATGCAACCTCGAAGGCGATATCCGCGCCCTGCGTCTGGCTGTTGAGGACAATGCCGTCTTTCGCGGCAAGGTGGACCTGACTCAATCGGTTTCGAAAGGGACCGAGGGCGTTAACTTGCAGCACAGCGGCGACGGTACTTTCTAGAATTGGGAAACTCGCGCCGGGCAATTCCTGATTCCCCTCTTCGCTTGTGTCCGGCCGTTTGAGGAATGCACTGTGCTGCGTCGTTGGTTCGAGAAGAAGCAGGAGGCCGCCGCATCCCCTGGGTCCGCAGGGCTTACGGGGCCTCGCGTACCGCGCCATTCCGGGGCATGGTCGGTGTTGCGGAAGCGCTTGCAGTCCGAGCCGGGGCTGTGCATCATCGATACCGGCTATACCTCGCCCGCCAATATCAACTACCTGACCAGCCTGGGTCACAGCGTGTTTCTCGCCGACCTTGTCTCCGATGCCTACACCGGCGACTGGCGCGCGGGTAGCGATGAGGATGGCAAGCCGATCTGGAACGTCGCGGGTTTTCTCGATCACTCGCTCAACTTCTCAGGACGCATGTTTGACGTGGTGTTGTTGTGGACCGTGCTCGATTTTCTACCCGAGCCGATTCTGGCGCCATTGGTTGCGCGGCTATTTGCGGCCATGAATCCCGGCGGGCAGGTGCTGGCCTTCTTCCACACGCGGACCCATGGCGAAGAGGTGGTGCGCTACCGCTACCATGTCACCCCCGGCGATGACGTTGACATGCAGATGACGCAGCAGTTTCCCATCCAGCGCGCCTTCACCAACCGCAGCATTGAGCGCCTGTTTACGGGATGGTCAGGACACCGGCAGTTCCTCGCCAAGGACAGCGTCTCCGAGGTCATCATTACGCGGTGAGTAAGACAGGGACCGAGAGACCAAGGGACCAAGGGAACAAGAAGAAGCTCTCAGCCTTCAGCTCTCAGCCGTCAGCTAAGACCCGACGCAGGAGCTGATAGCTGAGAGCTGTGAACTGAGAACTACAAACTGCCAACTGAGGTGTAACGATGAGCAACTCCCAGACCACGCGCATTACCTGGCTCGGGCACGCCACGGTGCTGGTTCAGACGGACAAGGGAACCAATATTCTGATCGATCCCTTCATTGCGCATAACCCCAAATACCCGCAGAGTTTTCAACTTCCATCGAAAATCCACTACATCCTGCTGACCCACGGGCACGGAGACCATATCTCCGACGCCGTGCCGGTGGCCAAGAAGCACGGATCGCACGTGGTGGCTGTCTACGAGCTGGCCGCCTACATTGCCAACCAGGGCGTCGCGGAGTACACGGGCATGAACCTGGGTGGGACCGTGCAGCTCGACGACGTGGCCGCCACCATGGTCGATGCCAAGCACTCATCCGGAGCAGAGGACGAGAAGGGCGTACATTACGTGGGCATTGCCGGCGGGTTCGTGCTGGAAGTGGCCGGCGGTCCCGTGCTCTACCACGCGGGCGACACCTGCGTGTTCGGCGATATGCAGCTTATCCGCGACTTGTACAAGCCCGAGGTGGCCATGCTGCCGATTGGCGGCCATTACACCATGGGACCGAAGGAAGCGGCGCTTGCCTGCCGCCTCCTGGCGCCCAGGGTTGTCCTGCCTATCCATTGGGGCACCTTTCCGCCGCTCAAAGGTACGCCGGAAGAACTGGGCGCTCTGGTTGAGCCGGGCGTGAAGGTGGAGCGCTGGCAGCCGGGAGACGAGTACACGGCGTAACGGCAGGGACCAAGGGACCAAGAAAGCAAGGGAGCGAGGGGGCAAGGAAAACAGCACCCGTTGACAACCCGGAAAATCATGTCGAGTGGCGCGAGTGTGCAGGAGGGATTCTGCGGCCTTCAAAATCTTCCCTAAGATCGATGGCCAGTCGAGCGTTCTTGTTCCCTTTTTCCCTTGGTCCCTTGTTCCCTTTTTCCCTTGGTCCCTTGTTCCCTGCTTTACTGGTCCCGCGTCTGCTTGACGGCGCGCGGCGATTGCGTGATCCCGCCGGGACCGTACGGATCCTGCGTGCCAGGCCGCATGGATGCGGGCGATCCTGCGCCGCGGCCTTTGCGAAGGTCGCGCAGGATGTCCTGCTTTTCACGCGCGTACTGGCCGGCCAGGCGCGTCAGAGCGTAGGTGATGATGTCGCTGTGATGCAGGTCGGCTGCCGTTGGGTCGCGGCGCATGTTCAGCCACAGCCGGTGCACGAGCTGCACATCCTCGGGGCTCAGAGAGGGCGCATGAGGCCCGATATAGAACACCTTGATGTCACCGTTGGGAGCCACAACACAGAAATTGAATTGCCGCTTAGGCTCGGGCATCGCCTCCCAGGCCTGTCCCATGTAGTAGGCCTGTTCTTCAGCGGTCAATGAGCTGGAACTACCGGAGACCACCGACTCTACTTCGAGCGAGCTTGCGGTCTGGGCGAGAGCGGGAAAGATCTCGGCTGCCGGAACTACCAGCAGTGAAACCTTCTTGCCGAAGCTCTCGGCAACCGAAACGGCTTTAGTGAAGAGCATTTGCTCATGTTCACTGAAGCTTTGCTCCTCGGCGCTCAGATATTCCGGTCCGCCCGCGCCCATGAGCCGGACACTGACCACCACGACATCCCGCTCATCGGTGCTGGTACGCCCCAGTGTCCATTTGAGGGCCAGCGGATTGGCGGCATCGTGCATGGTCACGATGACGCCGCCGGGACGGATGGCGACAGACTCCCGGCTCACCGAATCCTGGTGCTCCAGTTGGAAGTGGTCTTTCATCTCCTTGGCGGTCGCCGCGTGTTTCCGCAGGTTGATGCGCTCCGACACCGTAAACACGATGAAAAACGCGATAGCAAAAATAATCCCGCTCACCGTGGCAATCGATTTGGTGAACAGGTT
>JBEKGH010000095.1:0-15891 GCA_050012895.1 Occallatibacter sp.
GCGGCACGGAGTCCGTTGCGACCCCAGGTTGATCCTGACGGAAGCCTTCGTAGGAGCCAAAAAAGAAGGTCTTATTCCTGCGGACTGGCCCGCCGAACGATCCTCCGAAGGTGTTGCGAATATTCACCGACTTCCGGATGTTCGACAGGTCGCCAATCCAGGTATTTGCATTCAAAGCTTCATTGCCGTAGTAGTCGTAGATGGCGCCATGATAGGCATTGGTGCCGTCTTTTACGTTGGCATTGAATGCTCCCCCCCCGGTTCGCCCGTACTGCGCGTCATAGGGCATTACACCGGCCTGTAACTGCTGGGTCGCATTCTGATTGGGGGTGAAGTACCAATTGCCCTGATCGCTGACCGGCGCGCCGTTGAGATAGAAGATGTTTTCATCGGTCTGCGAACCAGCTACACCGTAAGTGTTTCCATTGTTGCGGGGAGTAAGGTTGAACGGCTGGCCCGCCGTGCTCCGCATTCCCTGGGTAAACGCAAGGTCATCCCAGACCATCAGCCCGGTGGAGGGCATGTTTTCAACTCTTGCCTGGTCAATCACGCCCCCGAGTGTCGCTGAAACCGTGTCGAGATCTACCGGCCCGGCGGTTACCGTAATCTGCTGGGTTACGTTACCCGGCTTGAGCGCCACATTCATTCCCAACTGCTGCGCCGAATCCAGAACCACCTTGTTGTAGACCATGGTCTGGAAATTCTCCGCCGCGACCGTGACCGTGTACGTGCCGGGCAGCAGATACAGCAGCGAATAGATGCCTTGATTGTTAGACTCTGTGGAGGACGTCACTCGAGTGTCTACGTTGACCGCGGTGATGGTGGCGCCGAGAATCACAGCTCCCGTGGAGTCAGCCACCTGGCCCGTGATGGATGCGCGGAACTCCTGGGCGAACGCACCGCTTGCGTTCAGGACCGTCAAAACAAGCCCCATCACGCAAAGGTTGCGCAGAACACGCCAGAGTCCCAATGCTTTTCCGCTTCGAATCGACTGTGTCATGTCACTTGTCTCCCTTTTAACCTTGATTTTCATTTTGGGCCCCATGAGAACGGGTTTCTGCGCCCGCAGGGTTGTGAGAATGTGTTCCCTTCGGCCGCCCTCTGCGGCCCGAGTGGCACGGTTGCGATGGTCAGATTCTCACGCGTGGATAATGAATATCTTGCGAACCGATCGCAAATCTGGCGCTCTCGTTTTTCCGTTGAGAGGTCCTCGTCGGCTGCTCCCTAGAAGAGGGATGGCTATCAGGGTATTCGTTCTGAACCGTTACTACCGTCCAGGTTGTGTTGCAACGCCTATACCTCATCCATGGGACTGTCGACTTGGCAATACCAGTCGCCTGGCAAAGTTCTCATAGGGCGATTGAACTCGCCCCAAGGAAGAATCCGAAGTTCACTTTTGCACACTGTGCCATCACGCCGGAGCATTTTGCAGAGAGATGTAACGCAGTGAACAGAGGCTGATGGGACCATTCCGCGCCAAGTCCAGAATGGTCTGGAAGGAGAGCGGAAGAATGGTGAATCTTCAAACGACTCCATACTAATAGTGGGGAAAATGATGCCTTTTCGCGACAACCAGGCGAGATTTATTTTGAGGTCGATACCCGAACTCGCGTGCGGGAAGCGGTCCAGCCGAGTATTCAAGAGTCTTCAGGCAGCGCCAGCATCGTCTGGATTTGGAACCGAGTCATTTGGCGCATTTGGATCAGATCTTCATCGCCAATGCGCCTTCCAGGCGGTCAAGACTGAATGCGTGCTAGGCCCTCCCGTGGGAATTCACCACTCGTAGGCACAGGTGCCACGTGCCGCAGAAAGCCGGGAATGCTCGCTGTTCAGAGACGGTTGCTGCCTTGCGGTGATTGCAGGTGCAAATGAGGGGCTCGTGCCGAAGACCGGCCGAAATTTATGACAGTTTTGGGGTAGGAGTAGACCGACTCCGCCGCGCAATTGGAACGTTTTGGAACGTAACCGTTGGTTGGAGGGCTTGTAACGTATTGAAAAGATGGTGGCCAGAGACGGGATCCAATTGTACAAATCGCCATTCGTTGTTGTATCAATCATCAAGCTTGACTCTTCGTCAGCCGCTTTTTCAGACCCCGGGATCGACACGATGATTCTAGAGTTGCGCTTGTTATCTAAGTGAAGGATCAGTAGTTGATGTATTGACAACGTGCTTCATGAAATTCGAGACAAGCTGCGACTGAGTGAGCGGAAAACCCACCGCAAAACGTCCCCAATAAATAGCGCTTCTAAAGAGCTTCTGCATGAGCTTGAACGCGAGCGGAAAACTAATGATTTGCGCCCGTTCTGGAGTCCACAGGAGATGTCTCCACTGCAACGGACAATGGGCTTGTGGTGGTGTTCTGCTGCGTTCGGAAACCAGGGAGAACATGGACCGCGTAGTTGGCCCGACGCGCATGCTCGATCAGTGCGGTGCGGCGTTCTGGAGGAAGTGAACGGAGCTTGTCAGGATGGGATTTCTGGACGATCTCCCGGCGGGATTTCTCAATGGCTCCCCAATCTGCTCCCAGAGTCACTTTTAGAACCGAGCACGCCTCCTAGGGGGACAAAATCGAGGTATTGGTTACGGCTTTGGGCTCTGCGGGTACCGGGAAGGGAATCGGCTCTCCAAGTGGAACCGATCGTGGGGAAGGATGGTCCGATTGCTCGCTGGCAAAGGTTGCGTCGGTTGGGGCACTTTCACAGAAGTATTTTGCGAAGGCCCCGTGCGCGTATGCGGAGTGCTGTCAGCCGCTTTTGGGAGGACGGACTGCGGATCGAAAAGACTAGGACTCACCGATCTGTCCTTAAACTCCGGAAGGGAGAGACTCTTTCGGACGGTTTTGAGCAGGCTGACTGCGCGAGGCGTTGAGCGGTGAACCAGCTCGCTCTCAAGCGCGTTTAGGGTCAGAAGCTGAGTGCCGGAGGATTTAAAGAGCTGTTCCAGTTCATCGATCCGCTTGCCGATGAATGGCCGATTAACCATAGACCTCCTCTTCTTCCTCCTGTGCAATCGCGTATGGGTCGACCTCCTTCGAGTAAACCCATACGGAGTTGTCCACCCCTTCGGACCCGATGGGCTCGATCCCAAGGTTTGCCATGGTGGTAAACAGATCTTCAAGGACCGCAGTGCGACGGCGCCGAAAACTGGAGGCGAAGCAGCGCCAGAAGGTCCATCCCGCGCGCTCCAGAACCCGTTGACGTGTCATATCCTCTCCCCATTGGCCTGGTCCATGAAACCGGTCGCCATCACACTCTACGGCGATGCGCCTGCCTTCCCGCCCTTCAATTACGAAGTCGATTCGGAAGCCTCCGCATCGCACCTGAGGTTCAACCCGGTAACCTCTCTTCACAAGTTCGTCGAACATGTCCAACTCGAACCCAGACTCGCAACGCTCGCGGAGCACCTTCGAACTGCGTAGGTCTTGACGGAAAGGTTCCCTAAAATGTTGGATCAGCCGGCCGTTAAGCGTGTCTTCGGCGAAGGCAGTGTGATCGACGGACCGGAACAGGTACTCGCGGTCTCGTGCGCGAGACAGCGCGACATTGAATCGTTGTTTCTGTTCGGCCTTATTCTGGGCAGAGTGGTCGCCCGGCCCGAGAACCATCGAAATTAGCATAATGTCTCGTTCACGGCCCTGGAAGACAGGCGGTGGGCCAACGGCAATTTGCCTCTTCACGACATCGACGGGCGAGATGTGCGTCGTCACAAGCTTGTGGATATATGCAGCCTGGTCAGTCCCCATGACCGTGACCACCCCAATCGTTCGGCCGTCGAGGCAAGGGTCGGCGAGGATGGCTTGGATCTCCTGGAGGATACGTGCACGGGAGGCATGGCGACCGGCTTGAAGCACATACCGCAGTAACTGCGGCGTTCTTTGCGCCCGTTTCGCCCACGGTCCAATAGCCCCTCACTCGGATCACGGGTGAATCACGGGTGTGAAAATCTTGGGAAGCAGCCAAAAAAAATAAGCTAAGTCCATTCGGACGAATGGTGAGCTCGGTGGGAATCGAACCCACGACCCACGCCTTAAAAGGGCGTTGCTCTACCAACTGAGCTACGAGCTCGTTCAAGGCTGCTTCTTCCAAACTACCACAGCAAGAGATCGCTCGCGCGCACCCCGCCGGGACCTATACGCATCCCCCAAAACCCCCTGCGCGCCGTCTCAACCAGCCATCACCGCGTACAATTTTTCAGCTCGCCGGCGATGGCCGCAGACGTTGACCTTTCAGGTAACTATCCATGCTGGTACCATGGTAATCGCAGGCCCTTGAGCGTTCGATTACTGATGGGGGAGAAATTCCCGCATCACTCAGAAAATGAGGCATTTCCAGCCCTTTGCATGGCAAGAAAGTGTTAGCGAGGTGGCCTTGCAAGTGTTATTGTTCTGGCAACACTTGCGCCGCTACGATAACCGGTGACGATACCCGCCATCCGGGTGCGCATTCGCGGCTTTTTTGAAATCCAAAAGCCGCGCAACGCGTTGCCATGAGTAAGCACTCGGAAGAACAGCAACTGTGCAGGGGTAAACAATGACTGAGCGCGTGCCTCCCGACCCGAACGAGACGCCGGAAGATGTGGCGTCGTTATATTCCTGGGCGAATTTGCATGGTGGCAAGTATCGCGATTTCTCCGCCGCGCGCGCGGAGACGCGCGAGAAAACCCGGCAACGCATGGAACAGGTCATTGAACAAGAACGGCAGCGCGTGCATCAGGAAGCTGGTGCGCAACCCCCTGCCGAAGCCGCTCGCGCTCAAGAAGAATCACGCCTGCGCGAACTCGCCGCGCAGCAGGCCGCCCATTTAGCCGCGCAGGAAGCCGCCCAGGAACGCGCCCGCCGGGCCGCGGAGTTGGCCGCGGATCAGGCGCAGGCTGCCCCGCAAGTCCCGCAACAAGCGGCATGGCCACGGCCGCCGCAGGATCGTTACCCCGCTCCGTCTCCCTACGCCCAACCTGCACCACCGCCAGCGCCCTCTGCCTCGCAGGAAGACGCGTTTTCTCAGCAGCGCGCGCCATGGCTGTCAACCGATCCGCGCGAAAGCACGGGCCGCCCCGCCTGGTTAATGCCGGAGCGTCCTGATTCCATCGGCCAGCCCGCGCTTCCCCCTTCGCCTGAGGACACGTTGCAGGGTTCTCGCGATCGCCTCGTCTCGCGCTGGTTTGCCTTGCGCAGTGTCTTTGAAGACAATGTGCCCACGCAGTCGGCGCCGGTGCCCACGGCGGCTCGCGCTCCCGTTCTCGCCGTCTTTTCGCTGGCCGGCGGCGTGGGCAAAACCAGTCTCGTGGCAACCCTCGGCCGCGTGCTTTCCTCGCGCGGTGAGCGCGTTCTCCTGGTCGATACCGCCGCCTACGGCTTGTTGCCCTTCTTCTTCGGCGCCCGCGATCAGCGTCCCGGCCTGTTGCGCACCTTCACCCCGCCGGTAGCCAGTGGCGACGCGCCCATCCAGATGGTTACGCTCGATCCCGAGACGCTGGACTCCGAACTCGCCACCGCCGAAGCGCTCACGGCAGAGATTCTCAAGCACGCCCGCGGCGTCAGTCGCGTCGTCCTTGATCTGGCCACTGCCTCCGGCGCCACCACGCGTCGCGTCATGCGCTTGTCGCCGCAAATCCTCGTGCCTCTCGTTCCCGACATGTGTTCCGTAGTCAGCGTTGGCTCCATCGACGCTTTCTTCGAGCACAACAACGGCAACAACAAGCCCACAATTCCTTACTATGTGCTCAATCAGTTCGATCCCTCGCTGCCCCTGCATCTCGACGTGCGCGAAGTGCTCCGTGAGCAGTTGGGCGATCGCCTCCTGCCTTTCACTCTGCGCCACACCCCGGCCATCAGCGAAGCGCTGGCCGAGGGCATGACCGTTATAGATTACGCTCCAAATTCCGCTGTCACCGAGGATTTCGCCAGCCTTGCGGGATGGGTCAAGAGCCTTTCCGCACCTGCAAGCACGAGCTTCCGCGGCGTCCGCTGGAGCGAGCGATGACGGTCTCGGGTGCTTGGCAGGATATTGGGGCACGCGAAAATTTCTTTATCAGGTTTTTTCGGCTCCTCTTCCTGCTTGCCGCCGCCGCAATTTTCTTTTTCATAGCGGCTTTGCCTCTCAGTTGGGAGCAGCAAGCGGTCCTGGGCCTCGTTACCCTTGCCGCGGCCCTGGCCATGGCGCGCAGCTCCGACTCCTACCTCATCACGCTCGCCCTCATGATGCTGTCCATGTTCTGTACCTTCCGCTACGGATACTGGCGCGTCTCGCAAGTCGTGCGCTTTTTTGAGGACCGGGCCAGCCACCCCGGAGCTCTCGACGCCTTTTTCATCATTTGCCTCCTGGGCGCCGAAGCCTATGCATTTATCGTCCTTTTCCTCGGCTACTTTCAAACCATCTGGCCGTTGCGCCGCGCTCCCGTCGCCCTGCCCGACAACCCCGGGGAATGGCCGCACATCGACGTATTCATTCCCACCATCAACGAGCCTCTCGACGTGGTGCGTTACACCGCGCTGGGCGCGCTCAACATGGATTGGCCCGCCGAGAAGCTTCACGTCTACATCCTCGACGACGGCCGCCGTCCGGAGTTCGAGCAGTTCTCCCGCGACGCCGGCATCGGCTACCGCAGCCGCCCTGACAACCAGCACGCCAAGGCGGGCAACATCAACGCCGCGCTCAAAACCGTCGATTCGCCGCTGATCGCGATCTTCGACTGCGATCACGTGCCCACGCGCAGCTTCTTACAGGTGACCGTGGGCTGGTTTTTGCGTGACCCCGGGCTCGCCGTGATGCAGACGCCGCACCACTTTTATTCTCCCGATCCCTTTGAGCGCAACCTCGGGCAGTTCCGCACCATTCCCAACGAAGGCGAGCTCTTTTACGGAATCATCCAGGACGGCAACGACTTCTGGAACGCGGCCTCCTTCTGCGGCTCCTGCGCCGTGCTGCGCCGCGAAGCGCTCGACGAAATCGGCGGCATGGCCGTCGAGACCGTCACGGAAGACGCGCACACCGCTCTGCGCATGCAGATGAACCATTGGAAGACTGCGTACATCAACATTCCCCAGGCCGCGGGACTCGCCACGCAGCGCCTCTCCGCGCACGTGGGCCAGCGTATTCGCTGGGCGCGCGGCATGATACAGATTCTGCGCACCGACAATCCGCTCTTTGCTCCCGGACTCACCTTCCCGCAGCGGCTCTGCTACTTCAACGCCATGGGCCATTTCCTCTACGCGTTGCCGCGCCTCATCTTTCTTACCGCGCCGTTGATCTATCTGCTCCTCGGTCACACCATCATTCCCGGCTTCTGGGCCGCCATTCTGGCCTACGCATTGCCTCACCTCATTCTTTCCAATGTCACCAATTCCCGCATTCAAGGTGAGTACCGCTATTCCTTCTGGAACGATATCTACGAAACCGTGCTCTCGCCCTACATTTTGCTGCCCACCCTGCTGGCGCTCATCAATCCCAGGCTGGGCAAGTTCAACGTCACGGCCAAAGGCGGCGTGGTCGAGCGCACTTTCTTCGATGCCAGGATCGCGCAGCCTTTCCTGGTTCTGCTCATCCTCAACTTCGCCGGCCTGCTCGCTGCCATTCCGCGCTTCTTCATCTATGACCGCGACCATCGCGGTGCGGTGCTGATGAATGTCATGTGGTGCGTGTTCAACATTGTCATCCTGGGCGTTTGCACGGCTGTCGCGCGTGAGCTCCGCCAATTGCGCACCACGGCGCGCATCAAGGTCGTGACTCCGCTCGCGGTCAAGTTTCCCGATGGCCGTTCCGTCGCCGCCGAAACCATCGACGTCTCCAGCGGCGGTACCGGCATTCGCCTCCAGGAGTCCCTCGAAGTGCTGCCTCAATCACAGGTCTACCTGGCTTTTGCCAATCCGCCGGTGGCCATCGATCTGCCCGCTACGGTTGTCTCTTCGGAGGGATCGGTGTTGCGCGTTTGTTTTGAGAACCTGACCATCGAAGAACAGGAAATGCTGACCATCGCCCTTTTTTCGCGCGCCGATTCATGGCTCGCCTGGGGCGGGTCCCGCCAGAGCGACAATGTTCTGCGCAGTCTGGGCCGCATCTTCAAGATTTCCCTACGCGGCATGTGGGCCACTTTCCGCGGCATCTTCAGCGATCGCGACTCGTCCGAGCGCAAGTCCACTTCGCTCTCCATCGTCCGTGCCTCCATCCTTCTCTTCCTGGCCGCGGCGCTGGCATGGGCTCCCGCCGCCATCATCGAGGGCATCAAGTATCCGTACGACATCGCCGGCATCCGCAGTATAGTTGCCATGCACTTCAAGGACGGCGCCGCCTTCGCGCGCTTCATTTACAAATTCATGGAGGTGCAGCAGGCCCTCTTCATTTCGAATTTCGTCGCGGTTTTCCATGGATCGCAATATGCGTCCTTCCGCATCGGTTCCACGGTCAATCAAGTGGGTGTGCTTCCGTGGTGGACCTGCTTGATGCTGTGGTTCGCGCAGGTGCCATGGCTGGCGGCGGTGCTGGTGATTCTTCTGGCTTTCCTGCTCGCTATCTGGACCCGGCGATGGTTGCGCGCCAAGGCCAGAGCACGCCTGACGATGACGGAGTATTAGCAAGGTGATTCGGAAATTCGCATCACCACGAGCTTGTCATCCTGAGCGAAGTTTTGCTGCGCTTTCGCGCCAAAACAAGTCGAAGGATTTGCGGTTGCTTCTCCCGCCTCTTACCCTCGCTTGATCGGCTTCTGCATCGGCACCACCTGGACGGTCACATCGCGCACCTCGGACAGAAACCGGTTCAGCACCGAGCCGCGCCACAAAATGTCCCAGCGCGAGCGCGCCGATTGCCCAAACACCACGTGGCTGATGTTCTCCTGTTGCGCGAACCGGATCAGCGCGTCTGAAACATCCCGGTCGGTGAGCGAAACCACCTGCGCGCCCAGATCGCGCGCCATGCGTTGGTACTCTTCCAGCCGGTGAAAAGCCTCCGGGTCGCCGTGGCCCTTGTCATCGGGCCGACTCACGTACACCGCGTACCAGTTAGTCGCAAGCCGCCCGGCAATGCGCGCGCCGATGCGCAGCAGGCGCTCTGTCCCGGGCCGCGTGCTCAGGCACACCATCACCTTCTCGGGAATCGGCGCCTGTTCCAGTCCCTGCGTGCGGCGATATTCTGCCGCGCGGTTGCCCACTTGTTCCGCGGTGGTGCGCAGCGACAGTTCGCGCAGCATGCTCAGGTTGCCCTTGCGGAAAAAGTTGGCCAGCGACTGTTCCACTTTCTCCGGCGCGTAAATCTTTCCCTGCCGCAGACGGTCGCGCAGTTGGTCCACCGTTACGTCCACGTTCACCACTTCGTCGGCGCGCTTGAAGAAGCTGTCGGGAACGGTCTCGCGGATGGTGGTGTTCGCCGAGCGGTTCACGGCGTCGTTCAGAGTTTCCAGGTGCTGAATGTTTACCGCGGTCATCACGTTGATGCCCGCGTCCAGCAGTTCCAGCACATCTTCATACCGCTTGCGATTCTTGCTGCCGGGCACGTTGGTGTGGGCCAGCTCGTCCACCACCACGGTATGCGGGCGGCGCGCCACAATCGCGTCCACGTCCATCTCTTTCAGAGTCACACCGCGGTAGGGAATCTCCTTCTGCGGAATCACCTCGAGATCGCGGATGCGCGCCTCGGTTTCCTTTCGCCCGTGCGTCTCCACCAGCCCGATCACCACATCCACGCCCTGCTGATGCTTCATGTTATAGGCGTCGTTGATCATGTCGTAGGTCTTGCCTACGCCGGGCGCGGCGCCAATGTAGATGCGCAGCCGCGCGGGTTCCAGGGTCGTTTCGAGCTTGATCTCGGCCATCGCTCTAGCCCACCTCGACAGGATGACGCACTTCTTCAGACACAGCTACGGGAAGCGTGAACCGGAATGTCGATCCGTGGCCCAGCCGGCTCTCCACGGCAATCTGTCCGCCCAGCGACTCCACCAGCCGCCGCACCAGCGCCAGGCCAAGCCCCGAGCCTTTTTCTGAGAAGGGATTAAAGCGATCGAAGATGGCGCTCAACCGGTCGGCCTCGATGCCGCGTCCCGTATCGCGCACGCTGAACTGCACAAAATTCTTGATCTCTTCCGCCGCCAGAAGCACTTCACCCTCGTCCGGCGTGAAGCGCAAGGCGTTCGAAAGCAGGTTGTCGAGAATCGAATGCAGCGCACGCCGGTCGGCGAGCACCATGGCCAGATCGGCGTACGCCTTTACGTCGAGCCGGATATGTTTCTTCTGAGCCTCGTCGCAGTAGCGGTCGCGCGTCTCGTTCAAAGCTTGCAGCGGGCGGATCCGCTCCAGCTTCATTTCGCGTTTGCCGGTATCGATTTCCGCCACATCGATCAGGTCGCTCATCAAGTCGTCCAGGTTTTCCGCGTCCTTGCTGGCGTCGGCCACCAGTTCGGTCTGCAGCGGCGTCATCTCGCCACTGAAGCCCTGGGCCAGCGCATACAATCCGCGCCGCAGCTGCAACAGAGGATCGCGCAGTTTGCGGCTGGCCACGGAAATGAACTGCGTCTTGAAGCGGTCGGTGTCCTGCAGGCTGGTCACGTCTTCCAGCGTCGTCACCGTACCCAGCAAGCGGCCTTCGGAATCCCGCATGGGCGTGGTGCGCAGCCGGTAGCTGCGCTCCTGCTGGCCGATGCGCATCGGCAACATCGACGCCTCATCCTCGGCAGCCACCGCCTTCTGCATCGAAACCGCATCGCGGATGGCGTTCAGGATTTTGTCTCCGCCGGGCGTATTTGCCAGGGCCATACGGTCGCCCGCGGCATCGCCCAGTAACTCCGCGGCCGCCTGATTCACCTTCAGCACGTGGCCTTTGCCGTCGGTCACGATAATGGGCTCAAAAATCGACTGCAGCACGGCGTCGGAGAGCTGAAACTCCATCTGCCGCCGCCCGGCCTCGGTGTCGCGCAGCTCCCGCAGCCGCACCGCAATCCGGTTCAGCTCGCCGCCGATCACGCCAAAGCTGTCGCGGCTGCTCCAGTCCACGCGGTGCTCAAGATTTCCCTGGGCAATGCGATGCGCATCGCGCGCCAGATTCTGAATCGGCCGCAGCACAAAGAAAATCGTGGCCGCCGCAACCACGAGAGCCGCCACGCAGATCGCGTTCGCCAAGTGAAGCTGTCCGGCCGCAGCCAGCGCACGGTGCGTGGCGATCACCAGGCCCACAGTCAGGCAGCCGAGGAGCACACAACCGAGAATCAGTCGCTGGGTAAGATTGAGCATGTCAGGTTTCCGTGCCAATGAAAGGTTGACTCACCCATTCTCGCGGATGCAGCCGCTCCCTGCAAATTTTCTCGTTGCATTATTCCTCGGGCGACAAAATACTGCATCCGTGCCCCATCCTTTTCCGCGCTTCTTGCGGAAAAGGGTGGGAGTCCGGTCTTGAAAGGGCACGGCTTCAGCCGTGCCGTAGCCAGGCAAAATCGACGACGGCTTTAGCCGCTGAGGGATGGTTCTTCCCAGAATACGAACCTTGTTACTGGACCCTCACGGAATCTGGCACACGGCGAGCGAATCATTGTGCCACCTGCAGGCAAGGCCGCCCGGCTGTGGATAGGCCACCAGCACCCAATCCACGCCGAACGCTGTCTTCAGCCGTTCGAAGTCCGCGAGCTTGAAATTGCGCCAGCCGTCTTCGGCTGCTACCTGGCTCGCCCACAGTGGTCCCAGCTCAGGCACCTGGGTCACCACGGCGGCATCCTTCACCGCATCCGCCAGCTGGCTGCGCTCGGCCAACGCGCGAAATCCGTGAAAATCCTCGCCGGGCGCTTCCATGTAATGCGGATCGAGTGCGAAATACGCATTCACCGGCGTATTCACTCGGATCCATGCAAAGGCCTGCAGCCAGGGATTGGCCGGCGCACGTCCCGGCAACTCCAGGTGCTGGACGCCGCCGAACTCCGCCCGCTGCCATGCGAACATGCTGCCGTTGACCACCAGCAAAAACGCCGCCCAACGCCACACGCTCCTCTTCAAAACAAATCTTCCCAGCATTGCGCCCGCCGTCATCATGAACAGGAAATACTCAAGGTGCAGGTAACGCATCGGCTGCAGGGGCGTCAGCCGCACCAGAGAAGTCGGCCAAAGCATGGCCATGGCCAGCGTCTGCTGGAACAGCGCATAGAAAAATACCGCCGCCGCAAATCGCGCCAGCAATGTCTCTCCGCGTTTCCGTGCAAAACGCCATAGCACGCCAAACAGAACCAGTGGCGCCAGCGCTCCCAGCCACTCGTACCAGGTCCATTGGTACAGGTAATAGTAGGTGCGCGTGTCCAGGGCCGTGCGCCATCCTGGACCGGCCGGCTCGAAGACCCATCCCAGCGGCACCAGTGCAACCGTTGCGCTCCGTAATGCGCGCAGCCGCACATGCACAGAGTCCAGCAAAGTCAGTGTGAGGAAAACGCAAAACGAAATGCCCATGGCGGCCATGAGCGGATGCATCAAAAACGCCATCAGCAGCAGCGGGACCGCCTGCCAGCGTTTTCCGTCCAGAATGCGCCACACCGCCAGCAGGATCATGGCCGTGGCCAGGTTGCGCGGGTGCAGGTGCTGGTCGGCCATGTAGAGCGCAGTCCCTGCAACGGGCAGCGTGAAGACACCCGCGACCATCGCGACCCCGGCCCACCGCGCGCTACGATCGCGAAACAGCAGGTTCGCGATCTTCTTCACCGCCCACAGAATCAGGAACAGCGCCACCAGTTGCCAAACCAGCTCAGCCCACGCGAGCGGCATGCGGGTCCAGCGGACAAAATGCGCCATCAAGCCATCGAACGCGGTGGCCTGCATTTGCAGCCGAAAAAAATTGGCATTGTGCGGGAAAAGCGCCGGATTCAGATCTGCTTTCACGGCGGCCAAATAGATTCCGTCGTCTTCAAGACCGGGATGGTAGCCCATCACCAGAAATCCCAGCACTGTGAAGAGCAGAACGCCCGGCATCTCAAGAGAAAAGCGCTTGCGCATCAACCGGGATTCGCCAACCGCTTCCAGAACAGGTGCTTCGCAATGCGCCACAGGAGATAGAATACCGCCTCAAGGCAAGGTAGCGCCGCCCTCCAGGCCGGCTGTACTGGCGGCGTTCACGCCGCCGGTAGCGACATGCCGCCGGCAGAGAAATGCCGTGCCCCATCCTTTCGCGTTCTTTGCGAAAGGGTGGGAAACCCCGAATCCCCGCCTGACCGTTCGCGTCTACTGAGAACAATTCTTGAGCAGGCCTAGAGTTGCGGCAACAACATGCGCAGCAGCAGAAATCCGCCCACGCCTGCAAAGAACACCAGCGCCATGCGAATCCCCGGCTCCCGGTTCACCTCGGGCACCAGGTCGGTCGCGGCCACGTAGAGCGCCACACCGGCCGAGACGGGCAATCCATAAGGAACCCACTGCGGCACCAGTTGGATCGCGAGCACTCCGACTATGGTTGCCGCCGCGAGTGCCACCGCAGACCAGAATGCCGTCGCGCGGCCGCGCCCGCTCGCCAACATCACGCTGGCCATGGTGAATCCCTCCGGCGCCTTATGCAGCAGAATGGCAAGAAAAATCAGCCAGCCGAGCCAATTGGAAAGCGCAAAGCCCGAACCGATCGCCACGCCATCGAAGAGCGCGTGGAAGCTCAAGCCCGCCATCACTGTGTTGCTCGTGTGATGGGAGACGAGCTCGCCCGTGCGCACCTCCTCGGAGGGGTGCATAGGGTCCGTTAACTCCAGCGCAGCGGCCACTGCATCGCTCCTCTTCGGTCTGACCAGAAATGCGAGAATCAGGGAAACGCACCCGAGAATCCCTAAAAGCGACAGGTTGCCAAAGTCGAGCGCTCTTGATCGTTCGTAACTGTTACTGGCGTTCGACACGGCTGTAATCCAGTGAAAGATAGCTATCGCCGGCACCACGAGAAGCCCTAGAAAAACCGCCATTTTTGCCGACCTGGTGTGTTCGAGCAGATGCACGACACAATAGCCGGACATGATGAGAATCGGTCCCCACATTGGGCTCAGCCGCAAACTCTCCGGCACCATTTCAACCAGTGCCGTGGCAATCAGAAAACCAGCGCCGAGGGCCACGAAATAGCGCAGATAGCGCTCTATGCCGCGCGCACGCACCAGGACCAACCCGCCGACCACGTCGGCCAACGCTGCAATGGTTCCGAGAATGAGTGAGGTCGTGAGCATGCAATCGCAAAACGTGATTCGTGAATCGTGAAAGCGCAACACCGAAGGAGCGGAAGAGCGTATTGGGTCAGCTTGAAGTCGTCGTGAAAGGGCACGACTTCAGTCGTGCCGTAAATGTCGATCAATGAACTGGGGCTTTAGCCCCCGCCGGGACGGTTGCATTCAAACTGACCCACTACCTGAAAGGCCGACCCCGCAGCCCCGAGTCCCTGCCTTATCCGGAATGCCGAATGTGCACCACATCCCCGTCCTGCACTACATACTCTTTGCCTTCCAGACGCAGTGTACCCCTGGCCCGCGCCGCCGCTTCGGAGCCAGCGTCCAGCAATTGATCCCAGCGAATGGTTTCAGCGCGGATGAAGTGGTGCTCCAGATCGGAATGAATCGCCCCCGCGGCCTGCGGCGCTTTCGAGCCCAGCGGCACCGTCCAGGCCCGGCACTCGTCTTCGCCTGCCGTGAAGAAACTGATCAGCCCCAGCAGCTCGTAGCTCTTGCGAATCAACCGCACCAGTCCGCTCTCGTTGAGGCCGTAGCTGCCCAGGAATTCCGCAGCCTCGTCGTCATCCATCTCCGCCAACTCCGCTTCAACCTTGCCGCAGATCGCGGTCGCGCCGGCATTGGGACGGTGCGCAAGCTCATCGAGCTTATAGCGGCTCACTGCGGCCTCCAGATCGACGCCCAGCGTGGTGCTTTCATTCACATTAAGTACATATAAAATAGGCTTTTGCGACAAAAACATAAAGCCGCGAATGAGCTTTTTCTCGTCAGCCGTCATCTCCAGCTCGCGCAGCGGTATCTCCTTCTCCAGCGATTCCTTTGACCGCAAAAGCAGCGCCTGCTCGCGCTCCAGCTCGCTGGTGCGCCCTTTCTTCATATCCTTCTCAACCCGCTCCAGGCGCTTTTCCACCTGCGTCAAATCGCTCACCATCAGGTCGAATTCGACACTCTTCAAATCGCGTAATGGCTCGATTGGCCCTTCGTGCGGAACGGCATCGTTCTCAAACGCGCGCAGCACGTGAATCAACGCGTCCACGTTGCGCAGATTGGTCAGGAACGCAGTTTCTTTCAGCGCCTCCTGACCGATAGCCGCCACGTCGACGTACTCGACCGACGCGAAGGTGGTTTTCTTCGGCGAGTACAGCGCCGAGAGCTTGTCCAGGCGCTCATCGGGCACGCGCGCCACACCAATATGCGCCTCGCGCGAAAATCCGTGATCCTCAATCTTGGCTTTGGTCAGAATCTTGAAGAGAGAAGTCTTGCCCACCTGAGGCAGGCCGATAATTCCGGTTTTCATGTTGGTTCCGCTTGGGCCCGATCACGATGGAGTGCGCACGAGAAGCGCCTCTATGATGATACAAGGCCGGCGTCGGAGCGATGAGACGCATGGCTCAATAAAGCGCATGGATAATGGCCGCGGCGATGTCCATGGGCCAGTGCGCGAAGATCAGAGGCATCAGGCGTCGCGTGCGCAGATAAAGCAGCATGAGACAGATCACGCCGGGGGAAAAGGCTACGAAGCGGTAGGCGAGATAGCGCCAGTCGGGAATGAAAGGGAGCGCGCAGTGCTGCGCAGTCCACCAAAAGCCGACGATGAGCATCGCCACCCAGGTTCTGCCGGTGAGTGCTTCCAGGCGGGGGAGGCAATAGGCCTGGTAGGTCGTTTCCTCGGTCGGCGACCAGAGAATCCACCAGATAAAAAGACCGTAGAGCACGGCCCAGAGTGGTGCGGCATGCGCATGGAC
>JBEKGH010000096.1:0-15764 GCA_050012895.1 Occallatibacter sp.
AACGATCTACCGAAGAACCATGGCAGGAAATCGGCGAGCTGCTCAACACCGTCACCACCAGCGAATGCGCAAACTACTTCGCCTCCTCTGGATATGTAAGCACTTAAATTAGAAACGCTCTAACCCGCATTTCTCACACGCGACGAAAACCTGTAGCGCCGGCCTCCCGGCCCGGGGCCCCCGCGGACAGGTCTTCGTCCGTGGGGTGGTGGAACGGCTGTAACGCGGATGTCCCCGTCCGCGTTCGAGCGTGCCCGATCCTTTTCGCGCCTTTCACGAAAGGGGGGGATAGCATGAACCCCGCTCAAACGGCCGTGCGCGCAACGCGCGGGCCGATGCGCGTGAAAATCTCCCAGGGAATGGTGCCCGTGGCGCGGGCGTGATCGTAGGCGGTAATGGTTTCATTGCCCTGCGTGCCGATGAGTACAACTTCATCGCCGGCAGCGACGCCGGGGATTTCCGTGACATCCAGAACCGACTGATCCATGCTGACGCGGCCCACCAGCGGCGCGCATTCGCCGCGCACCAACAAATGAAATCGATTGCCGAGGGAGCGCTCGAGACCGTCGGCGTAGCCCACTGCGATGAGCGCGAGTTGCATGGGTTCGGTGGCGACAAAGGTTCCGTTGTAGCCCACGCAGGCACCGGCGGGAACAGAGCGTACACCCACGACCGAGGACTTCCACGCAAGCACGGGCTGCAAATTCGCGCGCGCAGTGGCGAGCGACGATGGTTCTTCCCCGGCAGCGAACTCGGGATCGAACTCGGGCGCGATGCCGAAGAGCGCGAGGCCGGGACGCAGCAGGGCCTTCATGCCGTGGCGTGCGGCGAGCTCGCCAAGGGGGCGCGCCTGGCCGGCAAGCAGCGCGGCCGAGTTACCCACATTGAGCCACTCGGCGAACAGCCCTGCGGCGGAGATGCGGCTTAAGACGCCGTCGAGGCGCGCAAGTTGCTCGCGCGTCGCCTCGCCGTCGGCTTCGTCGGCGGCAAACAGGTGCGTCATCACGCCTTCAAGGCGCAGCGGCGATCCCGGCGCGAATCGCGAAAAGATGCTGGAGAGTTCGCCGGGCAAAACGCCCTGGCGGCTCATGCCGGTGTCGATTTCAAGATGAACAGGGTACGAGCCCGGTGCTGCGCCGGCAGCACGCGCGGCGGCCTCGAGCTCATCGAGCTGCCACAGCTCCCAGGCGATAGGCGTCAACTCGAACTGAATGGCGGCCGCGGCCTGGCCGCGAGAAAAACCAGACATGATCAGCACGCGCGTGTCAGCACACAGCGCCCTCGCGGCAATGCCTTCTTCCACGCTGGTGACGCCGAGCCATTGCGCTCCTCCGCGTACGGCCGCGGGTGCGCACAGAGCCAGCGAATGGCCGTAGGCGTTGGCCTTCACCATGGCGAGCAGCTCGGCGTGAGGTGCGGCGAGGCTCGCCAGGAAACGCATGTTCTCAACGAGCGAGCGAGTGCGAATCTCGGCCCAGCAGGGACGCATTGGCATGGGGGTTTGCAAAGATCAGTTTACCGCGCGGCGCGACGGGCGAATTCTATGGCAGCAGCGCAAAGGCGACCACGGTTTCTGCTGGCGAGCCGATTTCGTCGAGCAATTCGGCTTCGAGATCGTGCGGGACGGGCATTTCGCAGGCGGCGACCTGCGCTGGCGTGGCGCCGATGAAGCAGAGCTCGCAATGACCTAGGCCTTCGGCGCCGTCTTCGCCTGCCGCGCGCACCGGAGGGCCGAAGACGCGGCATGTCATGGGGCGCCACGCGTACACGTCGCATCGGCCGGTCGCTGGGTCGAGCGCGGGACATGCGGCATCGTCGGCGAAATCTTCGAAGCGGGCCTGGTCTTCGACAGAACTGCCGAGTGCGCCGGAGTTTCGATCGCCGGGGAAACTCGGACCGTAATCCGCGAGCCAAGCGTGGGCGCGGTGCTCGATCTCAGCCGCGAGCTCGGGATTTGTGGCGCGCAACTCGGTCATTCCTGCGCGGAGACGCGCGACGTCCAGTGCATTGATGGCGAAGGCGCCGTGGCAACACTGCGTGCAGCCGATGCGGCAAGCCAGGAACGCTCCGGCGCGGCCGGCTGCCTCCGCAAGCGAGGCATCCATGATCTGCACAAGCTCGGCATCGCGCGCAGGAAGCTGCATAAGGGCCACAGACTCAGCATAGCGCGGGCGCAACGGCTTTTTGCGTCGGGTGTATCATCCGATGGATGGTCGCGTATCGAGTCGTTTTGCAACAATCCGAAGAGGGCTACAGCATTTCGTGTCCCGGCCTCCCCGGCTGCTGGTCGCAAGGCGCAACCGAGGAAGAGGCGCTGGCTAACATTCGTATTGCCATTCGCGAATACGTCGAAGCCGCCGAAGAGCTCGCCGGGAATGGTGCAAGGCTCTTGCCGTGATCATCGGCTGGTAGCGTATATTCGTTGCGTAGTCCCCGGAGGTCCCCTTTGAAGTTCTTTTCCTGGTCTTGTTTGGCGGCCGTGTCGGCGCTGACTGTGTCGGCGACGTGCGCGCAGCAAGCGCGTTTGGTGGTCGATCAAAAAGGCGACCGCAGTCTTGCGATCATCGATCCCGTGGCCGGCAAGGTGATTGCCAATGTGGCCGAGAACGGCACGACCGGGCATGAAGTCGCCGCTTCGCCTGATGGGCGGCTGGCGTTTGTGCCCATCTACGGCAACTCGGGCGTCGGCAAGCCCGGGACCGATGGCGCGAACGTCGTGGTTGTCGACGTGGCCACGCACAAGGTTGTGGGCAACATCGCGTTCGACCACGGCGTGCGGCCGCACTGCGCCGTCTTCGGGCCGAAGGATGGGTTGCTTTACGTGACCACGGAGATCGACCACTCGGTGACGGTCATCGATCCCAAAACGCTCAAGATCGTGGGCGCGATTCCCACCGGGCAGCCGGAGAGCCACATGCTTGCGCTCTCGCACGACGGGCTGCGCGGCTACACCGCCAACGTGGGGCCGGGCACGGTGAGCGTGCTCGATGTGAAGGCGCGCAGGACCGTCAAGGTGATTCCCGTCTCAGGCAACGTACAGCGCATTGCGATTTCGAACGACGATCGCTGGGTGTTTACTGCCGACGAGACCGAGCCGCGCCTCGCCGTGATCAATACGGCGACGAATGCGATGTGGAAGTGGGTCAAGCTCGATGGGCTGGGCTACGGCAGCGCGCCCACTCCCGACGGGCGTTTTCTGCTGATCGCGATTCCAGACGCGAATGCGGTGGACGTGATCGACCTGAAGACGATGACTCTTGTCGAGAAAATTGCGGTGGGTAAAGATCCGCAGGAGGTGCTGGTGCGGCCCGATGGCAAAGCGGCGTACGTTTCCTGCATCGACAGCGATCAAGTTGACGAGATCGATGCGACCACGTGGAAGGTGACACGCACGATCGCCACCGGCAAAGGGACGGATGGATTGGGGTGGGCGAAGTAATACAGGGACTAAGGGACTTAGGGAAGAGGGACGCGGGGAGGTTGGCGATGGCAACGCAATGCACGCATGTGGGAACGATACAAAAGGGTGTGAAGCCACGGACGAAGGGTTGCGAAGAGTGCCTGAAAATGGGCGATACCTGGCTACACCTGAGGATGTGCCTGGAGTGCGGACACGTGGGCTGCTGCGACTCGTCGAAGAACCGGCACGCACGCGCGCATTTCCATGAGACACAGCATCCACTGATTCAGAGTGCCGAGCGCGGCGAAGACTGGCGCTGGTGCTACGTGGATGACGCGTATCTCTAGCCCGCAGTCAGCTCTACTTCGATTTTCTTCGAGTCGGAAATCAGCTTCACAATTTTGAAAGTCCGAATCTGGCTTTCGGCAAGCGGCTCCGGTTGGGCCGAGGGCGCGGGCGCGTTGCCTTTCCAGCGCGCCTTCAACATCGATGAGAGCTGCGAGAGGTCGGGAGCTGCGGAAACCGGCGCAGGCGCGGTACCGGATTGAGACGCGGGCACAGGCTTTTGCGCCGAAGGCGCGGCTGCCCCACCGCCCGCCTTTGCGTGCAGCGCCGCGCGAATGCCTTCGCCCAATTCAACCACTGCCCCGGACGCCGTCAACTCGACCACGCGGCCGGAGACCCGGTCACCCACCTTGTGTTCGGCAATGTATTCATCGATGCTGGTAGGAACCAATTGCTTCATGGAGAGCTTGATCTGGCGCTTCTCGGAATCGATGGCGAGAACGAGAGCCTTCACGCGCTGGCCCTCGCGCAGCACGTCGCGCGGATGGTTGATGCGGCGGTCGGCGACGATCTCGCTGACGTGCACGAGACCGTCGGCGCCCGGGGCAATCTCGACGAAAGCGCCGAAGTTCATGATCTTGGTGACAGGGCCCTCGATTTGCGAGCCCACAGGAAATTTGCGCTCCACTTCGAGCCAGGGATCGGCAAGCGTCTGCTTGAGGCCAAGCGAGATGCGCCCGGCGTCACTCGCGGTGGGCGGCTTGACGGAGAGCACGACGGCGTCGACGCGGTCGCCCTGGCTGAGCAGGTCGCTGGGATGGCGGACTTTTCTGTCCCACGCCATCTCCGAAATATGAATGAGGCCTTCGAGGCCGGGCTCAAGCTCGACGAATGCGCCGAAGTCGGTGAGGCGCGTAACGGCGCCGCCGACGCGCTGGCCCGTCACGTAGCGTTCCGCCGCGGTCTCCCACGGCTCGGGCTGCAGTTGCTTGAGGCCCAATGAGATTTTCCCGGTGCCGGGATCGATCTTGAGAACGCGCAAAGTAAGTTGCTCG
This sequence comes from Occallatibacter sp., assembly GCA_050012895.1. Classification (GTDB taxonomy): domain Bacteria; phylum Acidobacteriota; class Terriglobia; order Terriglobales; family Acidobacteriaceae; genus Telmatobacter. The sequence continues at coordinate 4,741 of JBEKGH010000096.1, forward strand.
CCGACGGAGAGCACGTCTTCGGGCTTGGCGACGCGGGCGCGCGAAATATCTGAAATATGAAGCAGGCCGTCGAGGCCCGCCTCGATTGCGACGAATGCGCCGTAAGGCATGAGCGTGCGCACGGTTCCCGTGACGGTGTCGCCTTCCTTGAGCGCGGCGCGGCGTTCGTTGAGCGCGCCACGAGCCTGCTCTTCGAGAACCACGCGGCGATCGACCACAACGTTTTCATCGGCGACGTCGAGCTTGGTGATGCGGCAGGTGATGGGCTGGCCGACGAGAGCTTCAAGCTCGGCGGCGTCGCGCGTGCCGCTGCGGCTGGCCGGCATGAAGGCACGGACGCCGATGTCGACGCTGAGGCCGCCTTTCACCAGTTCGGTCACGGTGCCGGAGACGGCGATTTTCTCGGCGTACGCACGCTCCAGGCCCGACCAGTCGCGGGGTTGCGCGACGCGGAAGCGCGAGAGATCGTAATAGCCCTCTTCGTTGCGGCCGGTGATGGAGACGGGGAACGCGTCGCCGGGATGAACGGACTCGGCATTGTTCTCAAAAGCCGAGCGAGGCAGAACGCCTTCCATCTTGTAGCCGATATCGAGAATGACCTGATCGGCAGAGAGCGAGACGACCGTGCCTTCGAGTTGTTTGGTCGCGGCGCGATGCGTGTGCTCGCGGTCGAAGGCGGAGAGCATGTCGGCGAAGGACTCGCCCTCCAGGTCCTGGTCTTTGACAGGCGTGCCGGGAGCAGGCTCGATTGGCGCTGAGGCTTCTGTGCCGACGGTGCCGGGTAGAACGATCTGGGCCTGATCTTCGGTCGGCGTGGCGGCGGGTTCGGTGGAAGTAGGCTGGCTTGGTGGAAGGACTTCGTCGCTCATGGTGGGTACACCACGATTCTTTCACGGACTGCGGAGGCGCGTACAGCATTGCAATTGGGCGGGCGTCCCAGCCGCATCCGCGCCGTCCGTTATACCCTGAAAGCAGATGATGACGCCCGACTCCCCTAAGGCGCCGCGGCGCGGACTTGAGGCCTTTGCCTCCCGTGATTTCAGGCGATATCAACTGGCGCGCGTAGCGGTGATCCTCGGCGCCGAGGCGCAGTCTGTCGCCGTGGCGTGGCAGGTGTATTCCATTACCCATCGCGCCATTGACCTCGGGTACACTGGCCTCGCGCTTTTCCTGCCGGGACTCATTTTCCTTTTGCCGGCGGGCCACGTGGCCGACCGCTTCGACCGGCGGCGCGTGATCATGACCTGTTACGCGTTGCAGTGCATTTGCACGATGTCGCTGGTGGTGCTGGCACGCAACAATACGCAGAACATCCTGACGATTTACTCGGTGCTTTTTCTTGTCGGCACGGGGCGCGCGTTTTCAGGACCCGCGAGCTCTGCGCTCATTCCGCATCTCGTGCCGGAGACGCACTTCGTCAACGCGGTCACGTGGGGCGGCGCGATTTTCCAACTCGCTAACATCACCGGACCGGCGCTGGGCGGACTGCTTTTCACATTTCCGCTCAGGCATTTTGTGCCGGACTCGCGGCTGGAGGGCGCGGGCATCGTTTACGTATTCGCGCTGGGAACGCTGGGCTGGTTTCTCGTCCTGGTGAGCACATTACGCGCACGCCCCGGGCGCATGGAGCACCGCGATCTCTCGGTGAAAGTGCTGCTGGCGGGCTTTCAATATGTGCGCCGGGCGCGGATGCTGCTGGGATCGCTTTCGCTGGACCTGTTCGTGGTGCTGCTGGGCGGGGCCACGGCCCTGATGCCGATCTTTGCGCACGACATCCTGCACCAGGGTCCGCGCGGCCTGGGCATGTTGCGTGCCGCGCCGGCCGCAGGCGCGGTGGCGATGTCCCTTGTGATGGCGCGGTTTCCGCTGCGCCGCCATGCCGGGCGATGGCTGTTTATCTGCGTGTCGATCTTCGGCGCTGCCACAGTGGTGTTCGGATTGTCGCATATCTTGTGGATGTCGCTGGCCGCGCTGGCCGTGGCGGGCGCGGCAGACACTATCAGCGTGATCATTCGCGGGTCGCTGCTGCAACTGGCCACGCCGCCGGAGATGCGCGGACGCGTGAGCGCGGTGAATTCGCTGTTCGTCGGCGCGTCGAACGAACTGGGCGAGTTTGAAAGCGGATTGACGGCACAGTGGTGGGGCGCGGTGCGCGCCACGGTGATCGGCGGATTGGGCGCGCTGGCCGTAGCCGGGCTCTGGGCCACCATCTTTCCCAGCCTGCGCGAGGCCGATGAGCTGACCGCACAGAGCTTGCGCGCGCAAGCGCCCGCGGCGCAGGAGATTCTGTCTGGGCTGTGAGGAGCGGCGCGGAGCGGGGCAAGTGTTACCCACCCTATAACTGGTTGCATAAATCGGGTTTTGTATCAGGGCACGAGTTTACTCGTGCCGAAGAAGGCCGCAAGGCAAGGGGTTTTAACCCCTGCGGGAAGTTTCTTCACTACCTCAAGCTATTTATGCAACGAATTCTAGCGACAAAATGAGAAACGTCGCGAGGGTCGGGCACCCGTGCATAATGCGCGAACCGGCGTTCAGTGCGCGCGGCCGCGGGGGCGGGCGGATCGGTTGCGCTCGAAGAGAATGCGCAGGCCGTCGAGCGTCAGCAGATCGTCGATCTCCTGGATGTAGCGCGAATCGGGCGCGATGAGGTGCGCCAGGCCGCCGCTGGCGATGATGCGCGGCGGGCGGTCCGGCGCGGCTCCCAGCTCGGCAAGAATGCGCTCGATGATACCGTCGACGAGGCCGATGTAACCGAAGTAAATTCCGCTCTGCAGGTGCCCGACGGTGTTGGTGCCGATGACCTTGGCGGGGCGCTTGATGTCGACGCGGTAGAGGCGCGCGGCGCGGGAGAACAGCGCATCGGCGCTCAATCCGAGGCCGGGTGCGATGGCGCCGCCCAGGTACTCGCCCTGCGCGGAGATCACCTCGAATTTTGTGGCTGTCCCGAAGTCGACCACGATGCACGGCCCTCCATAGCGCTCGTAGGCGGCGATCGAGTCGCACAGGCGGTCGGCGCCGAGCTCGGCGGGATTGTCGATGAGCATCTTCATGCCGGTCTTGATGCCGGGCTCGACGAACATGGGCTCAATGTGAAAGTAGGTTTCGCACACCTGGCGCAACGTGGAGTCGACCGGCGGCACCACCGACGCAATGATGATGTCCGTGACCTGGGTGGGCGACATGCCGTGCATCTCAAAAAGGTTGACGAAGAAGACGCCGTATTCGTCCACGGTTTGCGTGCGGTGCGAGGTGACGCGCCAATGCGCGGCGAGCTCCGGCTTTTCGCCATCGAGCTTGTAGAGGCCGAGTGTCGTATTGGTGTTGCCGACGTCGAGAGCGAGCAGCATAGTAAGAACAGCTCCTGGCTTTTAGCTTCCAGCTTCTAGCTTATTCTCGCCACAGCCAAAATCATCAATTTGGCATTCGTGAGCCAGGAGCTAGAAGCCAGGCGCTGGTTTCTCGCGCAGGCCGCCGGTTTGCACGGTGACGATCCCATCCGCGGTTGTCACGCGCAGAAATCCGTTCTCATCGAGGCCGGCCGTGACGCCGCTGCAAGCTTGCGGGCCGTGCACTTCCACTCTGCGGCCGCACACCCATGTCGAAGCCTTTTCAACGCGCGCGGCAATTTCTCTAGCCGCGTCCGAATTCGCCAACGCGAGAGCTTCCTGCTGCAGCGATTTTAGCAGCGCGGGCAGCAGGGCCTGGCGCGCGATGTGACGGTTCGTTTCCAGGTCGAGCGACGTGGCGGGCGTGGCCAGGTCCGGCGGAAATGCGCGCTGATGCACGTTGATGCCGATTCCCACTACTGCGTAGGGCAGACCTTTGGAGTCGTTTCCTGCTTCTACGAGAATGCCGCCGGTCTTGCGCGGGCCAATCAAGAGATCGTTGGGCCAGCGGAGATCGATTCCCAGGCCGGGGGCAGGGCCTGGTGAAGAAACCGCACGAATGGCATCGGCGGCAGCCAGGCCCGCGGCGAGAGGAAGAAAAGCCAGGCGAGCAGCGGGAATCTGCGGGCGGAGCAGGACGCTCACGTAGAGGCCTTCGCCGACGGCGGAGATCCAAGCGTGATCGTCACGGCCGCGGCCAGACAATTGCTCGTCGCTGAAATACACCGAGCCGTGCGGCGCACCGAGGCGCGCAGCGGCCACTGCGTCACTGTTGGTAGAGCCGGTGACGCGGGAGAAATGCAGCTTGCCGGCGAAGAGTGTGCACGCGAGTTCGGCTTCGAGTGCTGCGAGATCGAACATGAAATCCCTGATCGACGGCGCGGTTGAGTTTGCCTGCCCCGGGGTGAACCGACTCTAAAGCCCCTCGCTTTGAAAACCGCGGCTGATTTTGACGCTTTCCTGGCCCGGCTCCGCGCTAATCGACATGGAGATGTCGGCGGCGCGGGCGGAGTGCGTGAGCGCACCCACGCTGATGAAGTCGACGCCGGTCTCGGCGTAGGCGCGGACTTTGTCGAGCACGATGCCGCCCGAAGCTTCGGTGGGGATCCAGCGGCCTGGCTGACTAGACTTGATGCGCTCGATGGATTTCTTCACCTCTTTGGGCGTCATGTTGTCGAGAAGGATGGCTTCGGCCCCGTGGGCGAGGGCTTCGTCGAGCTCCTGCGGCGTGCGCACTTCCACCTGCACGCGCTGGCCGGGCTGGCGCTGCTCGAGAGCGCGCTTGAGCACCGCGGCGATGCCGCCGCCGAGAGAGATGTGATTGTTCTTGATGAGAAGTCCGGAGGCGAGATCGATGCGGTGATTGGTGCCTCCGCCGCAGAGGACCGCATACTTTTCGAGGGCCCTCATGCCGGGCACGGTCTTGCGCGTGTCGAGTACGCGGGCATGTGTGCCCTGAATCGTGTCGGCATATTGGCGCGTGAGTGTGGCAATGCCGCTCAGGTGCTGCAGCAGATTGAGAATCACGCGCTCGCAACTGAGCAGCACACGCGCGTTGTGGCGGATAACGGCCAACACCTGGCCGGGATGCGCGCGCACGCCGTCGAACATTTCGGGATGACTTACGACTTCGAAGCGCGTCTGCGCTTCGGGACGCGCATCAAGGCGCGCGTAAATCTCAAAAAGGCGCGGGATGGCGCCAAGCCCGGCAACCACCAGCTCTTCGCGGGCGATCACGGAGCCCGTGGCGCGCAGACCGGGATCGATGGTCAGATGCGTGGTCGCGTCGCTGGTGGCGCGGTCCTCCTGCAGGGCCTGCTCCAGCAATGCGTCGATCTTGTGGCTTTTCCAGTCCATAAGGCTGTACGCTACCCGTTGCCCCGAATTTCATCTATCTTGTCTTCAATTGCTTTCAACCGCTTCTGCAATTCACCGCATGATTCCTTATTGTCGGAGTTGATTTTGCGGAGCTCATCATGAATCTCATTAAGACTACCTTCTATTGCATAAATTCTGTTCAAAATCTCTTTGTCATGGACGCTCTCATTTATAGCGGACTCAGTAACCGAAACCTTGCCATCGATTTCTTTTAGCCTTTTGCTTAATTCAAAGAACAATGGGCCGACGAGCCACAATACGAAGAGAACCGCAATCAGCCATCCGAGATCCCCTTCGTATGATTTCAGAGAATCACCGTGCAGCCAGTCATGTAGCCCAACCGCAGCCGCAATAAGGCAAAAAAATACGACAAACAGCCATCCGCTTCGTCTCTTATCCTCTTTCACTTCCCGATCAATTTCGTCGTAATCTTGGAAACGTAGGGACATTCCATCTCCACTGCACTTCTCTTCTTGGATCATTCTGACAAAAGCGCGGCCAGCGCGGCTCTCGCTTTTTCAAGTAGCAATCGCGTTTCGGCTTCCTGCCTTTTGAGGCCCTCCACCACGTGTGCGGGAGCCTTGGCCAGAAAGCCCTCGTTGCCCAGTTGCCGTTCTGCTGCCGCCAAGCCTTTTTCGTACTTCGCAATGTCTCTTGTCAAGCGCTCGCGCTCGACGGTGGCGTCGATCTTCTTCTCATAAGCGATAGCGAGATCAAACATCCCTTGGCGCCAGAACAGATCGGACAGCGTACCAAAGCGTTCTTGAGATCCAACAAGCTGGATCGGGTGCACCCGCGCGAGTCTTTCCACAATCTGGGCATTCCTCGATATAAGTCTTCCGGCGGATGTTATAGGTCCCCAAAGATTCTCTACAGGATTGTGACTTGCCCTCCCGATGTTGACGTCGAGAACATATCCCGGAACAGCTTCCGAGTCTGGTACCGACAAATCCTTCCGGATGGAGCGCAGTTCCGCTATCAGGTTCTGAAGTTGGCCCATTTCAAACAGAACCTCGTCGTCAATGTTGTTCTTATCTCCAACCGGATACCTCGTCAGCGCAATCGACTTCGCCGGCGGCTTGCCGTCGTAGATCGCGTGCCAGATTTCTTCGGTGATAAACGGCATGAACGGTGAGAGCAAGCGCAACGCGCACTCGAAAACCTGCAACAGCGTGGTCAATGCCGCGCGGGTTCCATCAAGATCGCGGAGAATTTCACCTTCCGTTCCGTTGACGACCTGGTTCCCTTCGAAGTCCAACCGGAGCTTGACGATTTCAAGGTACCAGTCGCAAAAACTGCCCCAGAAGAATTGATAAATAATGCTGGCCGCTTCGTCGTAGCGATAGTTTTCGAGCGATTCATTCACCTTCGCTGCCGTCGCGTGCAGTTCGGCAACGATCCAGCGCGCTTCGAGCGGGGCGTCGGCATCAACTGTGGGCATGCAGCCGGGCGTGGATGGATCGACCTTGATTCCAACCTCCGCGGCTCTGTCCACATTCATGAAGATGAACCGCGCGGCGTTCCAGATCTTGTTGGCGAAAGCACGGTAGCCCTCAGTGCGAGCTACGTTGAAGGCAATATCGGTGCCAGGCGAAGCCATGCTGGCGAGCGTGAAGCGCACCGCGTCCGTCCCGTACTGCTTCACGATCTCGATGGGGTCGATGACGTTGCCCTTGGTCTTCGACATCTTCTCGCGGTTGGCGTCGCGCACCAGGGCGTGGATGTAAACCTCTTTGAACGGCACCGATTCGGCGAGTGGGCGCGGGCTCCCGTCAGGCATCGGCACATCTCCAGCGAACCAGCAGCCCAGCATGATCATGCGCGCCACCCAGAAAAAGAGAATGTCGAAACCGGTGACGAGCAGGCTGGTGGGATAGAACGCGTCGAAGTCGGCGCGGTCTTCGATCCCTTCCCCGGTCCCCAAGTGCGAGGGACCGGGGGCACCCGGAGTCCTGCTGGCGAAATTTGGCCAGCCGAAAACAGAAACCGGCAGCAGGCCCGACGAGAACCACGTGTCGAGAACGTCGGTCTCCTGCGTGATCTCGACCGATCCGCAATGCGCACACGTGGTCGGATCGCCAGTCGCTCCGGGTTCGGGCACCGTGATCTTATGGCAGACGGCGCAGTGCCATGCAGGAATGCGATGGCCCCACCAGAGCTGGCGCGAGATACACCAGTCGTGGATATCCTCCATCCAATTGAGGTAGATCTTCTCGTAATTCTCGGGCGTGAAGCGGATGGCCTTGTTGCCGTCGGCATCGGAATGGACGGCGGTACGGGCCTTTCCGGCCATCGAATCGCCTCCGCCGATCGGCTCCTTGTTGACGGCGATGAACCATTGCGTCGACAGGCGCGGCTCGACCACGGTTTTGCAGCGGTCGCAGTGGCCCACGTTGTTGGTGTAATCCTTGATGGCCCCCAAGAGCCCCTGCGCTTCGAGATCGGCGACTATTTTCTTGCGCGCCACATAGCGATCGAGGCCCTGGTACGGTCCGCCGTTCTCGTTGATGTGCGCGCGGTCGTCCATCACGTTGATGGAGGGCAGGTGATGGCGCTCGCCGATGGCGAAGTCGTTGGGATCGTGCGCGGGCGTCACCTTCACCGCGCCGGTGCCGAATTCGCGGCTCACCCAGGGATCGACCACGATGGGGATTTCGCGATCCATCAAAGGCAGGCGCAGCTTTTTGCCGTGGAGATGCAGGTAGCGCTCATCCTCGGGATGAATGGCGACGGCTGTGTCGCCGAGCATGGTCTCGGGTCGCGTTGTGGCTACCGTGATGAACTCGCCGGTTTCCTTACCGCCGTCGCCGAGCACCGGGTAGCGAATCTCCCAGAGATGCCCCTTCTGCTCCTGGTGAACCACTTCGAGATCGCTGATGGCGGTCTGGCAGCGCGGGCACCAGTTGACGATGTATGCGCCGCGATAAATGAGACCCTGCGCGTAGAGGCGGACGAAGGCTTCCCGGACAGCAACAGACAGGCGCTCATCCATGGTGAAGTACTCGCGGCTCCAGTCGACGGAGACGCCGAGGCGCTTCATCTGCTCCAGAATCGCGCCGCCGTAATGGCGCTTCCAAGCCCATACTCGTTCCACGAAAGCCTCGCGGCCAAGCTTCTGGCGCGAGGTGCCTTCCTCGGTGAGTTGGCGCTCCACCATCATTTGCGTGGCGATGCCGGCGTGATCGGTGCCGGGCACCCACAGGGCCAGCCGCCCGCTCATTCGGCGCCAGCGGGTCAGAATGTCCATCTCCGTCTGGTTGAGCATGTGGCCCATGTGCAGGCGGCCGGTGACGTTGGGCGGAGGCAGCAGAATGACGAACGGGGATTTAGCGCCCGAAAGCTGGCCGTCCGGGCGCTGGTCTCGGGGGGAGGTGGTGGCCAGATCGGGCGTAGGAACCGCGAAAAGATTCTCGCGGACCCAGTATCCGGCCCAGTGATCTTCAATGGCGGTCGGGTCGTATGCTTTGGGCAGGTCGTGAGGCATTTTTGTCTTCGGTGAGTCCCGCGAAGTTTGCAAAAACTCCCATGAATACTGGAGTTTTCAAAGCGAGGGGACCACGTCTCAGGTTAGCAGACGCAGCGCGCCGCAATTCATGGCGAAATGAGAGGAACGGCTGGGAAATAAGTCGAGTATGGCCGCGTATCTCGTGTCAGAATTTCGCAGCGAAGCGATGCGGCGTGAGCACCGATGAAGAAATCGGGAAGGACGTTCGTCCTGTTGCCGCCCTGCTGCCGATATTGCTGGAAAGCGTTGCCGGCAAGGAAGGCCGCATCGCGAGGAATCTCCAACATGATCAGGCCGAGCTCATCGACGGCTTTGTCAAGGTTTGCCTGGGACGAGAATCTGGCAGAAATCTCCGCATAGATCACGGCGTTGATCGCAAGGTCGTGCGCAGTTGAAAGCGAGCGCAGCTGTTGCGCCGACCAAGAGCCCCACACGGGATCTTGATCCCAGAGATCGAAGACTATGTTGGAGTCGACGATGACCATGGAGCCCTACTTGAAACCAGGATCGTCTTTGTAGCCGCGAATGAACTCCATGTATTCGTCCGTAGTTCCATGCCACTTGATCTCCGCGGAACCAATCGCGCGATCGAATCGATCGGGCCTCTTTTCAACCGGCCGCACCTTACGGAGGATGGCTTCATCTTCGCCCGTCAACTCGATTGCGACCTTGGTCCCAGGCTTGATCTTCAAGGCCTCGCGAACTTGCTTTGGAATGGTTACTTGCCCCTTGCTGGTCACTGTGGTCGCCATGGGCTGCGCTCCGGGTATTACTTCACCTGGTCATAGTAATACTTTTGGGCAGCGCAGCGCAAATGCGAAGGGCCGCCTGAGGGGCGGCCCTTCCTGGAAATAAGTTACCTGTTATTAATGATTTAGAACGGGTTCAGCTTGCCCAGGCCCTTCTTCTTTTTCTTCTTGCTTGAAGATTCGTCGCTCTGGTCGACTTTAGGTTTCTTCGTCTTGCCGTTGGCGACGGCGGGCGGCGGCGTGGGATTCTCGCCGGGCTTGATGTCGTTCACCTGATTGGGCGCCTCGGCGGGCGCGTCCGGGGAGGGCAGGGCGTTGCTCTGCGGCACCACGGGCTTGACCAGCGCGTTGGGATCGACCGGCGTGGGGTTGGCTGGCGCCCCGGCCGCGCCGTTGGGCGCGCTGACAATTTGCACGCCTACACCAGTGCCTTCACCCGGAGCCTGCATCTGCAGCGGAGCGGCAGAGGGTTGATCGCTGCGCGGCGGCTCATTGACACCGGTCGGCGTAACGACTGGGGCGGGCGCGGGCGGTCTGCCGACGTTCACGGCCGTCTCGAACAGCTGCACATTCTGCTTGGTGATATCCGGCGCCAGAACCCGCTTAGGATCGTCGAGCGTGGGTTCGCCCACATGCACGGCCTCCACCACGGTGGGGCCATGCTTGATGAGGTCCATCGTCTTGTCGGTGAAGTGCAGCGGCTGGCGACTGCGTTCTTCCGCGTCGCTCTCGGCAATGGCCGTTTCAGTGGGCTCGGGAACGGGGCGGTTCATGGCCACCAGGCGGTCGCGGGCGTCTTCAACGTGTGGCGCCATGGGATAACGCGTGATCACCTTCTGGTAGGCCTGGGCGGCCTTGTCTTCATACATGGTGTTCAGACGCTCACGGATCGCGCCGGGCAGGCCGGGAGCGATCTGCACGTTGTGGGCTTCGCCGGCATAGGCGTCGCCGATGCCGAGGAGCACCTGGTCGCTCTTGGAGTAAAGCGGATAGGTATCGGCCACCGTCTGAAGGCGGGCAATGGCAGCCACAAAATCTTCGCGACTCTCGTAGTAGGCGCCGACCTGGTACTCGCGCTCGCCCAGAACCTCCTGCACGTCGCGCAGCTTCTGCTTGGCGCGCGGGACGAGGGAGGAATCCGGGAACATATTGATCATCTCCCGGTACTCCTTCTCGGCCATTTGGGCATTGGTGAAGTCGCGGTCGGGCTTCTCCATCTGCTGGTAATAGATGTCGGCCACCTTCATCTTGGCTTCGGCAGCCTCAGGAGCATTGGGGAAGAAGGTGATGAAGTCCTCGTATTCGGCTTCAGCTTGAGTCAGCGCAGCCGACCCGCCTTCCTTGAACCAGGTGTCGCCCACTGAAAGCTTGGCACGCATGCGGAATTCCGACTCGGGATAGGTGTTCAGCAGGGTCTGCAGGTCGAGGCGGGCGACGTCGTAGCGGCCTTTCTTCATGGCCACCATGGCTTTGTCGTAGAGTTCCTTGTCGGGCTGCTTGGACTGC